>JACQXK010000085.1 GCA_016208765.1 Candidatus Omnitrophota bacterium
CCGAAGGTGACTGTCCCTGGTTCAACAGACTACTCCTTCACTGATCCACGCCTTAAAGAACTAAACTCCTACTCTACAGAACTACTCAAAGAACTAATCATCCCTAAACTGACTAAAGAGGTAAACTCCTCTAAAAGATATGCAAGCCTAAGACAGGTATACTACTCTCTAATCTTTGCTCAATGGTTCAAGGCAAGATTTAAGCAGCAGGGACTGTCCCCGAAGGGGACTGTCCCTGATTTGATTGACTCTAAAAACCTCTCTAACCTAACCTCTAAAACTCCCTGGAACAAACAAGACTACTTTAACCAATACCAACAGTCCTTCACTAAAGGAGAATATAACACCAAAGAAACAGTCTATACTCCTTCTGGACAGGTGATAAGGAGTTATATGAGTGGGGGAGTAGCATTGCAGCAAATTACATCTTCCGCAATTCAATCAAATAATAATATTTTACCGGTTACTGATTACACAGAATCGCTACAGGTAAATCTTGGAAATTCTCCTTTTGAAACGAAGATTTCTGTTGGCTCACCGATAACAGGCGACCGGCGACCGGTGACCGGCGACACAAACGCCACGGCGCCTGAGGCAGCGTCTTCGGCGGTGAAGAAAAAAACGGTACCGCCCCGTAATTTTTCTGCTATTAATAAAGAAAAATGGGAGGAGACTGGTTTTTGGGCTTCTTCTATGGAAGAATCTTTGGCCCGGCAGAAAACAATACCTGAGAAATATAAACAATACAGGCTGGAAGCTGTTAATGAAGCATTGTCAACCGGTGAGTTGCGCGTTGAAGAAACCAGCGTAGTAACTATTAATGGTCGGCAGTATTTGTTGTTAAAAGATTTCCATGATTACCATGTTGACGTAAGGGCAAGTTATTTAGCTTATCTCTATAGCGATAAGTTAAATAAAGTTTTTGGTGATCCCGTTGTCATAAAGACAGTTAGCCTGACTAAAGTGCCAACTATTTCAAGCGACAAGGTTGAGAAAATGCTATTTAGTGGCGTTGATCAGGAAGAAGAGAGGCAAAGAACAAATGAGAATCTTATGCGGGAATTGAATTTGTTATTGAAGTTAGAAGATTTTCTACCCCATAACAATTCTGAGGGGCATGTAAAAACAATCCTTGATTATAAAATATTTGATCGTAATTCTGCAGGGCTTGGTGGAAAATATACTGTTACAATAATGCCCTATTATGGTAATGAAAGTGTGGGGGATAGGTTGATAAAATTGTTGAGCTCTCAGGATAAAGAAAGCGGGCTTTTGTTAATCCAATTGTTAAAGCAGGCATATCTCGCGCTAACAGAAATATCAGAAGCACAGATAAAGAATGAAGGAGAAATTAACCTTGTAGTGTGGGATTTAGGATTTTATGATGATTACATTGTAGACGCTTATACCGGGCAAGCAATCCTATTGGATCTGGGCTGCAGTACTCATGGTACAGGGCTTAGACAAATTGCATATTATGGTGAAGCCTTTTTACATCCAGCATTAGACATAGAAACTGTTTCTGAGGAATCACAAGCATTCTCCAAGAACATGTGTTCTGTTTTTTATGATTTTTCTAGAAGTCGTGAACGAGACCTGGATGATTTCGGCTTTCTGACAGGTATCTTTGAGGATATTGAGAATTACCTAAAAGATAATCCCCATAGCGGCAAACAGTTAATTTCTGACTTGCCAGATATGTTTAGAAAATATCTTAGAAATGATGCTGATCCATTTGACCGAAGGCCATCGTTAATCAGCTCGCCGGTGGCAGAAAGCACAAAACCCGCCGCAGCGTCTTCGGCGGTTGAAAATGGCAAAAGGTTGGGGGCGAATGACGAATTGTCCCAAGACCACTCGTCATCAGCTACAGGTACTGATCCAAAGAAAAGACCTCCATTTAAAGAATATGGTACGGAGAGGTATTATCTTTCTTGTAATGGTCTTGTTTCTACGAATAATTTTGAGAGTCTTAGTCGCGTGTTGAAGGATGTTGAAGAAATAGTTACAAATGGTGAAAATGACTTAGAAGAGAAAATAAGATCATGGTGGAGAGATTGGTTTGGGGGTAAAAGAAGATTAGGCCTGGCATCGGAGTATATTATTGAAAACTTATTGCAACATGAATTTGAGGGTGATGTCTCTCTTATTGCAAGGGTTTATTTGACAGATGAGCCTGTTAAAGGCATTAGAATAGAATTTTGGGGACCGGGAAAACAGAAATTACCTGACATACTTAAGGCAAAGGAGTGGTTTTCATATAAAGATCCTCCCTGGCGGAGTAGTTTTGCTCCAGCTGAAGCGCGATCACAAAATACCAGATTTGGTTTGGGGGTCAATTATATTGTTAGTAATTATCTTACCGTATCTCCCTATGAGGAACATCCTATATTGATTGGTTGGAGGGAAGATGTGCTTAATGAGGGTCTTTCTGTAAATGGTCATATTATTGCTATACATATACCTGTAGTTCCTGCTAATAAAAAACATGATTCCGCAGGTTCACCGATAACAGGAGACCGGCGACTGGTGACTGGTGACGCGAGCGGCCCCGCGACTGCGCTCGGGGTAAACGCAGCCTCCTCGGCGGTGGACAAGTTGACACAAAATTCTTCATCATTTACCGTGGATCAGGAGCAAGAAAGCGATGCTTCATCAGCTATTGAAGATGGAGTAGCCGAAGCCGCAGGCAAGATTGATAAGCTGATAGAGGAATTAAAAGCCGCTAAAAGTGAAGGTAATCTTGGCTATCCTGCCAATAGAAGAAAAGCGCTCGCCAAGAATTTATTGCAAGTCATTTCAAATTATGAAACTCTTCAACTCACGGATAATCAATTAAATAACCTTTTTATTGTTATTGACGGGATTGATTCCAAAGACGATTACGAGAACTCAGGCTTAGAAGAAATTGCTGCTGTTTTAAGATTAGAATTCTCCAGGAATCCAGGTTCTTTTGTTAAATTGCTTGAATATATAAAAGGAAAAGAAAGCTGGGGATGGGATCATGCGAAACATTGCAGAAAATATAACTTCTCTTATGCTTTGGGTTTGGCTATTGCCTATGATCCTGTTAAATTTAACGAAATTATTTCTGAGTTAAAGCTAATAGACAATATGGGCTTAGATATAGCAGAAGTGCTTATTTGGGCTTTATATGCTGCTTCTGGAAAGAACACTGAGTTAAAACTTAGCGAAACTCAGGCCAAAGATTTAATAATTGTATTAAACAGAATGGCAAGGCGCGATGAGTATAATCCTTATTATGGCACGCCTAAGCATACCCTGGTTACGATTTTAAACCAATACCTGATAAATAATCCGCAGTTATTTTCTAGATTATTATCTGAATTCAAGTCACTTGTCAGCGAAAACGCAGCCTGGGAGGAGAAAACAAACCTGGATTATCTGCTTGGTATGGCTATTTCTTGCAATCACGCATTTTTGGATGAGCTGCTTAAAGAAATTATGGCTATCAAAGGCGATGACACAACAGCAGTGCGGTTAAGAGATGCTTTCTGTGCCGTTTTTGATAAATCTTTCGTGCCTCCTTGGCATAGAAAGATAAGATTAAAGATGGCTGACTTAATTAGCCCAGAAATATCATTAGCGGGAGTGTTGCATAAAATTGCCCTGGTAGAAAAATATATTTCTCAAATAAGGAAAGTCTGCGCAGGTAATAGTGATTCTCTAAATTTGACGGTGCATAATCTTGTCAGAGTTCTAAATGCAGGTATTCGCCATTTAGATCAAGACAGAAAGGAGGTCAGTGTTTTTGTTAAAATCCTTATGAATGATTTGATTGATATTTTAAGGGGAATTAACGGCAGCGATAAGCAGGCCAGTCTGGCACGCAGTAGCCTGCTTGCAGTTTTGTCGTTCGTATTGTCGGACAGCAATTCTTATCGCGGATTTATTACTGAACAAACAGAGGATTTGATCGTTATTTTGTCAGAAATCCCCGGAGATGATGAAGCCTCAATAGAGGTAAAAAAACAACTACTTCAACTCCTGAACCTTTCTTTTTCCCGGGATCAGCCTAAAACTACCAAGCTTACTTCTACCGCTATGGATAAATTTATTGCTTTTCTAAGCAGTAACGAAGAAAAGGAGATTATAAAGTCTAGCATCTACGTTATTGGTACGGGTGTATCAAGATCCCCGGGCTATATCAATAGAATACTTGATGAGATACAAATAACTACCGCAAATACAAAAGCAGCGATGCGATTGAAAGATGCTTTATTTAAGATATTGATATATGCTGTAAAGGATAATGTTTCCTTATCTAAGAACTTGATGGCTGTTATAAAAAAGAATGCTTCTAATGATCACAATGCAAATTTGATAAGGAGGGTTTGTATTTTTGCTTTAGCAAGTGTCGTTTTAGATTGCAAAGGAGCGTTAAAATTCAGTAGAGAGGATATAGACGACTTAATTTTTACTTTGAATTCAATTTGTGGCAATGAAGAATTAATAAGTGAAATATTTAAAGACATCGGAGGCATTGGTTTTATATTAGCTAATGTTTTATCAAATGATACGGCATTAAAGCTTGAAAAAACGCAAATATCAGATTTAATTACTATTTTAAGCCATATCAAAAATAATAGTAAGGAGGCGAATCAGGCAAGAAATTATCTTGCTTCTGCCATAGCCCAGGCTTTATCCAACAATACCGATTCCAAGCTTAGTAGTGATCAGGTAAACATCTTAATTGCTTCCTTAAGGCAAATGGTTGTTAATGATAAATTAACAAGGGAATCAGCAAGTAAACTTGCCTCTTGCTTAGGGAAAATCATTTCTGCTGCTCCAGGTTTAATAATTAATTTAATCTCTGCGTTAGAACAAATCACCGGTGTTGATGAAGCGGCAAATTTAGCAAGGAGTCATCTTGCCTCAGCTTTAAGCCAAGCTTTATCCAATGATACCAATATCCACCTTGCCGTGGATCAAATAGACGGCTTGATTAGCATATTAAAACAAATTAATAATACTGATGAGACGGCAAATTTAGCAAGGAGTAATCTTGCTTCAGCTTTAACACGAGCCTTATCCAATAATGCGAATATCCAGCTTACCGTGGATCAGATAGACGACTTGATTAGCATGTTAAAACAAATTAATAATACTGATGAGGCGGCAAGAAAAGCAAGAAGTAATCTTGCTTCTTGCTTAGGGTGTGTTTTTATAAACAACAGGCAACTATTGAATAATGGGTTTTTATTAATAGGCTTCGATGCTTTATCGCAGTTTATCCAAACGAGGGATGATATAGAAAAAATAGGTAATGACCTGCTATGGGTTACTGACAGATGCCGGGGTGTTGAGAATCAAACAATGAATAGTTTAAAATCACTTTCTGCCATAATGAAAGAATATCCCCTTTTATTTAAAAGATTTATCAAGCCCGTTGTGGCTAATCAAACTGTTGGCGCCTTTCTTTGTTTTCAAGAAGTAGTCAGGCTCTGGAGCAAAGATGCGATAAAGTCAGAAAGTGATCTGGATTTCTTAAGAGAATTTATCCAGCAGAATCGGGTAAGAGCTTATGATTTGCTGAAAAATTTCATTGTGGAAGGCGTTAATAATGGGGTTATCCAGAAGCCGGTATCTGTGGAAAAAGAAAAAATTAATGAATTCTTAAAAGACAACTCTTATGCCATTGTTGAGCTGTATAAAGCTTATAAAGATAATCCCCAAAATTTAAAAGCATTGGTTAGTCGGTATGAAACTATTCATCAGGCAATCCTTAATGAAGATGCAGGTAAAGTTGAAAATGACCCATTCTTTTATGCTGTTTTAACGCATGTTTTTCCTCCCGAAACCACTGTTTCCAGGAACATGTATGGTGGAATTTATTCAAGTCGGCCTGACAGGCCTCAAGATACAGCAGGAATTCCTGATGATTTAACCAAAACGCCTTTTTTTGCCGTCTCTACCGGACGATATATCTTAAAAGATCCCTCTAATCCATTAGATCAAACTCCCTGGATGACATTATTAGAAGTAATAAAGGAAGTTAATCCGCAGGAGAAAATTGTAGTTAATGAAAATGAGCTGGTGGAGATTGGCAGAAGGTTGCTTGAATATTGGCAAACAGGTGATCCAAATAGAGGGAGAAAGGAGCTGTTAAGGGAGCTCTATCGCTATTTCATTGCCAGCCGCGATATAAAGCTTCCAGATGCGCTTACCTCAATTAGAGAGATAATGGCTTTAAAAGAATTTGTTGGAGATACCTTGATGGATCTGATTGGCGACTGTACTGCCAAATACAGAGAGCAAAATCCGCAGCAATACCAAGCTTTGGTCAATAAGATGTTTAAGGCAAGGTTAAATAATCCCAGAGGTAGTGCCAAGGCAATCCTTGGAGCAAGAAAAGCTCTTGCCAATAATCCAAATGAATTAAGAAATAGAGTTAAGAGTAATATCTTAAGAATAGAAGATGAATCAACCTTTGATATGCTCTGGGCTAAAATAGAGAACTTAACCGCTGAGAAAGAAATCACCAGAATCTTGGAAGAAATTACCTTTCAGGTCCAGCCAGGCAAAGAAGCGCTTATTATCTCCCAGCGCCTGCAGGGCTCTGAATATCAGGCAATGCAGAAAGAAGTATCAACTAAATATGAATTCCAGGAAGGAAATAAGAAGGTTAGCTTGAGGATCTTACTCTCCAAGAGAAAAGCCCATGGTGTAGCTGGGTTAAATATGGGTGTTTGTGTGGCTCCTGATAAGGAATTATGGGGTAATCCTAACTTCTATAATGCCATTCTTTTTGATGAAAATGGTATTGCCCGTGGTGGTATGCATATACTGATAATTGAAGATAGCGGAAAAAAATACCTTACTCTACCCGGGATTAACCCGCATACAACTCTTTTAATGAGAGTAGCAGCAGATGAAATTTACAGCAAGTTCGTATCCTATGCGCAGGCATTGGCAAAGCAGTTGGGTTGTGCAGGGGTCCTTATTCCGGAGAATCCCTCCATTCATTCCAATCGTTCGGAGATAAGGAGGGTAATTTCCGCGCGTAACTATGGAAAACAAACATTAAGTAAAATTCATCAATTTAGTTATTCACCCCATGGTTATCATTTTCAAACCTGTTTTTTTGTCCCGATGTCCTCTGCGAGTTCTGCGGTTGAAAATGGAGTATTGACAGGCCCCAAGGTAGGAAAGTGGCATAGGGCAAATAGCAAATTGCAAAATCCAGATTCTTTGCTATCAGCCGAGGACTACGTTCCAGGCAGGGCCTCTTCGGCGGTGGAGAAAAAAACAGAAGCGAATACTAATTCTGCTAGGGGATTAGGGGACGGAGTAATTTTACGAAGCCAGGTGAAATATTATTTGTTGTCTTCCTTATCGCTTGCACTTCTTGGATTGGTAGTTTATCTAAATCCATTGAATTTATTTGGAACGGGATCGAGCTTTACGGCCGGAACTTACCCGCATTATATTAAACACCTTTTTAACCCTGCTGCGTCAACAGCTTTCTTCTGCTCAATAATATGGGGAATAGGTTTAGTCAAAGATTTTCTTAGGCCCGGTATCTTTATTAATAAAAGTAACGTGGACAGAGAATATGATGGCAGACGTTTTGTATTTAGAATAAGCTATCCCCTAATGACAATGTTTGAAATGGTGCGGGAGGTTGACAATGGAATAGATCTTATATTGACGTTAATTGGCGGTGCGTTAGGAATTGGTTGGGCCTATTATATTACATGGCGGATTGATAAAATATTGGGCTACACTCAAGATAAAGATAGCGCGTCTTCTACTTTGGGAAATCAATTGGATAATAATTCTGGTATTTCGATTCCTCAACTAAATTTAGGGCAGGGCGAGGATGAAAATGGCGCGGAGGATGAAGTGGCGTCTTCGGCGGTAAAGAAAATTGTTCATGAGTCCCCATTGCTAAAACTCAGCGAAAAGGAAATCGCAGAAGCCAAGAAATTTATTGAGCAGCTTTCTGAAGGTAATCTATTTCTCCCGGATATTACCGAAGAATGGCGTTTACAAGAAATTTCAGGAAGATATTTAAAGGCGCTTGAAGTTGAAAAACAAATTCTGCATGATAATTTAAATAAAGGAGGGGAAGGTACTTTCTCGCGGTATGGCGAACGTTACTTAGAAATTTCAAATTCAATATTTTTTCTACAATTATATTTTAGAGGAATTTTATTATCTTCTCGAGATCCTGCATATATAAGGGCATTAAAAATCTTACAGAAATTACTAGAAATAAATAGAATTGAAGGTAAGTATTATTTATTGGTTCCTAAGTCACTGCCACATCTGGGTTATCTATATACAATGGCGCAGAATACTTATCTTATGATTAGTGAGGATTTAATTTCTAGTTTAGATGATGATGGGCTTGCTTGGGTCATTGCTCATGAATTAGTACATTGCGAAAAGGGGCATTCAAGAAGCGGCCTACGTGCTATGGCATTATATGGAGATTATAGCCCTGACAATCTTGATTTTTGGTCAAATTTTCAACAATCACAAGAAAAAGAAGCGGATAGCATAGCTTTTGACTATGTCGTCAAGGCCGGATATAAAAGAGAATCTTGTATCAAGGCATTAGAAACGCTCGGAAGATTAGATATTGAAGCAGGTGCCTTTATTAAAAGTATCGTAGGCGAGAAAGCTGTTGAGCCTTCTGATAAGGTTCCCTTAAGGGCGCAGACTCATCCTCCGATACAAGAAAGACTGGCTGTTTTAAGAAGAAAAATTTCCGCAGGCTCACCGATAACAGGCGACCGGGTACTGGCGACTGGTGGCGCGAGCGGCCCCTCGACTTCGGTCGGGGTAAACGCAGCCTCTTCGGCGGTTATAACACAGCAAGAGATAAAAGATGTAATTGAGGATATTAATAGGCTTTCAGGAAGAATTATATTTAAAGGTGAAGTAAGGGAACAGATTTCTAAAAAGATTTCCAGTATGGGTTTACTTAAAGGGAAAAGCTGTTTGGTGGTAGGGCCGGGTTTAAATGATTACTTGCCGGTAATGCTGTATAAGTTAGGATTGCAGTCTAGCATCATTGATACTAATGAATATGCAATACAGGAACAGAAGAAAATGTTTGCAAAATTTGGGATTGATGGAAGGATTGATGTTTTTATTTCTTACGACGATGCTTGTTTGTTGGAGATGAGTAATAGTGTTTTTCCTATAGTCAGGCTTCTAAACTTTGATGGGGGGCGGATTTTTGTAAATCAGCACGCCCAAGTTTCGTTAGAGGATCAATATTCGCTAGAGGGCTCTGATTCTTTAAATTTCGCTAAGCTGATATATTATATAGATATGACGTTACAAGAATTTGGGGATATATATAAAGTAAAATTTTTTAAAGCTTCACAAGTGGATTTGGAGAATTTCCGTGTAGATGGCAGAGACTTGCGTGAACCAAGGCTTGGGGTAACTTTTGAGGCACATAAGAAATATTCCGCCGGCGCGGCGCCTGAGGCGGCCTCTTCGGCGGTGGAGATAAATAGCAAAGTTCAGGGACAGTCCCCTTTAAATGGCGCTGAAATAGCCCGGGCGGGGACAGTCCCTGTGAATACCGGTGGTATTGATTTTCGCGCGTTGCCTATCGTTACCCAAGCCATGACTAATTTAGGCCTGCGAACTATTAGCTACGACTTAAGAGCTAAACTAAGTCATTTTGATGTGAATAAAGAATTAGCAGAAATTAACAGGCTTCTTGGCGCCGGCATTACGCCTTCCACTGACCGCCTCAAAGAATGCGCTCAGGCGGCATATTTATTTAATGGCCCTCCTGAAGAAAACGCTAAAATCCTCTCCTGCATTGCACAAGTGCTTAGGAAAGAGGAAGAGGCCTGTTGTAATACGGATCCTACCTTAAAAGATATTTTAGTAGTATTAGAGTCTGGAAGCGGTTAGAGAGAATTAGATTGCTTCGTCATCCTGCGTTGTGAAGCGACTCGCAATGACGAGACTGATGTTCCGCGCTCTTTAAAAACAAAAATAGGACATTTTAAAATTGTTAAAATAGTAAATTTTAATCTTGCTAGTACAAATTTTGAAAACTTCTTTACAAATTAAAATAACACCGCTATAATATTGCCTCGCAGAAGATTTTTCCATAAATTTAAAAGGGAATTTATAATGAATAAGAAAATACTTAAATTAGGTCTTCCTAAAGGAAGCCTGCAGGAATCCACCTTTAAGATGTTTAAAAAGGCCGGATTTAATGTAAATTTATCCAACTCGCGTTCGTATTTTCCGTCGGTAGATGACACAGAGATTCAGGCGGTGCTGTTGCGCGCACAGGAAATGTCAAGATACGTGCAAGATGGTGCGCTTGACTGCGGGATCACCGGAAATGACTGGGTCCTGGAAAATAAATCAGATGTAGTTCGGGTAACCGACCTTGCTTATGCAAAACAGAGTTTGAATAAGGTGCGCTGGGTTTTGGCTGTGCCGCAGGATTCCGGAATTAAGTCAGTTAAGGACTTGCAGGGAAAACGCATTGCCACTGAATTAGTTAATGTTACAAAAGAGTATTTTCAGAAAAATAAAGTTAAGGTTGAGGTAGAATTTAGCTGGGGCGCGACGGAAGTCAAGGTAAGCGGCGGCCTGGTGGATGCTATTGTAGAATTAACTGAAACCGGCTCAAGCCTGCGTGCAAATAAGCTGGTTGAAATTGCCACTCTCTGTGAATCCACAACACAATTTATTGCAAATAAAAATTCCTATAAAGACGCATGGAAAAAAGACAAGATGTCGCAGATCGCATTGCTTTTAAAAGGGGCGATTTCCGCCGAGGAGAAAGTCGGCCTGAAAATGAATGTAAAAAAGCAGGATTTAAAAAAAGTGATTGCAGCCCTGCCTGCCTTAAGAAAGCCTACTATTTCCGGGCTATCTGACGACGGGTGGTGCGCTATTGAAACTATAATTGATGAAAAGATTGTGCGCGTGTTGATCCCTGAACTAAAGAAGCGCGGCGCACAGGGGATCATTGAGTATCCGTTGAATAAAGTGATTTATTAAGGAGAAGTAAGCATGCCTTGTGGCCGTAAAAGAAAAAGACAAAAAATCAGGACCCATAAGAGGAAAAAGATGCGCCGCCGTCTGCGCCATCTGAAGAAGAGAGCTTGGGGTTAAACAGCAGGCGGGGTTAATTAAATTATGCCTTCTTGCGGCAAGATATTCTTGACAAGGGTGTTTTTGTGCCTGCTTTTATCATGGGTCACAACAAGCGCCCTTGCTTTGGATAAAAAAGCTTCCTCCGGACTCACTCATTATATTATGGGTGTTGTTTATGAGGATCTTGGGGATATTGACGCAGCTATTGAAGAATATAAATCGGCCCTAAGGGCTGATTCTCAAAGCCCTTTAATCCACCTTAATCTCGCTGCAAGTTTAATCAAGAAGAATAATTTTGAGCAGGCGATTGATGAATTAAAAACAGCAGGCAAGCTTGATCCTGAGGCAGTTGAGCCGCATGCGATACTGGCTATTTTGTATACTTCGCAGGATAAATTGGATTTAGCAGCAGCTGAATACGAGCTCGCTCTGAAAAACGCCTCTAAGCTGCAGCCTAAAAATATTGATATTTATAAAAGTCTTGCTTCAATTTATCTGCAGCAGGGAAAATATAAAGACGCAGAAGCAACTTACCGTCTGGTAATTGAGATCGCCCCAAAAGATGCCGAGGCTCATTTTTATCTGGGCAGCGTCTATTATGATTTAAAGGATAAAGAAGCTGCCGAGAAAGAATTAAAGAAGGCAATTGAGTTAAAGCCGGATTATCATGAGGCGCTTAATTTCTTAGGCTATTTTTATGTAGAAGAAAACCGCAATCTGGCGCAGGCAGAAACAATGATCCGCAAGGCGATCGCGCTTGACCCTGAAAATGGAGCTTATGCAGACAGTTTGGGCTGGCTCTATTTCAAGAAAGGCAAGGTAAAAGAAGCGCTCAAGGAATTAGAGCGTGCTGGTTCGCTTTTGGCTGATCCGGTGATTTATGATCATTTAGGAGACGTGTATTTAAAAACCGGCGATAAAGAAAACGCAAAGTTAAATTGGCAGAAATCCCTGCAGATGGACGCAAAGCAGGATAAGGTTAAAGAAAAATTAGAGAAGCTGGACAAGCTGGTTAAATAATAAATGGCTGATTATTCTGTTGATAAAATAAAAGCATTAGAAGATAAAGCAAAACAAATCCGCAGGCTCATTGTATCAATGTTAGTCAAGGCCGGATCAGGCCATCCCGGAGGAAGCCTTTCCTCAACTGATTTAATTACTGTTTTATTTTATTCTGTGTTGCGGCATAATCCCAAGAACCCATCGTGGCCGGAACGCGACCGTTTTCATATGTCTAAAGGGCATTGCTGCCCGTTGTGGTATGCTGTGCTTGCTGATTCCGGATATTTTCCGCAGGAGAAACTCTGGACATTGAGGCAATTAGGGTCAATGTTGCAGGGGCATCCTGACAGGCGCACCCCGGGAGTAGAGGTTTCAAGCGGGTCTCTTGGCCAGGGGCTCTCGGTGAGCCTTGGAATGAGCCTGGCTGCCCGGCTTGATAAACGCGATTCCCGGATATATGTCCTGATGGGAGACGGAGAAACTCAGGAGGGAAATATCTGGGAAGCAGCTATGGCTTGCAGCCATTATAAGTGCGATAATATTTGCGGTATCCTTGATTATAATGGTTTTCAGATTGATGGCAAAATTTGCCAGGTGATGGCGCTTGAACCTTTGGCAGCAAAGTGGCAGGCATTTGGTTGGCATACGATTGAGATTAACGGGCATAATGTTAAAGAAATACTTTCTGCTTATGCTGAAGCGAAGATGGTCAAGGGAAAACCGACGATAATTATCGCCCATACAGTAAAAGGCAAGGGCGTTTCTTTTATGGAGAATGTCTGTGATTTTCATGGCCGCGCTCCGACAAAGGAAGAGGCGGAAAAGGCGTTAAAGGAACTGGAATAAATATTGATTAATTGGTGAGTGGTGAGTAGGCCAATTAATCAATTAACTAATTAACCAAAATGGAACAATTATATCAAAGAGATGTTTATGGCCAGTCACTTGTGGAATTAGGCAAGTTGAATAAGGATATTGTGGTTTTAGACGCGGATCTGTCCAGCTCTACCCGCACCGGATTATTTGCCAAGGAATTTCCTGAGCGTTTTTTTAATTTTGGTGTTGCTGAGCAGAACATGATTGCTTCTGCTGCAGGTTTTGCTGCAAGCGGAAAAATAGTTTTTGCTTCAACTTTTGCGATATTTGCCACCGGCCGCGCCTGGGATCAGGTAAGAAATTCAGTTTGTTACAGTAACCTTGATGTTAAAATTGTAGCCACGCATGCCGGAGTTTCCGTCGGGCCGGACGGAGCAAGCCATCAGGCGTTAGAAGATATTGCTTTGATGCGGGTGATCCCAAATATCAAAATTATTGTGCCTTGCGACGGGCCGCAGGCGCGCGATGCGGTTATTGCCGCGGCAAACAATAAGGGCCCATTTTATGTGCGCTTGGGCAGGCCGAAAATCCCTACTATAGAAAATAAAGGCGAGTTTAAGTTGGGTAAAGCGCAGGTGTTAATTGACGGAACCGATGTTACTGTTGTTGCTTGCGGGATTATGGTGGCAGAGGCATTGGCAGCAGTTAATGAACTGGCAAAAAAAGGTATTAAAGCCCGCCTGATCAATGTGCATACTATACGGCCGTTAGATGCTGAGGTAATTTTAAAAGCTGCAAAGGAAACCAAAGCAATAGTGGTTTGCGAGGAGCATTCAGTTATCGGTGGTTTAGCCTCCAGTATTGATGAAGTAGTGGCGGAAAACTATCCGGTTAAGGTTGTGCGCGTGGGTGTGAGAAATAAATTCGGCCAGTCAGGCGATCCTTTAAGCCTTTTAAAAGAATATAACTTGACCAGCTCAGATATTGAAAAAGCGGTAATGTCCAGTATTGCTTGAGATTTTAATATAGTAATGAATAAATCCCTTCCTCAAGAATCCTGCCCCAAGAATAAAATTATTTCAATAAAAGCTTACGCTAAAGTTAATCTGTTTTTAGCGGTATTGAATAAACGTAAAGATAATTTCCATAATCTAAACACGCTCTTTGGGCGCATTGACCTTGCAGACAGGATTATTTTAAGATCGCTGCCTGCTAATGAAATCAAGGTTGTTTGCGCGCATGGTTCTGTGCCGGAGGATGAATCAAATCTTTGTTTTAAGGCAGCCAAGCTTTTGCAGCAGAGATGTAAGTGCAATTGCGGCGTTGAGATAAAGATTGATAAACGCATCCCTGTCGGCGCTGGTTTAGGAGGGGGCTCAAGTGATGCTGCAGCAACCCTTATTGGCCTAAATAAGCTTTGGAGGTTAAACCTTAACCAAAAGAAATTAGCAAATTTGGCCAAGAAAATCGGCTCTGATGTGGCTTTTTTTATGTACGGCCTCTCTTTTGCCCAAGGCCTCTCCAGAGGAGAAAAAATCCGCAAGCTCCCTCAACTTGTTAAATTGCGCCTTTGGTTTATTCTGGTTGTGCCTGAAATACACGTTTCTACGCCTTTAATTTATCGTAAATTTGATGAACTTCTTGGGTTGACAAAGCCAGTTTGTAATGTTAAAATATTAAATTCAGCGTTAAGAAAAGACGGGCCTTTTGCTGTCAAAAGCCTTTTGTTTAATAGCCTGGAAGCGGTGACCACCCGGATCTATCCAGAAGTTAAACTTGTGAAAAAAATGCTCTCTGATTTGGGCTTGGAATCTATTCTTATGTCCGGAAGCGGTCCGGCGGTGTTTGGTTTGGTTTCTTCAAGAAAGGAGGCCGTAACCTTAGGCGAAAAGCTTAGGGGGCAGAAAATGCCGTGGCAGATTTTTGTCACGCGGACAATTTAACCCGGATCAATTTGTGTTTTTAATGAAAGAACGGGTTTAACGCTGATGCATTTTAAGGAGGTAGCAACATGGAGATAACCGAGGTTAGGGTGGTCCTGAAAGATTCTCCTGATAAGAAATTAAAGGCATACGCTACTGTAACTTTTGAAAACGCTTTTGTGGTAAGGAACATTAAAGTAATTGAGGGCGCAACCGGGTTGTTTATAGCAATGCCGTCAAGGAAAATAAAACAAGGTTGCCCTAAATGTAATTTTAAGAATGAATTGCGCAGTAGATATTGCAATCAATGCGGTTCGCAGCTTCCGGTGAACATACGCGCGCCTTCTGCTGAACCAAGCGGCGCAACTCAGTTAGAGCATAAAGATATTGCCCATCCGATAACGCAGTCTTTCAGGGAATATCTGCAAAAAAGGGTATTAGACGCATACGAAGAAGAGAAGAAAAAGGGT
This sequence comes from Candidatus Omnitrophota bacterium, assembly GCA_016208765.1. Classification (GTDB taxonomy): domain Bacteria; phylum Omnitrophota; class Gorgyraeia; order Gygaellales; family Profunditerraquicolaceae; genus JACROS01. Next base: position 15,323 of record JACQXK010000085.1, read on the forward strand.
GTTTCTTCCGGTTCTTCATTTGATGAATAAGTGAAATAAATATACTGGGATGTCGTCCAATGGTAGGACACGAGAATTTGGGTCTCGCTATTATGGTTCGAATCCATACGTCCCAACCAATAAAATCTTATGAAAAATAATCTTGCTTGTATTATTCTGGCTGCTGGTAAGGGAGAGAGGATGAAATCTGAAACTCCCAAGGTATTGCATCGGGTTTGCGGCAGGCCGATGATTAATTATGTTTTAGACCTTTCAAAAGAACTTAAAATAAAAAGCAGCGTGGTAGTGCTGGGGCACAAGGCCGAGGAAGTAAAAAAAGTAATCCCCGAAGGTTTTAAAATTGCCATCCAGAAAAAATTAGCAGGCACTGCTGATGCGGTTAAAGAGGCTTTGCCCAAGTTAACAGGTTTTTCCGGTAGCATTCTAATTCTTTACGGCGATATACCTCTGCTTAAAAAAGAAACGCTGAAGAATTTATTAGAGCAGCACTCAAAGAGCGGTGCAGACCTGACTATTTTAACCGCTGTATTGGACAAGCCCTCTGGATATGGCAGGATTCTAAGGGATAAATATACTGCTATCTGCGGTATTGTAGAAGAAAAAGACGCTGATGACTTTGAGAAGGATATCAAGGAAATTAATACCGGGATTTTTTGTGTTAAAAAAGATAAATTAGAAAAAGCGATCAAGCTTATCCGTCCGAATAACCGCAAAAATGAATATTATCTTACTGATATTTTGAAGATTATTTATAAAAATGGCGGGGTTATTGAAGGTATGAAGATCCCTGATATAGATGAAGCCCTGGGGATCAATTCGCGCGTTGAGCTTGCCAAGGCAACAGGAATAATGCAAAAAAGGATAAATGAAAAATTAATGCAGCAGGGCGTAACTATTATTGACTCGGATTCTGCATTTATAAATTTTGGGGTAAAAATCGGCTCAGAGAGTGTGATTTATCCCTTTACAGTTATTGAAAATGGTGTTAAAATTGGAAAACGTTGTTCTGTAGGGCCTTTTGCCCATTTGCGCGAAGGCACTGAGTTAAAAGATGAAGTGTTGGCCGGAAATTTCATTGAGTTTGTGCGTTCTCATATCGGAAGCAAAACTTTCCTGAAGCATTTCTGCTATATCGGAGATACCCGCATCGGCAGTAAAGCCAATATTGGAGCAGGGACGGTCACTGCAAATTTTGACGGAACTAATAAAAATCTTACGGTAATCAAGGATTCTGCTTTTGTCGGCTGCGATACTGTTATTGTTGCCCCGGCAAAAATCGGCAAGTCTGCTGTAACCGGAGCAGGCAGCGTGATTTTAAGGCATCAAAATATAAAAGACGGCCAAACTGTTGCTGGTGTGCCGGCTAAAATTATTAAACGAAAGAGGTAATTATGGATAAATTATCAGTAATTAGCGGCAATGCCCATCCTAAGCTGGCTAAAGAAATCTGCGACTACCTTAAAATTGAGCTTTCCGAAGCCTTGGTTACTCGTTTTAGCGAGGGAGAGATACGGGTCAAGATTGTGGATAATGTCAGGGGCAAGGATGTATTTGTGATCCAGCCGACCTGCCCTCCGCCGAATGAGAATTTAATGGAACTCCTGGTTATGCTGGATGCTTTAAGAAGGGCCTCTGCGGCGAGGATTACCGCGGTGATGCCTTATTTTGGATATGCCCGGCAGGATAGAAAAGACCAGCCTCGCGTTCCGATTACCGCAAAACTTGTGGCCAATCTTTTAACGGTCGCCGGAGCAAATCGTATCCTGACCATGGATCTGCATGCCGGGCAAATCCAGGGATTTTTTGATATACCCGTGGATCATCTTTTTGCAGTAGGTGTTTTTATTGAATTTATAGAAAAATTAAAATTAAAAAATCCGGTTGCGGTTTCTCCGGATGTGGGAAGCATTAAAATGGCCCGCGCATACGCAAAAAGGCTTTCCGCCGGGCTTGCCATTATTGATAAAAGGCGCATTTCTCCGGACAAAGCCGAGGCCATGCACATACTCGGCGAGGTCAAGGATAAGGATGCGATTATTGTTGATGACTTGATTGCAACCGGAAGTTCGTTGGTAGAAGCAGTTGAGGCTCTAAAAAGAGCAGGGGCAAGGAGTATCCGCGCTGCAATTACCCACGGAGTTTTATCCGGCCCTGCAATAGAGCGTATTGAACAGTGCAAGGAACTGCAGGCATTGTTAATCAGCGACAGTATTCCGTTGGAAGATCATAAGAAACACCCGCGGATTGAGGTTTTGCCTTTAGCCGGGCTTTTTGGCGAGGCGATTAAACGGATTCATAACGAAGAGTCAATCAGTTGTTTATTTGATTAATCAAACTAAAAAAAGAGAACGGAGCGTGAAGCAAAATGGAAGAGATATTACTTGATGCAGAACAAAGACAGGAAATAGGAAAAGGCAAGGTTAAACATCTCAGGGATGCAGGTTTTCTTCCTGCAGTTGTTTATTTTGGCGGTAAGAATTCGCTTGCTTTAAAGATCTCCCGCAGCCAATTGATAAAGTTGGTTCATCAGTACCACATTGAAACTGCGGTTATTAACCTGAAGGTAAAAGACGATACAACAAAGAAATCCCGTCCATGCCTGATCAAGGAAATTCAGTATGATCCGGTGAGGGGCGATATTGTGCATGTGGATTTTAACGAGATTTCTTTGACCAAGGCAATTAAGGTCAATGTCCCTGTGGTGGCAAAAGGGGATTCAATAGGCGTTAAACAGGAGGGTGGTTCTCTTGAACATATTCTTTGGGAGGTTGAAGTTGAGTGTTTGCCGACAAGCATTCCTAAAGAGATTGAGATTGACATTACGCAGTTAAAACTTGGCGATTCAATTCATGTTAAAGATATAGTTGCTCCTTCCGGAGTTAAAATTTTAACTGAACCTGAAGGGATCGTCCTGACTATAGCTGCTCCGATGAAGGAAGAAGTTGCAGCGCCGGTTGAAGGAGAAGAGGTAAAAGAGCCGGAAGTAATTAAGGAAAAGAAAGAAGTCCCTGCTGCTGAGGGTGCAGAAGAAGGCAAAGAAAAAGAAAAGAAATAGTGTAATGAAGCTAATTATAGGCCTTGGTAACCCCGGAGATATTTATCAGGATTCAAGGCACAATATCGGTTTTTCAATCATAAGAAGTTTGTGTAAAGATTGCAAAGTCTCTTTGAAAAAAGAAAGTGGCATAAATGCGGTATCGGCAAAAATAAAACTTGCCAATGATTTATGCGTGCTCGCCCTGCCGCTTACCTATATGAATCTCTCGGGCAACGCCGTAAAAGGGCTTTTAAAGAGGCATGAGATAGAAACGAATGATCTTCTGGTGGTTTGCGACGATTTGGATTTGGAGCTGGGCAGGCTAAAAATAAAACCTTCCGGTTCTTCAGGCGGCCACCGGGGAGTTGAGTCTGTTATAAAAAGCATAGATACACAACAATTCTCAAGGCTTCGCATCGGGATTGGAAGGCCGAAGGCAGGGGCTGAAGTTTCCGAGTATGTCCTTAAGCAATTTAGCCGCAAAGAAAAAGCGACCGTGCATGAAGCGATTGAGCAAGCAAAGGAATGTATTTTAATTTGGATAGAAAAAGGCGCAACCGAGGCAATGAACCGGTTCAACAAGAGGAGCGAAGAAAATGAATAAATACGAAGCAATGTTTATTATCAAACCTGATCTTTCTGAAGAGGAAAGAAAAACGTTATTCAGCCAGATCAGCGATGCTGTAATAAAACATAACGGGACAGTGGAACAGGCAGCTGTTTGGGGGGAAAGGAGAAAATTATTTTTTCCTTTAAAGAAACAGCATGAGGGGCTTTATTATCTTATGAATTTTACCTCGCCGCCTTTGGCAGTAAAAGATATTCGTCACGCCTACAGGCTTAACGAATTTATCTTGCGGGTTTTGATTACAAATCAGCAATAAGGGGGTAATTTATGGCAAGTTTAAACAAAGTCTTATTGATGGGTAACCTTACCAAGGACCCGGAATTGCGTTATACTCCGCAAGGCACAGCCGTGGCGAATTTACGCATGGCGGTAAACCGTAAGTATAGAGATAAAAACCAGGAATTAAAAGAAGAAGTGTGTTTTATAACTGCTGTGGTCTGGAATAAACAGGCAGAAACCTGCAATCAGTATTTACATAAAGGAAGCAGTGTTTTTGTTGAAGGCAGGCTGCAGTTTCGTTCATGGGAAGATACCGCCGGGCAGAAACGCAGCGTAATTGAAGTCAGGGCTGAACGCGTGCAGTTTATGGGCACACCAGGCCCGGGAGCAGGCGCCAGGGCCCAGGCGCAGGTACAAGCGCAACAGCCGGCAAATGAATTATCACAGGATACTACCACTACGGAATCAGCATGGTTACAAGAAAGCGAGGAAGAAATAAATGAAGGCTAAGACTAAAACAAAGACATTCGGAAAATCAAAGTTTCCTCCAAGAAAGAAGAGAGAAAGCTTATTGGGGGCACGAAAGAAATTCTGCCGTTTTTGCGTGGATAAAGTTAAAACTTTGGATTACAAGGACACCAAAAGGTTAGAATATTTTATTAATGACAGGGGTAAGATGACATCCAGCCGTTTGTCGGGAAATTGCTCCAAGCATCAGAGAGTGCTTTCCGAGGCAATTAAAAAGGCAAGATTTGTGTCGCTTCTTCCCTACACGCGCTAAAAAAGGAATTTACTATGATGGAAGTAATTTTAAACCAGGATATTGATAAGATAGGCAAGGCCGGTTCGGTTGTAAAGGTGAAGGATGGTTATGGCCGTAATTTTCTCATCCCAAATCGTTTGGCAATGCCGGTAACTCCCGGTAATTTGAAAAAGCTTGAACAGGAAAAACAAAAAAAGGCTTTAATGCTTGAGAGTTTAAAGAAAGACGCCGAGGCGTTAAAAACAAAACTTTCAGCGGTTTCTCTTACTTTGTCAAGCTTGGCAAAAGAAGACGAAAAACTTTTTGGAAGCATCAGCGCACATGATATTGCCCTTGCTTTAAAAGAAGAGGGCATTGAGATTGATAAAAGCCTGATCGCCTTAAGTGAGCCGATAAAGGCTTTAGGGATTTATGAAGTCCCTGTTAATTTGCACCCCGAGGTTATCGCGAAACTAAAAGTCTGGGTAGTGAAAAAATAAACCATGGCTAATGAACTCTTAGAAAAAGTCCCTCCGCAGAATCTGGAAGCAGAAATGGCGGTGTTGGGGTCTATGCTCTTGGATGATGAAGCTATTTCTGTGGCCCTGGAGCATTTGGATAAGAATTCATTTTATAAAGACTCCCACAAGAAGATCTTTGAAACCACCCTTGAATTATTCAACAACAATAAGGCCGTTGACTTAATTACGCTTACCGAGGCGTTGAAAAAAAGCGCTATCCTTGACGAGGTCGGAGGCGCAGGTTACCTTGCTTCTTTGGTAAATGTGGTTCCTACCGCAGCCAATATCAATCATTACGTAAAAATTGTCAAAGAAAAAAGCATTTTAAGGTCGTTGATCAATAACGCCACGCGCATTGTTTCTCTTTGCTATGATAGCGAGGGGAATATTGATGAGGTTGTGGATTCGGCTGAGAAATTTATTTTTGAAGTTAGCGACAGAAGAACTCAGGGGACGTATTTTTCCTTAAAGGACATTATTAAGGATAGCATTGAGACAATTGACAAACTTTATCAGAAGAAGGCGCATGTTACAGGCATTCCTACCGGCTACATTGATTTTGACATTAAGACCGCAGGGCTGCAACCTTCAGATTTAATTATTGTTGCCGGAAGGCCGTCAATGGGAAAGAGCGCTTTGGCTCTTGGCATTGCCGAATATGCAGGGGTGATAGAAAAGATACCGGTTGCGCTTTTTAGCCTTGAAATGTCAAAAGAGCAGTTGTGCCAGAGGCTTCTTTGTTCACATGCCCGTGTTGACGCGCATAAAGTAAGGACCGGATATCTGGCAACTTCCGACTGGCCGCGCCTGACTGCGGCAGCAGGAAAGCTTTCTGAAGCGCCGATTTTTATTGATGATACTCCGGGGATCTCAGTAATGGAATTACGCGCAAAGGCGCGCAGGCTCAAGGCGCATCAGGACATAAAATTAATTATCCTGGATTATTTGCAATTGATGCGCGGTTCAAATAATATTGAAAGCCGCCAGCAGGAAATTTCCGAGATTTCGCGTTCCTTAAAGGCGCTGGCAAGAGAGTTGAATGTGCCGGTTATTGCCATAAGCCAGTTGTCTCGCGCAGTTGAATCGCGTAACGACCACAGGCCTCAGCTTTCTGATTTGAGAGAATCCGGAGCTATTGAACAGGACGCCGATGTGGTGGTATTAATCTTGCGTGAAGAATATTATATGCCTACTCCTGATAATCAGGGGATTGCCGAGGCAATTATCGCCAAACAACGCAACGGCCCGGTTGGCTCGGTAAAATTGTCATTTATTAAAGAATATACCCGTTTTGAGAATATCGCAAAAATAGAATAAGTATTAGTAAAAAAATATTGATTTCCTTCAGGCCTTCTTATATAATACCAATAATGCGATACCTAAAAGTTTTCTTTTTTGCATTTTCATTAATACTTACCGCTAACCTTTTTGCTTTTGCCCAGGATAGCTCGCAAAGCCTTCCATTACAAGAAGCTTCTGCTGCGGATCTTCCCGCAAAAACAGTTACCGCTATTGAAATAATAGGTAACAAATCCACCAGCACCAATATAATCCTTTCTAAAATGAAGACTCACATTGGAAGCCCTTATCAGGAAAATGTGATTAGCGATGACCTGAAGCGTTTATTTTTGCTGGGGTTTTTTAGCGACATAAAGATTGATACCCAGGATTATAAGGATGGAGTAAAAGTCATTGTGCGCGTTACAGAAAGGCCGATTATTGAAACAATAAATTTTGCCGGTATTACTCGCATTCGCATGAAGGATGAAAAATTAAAAGAGGAGTTGAAGTCTAAAGAAAAACAATATCTTGATTATCCCAGCCTTGCCGAGGATGTGCAAAAACTAAGAAAGATGTATGAGAAAATCGGTTTTTCTCAGGTGCAGATTAATTATCAGGTGGATGTGGACAAGCAGACCAATAAAGCTAAAGTTCAATTTAATGTAGTTGAGGGGCAGAAGATCAGGATTAAACATATTGATTTTGAAGGCAACTCCGCATTTAGCGATAAGAAACTTTTGAGATTAATTAAAACCCGCTGGGCATGGTTGTTCAACGCGGGCGTGCTTAAAGATGAGGTTTTAAAAGAAGATGTTGAGCGTGTTAAGTCGTTTTATCGCAGGCAAGGATATGCTGATGTAGCGGTTGATTCCGAGGTTAAACAGGATCCCAAAAAGCCGTATTTGCTGTATGTGATTATTCGTATTCAGGAAGGGAAGAAGTATTTAGTGGGTAATGTTTCTATTCAGGGGAACAAGGAAATTCCTGAAAAGCTGATTATTAGCAAGCTTAGCGAAGCTATACCCGGCAAGGTTTACAGTGAAGATGCAATGAAATTTGATGTGGCAGGTATTCAGAGTTTATATTTTGACCGTGGCTATATTTCCTGCCAGGTGCAGGAAGCAACTTCTTTGAATTCATCAAGCGGCAGGGTTGATATTACCTATACAATTGCTGAAAATGAAATTGCTTATGTGGACAAAATAAAAATCCGCGGCAACATTAAAACAAAAGATATTGTTATCCGCCGGGAATTAAGGATCGCTCCCGGAGACAAATTTGACGGGGATAAGCTGCGCCGTAGCAAAGAGAGGCTGGCTAATTTAGGGTTTTTTGACGAGATCAGCTATGATACTGAGGATACAAAAGAGCCGGACAAAAAAGACCTGATCGTTGATGTTAAAGAATCTAAGACAGGCGCCTTTAGCTTCGGCGGCGGATATAGCACAGTGGATCAATTTGTCGGGTTTGTGGAAATTGAACAAAAGAATTTTGACTGGCGCAATTGGCCTTATTTTACCGGAGGAGGGCAGGATATTAAGCTGCGCGCTTCTTTTGGCAGCATTACCCAGTATTTTGATTTAAGTTTTACTAACCCGTGGATCTTTGATTATCCGGTTTCTTTTGGTTTTGACACATATAAGCGTGAACATAAAAGAGATACCGATGTTGGTTATGGATATGACGAGAGCGTCTTGGGTGGAGATTTGCGCCTGGGCTACCAGCTAACCGATTTTATAAATACAGATTTAACTTATCGCTGCGATCAGATTAAAATTTCTAATATTTCATCAGATGCTACTATTGATTTACAGCAGGAACAAGGGAAGAATACAATAAGCAGTGTTACGCCAGCAGCAAGCTATGATACAAGAGATAATGTTTTTGATCCTCATAAAGGAGATTTGCTTACGGGCTCAGTTGAGTTTGCCGGCGGCCCTTTAAGCGGGAATAAAGATTATTGGAAATTTTATGGTTCTGCATCACACTATATCCCATTACCATGGAATTCTGTTTTTGAAATAAAAGGCCGGGCAGGGGTCGGAGCTCCTTATGATGATACCGCGCGCATACCTATCTATGAAAGATTCTTCGCCGGCGGCGCCTACACTATCAGAGGTTATGAGGAAAGAAAAGTCGGCCCAATTGACCCTGTTTCAAGGGACCCCCTGGGTGGCGACGCTATGCTTATCGGTAATCTTGAATACACGTATCCTTTGTTCAGTTTCTTAAAATTGGCGGCATTTTACGATGTTGGTAATGTTTGGGAGAGTAAAAAAGATTTCGGGAAAAACGGTTACAAATCGGGTATTGGTTTTGGTGTCAGGATCAAGACGCCTCTTGGCCCGATAAGGCTTGATTATGGTTTCCCGATGAACAAAGAGCCGGGAGATGATGAAATAAAAGGCGGCCGTCTGCACTTTAGCGCAAGCCACGGTTTCTAATCGCGTAGATTTTCGCGATAAACCCGCCTCATAGATGGTAAAAATTAGATAATGAACATAAAGGAGGAGTAGCAAAATGAAAAGGATAGCTGTAGTTTTTGCAGGGTTGTTTTTTTGTTTAATAGTATTAACCGGCGTTGCCCATGCCGCGGATAAATTTGCTTACGTTGACCTGAGCCGCTTGTTTGGAGAATACTCAAAGACTAAAGATTTTGATAAGGTTCTCGGAGACAAAGAGGAACTTTATACCAAAGAAAGAGATAAAAAAGTAAACGAGATCAAAAGTTTTCAGGACAAGTATAATTTATTAAGCGAGAAGGAAAAAAATGCCAAGAAGACCGAGTTGGAAAACAAGGTAAAGGTCCTTCAGGAATACGACAGGCAAAAACAGACTGACCTGCGTAAAGAGCAGGATGATAAAATGAAGGAGATCCTTAAGGACATTGAAGATGCAGTAAAGAAATATGCCGAGAAGGAAGGTTATACTATGGTTTTTAATGACCGTGTCCTGGTATATCAGACAAAGAATTATGATATCACAGATAAAGTTGTTGAGATTTTAAACAGCGGGTATAAGAAATAACTTTTTTTATGCAAAAAACCCTGAGAGAAATAGCTAAATTTCTAGGCGGGGAAGTTGTCGGGGATGAAAATACAGTAATAAAGGGCGTAGCCGGTATAAAAGAAGCGCATAACGGCGATATAACATTTCTTGCGAACCCTAAGTATTACCCACTAATAGATAAAACCCAGGCCTCTGCAATTATTACAGCGCGTGAGCCGGTAGCATCAAGCAAACCGATTATCCGTACTGATGATGCCTCTTTGGCATTTGCCAAGGTTATTTCTTTGTTAGCACCAAGCGACATTTCGCATCCTGCCGGGATACATAAAACCGCGATTATCGGGAAGAATGTTTCTCTGGGGAAGAACGTTTGCCTTGGCCCTTATGTTGTTGTAGAAGATAATGCGCAAATAGGGGAAAATTCTATAATTTATTCCGGAACTTATATCGGTAGCTATGTAAAAATAGGACAAGCTGTTGTTATTTATCCGAATGTTTCTGTGCGTGAGCGAGTCAGCATAGGCAACAGGGTGATTATTCATAGCGGAACAGTAATTGGTTCGGATGGTTTTGGTTTTGTTAATGTAAAGGGCTTGCATCAAAAAATACCTCAGATTGGAACAGTAGAGATCGGGGACGATGTTGAAATTGGGGCAAATGTCGCCATTGACCGCGCCCGTTTTGATAAGACAATTATTTCTAAAGGCACAAAGATTGATAATTTGGTGCACATTGCCCATAATGTTGTCGTAGGAGAAAACTCAATTATTGTCGCCCAGGCAGGGATTTCCGGCTCAACGGTTATCGGGAAAAATGTTACCCTTGCAGGGCAAGCAGGGTTAGTCGGGCATATTACAATCGGAGATGGGGCAGTGGTAGCAGCACAGGCAGGCGTAACAAAATCAGTTCCTGAAAATACCATTGTATCCGGTTATCCTGCAAGAGAGCATAATGCCGCAAGAAAAATTAATGCCTTCGTGCAGAACCTTCCGCGTATGCATGAAGAGCTCAAGGAGCTTAAGAAGAGAATCGCAGAATTAGAAATCAAGCTAAAAGAAAAAGAGTAAACTCATTATGAATAAACAAACAACTATTGCAACAGAGTTAAGTTTAAAGGGGATCGGGTTACATACCGCAAAAAAAGTAAGTATTACCCTTAAGCCGGCTGGGGCAGATGCAGGAATAAATTTTATACGTATTGATTTGCCGCAAAGGCCGGTAATAAAGGCGGCAGTGGAGAATTTAGTTTCTCCTGAGCGTTCTCCCCGCAGGACAACCATATCCGCAGGCAACGCCGAGGTGCAGACAGTTGAACATCTTATGGCCTGCTTATTTGGTTTGGGGATTGATAATCTTTATATTGAGATTGATAATGAAGAAGTCCCCGGGTTAGACGGCAGCGGCAAGAGTTTTCTTGAGGCATTAACAAAGGCGGGGATAAAAGAGCTTGAGAAGGAAAAGCATGTTTTTTCTGTAAAAGAGCCGATGTATGTGGAAGAGGAGGGCGGTTCTATTATTGTATTGCCGTCTAATAATTTTAAGATTTCATATACCTTAAGCTATAACCAGCCGGTTGAGCGGACAGAATTTCTTGAATTGTCCTTAGATTCCGAAGTATTTATCAGAGAGATTGCCTCGGCACGTACATTTTGCCTTGAAAGCGAAGCTAATGAATTACAGCAAAGAGGCTTGGGGCTGGGGGCGAATTATGATAATACGCTTGTCTTGGGCAAGAACGGGGTGATCAAAAATACCCTGCGTTATGACAACGAATTTATCAGGCACAAGATCCTTGATTTAATGGGTGATCTTTATTTGGTGGGATGTCCTTTAAAGGCCCATGTGATTGCCATAAAAAGCGGCCATTCGCAGAATATAAAAATCGCAAAGAAAATCAATGAGCAAAAATTGAAATCTCTTACCGGCGGGATTGGCGCAGGTTTTCATGTTCAGCAAGACGGACAGCTTGATGTAACAACGATTATGAAGATCCTTCCGCACCGCGAGCCGTTTTTGTTTGTGGACAGGATCGTGCATTTGGAAAAAGGAAAACGCGCTGTTGGGATAAAGAATGTTACTATTAACGATTATTTCTTTAAGGGCCATTTTCCCGGAAGGCCGGTAATGCCGGGTGTGATCATTGTTGAGGCTATGGCGCAGGTGGGTGGCGTGATGATGCTTGCTCCCGAGGAGAATCGGGGGAAGCTTGCGTTTTTTATGGCAGCGAATAATATTAAATTCAGAAAAACAGTTGTACCAGGGGATCAGCTTGTAATGGAAGTTGTCGCCGGTAAGATCAAGTCTAAGACAGGGCAGGTGCATGCCAAGGCAACAGTTGATGGCAAGGTTGTTACTGAAGCGGACTTAATGTTTGCGCTTGTTGAGAATTAATTATGCAAATACATCCTACTGCGATTGTTTCAAAGAAGGCAAAACTTGGGCAAGGTGTTTGCGTCGGGCCGTTTTCTTCAATTAGTGATAATGCGGTTATAGGGGATAATACTGTAATCGGTAGCCACTGCGTGGTTGAAGGAAATACTGCCATCGGAAGCAATTGCCGAATTTTTACCGGGGCAGTTGTAGGCAGCCAGCCGCAGGACTTAAAGTTTAAAGGTGAAAAAGTATTTCTTGAAATTGGCGACAATAATATTATCCGCGAATATTGCACCTTAAATCCCGGCACAGAAGAAGGCGGGAAGACGACTGTCGGAAGCAATAATCTTTTTATGGCATATTCGCATATTGCCCACGACTGCTGCGTAGGTAATTACTGTGTTCTTGCTAATAGCGGCACCCTTGCAGGACATGTAACCATTGAAGACAGGGCAGTAGTGGGGGGATTAGTGGCAATTCATCAGTTTGTGCGCGTTGGCAAACTTTCTATTATAGGCGGTTGTTCAAAGGTTGTGCATGATATTCCTCCTTATTCAACTTGCGACGGGCATCCGGCTGCAGTTTTCGGGTTAAACCTCGTCGGCTTAAGGCGCAATAGCATTCCCAAGGATTCCCTGCAGGCGCTTGATAAAGCATACAGATTACTTTTTAATTCCGGTTTCTTGATCAAGAATGCTTTAGAAAAAGTCTTAAAAGAAGTCAAACTTACTCCAGAGGTATCTCACCTTATTGATTTTGTTAAAAAATCAGAGCGGGGCATTGCGCGCTCTTGCCGTAAAGCAAATTAAAATCATGGAAAAGATCGGCCTGATTGCTGGTAACCGCAAATTCCCTTTGCTTTTTGCAAAAGAGGCAAAGAAGAAAAACTATTCTATTGTGGCTGTTGCCATTAAAGGGGACACGTCGGGGAAGCTTAAGAAACTTGTAGATAAGATTTATTGGCTTGGGCTTAGCGAGTATAGCCGGTTGTTTAAGATATTTAAAGACGAGGGAATTACAAAGGTGGTAATGGCAGGGCAGATCAGCCCGCGCAGGCTTTTTAGCAAAGAGATTAATAAGGATCCCGAGTTAAGGGATTTGCTTTCTTCCATAAAAGACAAAAGAGCGGATACGATCTTTGGAAAGATCGCCGAAAAATTAAAAGAGCACGGCCTTGAGCTTTTGGATTCAACGATTTTTATCACAGATTATCTTCCTAAAAAAGGTGTGTTAACTAAGAAAAAACCGGATGAATTGCTTTCTGAAGATATTGATTTTGGGCTGCATTTAGCAAAGGCTGTAGGGGAGTTGGATATCGGACAGACTGTGGCAGTAAAGTCAAAGGCAATCATTGCAGTTGAAGCATTGGAAGGGACGGATAATTTAATTAAAAGATCCGGTAAGATCAGCCGTGGAGGGATTACTATTGTTAAGGTTAGTAAACCCAAACAGGATATGCGTTTTGATGTTCCGGTAGTGGGGCTTAATACAATTAAGAACCTTATTCGTATAGGAGCGCAATGCCTTGCTATTGAAGCAGATAAAACACTTTTTATAGATAAAAAAGAAAGCCTGGCCTTGGCAGACAAAAAGGGCCTTATAATAGTGGCAGTCTAAAAATTCTTGACATAAGTTCAGTTGTTGTGTATAAATAAGTTGTCTGTTCATTAAAAGGAGGTTAGTCATGGCTATGGTAACAAGGAATAAGGCAATGGAATTTAAGTTATATTCTCCTCAAGCAAGGAAAGTAAGCCTTGCAGGAAGTTTTAACAATTGGGATGTTAAGGCAAATTCCGCTAAGAAAGATACTAAGGGAAATTGGGTGGTAAAAGCCAGTCTTAAACCAGGAAGATATGAATACAAGTTCTTTGTTGACGGAGCATGGACTAATGATCCTCGTTGCACAAGTTGTGTTACAAATAATTTTGGGACGCAGAATTGCGTGGTTGAAATAAAGTAGGTTTAAATATAGCTGCCCCACACCAGTTGAAGATAACTTAAGCTAAATTTCTAATTGGTGTGGGGATTTTCTTTTTACGATGAAATACATTTACGGCCCGGTAAAATCCAGGCGTTTAGGCATGTCTTTGGGCATAAGCTTAACCCCTCATAAAATCTGCAGCCTGGATTGTGTTTATTGCCAGCTGGGGAAAACCAGTGTTTTAACCTCAAGGCGCAAAGAATATATTAAGATTGTTGATATTCTTGAAGAGATAAAGCTGTGGCTTGAGAATAATTGCGGCGATGCCAGGAAGCTGCAATTTGTTACCCTTTCCGGGGCAGGGGAACCTTCATTAAATATCGGGATCGGGAAACTGATTTCAGGGATTAAGAAACTGACAGGTTTGAGTGTGGCAGTAATTACTAATGCCTCGTTACTTTCTAATGAGAGACTCAGGAAAGATTTATTAGCGGCTGATTTAATTGTGCCTTCTTTGGATGCGGTTAGCCAGGGAATTTTTGAAAAGATTGACCGTCCGGTAAAAGGCATCAGGGCCAAAGATATTGTTAATGGTTTAATTAAACTCAGGAAAGAATTCCCTGGGAAAATTTGGCTTGAGGTAATGATTGTTAAGGGGATTAATGACAGTTTAGAGGAAATCAGGAAAATTAAAGCAGCAGCAGATAAAATTGGCCCTGATTTAATCCAGATTAATTCTCCTGTGCGCACAACTACTGAAAAGAATGTATTTTCAGTTTCTAAAGAGACGCTAAAAAAAATTAAAGAGATTTTTGGCGATAAGGCCAAGATTATTTGACGCGCCCATGGCCCAATGGATAGGGCACCAGTCTTCGGAACTGGGGACTATCTATACTAACTTGTTGATAATGTTATAGTTAAGTTTCTATGTGTGAATAAAACTGTGAATGAAATCAAAATCTCAATTTATTTACTGCTACTTTTATATGTTCTTTACTAAGGTGGCTATAAATCATCGTGGTTGTAATTGAAGAGTGCCCTAAAAGATCTTTCACGGTGTTTAAATCTACTCCATTCATAACTAAATGAGAAGCGAAGGTGTGTCTTAGTGTATGCCAACCAATACCCATTAATTTCCCTATTTTCAGGATCCTTTTGAATACCCGTCTTTGATTGGTGGTGTCAAAACAAGGCCCTTTTTCCTTGCGTAGAGGAACCAAGATAGATCTAAGCTTATCATGTAAGGGTATTACCCTGAATTTCTTTGATTTAGTGGTAAAACCCTCTTTATTCTTTACGGTGATCTGTTTTCGT
Source organism: Candidatus Omnitrophota bacterium (assembly GCA_016208765.1). GTDB lineage: Bacteria > Omnitrophota > Gorgyraeia > Gygaellales > Profunditerraquicolaceae > JACROS01. The sequence continues at coordinate 30,368 of JACQXK010000085.1, forward strand.
GTGAAATCTACATCTGACCATTCCAAGCTGAATAGTTCCGCTTGGCGCATACCGGTATATATAGCAGTGGCAATAACTGGATATAAGACAGTATCCCTGTCTGTATAAATATCAGGGTTCTGCGCAGCAGTAAGTAATTCTTCTATTTCTTCTCTGCTTAAAAATCTTTTTGGGTTTAATGGTATCTTATACTTTTTTACATTTCGTAGTGGATTATCAGTGACGTATTGCATTTTAACGGCCCAGTTAAGCCAAGCCTTAAGATTTATGATTGTGTTGTTTGCTTCATAAAGGCTGATTTTGTCGTTATTTATCCTATGGTTTAGATATTCCTGCAATTTGTTTTCAGAAATTCTATTAACAGTGAGAGTTGCCGCCCAAGACAAGAATCTTTTTATACGAGATTCTGTGCCAAGATTAACATCTCTTACACGGCGATGTTCATTGAATTGTTGATATTCTTCAAGAAGAGAAGAACAGTTTCTTTGATTATCTGGGGCAATGTTATTGCCTTCAATTAACGATTGATCTTGTTTATTCTTGAGATATATAGCTTGTGAGCGGTCTTTAGTTTTTAAACTCCTGCGATAAAGCTTTCCATTCTTATAAAAAGCAAGCCAGTATATTTGATCGCGACGATATAAATGTGACATATTAACAAAGTTTGTCTATAATCTTATCAAAGATATTTTTTGCTGCATTAGGCGACGATGGTATTACTCCTATTGGCAGAGTTTCTTTTTCTTGGCCAATAGAAACCCCGATTATAAGGTGGCGGTCTATCGTCTTTACATATTTCCAGTTTGAATCAACCCGGGGATTAACTGTTTCAGGGAATAGATCTAATACTTTTAATATGACAATAGTGTTAAATGCCGGACAAAAGCGGAATTTATGTGTATTGGCCAGAAGGTAGTGTTTTATACGTTCCTTGTCAAAGATAAATGTGCCGTCAAGGTCAAAGTGGCCATAGCAAAGCCATTCTGTGTCACTTGATAGTGGCATCATCGTCTGTATGCAGCGCCAAGGGTTAAATGCTGGGTATTGCCGCGCATCTCCGTGGCAGTATTGAACAGGATCGTGTGATAATTTGCGCAGAGCATAGCAGTTACAATAATGAAACACTTCATCCCAAGGCATTTCTTTTCCATCAATAAATACATACTTGTTGCGGAAACCTTTAAGAAATTGAGACATGCGGTAAGATTGGTCTGATTCTTCCCGGGTAAAAGTAACTGAATAGATATCTTTTGAATGATTAAAAGTTTTATGTTTTTGTGCCTCAAGAAGAATAAATCTGAAGCGCGGAGAAGTAGATTGATAGAACTCTATAGTTAAGGTACGGTAGGGCATTTTACTTCTGTGAATTTGATTTCTTCTATCCAGATGTTTTTTATTCCATTAGATTCTAATGTAAAATATAGCTTTCCGGATTTTTCTAAATTTGACGGTTTAGGAGGAATCATCCAAGCAGTATTGTCTGCAATTCTCTCTGGAATCAAAACTTCTGCGAATTTTGATTTAGGGGGAATTGGCATAAAGGGCTGCTGCATATCTGAATGTATCTTTTTTGCCTGTCCTCTTATTAACCTTTGAGTGATACCTTCAGTTGTGACATAACTGGATTCATCTAATAAAAATTTAACCATATTGTCAGTATTGTTTTGTATAATTACAGTCCATGCTGATCCAATTGGCACTAAGGTTATGCTTATGCCATTTATTTTCTGTAAAGTGGTAAAATTCTCATTATAAATAGGGCCTTGATATCCCCTGTATTGAGGAGTAACACATCCGGACAATATAAGCATAAGTAGCAAAACTGTTTTTTTCATACCTTCCTTTTTATTTCTGTTATTTTGAAACAACGGCATTCGTTCTTGCCTGATAAAGTTATTATATCATGTTTATCGTTTAACGGGACAAGATGAATGTTATTGTTAGAGTGCTTGATTTTTTTAACTGTAACGCCTTTACCGTCTTTACGGCAGAAAATCAAATCCCCGTCATTTATTTGCTTAGAGGGTTCTACAAGCAGCAAATCCCCATCAAATATTGTGCGTCTATCATCAGCCCGGCCAGTCATGCTATCGCCATGCGCACGGACATAAAAAGCATTAGCGTCTTTACTGTTTGTTGGTTCGTTTTCCGGGTAGTGTCCTACAGGATAGCTACCGTCACTCCAGTCAATAAACTTACCGCATGAGGCGTCAAATACAGGAATTAAGCGTTGATCAGGTTTTACATAAACAGGTGGGGTTATACCATAAAGTTCATTTAAAGATATCCCAAAGATATCACAGAGCTTTTGACGCTGGGTAGGATTGGGGCCGTTTAATTCGGTTTCCCATGCAGATATGGCAGAAGGTCTTTTAAGACCCAATTTTAAAGCCAATTCTTTTTGGCTCCAGTTCTTTTCTTCACGCAACTGTTTTATACGTTGTCCTATGGTCATAAGCATTTTATATCACAAAATCTGTCAACCACCAAAGAAAATAATCACAGTAAATCTGTCTTTGAATAATATATTTCTCGTCGGTGTGATAAAATATGATAACTTAGTAAATAAAATCTGTGAGAAAAATACTTGACAAATACAGGAAATCTGTCATACTTTGACTAAGGTTGAAAGGAGCTATTTTTTTAAACTCAAATGTCAGAAAATCTGTCAAAGGAGAATAATCCATGGGAATGATTAGGTTAAAGGAAGAAGTGATAAAAAACTGGCTGAAAAACAAAACCACGCCACCGCGCACCATTGAGGAGCTTGCTGAGTTAATGAAAATTGAGCCGAGTTTATTGTACATGATTTTTAGCGATGACCGCCAAGTTACTCCTAATGTTTTGCGCCGATTATGTGAAGTCACTGGTTACGATGTCGGTGACCTTTGTTTTTACGATCGCAATAAAGAGGAGAAAGATTCTTAATTACATTATAACAGTTTTATTTGTTTTTGTGCGGAATGGAGGGGGATAGATGTCGGGAAAGCAAAGTTTAAGAAACGAACTCATAGAAGAAATTATGGAAGCGGTTTCAATTCAGGATAACTTCTCGGCTGATGTAGAAAAAATTATTAATGATATTGATTTAAACGAACAGCTTGATCACGAAAACGACAAAATCCGCAACGATGCAATGCGTTTTTTTCTTAACGCATTGGAAGCATACAACGCCAAAGACTATGAAGGTATGCAAAAGTTTACCCACGCCGGAGTGCAAAAGCTCCATGAACAGGCAGAGGTTGATTTTAAGGATGACAAACCAAGAGTCAATCTGCGCATAAAATTATCGGAGCTTAGTTTTAAAACCATAGAAAACAAAAAACAACTAACTCGTTTAATTGCAAGCATGAGGGGAGGCAAAAAGAGATGACTCCCGAAATAGTTACTTTGCATGAAGCAGCAGAAATCCTAAGAATCAGCAAACATACAGCCTATAGAAGGTGGCACGAGTGGCGTGATTATGGCGTCCGGGTGCTTAAGATGCGGGCAAATGCCACTCCAAGGTTCTATCTTTCAGACCTGCTTAAGATGATGGAGGTGCAAAAATGAGTTACGAACATTTGCAGAATTTAAGCCAATGGAGAAAAACACAACACGAAGAACATAACTTGGTAATTACACTTGTTTTGGCCATAAGTATCTTGGCAATTTTGATGGTTATATTTTTGGATTTAGCACATGCGCAGACATTAACTGCGTCTTGGTATAGCGTTGCATCGTGTAAGAGGGAGGGAACTTGGCAGAAATACGGAGGGAGGATGGCAAATGGGCAAATATTTAATGATAACGCTCTTACCTGTGCTTCTTGGGATTACAAGTTTGGTACTCGTCTTTTGGTTAAGAATATTGACAATGGCAAAAAAGTTGTTGTCATTGTCACAGATAGGGGGCCGAGCAAAAAACTTGCCAAAAAAGGAAGAATCATTGATTTATCCAAAGGGGCATTTAGTAAGATTTCTAATCTTAAATCGGGCATTATATCAATTGAAATAGAGGTATTAAGCTGATGAATTTTTGGGTTCCGCGGCATAGATATGAGTTATTAAACTGGATATTGGGAGTATATCCGCAAGAAAAAAGCAAATTTAAGTGCATGAAAACAAATCAACTTTACGCAATCTATTACAAGTTAAGAAAGGACAATATCTCGCTTGTTGGCGGCCATAACGAGGCTGGTGAGCCGGACGCATGGTGCGGCGGTAGGTCTAACGACACGACGCCGCAGATATCTAAATTTATATGAAACCGTTATTTAAGCATCAAAAAGAAGCTTTAGATTTTATCGTTTCAAATAATGGATTTGGGGCATTGTTTCATGAAGTGGGATGCGGGAAAACAAGGACTGCTCTTGAGATATTTAGTCATTACAAAAGATTAGATCCTGAGCTTAAACTTTTTGTTATTTGTCCATTGTCCCTTATTAACTCTGCATGGGGAGAGGACATAAAGCAGTTTACCTGTTTTAATTATCGCAATTGTCATGACGAAACGATTGAGCTGCGCAAAGATACTGATATTTATATTATAAACTTTGAATCATTGATAAGCGAAAACAAAATCAAACAACTTCATAAGATGATTAATTTCTCGAAAGTAATGTGTGTTATTGACGAATCTTCAAAGATGAAAAACCATAAAGCAAGGACGACAAAAACCCTGTTGTCACTTAGGAATTACTTCAATTTTCGCATAATTATGTCAGGAACTCCGGCGCCTAACTGCGAGACAGAATACTGGGCCCAGATTAATTTTATTAAGCCCGGAATCGTGCATGAGAAGTTTTATCCATTTAGATATTTTTACTTTCATCTTGAGAGAGAGCGTAATGGCAAGCAAGAATTTACTTCCGGCCAAATTTACAGCAAGCTTGCGGCGCAACAGATCTTTCAGCGCGGTTGGCATTACGATATAACTACGCAGAAAAGACAGTTGCTTATGGATAAAATCTCGCCATATTGCCATTATGCGCGCAAGGCTGAGTGTTTGGATTTACCGGAGCAAATGGATGAAGTCAGATTAGTTGATATGGGTAAAAAACAAGCATCTGTTTATAACTCCATGAAACGTGACTTAATTGCTGAGATTCAAAATTCTTTTGTAGTGGCGCAAGTAGCTTTGGCAAAAATTATGAAATTGCGGCAGATAACTTCCGGGTTTGCGATAGACGAATCCGGAGAAACTATAATTATTGGAGAAAATCCTAAATTACAGGAGCTAAAAGATGTATTGGAGGAGGCAGGAAAACAGCAGGTCATTATATGGTGCCAGTTTCAACACGAGATTAGACAGATTAAAGATTTATTGGGAGATAAGGCTGTTACTCTTTACGGTGAAACTAAAGATAAAGATGATTCAATTACGGCGTTTAAGAATGGAAGCGCGCAGTACCTTATTGCGCATCCTAAAAGCGCCGGGCACGGATTGACATTTGTGAATTGCAGTTTACAGGTGTTTTATAGCCTTGATTATTCATGGGAGTTATATGAACAGGCGCGCGGCCGGATCCACAGAGCCGGGCAGGTCAACAAATGCACTTATGTTCACTTGCTTTGTAAGGGGACTATTGACGAAGAGATTCTTAATGTCTTGCGTAATAAAAAAGACGCAACGGAGATATTGTATAGGATGGTGCAAGGAAATTTAGCGGAGGTAGGGAAGTGAAGGCAGAAAAAGATATAAACACTTTAATTAAATCCACTCAAAACGAAGACGATAATTTTATTTCTTCTCTAGACGAGCATGTTGAAACAATTTTTAAGGTAGAACCTCCACTTATGCAAATCAAAGAAGGAAAGGGCTTTGGATTTATGGGTGTTATGCTACGCAATACAGTGGAAGATAAACTTCAATGCCATATTTGCGGTGTATGGAGAAAAGGTTTAAGTACTCATACTAATCAAGCACATCAGATATCGGCTGATGAATATAGGAAAAAATTTCAATTACCATTAACTTTTCCTTTGGTGTCTTTATCTACATCACAAAAACACTCTGATAGGGCAAATACTAAGAAAAACTTAGATCATCTCAATAAAGTGCGGAATATTGAAAAACTTAATAATGTTTCCAGAAAAAAAAGACAGCGTTTTATGAGATATGCAAGAAATAATCTCGCTTTTCAAAATCAAAGAGCACTTTGTGAAGAACAGTTAGAGAGAAGATTTCTAATCGTTGCGGACATAGTCGGGAAAGAACCATCACAAATAGATTTAATTAAATATGATTGTAGTTTATGGGGGGCTATCCGAAGACGATTTGGAACAATTAATGAATTTAGAAGAAAAAATAATTATGAAATCAAAAAAAGAGCAAAGGTGTTTAGCGATGAAAAGTTACTTTCTTGCATAATTAAATTTTACCATCAACATAAAATTATTCCGCGGCCAAGTCATTTTAAAGGCACTAAACCCAATATTGAAACTTTTCGTAATCACTTCGGCTCATGGAACCGTGCTTTAAGTCTATGCGGATTTGACAAAATCGCGGAGGTGAAAAGATGAAGTTGTTTTGTTGGTTTGGGATTCATTTTTATAGATTAGAACATAATTTTGGAGGGAATCATTATTGCGAATGCAAATTTTGCCATAAACGCATTGTTGAATCTTCACCCGAAGGAAATCAACATATAAATCATAGATGGATGAGAGGAGATAGTTGGGTATGACCGAGACATCACTTAAAAACAATGTCTTAAAGATGATCCGTGATGAATTTCCGGACATTTGGTTCTACAAAACACACGATTTATGCACAAGTGGCATTCCAGATATTTTAATGTGTCAAGATGGTCATTTGTGCGCGGTAGAGTTAAAACGCCCCGGATACGACTACACAAAATCTAAGGGTTGGAAATTACAAAAACACATTATTGATAGGATTAACGCTTGCGGAGGAAAAGCCACAGTATGCACAAGCGTTGATGAAGTAAGAAAATTCTTAAAAAAGGAGGTGAGGCGCAATGGATGAACGGGAAATGCTCGTCAAATATATTGATGCGCGAGATAAACTAAACAAGTTAAAAGAAGAGCTTACAGAGGCACAGAAAATATTTGATGAAGAGGAAAGCCGTTTAGTTACCATGCTCATAGACAAAGAGGCTACTTCTACCGCCCGATATGAAGGCGTAGGGTTTGCCACTCTTACAAAGCCGAGATTGTTCGCCTCGTATTCTAAGGAATACGAACAAGATGTTTTTCAGTTTGTAGAGAAATCAGGAGAAAGAGAGCTGATGAAAATTTCAATACATCCTTCTTTTTTGTCGGGATTTGTGAGCAGGTTAATTGAGGACGGCAAAGTAGTGCCCGAGTTTGTTCGGTATTACATGAAACAGGGCGTAAGATTTTACGATAAATAGAGGCCTTGGAGGCCTAAACAAGGAGGAATACAAATGAAACACAAAAAAGAAATAGTAACAAAAAAAGAAAGTGTATTAATGGCCGCAGCACCGGGACGCGGGTTTGAAGAGCCAACGGAAAAAGAGGATTTGTTAATTCCGCGCGCGAAGCTTTTGCAGGCATTATCTCCTGAAGTTGTGGAGAGTCCAAAGGATTTCCAACCGGGGTTGATTATTAATTCTCTTACAAAAGAAGTGCTTCCGGAGGAAATCGTTCCTATTTTCAAGTTCACAAATTGGATTCGCTTTAACCCGCGTAAAAAAGATGATCCAAATTTTGACCCTGCATTTGACCCGGGTGCGATTATTTGGAGAAGCTCAGATCCTTTGGATTCTAAGGTTATCAAGGAAAGTGAATTTGGCCCGAACGGAGAACGTCCAATCGCTACCAAGTTTATGAATTTCTTTTGTTTATTTCCCGGGCATCCGATACCTGTGATATTGAGTTTCTCGTCTACTTCGTTTAAGGCAGGGAAAAAGCTTATTACGCTGGCCAAGTTCGCAGGTGGAGACATGTTCAGCCGTAAATATAAGCTAATAGCCAAGCACGTTAAAAATGATATGGGAGCTTATTACGTTCTTGATGTTGATCCTGCTGGCATGACAGATGAGAGTTACTATAAGGCCGCAGAATCGCTGTATAGCCAGTTTAAAGAAAAAGCAAAAGACATACAGGTTCACGAAGAAATACAGGAAACAGAAGAGTAATCTCTCCACGCGAAGGATCCCCCTTCAAGAGAGCAGTCAAGGCGTTCCTGTAAAGAGCCGCCACTTAAACAATTAACCGTAACGTTTTTATATAGATTAAGGAAGAAACATGAATACTATCTACGAATTTATTACCACGCGCGGCAAACTTACCGATTTACACAGACAAGAGTTAAAGACAAAAAGAGGTTTCACAGACGAAACGATTGATAAATTCAGGTTTTTCTCTGGCGGTAAATACTTAATTGATTTGGAGCAGGAGATTATCAATAATTTTGACAAAGAATCACTTGTTTCAATGGGTGTATGTATTGATTCAGGGAAAAGCTTAACTATTACGCCGATACTTTTAGAAGAGCGCATCATAATTCCCTACCTGAACTCCACAAGAAAAGCTTATTTATTAAGGCCGCATAAGTTAGGATTGTCAGGTGTGCCTGTTGAAATTTATTGTCCGGATTGGAATATAGCAAACAATATTGTCATGACCGAAGGAGAGTTCAAGGCTGTAGCAAGCGCACAGCTGGGGATCCCGGCTATTGCCATTCCGGGAATCGGTTCATTTTCAAAAGAGCATTTCCAAAGATTAGTCAAATTTCTTAATGATGCGAAAGTAAGAGATGTTTGTATTGTCTTTGATAATGAGATTAAAGATGATCCGCGATTAAGTAATTATAAGGAAAATCCCTCAGATCGCTACGATACGCAGTTTTATGCTCATCTTATGGCACGACAGCTCGACAGTGAGGGTTTCCGGGCCCAAGTGGGGACATTGCCTGACTCTTGGCGCGTCCACGGTAAAGCTGATATTGACGGGGCGTTGGCGCAGGGGAAAACCCGGGATGATTTAGGAATGGTGATTACTTCTTCTCTCCCGGCAAAAAAATATGTTGAGGGATTGCCAAAAGAAGCGCAGACAGTCATCCGCCGCAAAATGAGCTTGAAGTATTTTCGCTCACATATACGTAAAGAGTTCGGGAAATATGTGGCCACAAGGCGCAAGGGCAAGACAGAGTGGGATGAAGAGATCTCTAACTTCACCATGAAGATAATTGCGACACACGACACATTTGAGGGATTAGTCCGTGAGATACAATTCACTAATGAATTTGGGGATCATTCATCCTTTTATGCAATCAAGCCCGAGGATATGGGGGGAGCAGAAGGGTTCACAAAGTTTTGTTTTACTCATGGTAGTTTTGTTTGGCGCGGATACAAAGATGACCTGCTTAATATTTGGGAAGGATTGTTTTTAGAGGACGATGGCAGGCATATCATTGAGCCGGATCATATCGGATGGATTGAGTCAGAGAGTATGTGGGTATTTGGGAATATGGCAATTGATAAGGACGGAAAAGAGTTGCGGCCTGATAGGAATCACATCTTTTGGCTTGAGAAGAAAGGTATTAAGCCGGTGGCTTTGGGAGTTACATCAGGCAAGATGCAGATTTCAGAGGGGATCCCTTATGTATCGTTTTCGCCTTGTGATATTAAAGAAATCCGGACAAAGTTAGCGGATACTATCGGTGACATAGAGGCTGTGAAATGCCTCGGGTGGGCTTCGGCCATACCTTACTTGGAGGATATATTTGATGCGTACGGTTGCTATCCATTTTTATTTATCACCGGCAGAACTGGCTCAGGCAAATCAACAATTGCGGAGTGGATCACCTGTTTATTTGGTATTGAAGATGCTGGAAAAAGCATCTCACAAACGACAGTTGTCGCGATCCAAAGGTCGCTGGGTTATTATTCGAGCTTGCCCGTATTCCTTGATGAGTTTAGGAACACTTCGGATATCACCTACAAAACAGGTTTCCTGCGCAATGTTTACAATCGCCAATCTTCCGGCAAGGGGATCAAAGCAAACTTTGGCATTCGGGAGGCGAAAGTTCGCGGTACGATCATTATCGCGGGGGAAGAAACGCCTAACGACAACGCGATCCTGAATCGCAGTATATTGGTTGAAATAGTTAAGAAGAACCGTAAGACCAACCACTATGACTGGTTTACCCGTAACAAAGCTAAATTCTCGCATCATATACTGGAAATCATTAAGAACAAATCCCGGGACAAAGAACTCTTTATGCGCGTGCTTAGTGAAGCAAAAGATTATCTCACAAAACATGCCGGTGTAGATGACCGGACAGCGGTTAATCATGCGGTGTTGTGTGCCGGGCATGCAATTACCTTTGGAGAGAAAGACCTTGATTTCGCGGATATGATTATCCAGGAGGCCCAAAAGACTAATACCGAGTACCAGAAGGATAACATGATGCATACATTCTTTTCTGATCTACAAGTTATGGCGCATAAGGGGGAGCTTAAAGATAACTATTGGGCAATTGAGGAAGGTAAGATTTATCTATATTTTGAGGCACTCTATAATGTCTGGTCAGCTGATGCCAGAAAACGCGGGATTGAGCCTTTTAAGCCTTCTTCGGTGCGCGGATATTTTAAAGAGGAGCCAGGGTTCATAGACATGTCCGCAAGGATGCGTATTAACGGTTACCAGCGCAGATGTATTGTTTTAGATTATGAGCTTTGCGGTGATCATGTTAAAGAGTTGGTGGAGGTAAAAATTGGATAGATTTTGTGACAGTGTGACAGTTTGTGACAGTGCTCTTTTTTTGAAGTGTCACAGCGTAAGTTGTTTAAAGACATATAGTTATGAGGTTTTGTGACAGTGTGACAGCATTTTTGCATTTTTTTACGTACAGGTTATTTTTTGCAGGTTTGAAGAAACAAGAATTAAACACGTACGTAAACATATAGTTTTGGAAAACACTGTCACAGGTGTCACAAATGACGTAAGTCCTTTATTTTCTAAGTGACAGTGAGGTGTCACAGTTGTGACAGTGTGACAGTTTAAAACAAGGAGGAAGCATGTTTGAGCATAAAGTAGCGGAAAAGGCAACACAGGACACTCAGTTGTCAGATTTCGTGGACTTATACAGCAGGTTCACACAAGACGCGCTTAAGGTGTCTGAGATTATTAATCAAAATAGGGCCACAAAACAGGATCGCTTTCGCATGCGGCAATTTGAGGCTAAAATAGATGCAGAGTGGCGCAAAATCCCGGAAGTTAAGCGTAGTATGTTGGTAGAGCTTCTTTTGGTCAAGAAACTGCTCCCTGAGGCAGTAAAGCGGGCAATTCAGGTGTTTGAGGGAAAGGTGGTGAAGGTGGTATGAATATTAATGAGATTATTGCTGATTCATTGTCTATAAATCCAGAAAAGGTAACATGCGAATCAAGATTTATAGAAGATCTTGGAGCAGATTCTTTGGACTTAATAGTATTAACCATGAGATTAGAGGAAGAGTTTAACATTAGGATATCTGATGAAGAAGCGAGGGATATTCTAAGTGTAAACCAGTTGATAAAGTTTATTGAGGATAAAACAAATGTTCATTGATTCAATGATCCGCGGTATCGGATTTGGCATAGGATTAATAATTGTTATGGTTCTGTTGGCGGTTTTAGTATATGGAATTGAATTTTTGTTTAGAAAGGAGGCTTTGTGAAAGAAATATTGTTAATTATATGCTTGCTTATTGGTGGTTGCCAAACAACCCCATTGGTCAATAAAGAATCACCAGTTAAAGAAAAAAAACCCGCAAGAATAGAAACTATCAGAAACGTTAAACATGAAAAATTTGACGCACAGGAAGACTTTGAAAAAGGATGGAATAAAGGATATCAAGAGGCCCTTAATGACATGGGAGATTTTGATTTAATAATGTGGGAAGGACAGGAATATATTACAGTTAAAGCCTTAAAGGTTAAATATGAAAAACTCCAATGATTTATTATTAATAATTTTGCTGTTAATTTGGTTTGCAATGGGTTTTATCAGTGCAATAGTTTTGTTACCTTGTGAATCTAAGCAATCAAAATGTGAGGCTTGTAATCCATGAGTTGGATTTTAGTTGCTTTGTCCTTATTCGGCGTAGTGCTTAATATATATAAAAGAAAGGAGTGTTTCTATATTTGGGGCATAACAAATGCCGGATGGGCCATATATGACTTTATGATAGGCGCCGTGGCTCAAGGAGCGCTGTTTAGTGTTTACTTTGTGTTGGCTATCTGGGGGATCTGGAAATGGGGTAATGGTAAAGGGTGGATTGAGAAGCTCTGGAAACGACATATTTGTGACAAGTATCCTTATGAGGAGGAGATGTGATGATTTACTTTTTGATTCTAACATTGATTCAACCCGGGCTTAAGATTGTTGGAAATAATGATATAAGAATTTTTTTTAGTAAAAACTCCTGAGGACGCTTCTGTTATCGCATGGCAGAATGTCAGAGGATTGCCGGTAGGATTTGATTTGGACGCGAGACTATATAAAGTGGATATCAAGGAGATGAAGGTTGTAGAGGAACAGCTTAAAAAAGTTGAGTTTAGGGGGCAGGTATAATGCGCCAGAAAATCATTAAACAGCTGCGCAAAGAGATACGCAAGGACTTAGCAAAAGAGCAGGACAGGTTTGAAGAATACCTATGGGGCCTAAATTTCCTCACGCGGGTAAAAATTTTGATTAAGATGATGATAAGGCCAAGGAGTGAAAAATGACAATAACTAAAGAATGGCTCAAAGAGAAGTTAGCTTGTAAAGAAGGGGTGGATTGGTTTGTAAATCAACAAGAAACAGAAGGTATTAAAATTGTTGAAAAGCTTGTTCAGGAGGATAGATTACAATGGGCTAATTGGCTTATTGTAAGGATTATGACTAAAAAGCAATATGTTTCTTATGCTGTTTATTCTGCGGAACAAGTAATTGATATTTATGAAAAGAAATACCCAGAGGATAAAAGGCCACGAAACGCTATTGAAGCAGCGAAGAAATGTATAGAAAACCCAAGCGAAGAAAATAAGAAGGCTGCTGCTTCTGCTGCTACTTCTGCTCATGCTGCTGCTGCTGCTCATGCTGCTTATTCTGCTTCTGCTGCTTCTGCTGCTTATTCTGCTGCTGCTTCTGCTGCTTCTGCTGCTTATTCTGCTTCTGCTGCTTCTGCTGCTTATTCTGCTGCTGCTGCTTCTGCTGCTTATTCTGCTGCTGCTTATGTTGCAAGAAAAAACATTTTAGAATATGGGTTAGAATTACTAAGGAGTGTGGAATGAATAATAAAATAATTGATTTAACTGAAAATGATCGGTTTGAAAAACTTCCCGACGGTTGGATAAGGGATTACAAGGAAGGTAAAGAATGGGGGCCAAGCTCGGAGGAGAAGAACCAACCGCTGCCGAAGCCGCAGCAATTATTAACTTTGAAGGCGATCCATGTTTATTCCCGATATTTTCCGATACCAAAACGGATGATTACTACGCAACCAAGACTGAGGTTGCCTGGAATAGGAGCCACGTCCGGGTAGTGAGGTATGGCAACGGCAGCGTGGACTACAGCAATAAGGTCAGCAAGTATTATGTGCGGCCAGTCCGTCTTTCAAAAGATTAAAATGGATTTGCGAACACGATAATCAGCCAATAAAATATACAGTCGGGTAATCACTGTTCCCGAATGAACTGTGGAAAGATGATGCGGGCAACCCACAGAGAGATTGACAAAAAGCCCGCACAAATTTCAAGGGAGAATAAACCAACATTATGATTTACATTTTAACTTTAATCTGGTTAATGGTGATATTGAGGGTGATAATATTATGAGATATTCCCTCGCGCGGGTGGGAAAATTCCTTAAGGGAGTTATATATTAAAGATTATTCAATTTATCAAAACGTGTGTGTGGTTTCGGAGGAGGGAGGAGATGCCATTTAAAGAAAGGTATTGTCAGATCAGGGTAAAAGGATGTAAGAGGAGGTTTATCCCTACAAGGTGGTGGCAAAGAGTCTGCGAGAATCAGGAATGTAAGAAAGCAAACAAGCGCAGGATATCAAGGTTGTGGCGAAAAAGGAATCCAGAGTATCATAAGGAGTATAATAGGGAGTATGCGGGGATATATTCAAAATAAGAAAAGGAAATTATATTATGACAATGGACATATTGGAGATCCATATGTTGTTTGTTCAAACTGTGGGAAGGAATTTTATATAAAAGTATGTTGGAAGAAATTTTCATGTCCATATTGTCAAAGAAAATCTATTTTATGGAAAAAGATTAATTCAGTATCTATTCAAATAAAATTATTTAATGAACCGTTACCATTAGAAGTTGAAGAAATCATACTTTTATGTTGTTGTTCAGAGAGAGAATTCAAAATAATGTATTATTATCTTTTTGGATTTACTTTGTCAGAGATTGCACCTGTTGTAGGAGTAAGTAGAGAAAGAATTAGGCAAATATTGTATTATTTATTTAGAAGATTAAGACACAAAAAACAAGGGTATTAAATATATCGTTATTTTAATGACAACAACAGATTTTCTGTTATAAACTTAAATTGAGGGCGACGGCTCTCATAAGTTCCATTAAGCCTGTTTCGTGCGCACACGAGGCGGGCTTTTTTTATTAAAATCATTATATGAAAGACCCTAATAAACATAAACTTACCCACGAAGAACAATATTATGTAAAACTTTGGCTCGCAGAAGATTGTGGATATTCAGAAGTGCTTTCCCGCCTCAAAGAACAATTTAATAAAGAAGTTATTCCTTGTGCCCTTACATATTACACACATCATTACAAAGAAGAAATTCAAAAAATTCGCCATGAAATAAATTCTAATATTCTTAATATTCCAATTGCCAATAAAGAAGTACGATTGCGTAGACGAGAAGAAATTTATAAAATTTATAAATCAAAGGGTGAATTAGAAAAAGCACGTGCTGTTTTAGATGAAGCCAAGGAAGAAATGGAACCTAAGCAAACAGGTGTCCACGTAGGAGTGAGGGTTGATAATAGTGATAGACCAAGACGTTCAGAAGAGTGTCTCAATAGAGTTATTGAAGTTCTCGAAAGAAGATAAAGAAGAGGCGCTTTGTAAAGCTAAGGCTGAGCGCGCTGCTTTAAACTCTAATCATTTCTGCGAATTCGTCCTTAAGGATGAAAAAGGTCAGCATATCAATCAGGCTGATATACATCGGGAAATAAATTGGCACATAGATGAATGCCGCAAAAGAAAACTTAATTGTGGGATATTGGCACCTTTCAGGCATGGAAAGACTGAGCAGGTTGTTATCGCACGCACATTGCAATTCTTGGGCGAGAATCAGAATAATAGAGTGTTTATAGTCTGTAACGCCGATGATAATGCCGCGGCTCGCGTTGAATCAATAGGCAAGTATATTGACCATGACGAGGATTATCATTCTGTGTTCCCAAATGTCCGGGCCGGTGACAAAACACAATGGGGAAGGCATAAATTAGTTGTTAAAAGAGAGAGCTTGTCTAAGGATGGTTCTGTTGAGGCTTGGGGTATTACGTCATCAGGAACAGGTGCTGGTTGCGATTTTATGATAATTGATGACCCTGTTGACCTGCGTAACGCGATACTTAACCCTGCAATGCGGCAACAGGTAAAAGAAGCGTTTAAGAATGTCTGGAGCACGCGTTTAGCTCCTAATGGATTTAAGATTTATATTGCAACATCGTGGCATGATGACGATTTGACATCTGAGCTTCGTAAGAATTCAGAGTGGTGTTTCTTGGTGATAAAGGTATCTGATGACTTCTCAAAATTTGATTGTGAGTCGTCGCTAAAAGGTAAATTCAGCATTCCCTTGTGGGATCAATGGCCAAAAGAGAAACTTATCGCTCGTTGCCGAGAAATAGGCACGCGCGCTTTTAATAGAGGATATCGGCAGTGCGCTTTGTCTGATGAGGATAGGACATTGCCGCATTATTTGCAGGTGTTTAAGCATGGAGTAAGGGTGAGTGATTTAGTTAGCCCTACTTGGCCGCGTGTCTGCGGCATGGATCCATTTGGTAAATTTGTTGTCATATTTACTCTTGCTTTGGGCCCTGATGGGAAACGATACCCTGTTGAGATACGCCGAGGTAAGTGGAATTCTACGGAAGCTGTGATGCAGTTAATAGATGCATATCAAACACATCATCATCAGTTAATTGTGGTGGAGAATAACGCATCACAGGATGCGATAATCCAATGGGCTATGGAAAAAGGACAGCAACTTCCAATATGGCCATTTACCACAGGCAAACAGAAAGCGGATCCGGAGAATGGATTGCCAAGTTTAGATGTTGAGTTTGCAAATAATTCTTGGGTCTGTGCCATGGGAAGTGAACATCAGCCGGATTGCGGATGTGGTTTTTGTGTTTGGAAAAGAGAGATGTCAGAGCATCCAATAGGAGAGGCAGCTGATACTGTTATGGCTTCGTGGTTTGCGCGTGAGGCGGCAAGGGCATTGACTTTTAGAATAACTGAGCAACCGATGATTAATGAAGACATTGTAACTATGGAAGATGTTGGCCTTGAGCGCGTGGCCATAGGTGACTATTAAGAGAGGATAGCATGTTTGGATTAAGCATAGTAAGCAAAAAAGAAATTCAGCAATTAAAGGAAACAGTTACAACATATTCCCGGACACTTGAGGATATTGGCTGGATTAATCTTAGCCTTGAAAGCAATTCTCAAAATCAATTATTCTCTGAAGGCTTTAAGAAGATGCTTAAGACATGCAAAATTTACTATTACAAGAATCCTCTTGCAGGTCACTGGGTGCATTTGACCACTGAGTTTGTGTTTGGTGAAGGTGTTTCGGTTCCAAAGGCTAAGGACAAAAAGATTCAGGAGATAGTAGATAAGTTTTGGAAGGATTCTGATAATCAAAGGGCATTAACATCTTTTTCAGCGCAGCATTTGCTTAATAATAAGTTGCAGTATGAGGGCAATTTGTTTTTTGCATTGTTTACCGACGATGAAGGTAATGTTAGGGTGAGGATATTTAATACTGAGGAAATAGCTGACGTTATAAATGATGCCGATGACAGGATGCGGCCGCGCTTTTATAAGGTTGGAGTAAGAGACAAGAGATATAATTTTATGTCTGATAGTTATGACATCAGCTTTCAGAAATATATTTATTATCCTGACAAGGATAATTTTAACGTGGAGGATTATAACATTCCTGAGGAGAAGATCGGGAAAGGAGCTGTTATATTTCATGTAAAGATAAATTGCGACATAAATGATAAATTTGGGATACCTGAGTTGTATCGCGGAATTGACTGGATACGTGCGCATAGGGATATGGCTGGTGATTTAGCAACATTAATAAAATCACTTTCTACATTAGCATGGAAGAAAAAGGTCAAAGGCACTCCGGCGCAAGTCACCGCATTAAAATCAGCGCTTAATTCTAAGATTGACATGACTAATAGGACGGTGGCCGCAGGATCTGTTCAGTATGAAAACGAGGGTATAGATACAGAGCCGATTAATACACCGACAGGCGGCGTTAAGATTGGCACTGATGGGCTTAGGCAAATGAAGCTGATGGTTTGTTCTGCTTCGGGTATATTTGAGCATTACTTTGGCGATCCTTCTACAGGTAACCTTGCGACAGCAACAAGCATGGAGTTGCCCATGCTTAAAAAGTTTATCATATATCAGAAGTTGTGGGAGGCAATTATCAATGAGATTCTGCAGTATCAGATAAATCAAAAAATTGACGCGGGATTATTAGAGGGTAGCGTTGATTATGATGAGAAAACAAGCCGAAAGATTTATGAGACGAGTTTGGATAGGTTAATTGACATAGATTTCCCGCCGATATTAGAGAAAGATTTAAAGGCAATAGGCGAGGCTTTGGATGTGGCAAGAAGGAATAATTTGATTTCTGATGAGTCAGCGTCACGGATGTTCTTGTTGGCAGCGAATCTTAACAATATTGATGAGGAAATAAAGAAAATAGATTTTACAAGGCAATTATCTTTTCAAAGCGCAGGGATATTTGGGCAACAGTTACCTAATGGTCAGGATAAGCCAAAAGAGGGGATTCCTAAAAAAGAAGATGCTCCGATTAAGGAGGCAATTTATACCCCTAAGCATGAGCCGGGATTAAGATTTGCAAGAAAGACTAATTATGTATTGCAACGCATGAATGGATATCGTAAGGCATTAGCGACAAGCTTTACTGATTTTAAGAAGAATATAAAGGAATCAACAAAGAGCGCAGGGCCTAAGGGAGTTGTGGTAGGTAATATAGTTGATCTTGATGAACATTTGGCTGGGCTTAAGAAAAGTATGATTAAAGCAGCGGAGAGTTATTTTCCTGTTGCGATTGATATTGGAAAGAAATTTCTGCAGTCACATCTTAAAGAGCAGAAAGTCAAAGAATCTCTTTTTGAGGCAGCAAATAAGGAAATATCTTTATTGGATGAGAAATTGTCATGGAATGATGAATATGTTTCTACTTCTTTAATACCTGATATTAAGAATAAAGTTATGCAAGTTGTTCGCACATCTTATGATAGCGAAGAAGAATTTAATAAGGCAGTTAATGCTGCGATAAATAGTTTTGAGAGTAGAGTAGAGCAGTACGCCGGGGCATTTTGGCATGTAGAAGAATCGGCGGTAAAGGAAGCTGGTGTTGGCACAGGGTTAAGGGTTAATTTTGTTGGTGCTGATGATGAGTCAACTTGTGATGGATGTAATAAATCAATGGAAGGAAATCCATATTTAATAGATGAGGCCCCGGAGCCGGGAAGTCATGAGTGTGATGGTAGGTGCCGTCACGCATTACAAATTATAGAGGAGGGTTAAGATGAAGAAGTTATTTCTTTTAGTATTAATGATTTTAGGATTATTCGGGGTCGCATTAGCCGCAGATAATGCAAGGAATATTGGAAGTAACAAGAACATAGATCATGCGGTTATTGTTGCTGATTTAAGTAATGGATATACCCAAAAGGTAAATGCTAATGGAACAGCTGTGGCGGCTGAGGATTTAAAGACAATTGCCTTTGTGAATAGCCAATCTGGAGGAGCTGAGTTGGTGTTAACGGGTGGGGCGACAGTTTACGGAATTGTAGTTACAGGCACAACGAACAGTGATTGGGTAGCGGTATATGATGCGACATCTGCGACAGGAACGCCTGTTTTAGATGTGGTTACATCGGCTAATAACCCAACAGCTACGATTCCGATTCCCGGAGGAAGAAAGTTTTCTAATGGTATCTTTGTTGATTTAGGTACATCAACAACACATGCGGAGATTATGTATATTCCGGATTAATATGGTTGATAAAGTTATAAAAGCAATACTTTTATTATCACCGATAGTCTATATCAGAAGCGTCGCTATGAATAATTTTGACTTGGTTATTCTACATATTTCAGCGATGGTTTTATTTGTGGCTACGTTCTTTGATAAGCCTAAGAGGGATTTTGTAGGACAAAAATATATAGTTTATTTGTTGGGAATTGGATTGTTTAGCGCGGCGATGCATGGGTTTAATTTATTCATCATGGATTACTTAGTCAATGTGTTCCTTGCGGTTGTATGTCTTTATGTCGTTATCAGGTATTGTCGGGACATTGAAGGGTGTTTTAAATTTATCGTATATGCGGGAATAATTAATATCTTGGTATGGGTGGTTCAGGTGATGGGATTTTCTCCGGTGATCCCCAATTATAAATACATGGAAACAAATGGAGGAATAATTGGCAACGCGCCAAGACTTTCTATGTATTTAAGCATTATATCACCATTTTTTATCGCCATGAATAAGATTTGGTGGGTGTTATTAATTCCTATCCCTCTAATTATGCGTGAGGCAAACATCTTAATGGCTTTGTTGTTGTTATTCTTATTAAGTGATTTTAGACTTAATTACAAATTATGGGTAATAGCTTTTTTTGCAGGAGCAATGTTTTTATTTCACGATAAGTTAATTAATTCTATTGCGTCAAGAATAACTACATACAAAGAGGTTTTGACCGGATTTTTTAATCATCCTGTGAGTGGATATGGATTAGGTATATATCCTTATGGTCAGGAGATGGTTAATACAAAAATAGATTATGCAGTTTATAGTAGTTTATTGCAGTTTATTGTTGGAGCGGGGATGTTAAGTATTCCTTTAGTATATGAAACTATTAAACGTTATATTAAGAATTTCAGCAGGTTTCCAGAAAGCTTATCTTTGGCAATTCTTTTAATGCTTTGTATCGGAGAATATCCTTTAGAGATCAAGAGGCTTTGGATAACTATAATTATGATAACTGGATTTTTTGTTATTAGGAGAATTGATGTCGCAAAGCAAAATTGTAACAGTTAATTTTGGATTAAGCAAGGCTGGTTTATCTACTGTCGGATATACGCTTAAGAATTATGACGGAACTACAAAACAGAATAGAAGTACTTCCGGAGTAACGGAAATTGTTGCAAGTACGGGAATATATAGCGCTTCTATTAGTTTTGACGATGATTGGACGGGTATTGTTGTGTGGGATACTGGAGAGGCAAGTCCGCGATATGCTACAGAAACTTATAATATTAATGATTTAGGCGGCGGTGGATATGCGGTTATTGCTTCTGATGTCTGGACACAGAAGGAAAAAGAAGATTTGATTGATAAGGTTAATAAGATTTACGAAGGACAGAAAAAGAAAACAAAATCTATGCAAGAGGCGTTAGAAGAAAGTAATCGCAAGATAGCTGATGTTAATAATGCTGTATCTTTGTTAAACGAAGTTATAAGAGGTAAAGACGCGAAGTTTCAAGACATTAAGGAATGCGTGAGTAAGTTAGATAAGCAGTTTAGTGGTGCAATTGAAGCATTAAACAAATCAAGCCTTTTGTCTAATGTCAAGTTGACTAAAGAGGTTAAAGATAAATTTGAGGCATTAAAAGAGACAGTGTCGTCGGTAAAAAATAGCGTGGACACTCAGGGCATAATTAAGTTAGTTGGTTTGTTAAGTGAGTCAGTAAATAATATTTCCGATGAAATAGATTTGACAGTAAGGATAGCAACAAAGCTTATAACGACGGAAGATTTGGAGCAGGTTTTAAAGGAGGGTGGAATCAATGTCCCATCAGGTATTAATAAAAGAGCTTGAGAATAGGATTAAGAATAAAGCTGAGAGTTTGCAGAAACAGCTTCGTGAAGCAGCAAAAGAAGCTGAGATTTATGTAGATAGCAAAGAATCAGCAACAAATAATTCTTTTTCTAAGACACTACTTACTGAGCTATCAAACGACATAGATTTAATATTAACCAAAGCAAGGGAAGGGCTTAAAGGCCGCAATGGTTCTCCGGCTGTCAGGCATTTCCTTCGGGAGGTAAAAGACAAAGTGAAGAAAATGATTGCAGGTATCAAGGAGGTAGAAGTCAAAACAATTGCTGAGTCAATTGTAAATAAGATTGAAGAAGCGGAGAAAACAGGAAGTTTTAGCGATATTGAATCACAGGTGCGCGCGGCAATAAAAAGTAATCCATTGTTTCCTGAGAAAATTGGCGAACGATATGCTGACGGGCCGTATGTCAGAGATATGTACCCGGATAGAGTTGTTATCAGTTACGAAGGGAAACTTTTTGAGATGGAGTATTCAATAATGAAAGAGGCGGTTATATTAGGCACGCCAAAAGAGGTAATTGAAAAATATGTTCCAGTTACTGAGGCCTCAAAAGATAAAGTTGAGGTAAAAGAGACGGCAAGAATTGAAGTGTTAAGGGAATCGCAGACACAGGATTTTGAGGTTTCTGGATTCGTTAGCCTTAAGGAGGCCAAATTTAATTCAGATTTTAGTGAGGTTGAAGTTGTGCTTATAGAGGCAGGATGTAATGAGCAGAAAAAGAGATATTATCCGGATAAAACTATTAAAGAAGCCGCATCTATTTTTACAGGATGGAAGATGTATATAAATCATCCTACGGCTACAGAGGAGAAAGAAAGGCCGGAGAGAAATCTCAAGGATTGGGCATCTACGATTGTTGAGTCAAGGTATGACAACGGCATGGCTATCGGTAAGGTTGCCATACATGATTCTTGGCTTCGTGAGAGGCTTGCGGATCCGGTTGCAAGGCAGCATATAGGTTTGTCAATAAACACAGGAGGGAAAATATCCGTCGGACGCGTTAACGGCAAAGACGGTTATCAAATAGTTGAAGCGATTATACCTGCACGGAAAAACGGCCCGCCATCGGTGGATTGGGTGACAGAAGCCGGAGCAAGGGGACGCGTAAACAAATTACTGGAGAGTAGAAGAGGAGGAGTAAAAATGGAATTAGAAATGGCAACAATGAAAGATTTAAAGGAAACAAGGTCTGATTTGGTTGAGGCTGTTACCAAAGAAATTCAGGCTGGCAACAGTGAGAAAGTGACAAAGCTTGAAAAAGACCTTAAGGAAGCACAGGATAAAATTGCGTCTTTTGATAAGACAGACAAGATTAATAAACAGGTTGAGTTGGTTGAGTCTATCTTAAAGGACAAAAAGATTCCTGCTGTTTCCAAAGAGAGAATAATTGGGCAGGTAAAAGCTGCGGTTATTGATGGTGATATCAAAGAATCTATTACCAAATTGATTGAAGCAGAGCTTGAGTATGTGAACAAGCTCAGCCCAAAAGGAAAAATCAAGTTGTCAGAATCAAAGGATACCGATATCAAAGAATCGCTTCAAAACCAACTTGATAAACGAGCTGGAGTTGAAGAAAAGAAAGAAGAAAAGGAATAAAATTCCGCTTGGTGAATAACCAAGAAATATAAAAGGAGAGTTTAGAGATGGCAAACAATTTTAAGTATTCAGGAAAAAGAATTACTTTAGCTCCTGCGGCACCTGTTGCAAGTGGTGCATTATGCAGAGTTAAAGGTTTTGTTGGCATTCCAATGACCAACAGAGTGGCTGGCGAGTCGGTTGCTTTTGCATTAGAAGGCGTGTGGGGAATGACTGTTGCAGTGCAAGGAGTAGTTCCTTCAATCGGTACTATTTTGTACTGGGATACAACTACAGGAGCATTGTCAATCGGTGCTGCTAATGATGATTATCCAGCAGTCAAGGTTGTTACAACTCCAAGTTCCTCAACCGGTGCATTTGATGGACTGCTCTTGCCGCAAGGAAGGCCTTACGGGCAGGAACAGAGCTAAAAAATTTTAGTTCAAATAATAGGAGGTTTTACAATGCGTAAGAGTTTATTAGGGATGTATCACGATTTAAAGGAATCCGCAAGCACAAGCGATTTTCCTTATCTCTTGGGTAATACCATGTATAAGAAATTGCTTGGGCGCTTTAACGGGTTTCCGTCTCCTTGGAGACAATATACAATGCTCGGCGATCTGGCTGATTTCAAGGCTCACGACAGAATTATTTTGTCTGAGGCTCCTGATCTGGATGAGATTGAGGAGAATGGTAATTACAAAGAGGCAAAATTTTCAGATGCAAAATATTCCATTCAGGCAAAAACCTTCGGGAAAACTTTTTCCGTTGGCCGCACCGCGATAATCAATGACGACCTGCATGGAATTATGCAAATGCCTCAGATGTTTGGCCGCGCAACAGTAAGGACAATGGTTAAGAGGATTCTTGGTTTATTGTCCGGTAATGCGAATGCCTACGACGGCAGTGCAATTTTTGCTTTACGTACAGCAACGACTCGCAACTATACTGCGAATGTTTCTTTAGCGAATACAGCTGCCGGCATGGCCGCGATTTCTGCTTGTATGCAGAGAATTCGTTCTCAGGTAGAGCCAAGCTCAGGAGAGTTAATGGGATTAACCCCTAAGTATTTGTTAACTGGTACAACGCTTGCTCCAGTTGCACAGCAGTTAATCAAATCGGCACAGATATTGCCGGTGAGCACAAATGGTGGTGGTACTTACAATGTCATCGGGACGCTTACTCCTATTGAGGATCCGTTAATTGACATTGTTTTAAGTTCTTCTTGGTGGGCTGTTTTAGCAGATCCACAGGATTGTCCGGTTATTGAGGTAGGGTTCTTAAATGGCAAGGCTGAGCCCGATTTACTGGTTTCCAAGGCTGAAATGGTCAGCATGGCCGGTGGTTCTGAAGATCCTTATGGATATGAGTTTGATGATATTCACTACAAAGTGCGTCACGATTGGGCAGCACAGTTAGGATATTATCAAGGTATCTGCAGGGGTAGTTCGTAATTTAACAAACCGACATGGGGAGGGCTTTCGGGCCTTCCCCATTAAGGGGGATATATGGCATTTACATTTGACCCGACGACTAATTTAGGAAAAGTAAGATTTCTAATAGGTGATATGACGGATTCCGGGCATGTTTTTGAGGACGCCACGATAAATGCGGCCATATCGTTTACATCAAGCGATTTATATGCAGCAGCAGCATTATGTCTTTATAGTTTATCTGCATCAAAGGCATTACTTGCTAAGAGAAAAGCAGCGGGGAAGTATTCAGAAGATTTGACAGCGATAGCAAAGGAATGCAGGGAGACAGCAAAGGCTTACGAAGAGAAATCAAGAAGTATTCCATCAGAAGCACAGGCAGAGCAGTTCCTTACCGATTTTAATTATAACCAGATTTTACAAAATAAAGCATTAAGAGATGAGTCCGATTAAATGGAAGCAGCATTATTGGCATACAGTTTCTTGTGCGCGTGAGCGTATCAACGAGATTGTGCGTAGGGCCCAAGGCGCAAAGAACGTGCTTGATGCAGGATGCAATGAGGGGTTCTTATCTCAGGCCTTAAAGGAATCAGGATTAAAAGTTACCAGTATTGATATAGAAGATAAAGAGATATTAAAAGCAAAAGAAATATTTGGTATTGATGCAGTAAAGGCGGATATAAATAAGTTACCTTTTTCCGACGGAGAGTTTGACTTGGTTATAGGCGGGGAAGTGTTAGAGCATTTAGTTAATCCGGGGAAAGGATTATCTGAGTTGTTTAGGGTATCAAGTGACAGAGTAATAATATCGCTTCCTATTGGTGAATATTGGCTCGGGTGTTCTGAGCATTTGTGGCAAATAGATACTACGGTTATAGAGCATGATCAGGGAATAAAAGAAGAGCTGATTAAAAAAATACTTGTTATGGAGTTTAAGAAAAGATGAAGATAGCAATTTTATCTTGCGCACATACCGGTAATTTTGGAGATGACATTATTTTTGAGGGAGTGCTTAGAATATTATCAGCAATGTTTCCTAAGGGTGGAAAAGTTAGTCATTTCTTGAGAATTAACAAGGGAAATATTGACGAGATAAATAAGCACGATTTGCTGGTTATTGGCGGAGGAGAATTATTATCTAATTCAGATATTCTTGAACAGATAACAAGCAATGAAATAAATATACCATATATGTTTTTGTGTGTAGGCATAGGAAGAGAAGAGGATATAAAACCATATCTTCATAAGATTAAGCCGTTGTTTTGGTCTGTTAGGTCTTATGAAGGAGTGAATATTGTTAAAAGGCTTGGCATAGAAAACGTATGTTTTCAAGATGATCCGATATTCTGGTGTTTGACTGATAAAAAAGAAAAAAATAATTCAATAGCTGTTTGCTTAAAAGCGATACATAAAAATAATGAGTGGATAAATGAATTTGTAATAGAGTTAGATAAAATAATCTCAGACGGAGTTAAGGTTTCATTAGTAGCTTTAGGTAATAAAGAAAGGAATAAAATAAATTACTGTGGAGAGGAAATATTTATCTCAGATTGCAACGATTATACTTTGGCGCACCAGATAAATATATTACTTAAGAATAGCATCCCAGTTATTTGCTACAAAGATAATCCTATTGAGTTTTTAAATATATTAGCTTCTTTTAAAGGGATTGTTTCTGAAAGGCTGCATGGGGCATTAGCAGCATATCATGCCGGGATTGATTTTAAGTCTATTCCCTATCACAACAAAGTAAATAAATTTTTGAACACATATTCAATTCAAGATAAGGCCATTGGAGATAATCCTAAAGATATCTGTTACGCGATAAAAAGTTTATGGAGAGAGGCCCGCTGAGGCCCAGAAAGGAATAGTATGAATATAATTCATGAATTGAATCAGTTGAATTATGGTGGAGTTGAAAAAGTGATTAGAAATATTATTAAATACGACAAAGAGAATAATCATCAAATTGTGGCATATAAAGACGGCCCGTTTAAAAAAGAATTTGAGAAAATAGGCGCGAGAGTGGTGTTTCTACCAAAAGAAGGAACGGTTGATTTTGATGCAGATGTGATACATGTTCATTCGGGTGGCGGTATAAGCGAAATGGCGAAAATATTAGGCAGGAATTTTCCTGTTGTAGAGACAATTCATTCTCCTGTTCGTTCACCAATGACAAATGAATTTATATCGCAGAGAGTAGGTGTTACTGAGGCTGTTTGTCGGATGAATTCAAATTGCATTACGATTTATAACGGACTTGATTTGGATACATTAGAGCCGGATAGATATCCTGAGGATGTAAAAAAAGAACTTGGGATTCCTGATGGCGTTCCTATTGTGGGGAGGCTTGGACGTATAGGTAAAGATAAATGTTTAGAAGAGTGGATTTTAGCTTGTTACTATTTGCAACAGCAGGGTGTAAATTTTATTCCTTTAATCGTAGGCGGTGAAGCAGCAGGGCTTGACGGCTATGTCGGAAAATTGAAGCTGATGGCGGCATCACTGCCGGTTAAAGGAATTATTTGGGCCGGTCATCGCGCGGACGTGGCAAATTATTTACAGATAATGGATGTTTTTCTTTATCCTTCTCCGACTGAGGGCTTTGGGCTTGTTTTTGCCGAGGCAATGTATTCCGGTTCGGTCGTGGTTACATATAAAAACGATATCTCAATGGAAGTTGCAGGCGGATATTCGGTGCTTACCGAGAAGAGTATTAAAGGTTTAGTTGATGGAGTTAAGAAAGCTTTAGATATCAACATAAGAGACAATATTGTTCCAATGGCTCATGACTTTGTAGCAGAGATGTTTAACGCTGAGAGAATGACAAGTGAATATCAGGAAGTTTATAAGAGGGTAGTTAGATTAAGATGAGTGAGTTTACAGATATCTTAACCGCGGTTGTAAATATAAAAAGATTTACTCCTTATCTTTTAGACAATATAAATGTGGCAGCGTCTTTGTCAGCAAATAGGCAACCTGAGAAATCCTGCCGGCTTGCATTGGAAATTGACGGATGCACGGTGTCAACTGGATTGGTTACAGTTTCAGGAAACACGATTGAGACTTTCTCATTTACAAACAATGGTTTTAAGGTAGGGATAAAAGATTTTACAAGTGTATCGTCAATTCTTGTCTCGGGGATATCTAATGGTTTTATTCAGGTTAAGGCAGTCAGTAAAACAGGACAACCGGTGAATCAGGAGAAAGATATTTATAATTCTCTTGCGGTAAGATTTGAAGCATTAGAGGGAAGTATAAGAATGATGGCTCCGGGCGAGCAGAAAAAAGCAGAATATAAAATGTATGCGGCGCCTGACAAAATTTTACAAGAGAATGATTTGGTTTATGCTGTTTCCGGGATAGTAGGAATTACTGTTGGTTTAATATCTTTTGTGGATACACTTATGGATTTTGATGGCGCAACAGATCATATAGAGTGTGAAATAATGACGCCTTAGAGGCGCAAAAAGGAGAGGGAATGAAATATTCTATAATCATTGCAACACATAACGGATTAGAGCATACATCAAGATGTTTAACAAGCATATTTAATTGTTCAAAAGATTTTGAGCTTATTGTTGTTGATAATGGCTCAACCGACGGGACTAAAGGTTATTTGCAGGAATTAAAAGCGCGTAATGAAAATGTCAAAGTGATTTCTAATCCTGAAAATACTACTTTTTCAATCGCTAATAATCAGGGATTAAAGATAGCTGAAGGTGAGTATATTGTTTTTTTAAATAACGATACCGTGGTTTGTAATGAATGGCTTGAAAGATTGAATGCTCATTTACATAAAATTCCATTAAAGAATCTGGGTATTGTTGGGCCGGTAACAAATAACTCTAATGGTAAACAATGTGTTGGAACGCAGGATCCGGAAGTATGGCATCAAGAAAATAAGGGTAGATGGGCGCATGCAGGCAGGCTTTATGGATGGTGCATGATGATGCGTAAGAGTTTACTTGATGAAATTGGTGGTTTTGATGAAAGATTTATCAACTCTCATGAGGATAATGATTTATGCCTCAGGGCGCAGTTAGCCGGATATAAGCTTGCTATTGCCTACGATACTTATATACATCATACCGGTCAAGGGACACTAAGGAAAGTGTTTGATAATCAGGGGTATTTGGATAATGGGTATAAGAATCGTGAGCTTTATTATGATAAATGGTATAGCGATAAATTGAAAAAATTAGTTGCAGTTTACAGGACAAATGGTGGGAAGTGGTTAGAAGAATCGTTAAGACAGACTTCTAAGTTTGCTGATTCAATATTGATACATTTTTGCCGCGCGCCACAAGATTTTGAGATGGATGTTACGTTTACTGGAAACTTTGAAGGGAAAGGAAAATACTATCCTAAACGCGATGAATATATAAAACTTCTTAAACAAAAATTTCCTAAAGTAATCTGGACAGAATTCTATGACGGTATCTTTCAGGAAGATTACGAACGTGGCCGGCTGTTAGAATTAGCCCTGGAAATGCATGCAAAAGGTGAGGCTGATTGGTGTATTTCTGTTGATGATGATGAAATATACGAAGATAAATTTATAGAGAAGGTTCAGAAAATGATGTCACCGCGTAATCCTGAGATATTCGGTTATTGGTGTAACTGGCGTACGATATGGGATAGGCGCGGAAAAGATGAGTATTATAGGACTGATTCCACCTTTGGTCAGTTTAGTAATTATCGGTTCTTTAAACTCATGAAGAATCAGGAGATTAATTCTCATGGACACCCGGAAGGGCATCATTGTGGATCTGCTCCTCTTATGGCTGAGGAGAATTTGGCATGGTCAAACATTAGGGTAAAACACATGGGTTATGATACTCATGAGCAGAGGCAAAGAAAATATGAATTTTACGAGGCAAACGATCATTTTAAAGATGCGCGCGACATCGGTAATAAAGATTATTCTCATTTGATAGATGTGAATGTTTCTCTTGAGAAATATCGTCAGGATAATGGCATCAGTTTAATCATGATGGTTAAAAATGAAGAAAAGCATATTTTAACATGTCTTGAGTCAGTTGCTCCGGTTATAGATGAGTTTGTGATTGTGGATACAGGATCAACAGACAAAACAGTTGAAATTGTGGAAAAATTCTCTAAATATTCTGCAGCGCCGGTTAAGATCTTTCATTCTCCTTGGGTTGATAATTATTCTATTCCAAGGAATTACGGAAAATTTCATGCTACAAAGCAGTGGATTTTAATGTTAGACGCTGATGAGAGGTTTAGTTATGAAGATTTAAGAAAAATTCATCAAATGAGCGAAACAGAAGCAGATGCAGTGATATTCCATGTAATTAATTATTTAAAAGCTCCCCTTTTTGGTCAAAAGCCGGTTTATGCTTCTACAGAATCGGTGAGGATGTATAGAAATAAGCCTGAGTTGTTTTATTCGGGGGTAATTCACGAAACAATTGATGATGCTATTTGCGCGATGACTAATAAGCAAGGATTAAAGGTGGCGCGTTCTCCGGTTGTATTACATCACTATGGATATCTTAAAGAGAAGAGAAAAGTTAACGATAAGCTTAATTATTACGAGATGCTCAACAACAAGCAAATTGAAGTAACAGAGGGAAAGGATCCGCGGCCGTATTTTAATCTTGCGCTGCATTATCTTAATGATGATAAAAAGCAGGAAGCCTTGAGGTGTTTCCAGAAAGCATTGGAGATAAATCCTAATTTTTGGCACGCAAATCAGCAAATGGCGGCGTTAAATATTCAAAGCGCCAAGGAATTTTTGACGAGAACAATTGATTCAATACCTGAACAGCATCCATTTAAGAAACAAGCGGTGACATTACTTGAGTATTTGAACAGCAATTCTTTTGGATATACAAAGGTGGGGGTTTAGACATGCCGGTATTTGGTGGTGAAGCAGTTGCTAAAAACATTAAATCCTTTGGCGGTGGATTTCTTAAGCATGTCAATAAGACTATGGAAATAGTGAGAGAAAGGCTTGATGATCGCGTTACTCGGAATATGAGTTTAAGGGATCACAATCTTCCATACTTACGTAAGATTGGGCATCCTTATGCCGCAAGACATGGCGGTCAAGGTATGTCAATACACGATCCTTATTGGCTTGTGCATACGCAGGGTGGGAGATTGTTAGCAAGTAAATCAAGCGGGGTTATTGAGGCGAGTGTTACAGGATCAACGCTTAAGGCAGGGGCGTTTGTTAAGTTAGACGAGAGTCAAGCTAAGTATGCGTTGTATCTTATATACGGCACAAGCAAGATGATTCCGAGGGATTTTATGACAGGAAGCCTAATGCAGGAAAAGAATAAATTACAGGATTATTTGCAGCAGAATTTAAAAGACATGGTATTTAACTTTAAGCCGGTGGCATAAAATGGTTGAAGCTAAGGTATTTGAGAAGATTAGGCAGATATTAATAAATGATAACACGGTCGCAGGGTATGTGTCAGATAGGGTTTATACAGAGCATATAAGCTCAATCACGGATCCTGTGTATCCGGCAATATCATTACATCTTTTGCCCGGGAAAGCTAAGATAAATGTACCTACAATGGTGGAGATGGTTTTTCAGATAGACTTATGGTTTCCTTCCGGACAATGGACAGCTGATGATGTTTATGCTTGCTATGGAAGAATAAGGACGTTATTGCATAGAGAAAATACTAAAGATACATCCATAGGAGTGACGATTATGAATATTTCTGAGGCGGGTGTTGGCCCAATGATGTATGACGAAGCAGTTGCCGGGTATCATTTACCAGTAAGATACAACGTGGTGGCGATATGACAGAGAAATGGATTTGCATAGCTTGTAAGTTTACGCTTGGTTTTATTGAAGATAAGAAGGTTATTAGGATTAAGCGTAAGGATTTATATGTTGAGACAGAAGGTGGAAAAGTCACAGAGATTTGTCCGCGATGTGGTAAACCGAATACATTGACGGATGAAAAATACATAGAGAAAGGGGGTGAAAAATATGGCTTATAACGTACCTACGTATGATACGACAAGATTCTCATTTGGTCCCGGTGTGCTTTACATGGGCGCTCCTGGAACAACGCCATTGATTGAGGTTGGCGCGGTTAAGGGTAATCCTGAGTTTTCGATTGAAAGGACACTTTTGGAAGTGTTTCAGGGCAGCCCTAAATCTAAAGTAGCGCAGTATGCTACAAAAGAAGTAGCTATTTTGAAAGTATCCGGAATTGAATGGAATTTTGACAATCTTGCTTATGCCTTAGGTGCTGGCGTTACAGGCATAAATGGAACAGTTGAGACGTTTGAGTTTGGCGGCGATATGTCAGTTACTAATAGGGCATTGAGGTTTGTGCATCGGACTCCGGATGGTTCAACTATCGATCTGCATTTGTTTAAGGCAGAAGGATCGGGCAAAATAGCCGTTGCTTTCAATGAAGAGGATACGCATGAGTTTCCTTTTGAATTTCATACATTGGAGGGGACGACTGATTTTGCGGGTTCAGCTTTGGCGGCAAATAAGAAACATTTTAAAATCATTAGAACAAAAGCTTAATAATAAGCGGAGGCATACAGATGTCCGAACTTTTATACCCAGAAGCAAAGAAAATTAAAATAGCAGATAGGGAATTTGAAGTTAAGAAATTACCGTTTAAAAAGTTGATGAAAGCATTTTCTTACCTTAAGAAGATAAGATTGGATAAAGAAGGTAAGATTGTCTTTGATGCTCCAGAAGATTTTGAGAATAACTCCGATAATTTGATAGATGCTTTAGCCGTGATATTAGATGTTGATAAGACATGGCTTGAGAATAATTTAGACTTATCAGATATCAATCCGGTTATGAATGCTATAAACGAGGTGATTATTCTCCCTTTCGGAAAGGCGCAGCAGGTGGCGCAAAAGTAAGCCCTGCGGAAGCCATAGCGTTTTTGTGTTACAAGACTGGCTGGGATAAGGATTATGTTGGGGATAATTTGACAATTGAACAAATTGTATTTTTCTATGAGGAATTCAGGAGAGAAGAATTAAGGCAGTTAAAAATGCAAGTTATCGGTAATCTTCATGCTATGTCTGCGGCATTAACCGGAGATAAAGACGGAAGGTTTAAGAAGTTTTTAAATATGTTAGAAGATACTCCGAAAAACATAAACACAACCATAGATGAAATGAAGAAATCAGGATTACCAATAGAGGATAAGTAATGGCTGGAAGCTTAGGTGAATTAGTTGTTTCAGTAACTACAAATTTAACTAACCTCAATGCCGGTCTAAAGAAGGCTGAGGAGTCAGTTAGGAATACCACCGGCAAGATTACCGATTATACTAACAAAATCGGCGTTGCTATGACTGCCGCTGGTGCCGTTATCACCGGCGCCTTTGCGTTGATGATTAAGTCAACTACTGACTATGCTGATCAGATTTACGATGTCAGCCAGCGCACCGGTCTTGCTGTTGAGGCCTTAAGCGAGCTTAAGTATGTGGCAGAGCAGACAGAATCTTCATTTGAGGCCGTTGCTAATGGTATTAAATTCTTAAGCAAGAATATATATGAGGCTACTAACGGTAACAAACAGGCAAACGATACTTTTAGAACGCTTGGCATATCTCTGAGAGACGAGGTTACGGGTAGTGTTCTTACTGCAGATCAGGCATTTCTTAAGATTGCAGATAGGTTTAAGGATCTTAAAGACAATACAGCTAAAACAGCTCTTTCAATGGAGTTGTTTGGCAGGCAAGGATCAGCGCTTATTCCTGTCTTAAATCTCGGCTCAGAGGGAATCCAGAGATTATCTCAAGAGGCAAAGAAGCTCGGGTTAGTGTTAACTACCGAAAACGCTAAAGCGATAGATGAGTTTAGCGATAAGTCAAAATCGCTTCAAGGAGCGTTAAGTGGATTGTGGCTTAATATTAGTCTTTTGGTCATTCCTGCATTAGAGAAACTCATTAAGTTTGCAACAGATGTGGCTATAAAATTGCGCGAGTGGTCAGAGAAACATCCGGTGTTAAGCAAATTCCTTGCTGAGACAACGCTTGCAATTGGGGCGCTGTTTGTTGTTCTTGGGCCTTTGATACTGATATTTAATCAGGTATTTATAGCTGTTACAAATATAGCTGTTTTTCTTCCTATTCTAATAGCAGGAGTTAAGGCTTTGGCTGCAGCGTTTATGTTTCTTGTTACTACTCCGGTCGGGCTTACTATTACCGGAATAGCTCTGGCCATAGGATTGCTGGCTAAGGCATGGAGTGATAATTGGGGAAATATTAGAGAAGTAACAAAGAACGCTATTGATAGTATGATTGGGTGGCTTAAAGAGCTTATCAATGTTACAAATGAGGCGGTCAACATATTAACTTTCGGACTTTTTAAGAATAAAGAGACATCCTTTGGCGGAGGAGCAACACAGGGAACAGGAGCCGGGGGGAGTTTTGCCGAGGAAACGCCAAGCGTAAAAGTAACTGAGCAAGATAAGTCAGCATTAGATGAGACTGTTAACAAGGTTGCTGATTTATCACAGAAGTTAAAAGAGGTTAATGAGGAATATCTTACTGGTAAGATTAATGTTGAGGAGTATTACAATTCTGTTATTGAGCTGCATAGTCAAGGATTAGATATCAAGCAACAGGAATTGGATTTGTTGCAACAGTTAATTGATATGGAGTATCTTGCTACGGATGCAGAGTATCAAAAAATTTATGTGATGCAGCAGGGCATACAATCTGTGCGCGAGTATTATCAGGTCGAGGCAGAGCTTGCAAATCAGGATCTTGTCAACCAGCAAAGCAGATTAAACTCCGCCACAGGACTCCTTCAGACCATGCAGTCAATGCACAAGACTGTCTGGGGAAGTGTCTTTGATTTTATGAATATGGGTCTGCAGAAATTCTCATCTGGGTTCTCTACCGCTATTTCAAGCATAATATTAGGCACAAAATCAGCTTCTGAGGCGTTTAAGGAATTCGGCATGGCAATGGTTACGGCCATTGTTGAGTTCGTGGTGCAGTATGCTGTGCAGGCGGCACTTGCGTTGGTGCTGGGTAGTTTGATAGCGAAGTTTGTAGATGGGATTGCTGGTGAAATAGCTGCAGCATGGTTGCCGGGAGCTATATTAGCAAGTATCGCTACTTTTGGCGGCGCAGCTGCCGCTGGAACAGCTGCGGTTGCCAGTGGTTTAGGTACTGGTATTGGAATGCTGACAGCTATGAAGGGCGTAGGGGATGTGACTGGGGGTGGGGGTGGTGCCGTAACGCTGGGGGAAGGTGGAATTGTGACGCGTCCGACTTTTGCATTAGTAGGTGAGTCAGGCCCGGAGGCAGTCATTCCTTTGGATAGGGCCCAAGGAAGTACTGGGAATAATGTCAGTATAACGATCAATAACCCCGTGGTTAGGGAAGAATCTGATATACAGAAAATAGCGGAAGCTGTAAGTGAGATATTTAGCGACGAAGCAGACAGGATAAGACATGGCTAACGAAATACAAATAAGGTTTAATTCATTTGCTCTTGAAACAAATATGACTGTCGAGAGTATTTCAGAGAGCGAAGAAAAATCTGTAAAGATAACCGATATCCCAAAGACAGATGGTTCAGTTGCTGAAATAGGAAAAAGAAAAAGTCTTACTATAACTATAAAAGGTAAAGTTTATGCCAGTGATTACGATGATTTACGTACTAATATTGATAATCTGAAGGCTGCGTTGCATGGTGGGATACAAAAATTTACAAAGGACGATGACCGCTTTGTAATGGCGCAGTTAAAAAGTTTTAAACCTGAGGTTGAGGACAGGGGCGAAATGAGGTGTGTGGGAAGATATAGTGCGTCTTTTATGGCTCATTATCCTTTTTGGCAGAGCGAGACGTTACATACGGATACGCAACAACCGACAAGTGGGGCAGGATATACAATCAGCAACTTAGGAAATGCTCCTGCTCGTTTGAAAGCCGAATTGTATGCCGGAGCGACAATAAGTGACAATCTGCAGATAGAAAATACAACAAGAGGAGAATTACTTAAATTCAGGGGCATAGTGGTTAAAGGTGCAACAATTGAAATAGATAATCGTTTTGATACGGATGAGTTTGAGGTTTTAAATAACGCGGTTGATGCGATGACACAGTTTGAGGGCGACTTTTTGAATTTATCCTCAGGGAATAATCTCATTGAATATACGGGAGTTGCCGGGGCGACAGTGAAACTTTCTTGGCGTGATTGCTGGTATTAATTATGGTAAACGCGAATTTTTACAATATTGAGCTTAGGGATAAAAACGGATTATTACAGAATTATATTACTCCTTGGTGTTCTGAGCCGAATTGGGAATGGAATAGGATAGGTGGTTGCGGAAATTGCCGGTTGAAAATTAGAAAGGATTATCGCAATATAAGATTTAATGCCAGAGACGATATTCAGATTCGGATAAGGAGCGGGTCAACGTCTAAATTAGTATATCGGGGTTGGGTATTAGCTCCAACTCATTCGTTAAAGATTCCAGAAGAAATGTCTATACAGATTAAAGGATATTTTGACCTGCTTGACTATAAAATAGTCCACGATGCAGGAGATACCAAGACATATAGCAATATGAGTATATCCGCGATTGTCGAGGATATTATAGATAATTTTGTGGTGGGAAATACTCCTATTACTAAGGGGACGATAGACGTTGCAAATTTCTCGGTTGATACAATAGATTTTGATAGGGATACAGTATCTGGAGCCCTTCGGACTTTAGCAGAACTTGAAGGAAACGTCGAGTATGGCGTGGATGAGAATTTGGTATTTTTTTGGCGTAAAGAAAGCACGACGTTAAAGCATAAATTTTTTGTGGGTTATGATGTAGCTTCCCTTGAACGAAAAATAGACTGGAGTAAATTAGTAAATAAAGTCTATTTTGAGGGCGGCAAAGTAAATGGCGCGACTTATCTTAAGAGTGCAGGGGCCGATGATAGCCAGAATAGGTATTTTTTAGTTGAGGATGTTTTAGTGAATTCTGCTATTACAACCGATAGTGTGGCAAGTCAGTATATAAACTCTACCTTGAAGGAAAAATCAAAAATAAGTATTATCCTCAGGGCAAAAATACCCAATACATCCTTAAGGCTTGAGGATTCTATTCCTTTGGGCAGAATTGCTATTTATGACAAGGATTATGATCAAAGCCTATATAAATGGGGCAAGACAGCCTCCGGTGGCGATAATCTCATTTGGGGAAGGGGTATTTATAGCGGATCAGATGCAATCTGGGGCGCGTTATTTAAGGATCAGGTTGATAAGATTAGTTACAGTCTTTCGGAAACTGAAGACAAGTTCAATTTGGAATTAACCACCGGAGGAAGTTTGCTTAATACCGCAGCAAGAATAAAACAATTAGAGCTTATTACTAATAATTTGAGGCAAAGGAGTTAACATGTCATATCCAAATGATAGCGGGATTATTTCTGATTTAACTGATGGCGTAGATTATATAGAGGCAGCCAATGTTAATACCGTCAAAGATGAACTCCAAAATGTAAAGATTTTATTGGGAACACCTGGCGCGGCGCAATCTCACCTTGCTTCTTTATTAGACATGATTGCGGACAATTATACTGGCTGGCGGGTTTACAAGAAAGATGATGATGAAATCTATGTTTCTGTTGGTGCAGGAATTATATCTAATGCCGCAGGATCAGTAAGAAAGTTAAGGAAATCTACATCAGTTACAACTCTTTCGGCATCAAATTTGGACACAGGTTCTTTTGCCGATGATACATATTATTATATTTATACCGTAGCTGATGCTGTTGGAACAGTCCCGGTATTTATTATATCAGCATCAGCATCGTCACCTACTGGATATACTCATTATCGTAAAATAGGTTGGTTTTATAATGAAAGTGCTGCTGCACTCGATATCACAAGTGCACAGTTAGGTAATATTAAGGATATCGGAGAAAATCCAAACAGCGTTTCAAAAACCGGCACAGATGACATAACAACTACATCTGGAAGCTATGTTGATATGACTGATATGACAATTAAATTTGTATCAAATGGTAGACCGGTTAGGATAACTTTCAATGCTCCGATATATTTTAATGCTTTATCCAGCAATCAAATTTACATAAATTTAGAAATAGATAGCACCAGCAAGATATCGAGGACTTATGAATTTGCTGTTGATAATAGTGAAGAATTTGGAAAAATGTCGGCACTTATTGATTGGCTGGAAAGCTTATCAGCAGGAGAGCATACAATAAAAATTCAATGGAAAGTTGATGCAGGAGTTACGGCTGCACAACAAGGTTCTACTGATGGAGCAAGGGTTTTAATTGTAGAGGAGGCATAGCTATGAAGTTAACAAAAGAGCAGTTTAAAGATATAGGATTGATAGATGCAGGATTACGTAAAAAATATCCTGCCTTTCAAGGATTTAATGGTTCGGCAGATGATATGCAGGTTATTGGTGTTGATGAGAACATTATTTTAGAGGCAATTAGTAATATTGATATCAGTAAAATCAAGTATGAAAATAATGCACGCAAAGAATCAGCTGTTGCAAAGACTATAAATAAATTAAAAAGCCTCGGATTAGATGATGAAGATATAAAATTATTGGGGATAAAAACATGAAAATTTTTTACCTTAAAATAACAGTTTTTCTGTTGATGATGTTTTTAGCAACGAATCTTCTTGCTGATTCTACACCGGTTTATGACCAAGCCTCGGACATAGAAACTAATACATCAGGTTTTAGCGGCAATCTTTCTTCTGCCGACACAACGGTACAGAAAGCCCTTGACACAATAGATGATTTAACATTAACTTCATCGCTATCAGCATTAGCAGATGTTACTATCACTTCAATATCCAATAATCAGTTAATCAAATATAATTCAACGTCTGGTAAATGGGAAAACTGGACGCCAAATTATTTAACTTCGTTCACTGAAACCGATCCGGTCTGGACAGCAGATAAACCAAGTTATTCTACTACGGCAAATGCAGACCTTCGTTATCTCAAGCTTGATCAATCAGGCCCTCAAACCCTTACTGGCCTTTCTGATGGGTATCTAAAGTTAACAAGTGGTGTGCTGGGTTCTGAAGCTATTTTGTGGCAAAAAGTAGGTACAACTCTAAGCCCTACTACTGCTGGGGATAGTTTAGCAATAGAAGGTGGAATATTGTCCGCTATTTATTCTGATGTGGGTGGAATTGATTCATCTCTTTATGGCGTAGATAATTATGCTGAGAAATCTGAAAGTGGTTCGGTAGGAGAATTAGTAGGGTTCTTTAATTCTTCTAATATTGCAGCTCTTACAGGAAATACAGTTACTGGTGATACTGTGTATGGAAACCTCAATTATGTGCAAGCTACCGCTGATGGAGTAAATTCATCTGCTGTCATAACTGCTGGATATGGAGCATTCAGTCAGCTTTCAATAGCAACAACAAATTCTGGCACATCTATTATAACAGATTACTATAATAATTATCTTGCGAATGCTCAAAAGTCAGGAACTGGGATAACTTTTGATAATTTTTATCAATTATACATAGAAACACCGACTCAGGCTACTAATAATTATTCTATTTATTCAGCAGGTGGGAATAATGTTTTGCTTGGAAATTTAGCTGTTGGAACATCAGATTTGGATGGAACCCCAGCTATTGGTAGACTAACAGTCAAAGGAACAACTAATGATGGTAGTACTAACATATTTGTAGGCAGGGATAGTGATGAGGCTAATATTGCGACACTGGATAGCGATGGCAAGCTTTATCTTACAGATAAACTTATACTAACCCAGTCTGATGGTAATGAATATATAGATTCGCTTGCTGACGGATATATAGACATTGAAGCAACGACAGGAATACGGCAGAGAATTAACGGCGTTGAGCAGATAAACCTTGTAGACGGCAAGCTTGCTCCGACAACTACCCTCGACATAGACTTAGGCGATAGCACTCATGTCTATAAAGATGGATATCTTCGATCTCGCATAATCACATCAACGCCAGCGGATACAACATACTCAGGCACAGCGGCGGCCTTCACAGCAGGGGAAAATCTTACAAGAGGGCAACTGGTATATTACAAGTCCGACGGAAAGGTATGGAAAGCGAAGGCTGACGCTACCTCGACCATGACGTGTATGGGAATTGTTACCGCCGACGCTTCCGCTGACGCTTCCGTTGTGATACTACTCGATGGATTCATTAAAGACGCTACGCTCTGGAACTTCACATCTGGCGGTCAGGCTTCGGCGGCGGCTGGTCTAATTTATGTCAGTGAAGCCACAGCAGGACTTGCCACGCAGACCAAACCATCAACAGCTACAAACATAGTGCAAATCGTGGGATTTGCCATTGACGCTGATACTATCAGGTTCAGTCCTGACAAGACGTATATAACCGTATCGTAAAGGGGGAAATATGACAAAGCAAGAGTTGTTAGCGGAAATGAAGGCGAAGGAGTTTATCGGTAGCGTTGAAGAGCCGAAATTGTTAGAGGTAAAGCCTGACGGTGCGAAGTGGTATCAGGTCAATGTCCGTGAGGTTGTAGGTAAAGCGGCTATCTATAGGAACATGGATTTTTATGTTGTCGATGAAGGTAAAGACACAGAGTCGGCTTACTACAAAGACAGCGAACCATCACAGTCAATAAAGGCGATCGAAATTATCTAACGAATGAAAAAGATAGTCTTAGCTTTACTGATTATCGGCTTATTCGCCTCAAGCGCATGGGCGGCATTCCCTACTGATTGGGGCAGACGAGCGACAATAACTATCAACCATACAAAAGTAGCGGCTGACGCTTCTGACTATCCGCTTCTTTTAGTGGCGGCGAACTTCTCTTCGGAAGCCAGAGACGCTGACGGAAGCTATCCCGCCCTTAATGGCGGTGGAGATTTAAGGTTTTCGTCTGACGAAGCAGGCTCGACTCGCTTACCTTGCGAGGTAGTTTCGTTCGTTACTAATAACGACCCGTCACTTGCCACGGCGGAAGTGTACGTAAAAGTAGCGAGCGTTTCAAGCTCCGTCGATACGGTTATTTATGTCTGGTACAACAAAGCAGGGGAAACACAGCCAGCCGTAACAGACACCTATGGACGTAACGCCGTATGGTCAGGCTATAAAGCTGTCTATCACATGAATGATGTAACGACAAGTACGATATCTGATAGTACAGGTAATGGTTATAATGGCACAAAGGGTGCCGCAAATACTCCATTAGAGTCTACCGGAAAAATTGGTAAGGGGCAATACTTTAATGGTGCTTCAACTGATCGTATTTCTTTACCGAATGATTGTTTTGACGCTTTATCAAGCGGTTCTATACAGGCATGGTTTTTGCCCTTTACTGGAAATTATTATCATTGGTTAGGTGGCGGTGCTACAAATTATCTTATTCTGGGACATAGTAGTATTAATAAGATATATGCTCAGACCTATCCGTCACCAGGTAATGCTTATGGAACAACCAACACGATAGGATATGATGCTTACCACCACATAACAGTGAACTCAAACGGGACAGCTTGGGGGGCATTTATAAGTGGTGGAAGCGCCGAGACAATGGTTCAACTTAGCGGTAGTAATTCTGGTGATTGGTTTGCGGATTTCTCCGCTGGAACAACAACCTATTATTTGGGAAGGTCGCTCTACATTGGATATTATTTTAAGGGATATTTAGATGAAGTTCGCATTTCCGCAACTATTTTTACCGAAGCTCGAAATAACACCGACTATCAGAGCCAAAATTCACCGTCCACATTCTCTGCCCCGGGGACTCCTGAGACACCGGGCGGTGGTACTTCGTGGACTAAGACAATTAACGGTGTGGCAAGTCCTGCTTCAGTAAATGGAATTGCCGCCACTAATATAGGAAGTGTGAACGGAATATAAAATAATAGGAGGATACATGGCACTAAGAAAAACAATCACGCATTTAGGAAAAGAATTTCAGGCATACGCCGCTATCACAGGATTTCCGACGACAAAGAAATTAAAAACACATGAATGGGGAGTAAATGAGGAAGGCAATCCGGTGTTAATTCCGGTA
>JACQXK010000078.1 GCA_016208765.1 Candidatus Omnitrophota bacterium
AAAGAAGTTTATCCATCTTTTCTAGTACCTGCAGCTTATATAGGATCGCTGCCCGGGCTACCTCGGACCAATTGATATACCTAAAAGACGCCATTTTTTGCTTTAATTCTTCCGGAACGGCTAACGTCAGTGATGCCATGAAAATCACCTCCTGTATATTATGTGCATTACGTATAAAAGTTTAACACACATAATTACGTTTGTCAAGAGCAAAACAATAAAATCCTGCATTTTTGTGCACGATTTGCTTTGAACGTCGCAAAAGTCCACCAAACTCCCCTTATTTTGTGCTTAATTCCCTCACCCAACGTCGCAAAACATCTACTTTTACGACAGTCGGTTAACGCCAAAAACCACCATCGGGGAAGCCGCGCAACGAACCCCCCTACGGTGGATTCTCTTGTTGGCTATTTTATTATTTCTGCAATTCATCCAGAAGGTCGCTAGTGTTTTGCCAAACGAGCTTTGCTCTTGCTTCGAGAAACTTTTCATAATTATCGATTAACCAGAATTCTTCCTTGGAAGGAATCATATGTTTTTCAAAAATGCTCTCGTCTTTGCCAACATAGTCCTTGAAATATGAACCAGGCGCATTATCACCGATTCCTGAATTAATGTCTGGATCAATAAATGTTAAATTTGCAAGACAATTGATCATTTCATCCCTTGTTTCACCATTTTCTTTTAAAAATTCTCGCGGGAATATGTGGTGGATGGCTGCCTTTTCGCTCTTAACAGTCTTGCTAGCCCAATCTGTTGCCTGCTTCCTGTAAAGCAAAACATCCAAAAGCATAAGGTATTCTTTCCCGGCCCTACCTCTGAGGACATTTGAATAAACGTTCACAACACTGTTTCTTTCAATGTCACCACGATATGGAGGACGGTTCTTCATCAGTTTAATCAGTTCTTTTATGGGGAAGTCTTTTCCACCTTCTCTAATAATTCCCAAGTCGTCATCAATTTTATAATTGGGTGACGATGAATATGTGCCATTAAAGGAAGCCACAAGGAACCAATAGAGCATTTTGTTTTTCACACTCCTGGGAATATCTTT
Source organism: Candidatus Omnitrophota bacterium (assembly GCA_016208765.1). GTDB lineage: Bacteria > Omnitrophota > Gorgyraeia > Gygaellales > Profunditerraquicolaceae > JACROS01. The sequence goes on from JACQXK010000078.1 coordinate 1,055, forward strand.
AGCACCACAGTAACCATGTTGGAATGTAAAATCAAACAACGGAATGAGAATGTTTTGTGACGGGACAAACTGGGTAGAAGAAATCCCAAATTCAGAATCTAGCAACTCAAGAACTGTCCTAACGGATGTTTCTGAATTGTTTAATGTTTCCGTTATTTTCTTCAGTTCTTTTGAATACTTCTCTTTCAACGTGTGTATCGCCTTGCGGAAAGATTGAACCTTTGTGATTTGGTTCTGGTCCATTCCCATTCGGGAAAAGACAAATCGTATGAGGGGTTCAAGGTCGAGCTCAAAAGAGGCACTGAATTCCTCGTGCATTGAAATGATCTTATCTTTTTCTCTGCAATTTAACTAGGCTATCAACATCAGCCTGTGCAGCATTTACGATCAGGGAAACATCTATCCCTTTCTTTCCACTCATGTAGAGTCGATTCGTTTCGGGCACATACGAAATGGTCGATGTCCGGATCGTCTTGTCTTCTCTCTGAATTTGCCAGTGATTCATAACGAGCATCAAAGCAGTTAATCGTTGTTGACCATCCAAAATGTATCTTCTTGTGTGTACCTTTAAATCTTTCCCCATTAGGGGCGCACTTGGGAACTGAGTGGTCGGTTCCCACACGATAATCGCACCGATGGGATAACCATTGATTATAGAATCCAGCAGATCTTTGATATCTTCCGCATCCCATACAAATTGACGTTGAATGCTGGGTATTTGGAGAGTCGAAGCCTCCTCTTGGTAAAATTGTCCCAGAGACATGATTTGCGGCTTGATTGATCTAATTTCCATTCTTCCTCCTATTTAATTATCTTTCCGCCAACATCTCTGCCGCCTCTTCTAAATCTTCCGGAAACACATCCACATAATACCTCAACGTCGTGGCCACATCTGAATGCCCTAAATATCGCTGAACCAACTTAGCGTTTTTGAATTCCCTTAGAAGTCTTGTCCCCACGGTATGTCTTAGGGCATGTGGCGAGAGATTTGATTCAATCCCGCTCTCTTTTACCCACTTCTTAAAATCCCTTTGCACCTGGCGCGGACTGATCCTGGCGCTATTTCTAGAAACAAACAAAGGAGCCCCTAGCAAAAGAGATTCTCCTCTTCTTGCTTTAACTTTCAAATACTCTTTCAAATGTCCCTGTAGAGCTTTTGGAAAATATACTGTTTTAAATCTGTCTTTCTTCCCTTCGCTTTGCTCAGGGCTTCGCTCCCCCTTTTTGGTCCATCCCTTAACCCTTAGTTCAACCTTGGCCCGGCTGGCGTGTTCAACATTAAGACTTAATGCCTCTGAAAGCCTTAGACCAGTAATAAGCATTAAATGGTAAAGCATATAGGCCCTTTCAGCGTCCTTGCGATTCTTAAGGATATCTAAAAACCTTTCTTCTTCCTGTGGGGTAAGACACTTAATGTCTGGACTCATTCTTTATTTCCCTTTCTCTCAAAAGCTCTCTCACCTTAATCATCACCATAATATCCCTCAAGAAAAACTCATTTACCTTTTCTTGAGAACCACCTGAACCATCACTGTACTGTTCTATTATCAACCCCTTAGCTTCCTCTTTTAATTTTTCCTGCTCTTCCTGAGAGAGGCCCAAAAAAATCTTATCCAACCTTTCCTCTTCCCCTCTCTCTTTTAGATACCCTTCCTTCTCTTCTTCACCTGGAGCTCTCTTATATTCAATCTTAAATCTCTTTGGTGATTTCTTAAATACCACCTTCCAATCTTCACCATTTTTTGTCATTTTAAGTTTAGCTTGATTCAAAATTCCTGTAGATAGTTCTACCCCTTCCAATTCTTTGAGCACTGGTTCTAATAATCTTTTTCTCGCTGATGGACGTGAATATTCACTTAACTCTAAATCACTAAATAATTCTCGGGTTCTTCTTTCAAAATAATTTTTATCTGCCATTATTAAATCAAGATGGCGATAAAGCAAAATAGAGACCTCTTTTTTTAGTTTTAAAATCACATCTAAATATACAGGCTTTGTATGATTTTCTATCAAGTTTTTAAGTATTGCATTGTGAAACCTAAAAGAACTAAAACTAAATTCCATTTGTCCAGATTCTTTTTTCTCAAAAATTCGTTTATCTGCTAATATAGTAAATCCATCTTCTAATGTATACTCTTCTTCTCCATCCTTTACTTTCCAAGAATAAATCCATTTAATAGGGATAAACCTTAACTTATCTATCATATTCTTGATTTGTCTATATGTTGTTCCACCCCACTCTCTCTTTAATATCTCAGCTACTTGGTGTAAGGCAAAATTTACATTTTTATCTATTGGCTTCCCTGCTTTCTCCCATATCTTAATCAAGGTGTAGAATCCCTTCATCTCAAATATCCTCAATACTCCTACTTCTTTATCTGCAATTTTTCCTACGATAACCTTTTTAGAGAGTCTTTTCCTATCTTCTGTGATTATTTCTCTACTAATTTCTCTTGATTTACCCTTAAATGTTGATGTGGTAAAAATTGGCCATTTTTCAATATTTAACTCTGCTCTTATAGTTTTTCTTTCTTCTTGAGTAGCTAAAGAAGTGTTCATAATTTGTCTTTAAAAGAGAGATTTTAAAAATTTCTATAGTATCTAATAAGTATCTAAAGAGTATTCAGCCACTTTTTTTACTCATAACCTCTTTATTTTCAGCATATTTCTCAAATAGTACGTGCTCAGAAGACCACATCTACGTGCTCAGAAGACCACATCTACGTGCTCAGAAGACCACATCTACGTGCTCAGAAGACCACATCTATTATTTTAAATCTCCCCACTTTCCTAATTGCTGATTAAAAACCCAGAAGGCCCATCCCGTAAAGGCTAAAATACCCAATAAAGCGATAATTTTTAACATTATTACTACCCAGTGCTCCTTAATAATAGGTCTTCTTTTCTTTTCAATTTGGCTTATAACTTCTTCAGCAACCTTAGCCGCGATTGAAACTCCAAGACGTTCAACAGCAGAAGTAAGACCAGTAATAATCATCTCAAAGTGGGCAGTGCCCTCTCTGGGCACAAGCCTGGGCAGACCTTTTTTCTGCCCACCTCTCTTTTTATCAAGGAAAGCCTTTAATTTTTCTATATCTTCTTTCTTATAAAGGAGTTCCTTACCAAACTCCTTCCATCTTTCCTGGATAGGTATACTTTGGGCAGAGGCTAGGCGTCCAAGAGTTCTTCGACTGATTCCGAGGTATGCGCATACCTCGGCAGTGCCCATCTCTTGCCCACCATCTTCATCCTTTACTGGAGCCATTTCCTGTACAATATCTTCGTTAGGCATCGTAAAATCCTCAATATCGACCGTTATTTTGTTGCAGGAAGAAGGACTTTATCGTGATAAGCCTTAAGCCGTTTTAGATCTGCTTCTGTGTAAATCCGGAAGCCATTCC
>JACQXK010000083.1 GCA_016208765.1 Candidatus Omnitrophota bacterium
CTTCTCCATCGCGATCACTACGGAAGCGACATTCCCAAAACCTTCAAAGAGCTTCTTTACATCCTCCCCGGTGGCGCCAAACAACAAATTGCCCACAAAAATATTCATGTTAATCTCCTGTATCTTTATTTATCCTCATTCCAAAGGCGGGGGTTTAAGGCGAGCAACATTAATCTATCTAGTTCTTTTCTTTTTCTTGGATTTAACCTGCGAACATAATAAATCTGCAATCGGCGTTAATTTCCCGTTTTCATATGGAAATTCTTTACAGTGAGCCGGCTTCAAATTATAATCAACTTTGTGGATAGCGCATAGCCCTTCTAGGGTAAGAAAAGAACAGTGATTGTCTTCATAGCTCGTTCCGACTTTATATCCGGAAGGAAAACCTTTATCCTCCTCAAGATGATAAAAATCTCCTTTTAATCCAAGGGATAATATTTTTTTAGCTTCTTCCAAATCTACCCATACCCCAAAATCACAACAGGAATTTTTCTGCCTGCATTTTAAACAATCAATCGTCTTCATCCTTCCCATTTTTCTCCAGTTGATCGGCTTAACGATAATTACTAAACTTAAGCGGTATAGAAAAATTCAATCCCTTTAAATGCGCGATAACTGCCTGCAATTCATCCTTCTTCGCCGAGCTGACCTTAATTTTTTCCCCTTCAATTTGAGTTTGCACTTTTAAGCCGAGCCCTTTTATAATGCCTGTCAGCTCTTTTGCTCTTTCCTTATCAATACCCATACATATTTCCACTGTTTGGCGAAGATAACCTTCAAATGCCTTTTCCGGGTTATTAAATTTCAGGGATTTAAGAGAAATGTGTCTTTTTGCCATCCGGGTAGCCAAAATATCGGTAAGAGCGCGCAATTTAAAATCGTTATCCGCGATCAAAGTGATTTTTTTCTCTTTCCGATCGTAGGCGATAGAAGCCTTGCTATCCTTAAAGTCATACCGCTGGGTCAACTCTTTATTCGCCTGATTTACCGCGTTATCCATTTCCTGCAGGTCCACTTCAGATTTAATATCAAAAGAAAAGTTTGACATAGTTCAATTCTCCTTGATCAATGATGTTAAGTAAATATTAAATAAAATAACATTATGCTGCTCCCCATTAACAAAGAGGGTATTTTAGGACATAAAAATATCCCTGATTGACTTAATCAATCGGGGCTGTAAGTATCAATCCTCTATAGTCGAGAGGGTAATACTGGGGTCGCTGGCTCAAGCAGGTTAGAACCTGTTTAATAGCTTCTTAACACCAACCGGTTGTGTTTTTTTGCACCGGTTGGCGTCTCTTTTAACGACCGCTATCTTTTCGCTTTGAGTAGCACTCTTTGCAGTAAATTGGACGGTCTCCGCTGGGCTTGAAGGGAACTTCACACTCTTTATTGCAATCCGAACAGACCGCTTTATGCATCTCCCGTGGCCGTCTGTCATATCCACCGCCGCCACCTTGTTGATATACCATGTTACCTCCTTTTTAGTTTTGGTAAAGATTTTAGTCCCTAAGTTGATGATTATAGGACTTTCATAGAGGAATTTCAAGCGTTTCTTTATACTACAGTGACGTCCTCATTCGAAGCCTGCTCTGAATCCGCTTTGGCCTGTATGTTTTTTTTATCCAGTTTGCTTTGTTTCTTTTCTTCTCTTTTCTTTTTCTTTGCCAATTCTCTCTGATACTTTTTATATGAATAATTATCTCTTGCCAACATATCCTCCTTTTATCTTGGCCCATCCCTTAATTTTCATCTGGCTAAAATTATATCCTAAATAATAACTTAAAGGCATCCCTATTGTTACTTTGCCTGCTTTTAATTGCTATTATTTTCTTCGACAAATTTCTTTATTTCTTCAATATTCTCAAGTATTAACTTAGCTTTGCCGAGGCCAAAGGAAAATGGATATTTATCATCTTCGCTTTTCTTTATGATGATTAAAGGCTTACCTTTATATTCACCTCTCTCAACCATATACTCTCCTTATTTAGTTTAATCAATAAAACCTAGGCGTTTCTATTTTTCAAAAATTAGAAGCATCACCTTTTATGTCTAAATAAAATAGTCGCTGTCCCTATTTTCCATATTTTCCACCTTGGTCAGCAACGAAGCCTTCCGCTTACACAAAAGTAATCGAATCAGCCAAGCTTATA
>JACQXK010000015.1 GCA_016208765.1 Candidatus Omnitrophota bacterium
TATTTTCGTTATTTTTATCCAGGACTTTATTATTTTCCCAAACTCAAAACTTCGGTATTAGTTATACTCTTACCGAAGGCGGGACAAAACTTGAGCTTACACCGGAAACAAATTACCGCGGTGTTAATGTGGTTGTTAATTCTAATGCTGCTACCCAATATGAAGTGATCCAGAGGATTGTCCAGCCAATTCAAAACCGCGATAATCCTAATCTAACGCTGGGTGAAAATTTAGTGGTGCGTGGTTTAAGAGGCACAAATCAATTTGGGGATTTTCGCATTCCTACTAATGATGTTCCGGTAAGAAATGAGGACAGGCTTTATACTTCCGATTCCGCCGGAGATTCTGACAACTTTACCATTGTTTACGGAATAATTAACATTGATAAGATACCTGCAGGTTATTATCAGGGGCAGATTGCATTTGTCCTGCGCCCTATAAATTCAAACCTTAACGAGCAAACACAATATCTTTATGTGTATGTTGAAGTCAGCCAGCAGGCTGAGACAAAGGCTGCTACTATTGAAATTTCAGGCCCGCTTGGTTCAAGGGCAATTGAGCTTAATCCAAAAAAAGAGGGAATGCAAACAGCGGATTGCCTTGTTAAGATTAACGGAACCTTTAAAGAGAATATTTCACTCAGCCATGTCTTGCAGCGTCCTTTGCAGTCAAACGAAGGAAATCAGGCAGGGCCTGATATCATTAATGTAGAGGTAAAAGCAGTTAAAGGATTGGGAATTAACAAGCCTTTGCCTTTTGCCGGGATAAGCCAGGATATTTATGCTGCTGATCCGCGTAATCAGACTGACCAGGATTTTGTGATCACTTACAGCCTCGGGGATGTTTCTAATCTTAAAGCCGGAAGATATACATCGCGTATCGTTTATTACCTCGCAGAAGGCAATAATCCGCCTCGTCCGGTTGGTGAGCTAGACTTAGAATTGCAGATTGACCGGGTTTTTGAACTGGTAATTGCGCCGCAGGAGCAAACAAGCGCAATTGAATTTCGCAACCTTAAAGCAGGAGATGAACCAAGGGTAAGCGAGTTAGACTTGGAGGTTAAATCTAATTTGGGTAAGCCTTATCAGGTAACCCAGAATGTTTATTCAGATTTAACCGATCCTCAGGGCAATACAATTCCGGGAAAGTATTTCGCAATGAGAACAGAGGGGAGTGCCGATGGGACAAAAGGTAAATTAAAAGTGCTTGAAGCACAGGAGGTCAAAAAGCAGGATACGATTATGTTTGTTTCAGACAGCAAGGGCTCTCCGGATAAATTTAAAGTTATTTATGAGTTGACTATCCCGGAGGATATAAAGGCGGGAAATTACGCGACAAGAATTACTTATTCATTGGTTGAATTGTAACATAGCGAGAGGAGGGTAAAATGAAAACGAAAACTTTGTTAAAAAAAATATTGAAAGGGGGTGAAGTAGAAATGAAAAAGATACTTATCGTAGTTATGGTTGTAATGGCGGTAGTTGTAATGACAGGGAGAGATTCTTTTGCGGCATTAACTCAAACGATTAATGTAACCGCTACTGTGAATCTTGTTACAGCAAGTATGGCAGCAACTGTCCATCAGGTTAATTCTCAGGGTACATGTAGCTACGTTGATGATAAATGGAACACTACGCCTCAGCCGGGAATTACTTTTGGAACACTTGATCTGGACCCAGTATACAACATTTTTCTGCCCAGAGATAATAGTTATTACGCAGTAGATGTTGCGGTTGTGGATAATAGCGGGTCAAACTGGACGGTTACTCAGACGCGTACTGATTTTAAACTTGCAGGCGGGACAGCCACTCTTAATGATAATGTTAATGTTGTTTTTCAGAAAGTTGTGAAAGGCGCTTCAGGTTTACCACAAGATGATATAGCAACTGATATAGTGAAATACAGCTATACTGACAGCAACAACAAGGCAATTACAAAAGCACAGGTAAGCGGAGGTTGGTTGAGGATACTCTATGGTATTGGAACCGGAAATACCACTGCGGGCTGTACTGACGCAACTGGAGTAACTCCAATTACATTAGATAAGCCGGCAGGCGCTTATAGCGGAACAGTAACTTTAACTCTTACTCCGTAAAGAGTGATTTATATTTAGGTAAGGAAAAGTTAAAAATAAGTTTACAGGCTGCTAAATTATTGTAGAATAACTCTAAAGGAGGAGTTTTGTGTTTTATTTAAAAAGAGCTTTCTTAGGATCATTGTTTACCCTTTTTTTCTTAGGTAATGCCCTTGCTTTAACTCCTCCTTTCCTTGATAAGCAAAAGATCAGGCTATCAATCGCTCCCGGGCAGGCTTCGTATGGGGATATAGTAATTGAAAATCCTTCAGAAACTTCCCGTAAAATGCGGGTGTATCTGGAAGATTGGTCATATGCTCCGGGAGGAGATGGCTCAAAGAATTTTGCTCAACAAGGAAGCAGCGTTTCTTCTTGCGCTCCGTGGATAACTTTTTCTCCCACTGAATTTACCTTGCCTGCTTTTGGTAAACAAAGAATAAGTTTTTCAGTAAAAGTCCCCTCTGATGCAAAAGGGACCCATTATGCGATAATGTTTTTTGAAAGTAACGTTGGAGAAGTCCAGGAGAACGCTCAGGGTTTTAGCGGAGGATTGAACTTGGCTATAAGGGTTGGCGCGCTTTTTTATATTGAGGCAAAAGGAACCATTAAAAGAAGCGCTATGATAGAGAACCTGAGCGTAAAACGGGGAAACGCATCTAACCCGTTAACGGTTCAGGTAGATTTAAAAAATTCAGGAAACACGGATATTACTGCAGGCGGTTCGTTTCATATTATGGATGATGAAGGTTTGATCTTTGCGCGCGGTGAATTTGGTAATGCTTATACATTTGGCGGTGAAACTGCCAAGATGTCAGCAGCTTGGAAAGAAAAGATCCCTGCCGGAAAATATCATTTGGTTATAACAGTGGATATTGGAAAGGCTCTTGAAGAGCTTAATTTAGGAAGGGGCCCGGTTATTATAAAGGAAACTGAAATTGAAATTGGCCCTGATTCAACCGTGCTTAAGGCCGGTGAGCTAAATTAACCCTTGATGAAGAAGACCCTTCTTATAGGCACGTTGATTCTTTCTTTTTTTCTGTTTCAATCCCCTCTTTATGCCTTAAATCAAATCCCGGAATTACTCTGTGAATTAGGTGTTAAATTATATCGCAGCGGAAGATATGCTGAGGCCTTACATGAGTTCAAGAAAGCCCTTATTGCCAATCCTAATTATATTCCAGCTAAAAAATATATTAAAATGATGGAGCAGGCTAATCTTGCCGAGCCTGAGATTGTGCCATCTACTTTTAAACCTATCAGCCCTGAGCCAAAGGGCGCTATGAATGAGCTTTTGGATTTAATTGATTTGCAAAGAGAAATGATCCGGGATAAAGAGTTGATCCAGGTGGAAACGGTTAAGAAAAAAGAGAAGCCTGAAATACCAGCTAAGAAGAAAATTAAGAAACTCAAGACACCGGTTGCAATTACCAAGCCGGCTAAGGCGGAAGTTAAACAACCCCAGCCTATTGTCCAACCGAATAAACCAATTGTTGTGCGGCCTAAGCCAGTTGTCAAACAAGATGTGCAGCCAGCTAAGCAGGGAATTCAGCCAACGGAAATAGTGGTAAAACCATCAGGAACGGCTATTGAGCCAACTAAACTGGCTGAGCAACCAGCCAAGACAGCAGCTGTTCAGTCTTTAGAGGAAGTTATACAGCCGCCGGAGACAGTTTCCCTGCCAACTACGACAGCTGGTTCTTTGTCATTGCGCGAGGCTAAAGAAAGCGAAGCAATTTTACTATCAGAGCCTTCAGTGCCTCTTGTAACAGAAAAGAAAAAAGTAAGGGAATTTAAGCCTGCTGAACAAAATGTTATTACTTTAGATAATTCGTTAAGCTCTATTCCAAGCCCGATAGAAATTGAAATGGGCAAATCTTTTATTATCAAGGGGAATAATATTTCGCGATATTTAATTACTCAGCCTAAGTTGGCTAAAGTTCAAAAGAATGGCCCTAATGAATTAATTGTTACCGGTGAAGAGGTTGGTTATACCCAGCTTTTTGTCTGGGATGATTCCGGCCGTTGGAGCATGGACTTTTTGGGGATACTCCCAAAGCCAGAGGGCCCTACTTATGAAGAGACAATCCGCAAAGAACAGGAGAGGTCGCGGAATTTTCGTTTAAGATATAATCTGGATTGGGTAACTTATGAAGCTGGTAAAGGTGTTTCAGATTTAAAAAGAAGTTCTTATTACTGGACGCATTCTTTGTCGTTGAATGGCCCTACTCCTTACGGCGATTTAGATTCTGCTTTTACTATACGCAGGTTAAATATTAATACTGACCTTACTTATCTTACCTTTGGCCTGACTAACGGAGTTTTTGGTAATTTTAAAGGGTTTAGCCTCAGGGGCATGGATTACAATCCGAATTTTACGAATTTGGCTTTCCAGGGAACTACTTTGCGCGGAGTGATGTTTTCTTCACCTGCGTTTAATAATAAATTTAATTATACCACATTTTGGGGAAGAGAAGGTGGTGGCCGTTATGGAAATCTTTCTCCTACTCTTTCCAAAACAGAAAATTCGTTTATAGCAGGAACTAATTTGCAATATACGCCTACTGACAAACAAAATTATAAATTTACTGTTGTTCATGGCTGGGGCAGGGACAGGGAACCTCTTTTAAATAAATATGATTACGATTTAATGGGAGACTGGAAGTTGAACAAGCTTTGGGGAATGGGTTATGAAATTGCAAACGATTCTGAAAGATTCGCCCATCTTTTTAATATTCGTTACCGTAAGCCAAAACTTAGCTTTACTACTGAGCTTCGCAATATTGACAAAGCCTTTAACAGTATTACCAGCCGAGGCTGGAGGCAGGGTGAATTGGGTGCGTTATTAAATTTAAATTACCAGCCTACTGAAAAATTAAGGATCACCTCAAGCCTTGATGCATACCAAGACAGGCTGTATCCGGCGCTTGATAATCCCCAGCGCTGGAATCAGGATTTCAATTATAATATGTCTTATCAGGTAGATAATCTGACTGGGGTAAATCTGAGCTATCTTTTGAATAACGACCAGGGCCGTCTTTCTGAAATACGTTTTCAGAGCCCGGGAATTGGCATCAACAGAGATTTTAATTTATTTAAGAAGAGGCTTTCAACTTATTTTAATTATTACCATCAGGAGAATACAAATTTTACTGCGCACAGCGTTGATTATGTTAATGATAAATATTTGGCAGGCCTTCGTTTGGGTATTTTTGGAGGCTTATATTATTACGCTAACAAAGAATATAACATGGTAATTGAAGAATCTACTTCAACCCACGCCAATCCTAATGCTTTTGAAACCGGCCTTGACTGGTCCGATCAAATAGGCAAGACGCCGTTTTTTGGAAACTTACGGTTTACCTATCGCGATGAGGAAGAAACAGATACAAGGATATCATTTTTGTCAGGTCAGGATTATATAGAGGGTTATTCAAGGTTATCGTATAAACCAAACGCCGATACTGAGGTTTATGGCTCTGCTCGTTTTCGCAATTTATGGGCGGATAATCCTCTGGTAACCAAGGGTGTTAATATGGATTTTAACGCAGGTATTCGTTATTCCTGGGATACCGGTGTTCACTGGGATGCAGTGGGTAATATTGAAGGTTATGTTTTTAAAGATTTTAATTCTGACGGATTAAGGCAGCGCGATGAGCCTCCGGTTGAGGGCATAAAAATATGGCTTGGAAAAAATAAATTTCAGGTAACTGATCTGTTTGGTTATTATAAATTTAAAGGTGTCAGGGCGCGTAAGGCGTTCGTCAGCCTTGATGCGACTACTTTGCCAAGAGGTTATATTGTTACCGTGCCTTTAGTGCAAGAGGTTCCGATTATAAATCATCGCACGCAAAAGGCTGATTTTGGCGTTATTTCCGAGACAGAAATCAGTGGGTGTATATTTGAAGATATTGATGGAAATGGCGAATACACAAAAGAGGACAAGGGTGTTGCAGGGATTGTGGTAACTTTAGAAGATGGTTCTAAATCAATTACTGACGTCCGCGGGAAATATTCATTTAGAAACGCAACTCCCGGTGAACATGCTATTAATGTTGATATAAATACTATTCCGGTTTATTATCTGCCGCAAAAAGCCCTGAAAAAACAAATCACCCTTTTTGAAGGGGTGAATTATGTTTTTGACTTGCCTCTAAAAAGAATTGAAGAGTAGCTTCTTTACCTGCTGTAAATAGTCTGAGTGTTTACCTGTTGCATGTTCCCGTCTGCTAATTGAATTTCTCTTTCATTTTCCTGCTGAATTAATTCCTGCGATTTTGTCTCGGATTCATTTTCAGTGTAGTTTTTTTCTTCAGCAATAACTTCATTATTTTTCTGTTCATTAGCGTTCCTGTAAGGTGGAGCATTCACCCCGGGTATAGCGGGTATTGTGCAGCTCATTGCAATTGAAACAGTGTTTCCTGCAAAACAATTTCCGGCAAAGGCCAGTGCTAAGAGCGTTAAAACCGCTACTTTCATAAGTATTTCTTTTTTCATGATCCGCCTCCTGTTTACCGTGGCTGGTGGAGGATTAAAATAAAAAAACCCTAAAGGCAAGTTCGCTTTAGGGTTATAGTTTCAACTCTTTGGTAGCTGGCTATCTCGTCATTATTTTAATTTTCAATTAATAATGACGGACCCTTTAGTTTTGCGTACTCGGGATTACTCCCGGTTTGCCTTTGTCAGTAGTTACATTAAATTGTCAAAGTGTTATATTCTTCTTACGAAAAAAGTATAACATATACTTATGTTGTTTTCAAGGCAGGCGAAGAAAAATATACTTCTATTGTGTTTATTTGCCGGTTCCTTAGTTGTTCTGCAAAAGGTTCAGGAATGGTATTGGAGTTTATTTCAACGGGATTGTTATCTTTGTCGCGAAAGGTTATTTTATTAATTTTTGCGCAGTTTTTACCAAAAGTATCCGCTCTGCCCTTATTATAATATATTACCTTAATATTACTAAACAGGTTAAAGGTGTATGTTTTTTCTTTTTTGGTAAACATCCAGCCTGGTAAACAGGGGGAAAGCTTGAAATTTAAGTTTCCAGATTCGTTAACAAAAAAAGGCTTTTTTCCAATATTCATCAAAAGCCACATTTCTATAAATTCAGCAGTTGACCCGGAAAGCCTTGCAACAAAACCATTGCCATGAAGTTTTGTATCGGGGAAGGCGCTTGAGACAATAAATGATGAATTTTCAAGTATACTTCTGCCGTAGCGTTCTGGTTTTTGGAAAGGTATCAGCAAATTTTTAAATTCCTCAAAGAATTCTTCGTTGAGCCCTTGTTTTAAGAGTTCAAGCAGGTATTTATATTCCATGTGCAGCCAGATTGACTCATTTTCAAGCCAACCCGGAGTAAAGACTCTGCATCTTCCGATTTCTTCAGGCATGCTGTTAAGTGATGCTGTTACTTTATACATTTTAAGTTTTTTGTCAAAAAGCTCACTGTTCTTAGTCGCCTTATACAGTTGTTGCGCTGTTTTTTTATCTTCTGAAAGCCGCAAGGCATGCATTTGTCCTTCTAAGAAATGAGGGACTCTTTTTTGGGTAAATTTCTTTGGTTTAAAAGAGTGCTCGCTAATAGTTTCATATTCTGTAACTTCGTGAAAGAAATAGGAGCAATAGATATTGATTTTTTTATCCAATCCTTTTTCAATGGCAAGATTCACTTTACGCAGTGCATTTTCAATGATGATCAGTAATTCCGGGGAGTCAATTTCAGGTTCGCTGCCAATGAAGCCAAAATGTATTTTTTGCCTGTAATCTTCCTTGAGAGAAGCGCTGCTATCCCAATATAAATAATCTTTTTCATCGGATGTTCCAATAAAATAGTTATTAATCAATGAGTTAATTCCGACGAGAAGATCATATATTTCCTCGGTTACCTTAACTTTCTTGACAGTGGTTTTTTCAAGAATAGACTCAATTATTAAGATCAACCGTTTTAATTCAAATGTTTCGCAAAGAGAGGAACCAAAGAGCGCAGGCAGGCCGTTCAAGGCATCGTACCAATTTGGTTTTTCAGCTTCCATTTCAATTCCGCAGCCGGATGGGTCAAAGGAGGATAATTTGTTTGCCAAAAGGCAAAGCAGCTTGTTTATTAATGTTGTCTGATAAATTTCTCCCTGACCAAAAGAGGATCTTGCCACATGCGGCTGTTCTGAGCGTTTTTTAATTAAATCTTTTTTAGCGTTGTCTATTTTTAAGGCATGCAACTGGCGAGGCAATCCGTTATAAAAAACATATTTCTCAGAGCGGGGTTTAACAACCTCCCAATTATCATAAAAGGTAAAAGCTCTTTTATGGAAAATAATTTCTTCTGATTTTTCCGGATAAATCGATAAATAGCTTTCTAAAAGGTCAAGATTGTATGTCCAGTGGTCTGTCCAAAAGCCTTCGCCGTGTTCTGCATCTTGAATTCTGGTGGAGTTATGAATAAGAATCCCCAGAAAATCATCATAAGAAATTATCGGTTTTATGCGGTGTTCTTCTAAAAATAAAATTACCTCTCCTGGCGAAAAAGGCTTTTTGGTAAAACTGATGATTTCTCCAAGTTGTTTGTCGTTAAGGCAATCTTTTAGAGAGTTTCCTAATTCAGGTTCGTTTTTAAGTAAGAAGACAGTGCCTTTAATTGTCAAAGGGTTAAACCCGTCTGCCTGGATCAGGTTAAAGAAATCTACCAAATTAGTTTCCTTGATTTCAGGGTTAAACCAGAGGTCTGACCTGCGGTTCTGGTTCATATCGCGATAACTACCGTTTCCTTGAGAAAAATAAGCCGGTTGAAGTTGAAATTTGTTGTAATCTCTTTCCAAGTCTCCGTGTTTTCTGGAGTATAAATAGAAGACATTTTTTTGTTCAGAAGAATTAAAAACAACCGGGTATCCGCCGCGTAAAATATTATCAAGATAGGTATTTTTGGCGTATAGATCAAACTCGCGCGAACTGCTTTGGGTTTGGATATCTTTTTGCAGGTTTGCGATTAATTCCTGATTTTCCTTTTGTTTATTTCTGAAATATTCAGCAGAGGCAATGCGCTTAATTGCTGAGTTAAGTGTTGCAGCGCTGCGCATCTGGCCGCTTACTGAATAGATGTTTTTCTCGCTATTTCCGGCTATCTGGAAGTCAGCAAATAAAAAAGCGCAGGGAGTTTTGCTGGTGACTTTTTCGTTTTTAGGCGGCATGAACCTGGAATTATCCTTGAATTTATCCGGGAAAGCAAAGTCTGTTACTTGGCCAAATATATTTTCAGGGTCTGTAATAGGTTTAATAATCCTTGTTTTGTTCTTGTCTTGATAAAATCCTAAATAAAAGTTTCCTTCTTTAATATGCACGACTTCCGGCCTGTCGTGCGGTTGAACTGCTAATTTATAGAAGGGAGCATTATTTTCAAGATTTTCCACGCGCATCCAGGCTTCAATGGTGCGGCCGAGTTTTTTGAGGAAAAAATTCGCTGTTCCAAAAGGGACGATTTGCGGAATACCGTCTAAGATTTGTATCTTCTTAGGAGTGCGGCTCAGGTTTTTAATACTAACGATTCTGGCTAATCCTGCATAATTGTCATTTGGAATATTGAAATATTCTACTGTAACTTTAATTCCAAACGTTGTATTTGTCTCTTCAAGGCGAAGCCCTTCTGGAAGAATGTACATTGCATTTGAGATCTTAAAGCCTGAATTGTTCAGGGTAGCTTGAAAAGGTTCGTAAAAATAATCTTTCTTTGCGGATGAGATTTTAAGAAAAGTGCGGAAACCGCAAGATGAAACAGCCTGCCATGCTTTGTTTGCCGGCTGAAATTCCATGATAGCATGGTCCTTGTCTTTGGTGCCGAAACTGCATACACATTGCGCCCTGTTTACATAAAAAACCCACATTGGAATACCGTATTTTCCGGCAATTCCCGGGAAGAAGTTAGCAAACGGCTTGGAAAGGTTGTAATTTTCTATGACAAATTCGCCTGATGAATTAAGATGATATTTTGTTTTTTCTGTGGTTTTAGCCATGATTTCTCCTTAGCTGATAGATTGAAATATTCTACCTGTTTTATTGCTTTTGTCCATAAAAAATATTGCGGTTAGTAAAAAGTGTGCTATAATAATTGGCATATGAGCGATAATGCTAAATATCTTAATGAATGGTTGCAACAAGCTGAATATGATTTGGCCACAGCTAAAGCAATGCTTGATGCTGGCAGGAATATTTATTGCGTATTTATGTGTCACTTATCCCTTGAAAAAGCGCTTAAAGCAGCTTATTTGAAGAAAATTGATAAGGTTCCTCCTAAAATCCACAGTCTTATATATTTAGCGCAAAGTTCAGAGGTATCTTTAGCAAAGGATCATAAAGATTTTATAGAGAGTCTTGATGAGGTGAGCGTTCCTGCAAGGTATCCGACGGAGCTTGATTCAGCTTTAAAGGATTATGATAAAAATAGGACGGAAGGGATTTTCAATAAAAGCAGGGAGATATTAGAATGGCTGAAGTTAGAATTAAAGAAGTAGTTGGGCTTATACTTGATTTTTTGGCTCAACGCAATATTAAAGTTGACAAGGCAGTTCTTTTTGGTTCTCAGGCGAGAGGGGATTTTAGGGAGGATAGCGATATAGATATAGCTATCGTTTCAAAAGATTTTGAGGGAAAGGATATTTTTCAAAAGGCGCAAATGTTAAAAGGCCTAAAATGGTTTTTGATAGAAAAAATTTGTTTGCCGTTTGATATTATTCCGCTTTCGCCTTCTGAATGGGACAGCCCCTCTTTAATTGCGCAGTTTGCAAGAGAAGGGACGGAAATAAGTTTATATTAGAAAATTGTAAAAAAACTTGAAATATGGCGATTTTGTGGTAAACTTACTTCATTGTTAAAAAATTAGGCTTCTAAGGCTTTGGAGGAGCTTTAGAAACGGATTTTGCAGGTTAAATTTTGAATCCGGATTGACTTATAAAATTGTCAGTCCGGATTTTTATTTTTATAAGGAGGAATAGATGTCAAAAAAAATCAATAAGGTGGTAGCGTTATTTTTAACAATTTCATTTGTTTTTCAGCAGGTTGGCTTTGCGCAGATCGCTGGTGTAGAGTTAAATTTGGCAGGCGCTTTGGTAAGAATGCAGGGTAATGTGGTTACGGATAAATTCCGCCCTGCGCATATGAGATTTTTCTCTTATGACAGCCTGCATAATAATTTTAAGCTGATTTTGGACAAAGGTGACCTTAAAAATCTTAAGGGAACTGAACTTGATAATGTTTCTAAAGAATTGATGAATTATTTTTTGGTTGGGGTTACTTTAAACAACGATGCTTTTTGGGTAAACTTACGCCCAGACTCAGAAAATGAAATAATTGATAATTTATTGGCTAAAACTGATGTGGGTAAAATTATGCTGGAAGCAGATCTTGAGCTTAAAAAAGATACTGCAAGCTTTACCTCTCCACAGACCACTGAAGGCAAAGCTTATTGGAATAAATTATATAAGAAGGCAGAAGAGTTGTTTGGTTCAGATCAGATAACTATCCCAACTTTAACCCGCCCGTGGATTGTGCCGGATGAAGTAATTGTGCGTGAGAATAAGGATTCGGCGTATGTTTACAAGGCCAGCTTGAAAGTGATGCTGGAGCAGGATCATTTGAAAAATTCGGTAAAGTATTCTTTTAAGGATCCGCGGCAAAAAGAATTAAATGAATACTCCAGTCAGTTGATCCGGGAGTTGATCATTCCAAAACTTAATAGGGAGGTAAATACATCCAAGAAATATTCCCAGCTAAGGCAGGTTTTATTTTCATTGATACTTTCTCGTTGGTTTAAGAGCCGTTTTCAGGGGAAAGCAGGTGATTACGCGGCATTAATAAATAAAGCTAACCTGGCGAATCTAACCTCAAAAACTGCCTGGTCAGCAACTACTTATTTTAAAGCCTACCAGGAGTCTTTTAATAAAGGTGAATATAATATAAAGGAACCGGTTTACACGCCTACAGGCCAAGTGATCAGGAGTTATTTTAGCGGTGGCGCTGATTTAACTGGAAAATCTCTCCCAGCATTTGGAAACACAGCAGCAAGCCCGTTAGGATTTGGAGCATTGCCCGGCATAGGAGATATTACTAGTGCGTTAAAAAACAATCGGGACATGGTTTCTGTAGGTGGCGCTGATAAGTCAGCAGCCAGCCCGATATCAGCCGAGTATGCTGCACAAATGCTCAAGAACATACTTTCCCGGTTAGAAGATGAGTTAGATACAAATCTATTAAATCAAGCGCGTAATCTGCTTGAGAATGAACCACTAAAGACAGCACTGCACCAAAAAGATCAGGTATATCAAAATCAGGGTTTTATTAATCAAGTAATAAATATATTTCTGGGTATTAAAATAAAAGGCGAGCGGACAATCCCAGAATTGCAATCAGTATTAACTATTGGCAGTCTAATAAGTAGTAATTTTCTTCAACAACTCTCAGGCAAGTTTTTGGAAAGAATATATGACCAGGTTCGTGGTTCCTTTGTTGAGGAGAATATAAGGAGTATGGCAATTCTGTTTGATAGCGAACTTGGAAGGTCTTTCTTAAATCCAAATTCATTTAAGAAGCTTATAGAAATATTCTTGAGTAATGTAGTGTCAGAGATAGACAATATGATGCCACCACCATCATACAAGAATGATGAAAGATTAATTTTAATAGAAAGATATGGTTCTAAGGTATTGAAAGATTTTATTATTCCTAACTGTCGGTTTATCATTGGTGGACAAGACACTGGTATTTTTGATACAGTGCTTAGTAACTTAGATGATATTGGGCCAGGTATTGATATTAAAAATGAGTTTGACAAGATGAATAAAGAGCAGTTTATTAAATTCTACAATCATTTATTCTCTGCGCTATTATTTTCTAAAAAGCGTACCGTTGACGGCGATAACAAAATTATTGAACAAATAAAAGATATATCATCGGTATATTTTTCGGGATCCTCTCCGCTGCAGTCAGCAGGAAGCCCGGTGGAGGATAATGAAGCTTTAAAATTGCTCTCCGGATACGTACGTGACTTTAAGGATGCTTTTAATCGCTGTATGAGAGAAATATCCCAATCTGTTATTGGTATAACATCCTCTAGTGGTTCTGTCGGGCTTGTAATGAGTGGAAGTATAATAGATGGATCTCTTGGTACAATGAGAACATCTATTGATGAATTAGATAAGTTTGAATTAGAGAATGTTCCTAAGGATAGAATTAGTACCTATTTGACTACATTAGGAGCGCTTAAAAAAGAAGTTGAGAGTGCCGCGAAAAATGATTCTGTTAGAAGGAATGACTATCATAGGGTTCAAGCGCTCGTTTCAGAATTCATTGATAAATTAACTGGTATTCAGAAGGTTCCAAGTGGTCCACAAGCGGGATCATCTAGCCCGGTTGGGGAAGGCGCTTCATTTAAAGCCACAGATATGAGTAATGCTTTTCTTAGATTTAAAGGGACGCTCAATCTAATGCCGGAAGTTAATAAACAAAGGGGAATGAGGCCTGGAAATCTCGCTCTTGCAGTTTCTACTGAAGCATTAGAAGAAACCCTTAACATTCTTAAGGATATTCTTGAAGGAGTAGATGTTTTGATAGAAAAAGCAGAAATAAATCGGGCGTTGGATCTTTTGAGAAATTACAAAGAACAGCTTAAGGGTGATTTGGACCCGACTGGTCCAATGTATAAATATCTTTGGTTAATAAGAGATGCTGATGATGCTATTGGAAAAGCTATTAAGAAATTGGAAGGAAAATCGGCGGCTTCTAGGGGAGGAGCAAGCAGCGCATTGTTAAATGATGGCTCCGCGAAGGAAAGGGAAAAAATATGGCAGCCCGATGAGATAGATGCGGCAATTGCTCAGGCTGAGAAAACTAATGTGACTGGTCCGAATACTAATGATGATTATCGTGCTGTTGTTCGTTTAGCTGATATTTCGGGAATGAGCGAAGGTCAATTCCGGAAAGTGGAAAGATTATTATTAACCTTAGTTACAACAGAAGCTTCTGGGAAATTATTAGGAGTAATGGCCGAAAAAACTTTGGCCGCAGTGCGCGCCAATCATTCGCGATTTTCCCATGCGCAATCTGTTAAGCAAAATCAGCCGGTAGTTACAGGCTTTCTTCGTGAAACACAGTCTCCCAAAGAAATTGAAACTATTATCAGGCTATTCTCCGGGTTGTTAGAAGAATTGCAGTATTCAAAAGGGAACGAGCCTGAGAGGCGTTTAGCTATAGATATGCTGGGAAATTTAGGCGGAATGAACAAGGAGCAATTTTTTAGAGTAGTTGAGACTATTCATAAGTATCTGTTTTATAGTTCGTTTCGTTATTTTGAAATTGCCGCAGAAAACTTAAGAGGCCTATTTGTATGGTATTACCCAATCAGAGACCCTGAAAATAAAAAGCTTTTTGATAAATTTGAAGAAAATCTTGATAGGATTAGAAAGCTGGAAGAAAATGGAGCTGCAGAATCTTCTCGGAAAATCGCCTTTATTATATCCTTGTTGAAAGATTTTGAATTATATAAAAAGAATGGAAGGTTTTTAATGCTTGAAGAACTGGCTCCAATAACTACTCCTGTTATTTATAAAAATCTTGCTAAGGATGCGGTTACATATTATGTGCGGGATTTGGTTAATTCTAACAAAAACAAACCACTGGGCGGGGTGGGGGAGATAAATATTGCTTTACTTCAAGCTCAAATTGATAAGGCTGTTGAGCGGCTTGCTACTTTTGTGCATGGAGAATTTATTAATGGGCAAATTCCTGTTTATTCGGATGATAGGCAGCAAATTCAGGCATTTATGCAGGCAGCAGGCAGAATATTAGAAAACAAAAATTACTGGTGGGTTAAGGCAAGCATTAATCAGGCGGCATATCATATGCGGCTGATTGAAGAGGCGCAACAGAAGGAAGTAATGAGCTCTTCTTCGGTAAATTCTGATTTAGATAATGTGAAGAGAGCTATTGGGAATGGTGACGAGTCATGGCTTGGGGAGTTATCAGGAAGCTTAGATCCTGAAGCGGCTCGCATGGCGCAAAATGCCCTTTCTGATATGCGTAATAGACAAAATCAAAATCCTAGAGGTGATGGTAGATACTATAGTGGCAGGAGAGATACTCCATATTTTAATAATGTGAATAGAATTGAAGAGTATTGGAAAGTGAGAGATGACTGGGGCAAGAGTAGAGGTTCTTCTGCTATCACGACAGCAGCGAGCCCTGCTGGTTCTCTTGATTCCAGTGGGATTTTAGATGTTGCTGCAATGGCGGATTCGGGATTTAATTACAAGGAAGAATATTCGTGTTTCCTCGCCATTAGCCACAGACTGGATTTACTTGCGAGACAATTTCAAAAATATCTTTGATAAAGTAGTTTCTGATACATTTACTAAATATGATAGGATAATAGTTTATAAATCAGGCTGGAGCCTAGTGCTGACTTCTTCTGGCTCTGAAACATCAGTAGAGGCAACAGATGATAAAGGAAATTTTGTTTTTAAAAGAAGTCAGCCACTTGAGCCTTTAGAGTTAGGATATGCTGAGTCAGGTTGGATTATTATATCAACAATGGAAAAAGAGTCAGTAATCAGAGAATTCTTGGCACAAGAAATTGCTGATGAAGCAAAGAAAGCCAGCTCATCATTAATTACTCCAAATCAAAAAGGCGGTATTGATTTTAGAGACAGGGCAATGCAGATTAAGTATGAAGCTCTGGGGAGTTTTAGCAAACTTGATTTTTCAAAGCTTAGCTCAAATCCTGCTTTAGCGAAGATGAACCTTGATGCTGAATGGAAACAGATAAGCACAGCAGTGGGGAATGGCTATGTAATTTCTGGACAAAGAATTGAAGAGTTTATAATTGCTTGTAACCAGAAAGGCCAGCTTAATACCAGGGCTGATGAACTACTTTGTTTCTTAGCTGATTATTGCAGGCTTCTTGAAAAAGAATGCTGTTCTACACTATTTTTTTGTTCAGTAATAAAAATTTCTGCTCGCACACGAGATTTTTTGCCGTGTGCTTCGGTTTACGGCTCACTCTCGTAACGGGTTTCGCAAAACCTGTGTACTCTCGTTCGCCGTAAAACCTAGCACACTAGTAATTATAGCGATGCCAAAAAATCTCTGATTGTGTGCTCACAGAAACTTTTATTGCTTTAGATATCATGATAGTACAAAATGAATTAAAGCCGTAACGGAGGTTTAAACCTCCGTTACAGTCCTCCCAGGTTAGAATTATAACTTTTATTTTTACGGGTGACAAGGCATGTTTTAAGCAGCACGTTAGAAAGCTCTTGCGGGCATGGTTCGCCCGCTATCACATAGTTGGCGAGAGCAAGAGCTTTCGCCCGAGCGAAGATTTTCCACGCAGGGGAAAATCAAGCGGTGCTGCGAGAAATATGCCTTGGCACCCGAATACGCTAAGTGTTACCGAGAAACACAAGCCAAGGCAGAGTTTAAGTGAATAAATCTCGTGAGCGAAGAGAAATTTTTGTTGCTGATAAATTTCCCAGATAAACTTCACATATCACTTTACTTTTCTTATTAAGGTAATATAATTATATTTTAATTAAGGAGCAGAGATGGCAATAGACAAAAAGACAGTGGAATATGTGGCGCATTTGGCGCGTATTGAGTTGCAGGATAAGGAGTTAGAGAAGTTGTCTTCGCAATTGCATGATATTTTGGGTTTTATTGATAAATTATCAGAGTTGGATACAAAAGATGTCCTGCCTACAAGCCATATTCTGCCCATTAATAATGTTCTTCGTAATGATCAACCAGGACAATCATTAACTCCGGCTAAAGCATTAGAAAATGCGCCAAGCTCAGAAGGAAATTTCTTTACTGTGCCAAAGGTAATTGAATAATATGGAATTGCATAAACTTACCGCCCACGAATTAATCCCTAAATTAGAAACGAAGGAAATTAGCGCAGAGGATATTTTGCAGGCGCTATATTCTCGCATTAAATCTATTGATTCCAAAGTTAATGCCTATGTCCGCCGGCAAAATGATTCGAGTTTTAGGGACAGTCCCCAAGAAACGGGGACAGTCCCTATTACAATCAAAGACAATATTTGTACACAAGGATTGAATACCGAATGTTGCTCAAAGATATTAGGCGGTTTTAAGCCTCCGTATGACGCCACCGTAATTAAAAAATTAAAAGCTGCCGGATTAAGTATATTTAATTTTAAGGCGAATATGGATGAGTTTGCCTTTGGCTCATCAACGGAGAATTCATTCTTTGGCACGACACATAATCCGTGGGATTTAGAGCGAGTGCCTGGAGGCTCATCCGGTGGATCTGCAGCATGCGTTGCAGCAGATGAGGCAATTTGGGCGCTTGGCTCAGATACTGGCGGCTCCATTAGGCAGCCTGCAAGTTTCTGTGGGGTGGTTGGGTTGAAGCCGACTTATGGCAGAGTTTCCCGTTATGGTTTGATTGCTTTTGCCTCAAGCCTTGATCAGATTGGCCCGATTACCAAAGATGTGCGCGATAATGCAATGCTTTTAAATATTATTTCCGGTTATGATGCGCTTGATTCTACTTCAATAAATACAGCAGTACAGGATTATACTAAGTCGCTTACCAACGATGTTAAAGGATTAAAGATCGGTGTTCCCAAAGAATATTTTGTTGAGGGAATGGATAAAGAAGTTGAGGGTGCGTTGCAGGAGGCTATAAATAAATTAAAATCACTCGGAGCCGAAGTAAAAGAGGTAAGCCTTCCGCATTCCAAATACGCTGTTCCGGTTTATTATATTATAGCTACTGCTGAGGCAAGTTCTAATTTGGCGCGTTTTGACGGAGTGCAATATGGTTTTCGCGCCCAGCAAACTCAGAATTTAATTGATATGTATAAAAAAACCCGCGGCCAGGGTTTTGGCGACGAGGCAAAAAGAAGAATAATCTTGGGGACATTCGTGCTTTCGCACGGTTATTACGACGCTTATTATCTGCGCGCTTTAAAAGTGCGCACGCTTATTAAGCAGGATTTTGATAAGGTGTTTAAAGATTTTGACT
The DNA here is from genome assembly GCA_016208765.1 of Candidatus Omnitrophota bacterium. Classification (GTDB taxonomy): domain Bacteria; phylum Omnitrophota; class Gorgyraeia; order Gygaellales; family Profunditerraquicolaceae; genus JACROS01. The sequence goes on from JACQXK010000015.1 coordinate 18,099, forward strand.
GTATTATTGCTCCAACTGCGCCTACGCCTGCATTTAAAATCGGCGAAAAAGTGTCTGATCCGTTAAAAATGTATTTATCTGATATTTATACAATCTCGGTAAATTTAGCAGGGATTCCGGCGATATCTTTACCGTGCGGATTTACCAAGGCAGGTTTACCAATCGGAATGCAGATTATGTCTAAGCCGTTTGCAGAAGAAATGATTTACAGGGTTGCGTATACTTATGAACAAAATACAGATTGGCATAAATCTAAGCCAAAAATATAATGGAATTTGAACCGGTAATCGGATTAGAAGTTCATTTGCATTTAAAGACCAAGACTAAGGCCTTCTGTGGATGCTCTACGGAATTTGGCGGCCAGCCTAATTCGCAGGTTTGCCCGGTGTGTTTAGGATTTCCGGGGACTTTGCCGGTTTTAAATAAGGTTGCTTTAGAATATGCGATCAAGGCCGGCCTTGCTTTAAATTGCACGGTAAACAAGTTTACTAAATTTGACCGTAAGAATTATTTTTATCCTGATTTGCCCAAAGATTATCAAATCTCTCAGTATGATTTTCCGGTCTCAAGCAATGGTTTCTTGGAAATTGACATTGATGGTAAAATCAAACGTATCGGCATTACCCGCGCCCATCTGGAAGAAGATGCAGGCAAATTAATTCATAAAGATTCTGTCAGCCTTGTTGATTTTAACCGCACAGGAATTGCTTTATTGGAAATTGTGAGTATGCCGGAAATCAATTCTCCTCAGGAGGCTTACGAATATTTAACTGGTTTAAAAAGTATTCTTAAATATTTGGGAGTTTCCGACTGTGATATGGAAAAAGGCTCGCTTCGTTGTGATGCCAATGTCTCTATCCGCCCAAAAGGCACAATTCCATTAGGAGTAAAGGCAGAGTTAAAAAATATGAATTCTTTTAAGGCAGTAAGAGACGCGCTTGAATATGAAATAGAGCGTCAAGCTAAATGTTTAGAGGCAGGAGAAAAAATTATTCAGGAAACAAGGCTTTGGGATGAAAAACAGGGATGCAGTGTTGTTATGCGCACAAAAGAGGGCGCGCAGGATTATCGTTATTTTCCTGAGCCGGATTTAACTACTTTTATAATTGACTCGGGTTTAATTGATGAAATCCGCAAAAGCATTCCGGAATTGCCGCGTGAAAAATATCAGCGTTTTATTAAAGAATACGGTTTGTCAATTTATGATGCTAAATTACTTGTTTTAATCAGAGAAGATGCGGACTTTGCAGAAAGCTGTATGCAAACTTATGCTAATAATGATAAAAAGCTGATTGTAAACTGGCTTAATGGAGCGCTGCTTTCCGAGGCAAATGCGCGCAATTGCCAACTGTGTCAATTAGGGATCAAGGCACAAGATTTGGTAGAGTTGGTTAATTTTGTTGAGCGTCAGGAAATTTCAAATCTTTCGGCAAAAACAGTATTGACCCAGATGATTGAAACAAAAAAAGGCCCTGCTGAAATTATTAAAGAAAAGAATTTATCCCAGATTTCTGACACAGGCGCTTTAGACGGATTTATTGAAGAAGCTATAAAAGAAAATGAAAAATCAGTGGCAGATTATAAGGCCGGAAAAGAAAATGCGCTGATGTTTTTGGTGGGGCAGGTAATGAAGAAATCTAAAGGAAAGGCAAACCCGAAGACAGCACAGGAATTAATAAAGCGGAGGCTGGAAAATGCGTAAGAAGATCATTTTCGGATTTATTTTAATTATCGGCGTATTTATTTATGCAAGGTTCGGGATTTCCGCTATTGAGCAGAAAAAGAAAGACGAGTTGTATAAACAAGTTGAACTTTTTTCTGATTCTCTGGCGATTATTCAGTCGGAATATGTGGATGAGCCCAAGCCAAAAGATCTGATTTACGGCGCGTTAAAAGGAATGCTCGGTTCGCTTGACCCGCACAGCCAGTTTATGGATCCGGACACTTATAATGAATTAAAAGTTGATACCGAGGGTAAATTTGGGGGATTGGGAATTGAGATTACCATTAAAGACGGATTGTTGACAGTTGTTACTCCTATTGAAGATACTCCTGCGTGGAAGGCCGGGCTTAGAGCAGGGGACAGGATTGTAAAGATCAATGACGACTTAACGCGGGACATGTCTTTAACAGATGCAGTAAAGCGTATGCGCGGAAAAGTAGGTGAGTCAGTAAATTTATCAATCTTAAGAGAATCCGAGAAGAAAATCCTTGATTTTAAAATTACCCGCGATGTGATTAAAATCAAGGATATAAAAGAAGCAAGGATCCTTGAAGATGGCATTGGTTATATTCGCTTATCAGAATTTCGTGAAAATACTTCAAAAGATTTAAATATCGCATTAGAGAATCTGAGTAAACAGGGGATGAGCGGACTTGTTATAGATTTGCGCAATAATCCCGGCGGGCTTTTGGATGTTGCAGTCAAGGTGGCTGAAAAATTCACCCCAAAAGGAAAGATGATTGTTTACACTAAGGGCAGAAAGCCTTCGCAAAACCTTGAATTCATTTCTAAAGAGAATAAGCCAATCTTAGATTTACCGATTGTAATTTTAATTAATGAAGGCTCAGCTTCGGGAAGCGAGATCGTCGCCGGATGCCTTCAGGATTATAAACGGGCAATTGTTGTGGGGACAAAGTCGTTTGGTAAGGGTTCTGTTCAGACAGTGATCCCATTAGGAGATGGTTCTGCTTTACGCCTTACTACCAGTAAATATTTTACTCCTTCCGGCAAGGTAATCCACGGTAATGGTGTCAACCCAGATATTGTGGTTGAAGAGGGTAAAATTGAATTAGGACAGCCGGATAAGCAAAAGATTGAGAACAAGGAAAATGTTTTTGAAGAAATTGATAAAAAAGAACAACTAAAGCAGGATAAAAAGTTTGAATATAAATCGGATAACCAGTTAATGCGCGCAGTAGATATTTTGAAGGCCTTAAAATTCTATGACTCCAAAGACAAAGCGCAAAAGCAATAATAATATTTTAAAATTTATAATAGGCATCCTGTTAGCTTTTATTTTGCTGCAATGGGTGTTTGTTACTGTTAGTAAGCCCAGAAAAGCAGCTCCGCCTGTAGTTTGTCCTCCTGAGATAAAAATTAAAGGTAAAATCGCAATTGTAATTGATGACTGGGGATATAATCTTAACAATTTGCCAATCGTGGAAGGGATCAGGTATCCTTTTACTGCGGCGATCCTGCCTAACTTAGGCTCTTCTGCAAAAGTAGCTAAAGAATTGAATGCGCGCGGCTTTGAAGTGATCTTGCATCTTCCAATGCAGCCTCACGGAAAAAATAATCTGGAAAAGAATACGATACGGCTTGTCTTAAATGAACATGAGATAAAAGATATTATGGATATGGATTTGGCAAATATTGTTTACGCTAAAGGGGTTTCTAATCATATGGGTTCTGAAGCAACCGAAGATGCGCGGGTGATGGGCATTGTTTTCAAAGAATTAAAAAATAGAAATCTTTATTTTCTGGATAGTTTTGTTTCAAATAAATCTGTATGCGAAAAGTTGGCCAAGAAAACCGGTTTGCCTTTTGCAAAAAGAGATATTTTCTTAGATAATGATCAGGATCCTGCTTATATAAAAGCCCAGATAAATAAGTTAAAAAGGAAAGCAAGGATGAAAGGCGAGGCAATCGGCATCGGGCATGACCGCAGGAATACCTTGCTGGTATTAAAAGAAGTAATGCCGCAGATAGAAAACGAAGGGTATAAGTTTGTATTGGTTTCTGATTTAGTTAAATCGGAGAGATAATGCTTGTTTTAGGGATTGAAACATCATGCGACGAGACTTCGGTTGCCGTGGTAAAAGACGGCAAAAAAGTTTTAGCAAACCAAGTCAGCTCAAGTTTAAACCTGCATAAGAAACACGGCGGTGTGATCCCTGAAATTGCCTCTCGGATGCAATTAGAAACTATTGCCTCGGTTGGTGAAGCGGCGATAATAAAAGCAGGTATTAAATTAAAAGACATAGATTTAGTAAGCGTGACTAATCATCCGGGCTTATTGGGGTCTTTGCTTGTGGGAGTTTCTTTTGCAAAGTCAGTAGCTTTAAGCTTGAATTGCCCTTTGTTGGGAGTAGATCATATTCATAGTCATTTTTATGCGAATTTTCTGGATGCAAAAGGAGTGGAATTGCCGTTTGTAGCACTCGTTGTCTCCGGCGGGCATACAAGTTTATTTTATGTTAAGGATTTTGATAAAATTTCTATTTTAGGAGAGACGCAGGATGATGCCTGCGGAGAGGCTTTTGATAAAGTGGCGAAAATACTTGGTTTGGGTTATCCGGGAGGGCCGCATATTGAAAAACTGGCAAGGCAGGGTGATCCGCGTAAAATAAAATTTGCATGCTCAGGAACTAAGGGAGAATTTGATTTTAGTTTTAGCGGAATAAAGACAGCAGTGTTGTATTATGTGAATAACAGGCGACTGGCTACCGGCTTGCCCCGAGCAAAATCAATGGGCGAGCAGCAATTAAAAAGCGATATCGCTGCAAGTTTTCAAGAAACAGTGATTGACACCTTGATCAGAAAATCATTTTTAGCCTGTAAAACAACAAAGACAAACCGTTTGGTGATCGGAGGCGGAGTGGTGGCTAATGGAAGGTTAAGAGAAAAATTTCTTGCCTCAGGAAATACCGAGGGGATAAATTGTTATTTTCCTCCGGTATCTTTGTGCATAGATAATGCTGCAATGATAGCTGGTTTTGGCTATCAATTGTTTAAGAAGGGTTTCAGGTCGAACTTAAGCTTGAATGCTTTGCCAAGTTAAAGAAAGAGGTGAATATGCTTTCTGATAAAGATATCATAGTGCGTTTGACCCTAACAGTGGTCTTAAGCGGTTTGATTGGGCTTGAGAGGCAGATCCATCGCAGGACCGCAGGGCTTCGTACTCACATTCTCGTGTCACTTGGTTCATGCCTTATCATGTTGACATCACTGTATGTTTTTGATATATATAAGGATATCACGACATTAGATCCTGTTCGTATTGCCGCGGGAGTTATTACCGGTATTGGTTTCTTGGGAGCAGGTACAATTATCCGCGACAGAGAAGGGGTAAAAGGATTAACTACCGCTGCAAGCCTTTGGGTTGTCGCCGGGATTGGTTTGGCAGTTGGGTGTGGTTTTCAACAAGCAGCAGTTTATACTACTATTTTGTCTTTGGTGGTCCTTTTCTTTCTGCGTTACATTGAAGGCATGATATTTTTTGAAGAGAAGAAGAAGGCATAAAAAAAGAGGAGGTGGCTATGTCTTTCAAGAAAAAGCTGGAAGAAAAAGTCCTTGATGTGGATGCGGCAATGCAAGGAACATTAAGTTTTAAGGATCCGGTCAATCTGAGGATCAACGGTAAATTTGAAGGCAACCTTGAAACAAGGGGTAATTTAACTATCGGGCAGGCTGCGACGGTGGTTGCTGATATTGTCGGGGATAATATAATTGTAGGCGGAAGGGTGCGCGGAAGAATAACTGCAAAAGAGAGATTGACCTTGCTTCCTACTGCGATAGTTGAAGGGGAAATTTATCCGGTTAAACTTAATGTTGCAGAGGGCGCAATTATGGAAGGCAGATGTTTTATGCTGCATGATTTCCTGAATCCAGAAGAACTTGCCAGATACCTTGAGGTGGACATTAACTCAATTATGGAGTGGGCAGGGAGCGGAAAAATTCCGGCACACAAAGAAGGTGAAAACTGGAGATTTGAGAGAAAGGCAATTGATTCCTGGGTAGCGTCGGATAAGATTGAGAGATAATCTTTATGGCTGAAGAAAAACTTTTGACTGTAAGGGATGTTTCTATAATTTTGCATGTTTCTGAGAAAAAAGTACTGGAACTTGCAGAAAGCGGAGAGGTCCCTGCTTATAAAATCGGCGGGGTGTATTTACGTTTTAAAAAGGAGCAGGTCTATGAATACAAAAAACGCCTGCATCCTCATGCCGCAAAAGAGGAAGCCGCTCAAAAATATTCCTTAAATGAACGGATAAAGGATTTTCTGTATTTTAATGACTTCTATGTTTTTTCCGCCATTGTGATTACAGTTCTATTGTTTGTAATTTTCAGGGGATATTAACGGCATGGCGCAAAAACACGGGTTTTGCGATTTTGGTTTTGCAAAAATAGATACAGACCGTACAAGGCGCAAGGGGTTTTCTGAAGTTATTTACTGCCCGGGAAAAACAAAAGGGCATTTAAAGAAAATTTGTTTTGGTTTAATTAAACACAAAGAAGACCTCTTGCTTACCCGGCTTGAAAAAGAAAATTTCACTTATCTAAAAAAATCAATTCCTAAACTTCAATACAACTCAACGGCAAAAATAGCTTATCTTCTGCAAAAAAAGAAACAGGCCAAAAAAGGGCTGGTTTTGATTCTTTCTGCCGGGACAGCTGATATCCCGGTTGCCGAGGAGGCTGCTGTTACACTTGAAGTGATGGGGAACCGGGTTGAGAGGCTTTATGATGTGGGAGTTGCCGGGGTGCACAGGTTGCTTGCGCATATGGATTCATTGAGAAAAGCCAAAGTAATTATTATTGTTGCCGGGATGGAAGCTGCTTTGGCAAGCTTGGTAAGCGGCTTGGTGAGCGCTCCTGTAGTGGCTGTGCCTACAAGCTGCGGTTATGGCGCAAATTTCGGAGGCTTGTCGTCTTTATTAACAATGTTAAACAGCTGTTCTCCCGGGATAGGTGTAGTAAATATTGATAATGGTTTTGGAGCAGGTTTTCTTGCCAGTTTAATTAATAATTAATTGAGGGTTTGTAATGGCGCTTTCAGGATTAGATATTTATAAATTGTTACCTAAAACAAACTGCCGGGAATGCGGGTTTGCTACCTGCCTTGCATTTGCTATGCAGCTTGCTAAAAAATCTGTGAGTTTGGAGAAATGCCCCTATGTAAGCGAGGAGGCAAAGAAAATATTAGAAGCTTCAAGCCAGCCGCCTATAAAATTGATTACCTTAGGAACAGGCGAAACAAAGTTTGATGTTGGCAATGAGGCCGTGATGTTTAGGCACGAAGAAAAGTTTCATCATGAGTGCGGAATAGGTTTTATTATTGAAGATAATTTGAAAGATGCAGAAATCAAAGTTCTCCTTAATAAAATAAATCAACTTAGTTTTGAGCGTGTGGGTTTGCAATTAAATGTTAATTTAGTCGCGCTAAAGCAAAATGGGCAGGCTGGCAGGTTTATAGAGGCGCTTAAGCTGGTTTTGTCGTCTACCAGTTTGCCTTTGGTTTTGATGAGCGATAACGTTGCGGCATTAAGGCCGGCGCTTGAGCTAATCAGAGATAAGAAGCCTCTTATTTACCAGGCGAATAAAAATAATTTTAGCGAATTGGCAAAATTAGCGATAGAGTTTAAGGCGGTATTGGTTGTTCAGGATACGGATTTGGATGTATTGTCGGGATTGGCCCAGGAAATAAATAAATTAGGCGCAGTTGATTTATTGCTTGATACAGGAAAGAAAAGTATTTCTGAAAAGATCTGGGACCTGACACAGATACGCAGGCTTGCTTTAAAGAAATCTAACCGTAGTTTTGGTTATCCGACAATAGTTATTGTTGAGGAAAATGATCCTTATGAAGAGGCCGTTGAGGTTGCAACTTATATTTCAAAATATGCCGGGGTCATTTTGATGAAGGGCATTGAGGCATGGGAGAGCTTGAGCCTTTTGACCCTGCGCCAGAATATTTACACTGATCCGCAGAAGCCTTTACAAATTGAGCCTAAACTTTATCCGGTAGGGCAGGCAGGCAAGAGCTCGCCTGTTTTGGTGACTACGAATTTCTCATTATCGTATTATACTGTTTTAAGCGAAGTGGAGGCAAGCAAGATCCCTTCATACATCTTAAGCGTGGATACCGAGGGTATGTCGGTTTTGACGGCATGGGCAGCGGAAAAGTTTACTCCTGGCAAGATTTCCGATTCGCTTAATCAATTTGGTGTAGCAGATATGCTTTCACACAAGAATTTGATTATGCCCGGTTATGTTGCCATGATTAGCGGCGAATTTGAAGATACATCCGGCTGGAAAATAACTGTCGGGCCAAAAGAATCAGCAGGGCTTCCGTCATTCTTAAAGAATGTATCATGACAAAATTTAAAGTAACATTTTATCCGGATAATAAAACCATTGAAGTGGAAAAAGACAAAACCATTCTTTCTGCTGCTCTTTCTGCAGGCGTGTTGCTTAATACTTCCTGCGGCGGCGACGGAGTATGCGGCAGGTGCAAGGTTATTGTCAAAAAAGGCAAGGTCATTACCCAGCCAAGCGGTGCAATTACCCTTGAAGAAAAAAGGCAGCAAATGTATTTGGCGTGTGTTACCACTGTGCATAGCGATTTGGAAATAGAGATACCTGTTCAATCGCGGATTGATTTTGAGAAATTATCGCCTCAGGAATTGGCTCTAAGATTAAAAGGGCTTTATTCTGATTCTGAAGATGTCATTGAATCAGGGCAGGATATTATTGAAGGAGTCTTTAAGCATTCGCCATTATCAACAAAGATATATTTAGAATTGGCTGAGCCTACGCTGGATGATAGCATAAGTGATTTGGAAAGACTTTACCGCCAGGTGCGTCGTGTTCAGGGCGTAGCTACAATGCAGACAGGTTTATATAATATCAGGCAATTAGGAGAATTGCTGCGTGATGCGGACTGGAAAGTTACTGTTACTTTGGGCAAGCGCAATGATACAGTAGAAATTGTCTTGATTGAACCAGGGAATACTTCGCAGAATAATTTCGGGCTTTGTTTTGATATCGGGACAACTACTATTTCAGGCCAGTTGGTTGATTTAAACCAGAAAAAAGTCTTAGGGACAAAAGCCACATATAATAAGCAGGCTGTTTTTGGAAGCGATGTTATTACGCGCATAATTTATGCCCACCAAGAAAGCGGGCTGGAGAAATTACATAATGCTGTTTCTGATACAATGAATCAAATTGCAAAAGAATTGATCAATGAACATAAGATTGATATTAATGATGTGGCTTGTGTTGTCTGCGCAGGAAATACCACGATGATCCATCTTTTGTTAAGCGTTGACCCAAGCTATATCCGCAGGCATCCATATGTTCCGACGGCAAATTTTGTTCCGGTAATTAGAGCGGCTGAGGCAGGGATCAAAATTAATCCGCGGGGTTTATTGTCATGTGTACCGGGCGTGTCAAGTTATGTGGGAGGGGATACAACGAGCGGTGTTTTGGCCAGCGGTATTTATAAGCAGGATGATTTGAGTATCCTTATTGATATCGGCACCAATGGCGAGATTGTTTTAGGAAACAAGGATTTTCTGGTTGCCTGCGCTGCTTCTGCAGGCCCTGCATTTGAAGGCAGCGGAGTAAGTTGCGGCATGCGCTCAAGTGCCGGGGCAATTCAGAAAGTAAGTATTAATCCGAAAGACTACAAGGTTAATTATACTACAATTGGTGATGCAAGGCCGCGCGGTATTTGCGGCTCAGGTTACATAGACATTTTGGCAGAGATGTTAAAAGCAGGCATTATTGATAAGAGTGGAAAATTAAGGCCGGAGAATAATAAACATATCCGTCAGGCAGATTCCGGGAGGGAATTTGTGATTGTTTTTAAAGAAGATACTGATTCTTCTGCCGATATAGTAATTACTGAAACAGATATTGAGAATCTTAAGCGCGCAAAAGCGGCAATTTTCTCGGCAACTGCGATTTTAGTAAGGCATATGGAACTTGATTTTTCTCTGATTAAGAAATTCTATATTGCAGGCGGTTTTGGCACTTATGTGAATATTGATAATGCGGTTCAGATCGGCTTATTGCCGGATCTGGAAAGAAATAAGTTTTTGTTTATCGGAAATAGTTCTTTAGCCGGAGCCAGACAGGTGCTTTTATCAGACGAAGCAATGAAAAAAGCTGATGATATTGCGCGCAAGATCACTTATTTTGAGCTTTCAGTTGATCCGGGTTATATGGATGAATATGGCGCAGCGTTGTTTTTTCCGCATACGGATCTAACCAGGTTTCCGAGTATAAAATAATGGGTTACGTTATAGCGATGGCAGGAAAAGGCGGCACAGGCAAAACTACAATTGCCGCTCTAATTGTTAGGTTAATCAAAGAAAAGAAACTCGGTTCAATTTTAGCAGTTGATGCTGATCCAAATAGTAATTTGGGAGAGGCTCTGGGAGTTGTGCCGCAAAAGAGTATCGGCACAATACTTGATGAGATCTCAAAACATCCGGAAAAAATCCCTTCAGGGATGCCAAAAGACAGGTTTATTGAATATGAAGTGCAAACGGCAATTGCTGAAGGAGAGGGTTTTGATGTACTCACAATGGGCAGGCCCGAGGGGCCGGGATGTTATTGTTACGTGAATAATGCTTTAAGGGCGGTTATGGATAAATTGATCAAGGATTATAATTACATAGTGATTGATAATGAGGCAGGCTTAGAGCATTTATCCCGGCGCACAACAAGATCAGCTGATGCAATGGTGGTTGTTTCAAGTTTGTCTGCGGTAGGGTTAAAAGCAGCTCAAAGGATTAGTGAGTTGGCGAGTGAAATTGATATTAAGATCAAGAAACGTTTTCTTATTTTAAATTTAAGCCCTGATAATATTACGGCTGATAAGTTTAAAGGCCTGAATTTTGAATACCTTGGAAGTATTCCTGACGACGAAGAGATTAGCCTGATTAGTTTAAATGGGCAATCGCTAATGAGCTTAAATGAAAAAGCAAAGAGTTTAATTGTGCTTGGTAAAATTGGAGAAAAGATATGGCAACGCAACTGATGATAGAGAAGTGGCTTGGGAATGTTTCAACGACCACGATTGGAGCCACTAAAGCCGAGGGCGGCACCCGCGCAAATGTTGTGAAAATCGGCGGCGAGCAAGGTTTGCCATTTCTTTTTCAGGAGGCAGCCATGCCAAATAAGCCGGTAATCGCCTTTGAGGTCTGGGACATTCCTCCTGTAGATTGGCCGGATGAGCTGGTTAAATCATTGGGCAGCGTTGTAAATGACCCGTTCGCCTGGGCCGAGAAGTGTGTCAGTGAATATAAGGCTAAAATTCTTTGTGTACGCATGCAGGGGGCACACCCAGATTTTGGAAATAAAAGCGCTGATGATTCAGCAAAGTTTATTTCGCAATTATTAAAAAAAGTCAGTGTTCCTTTGATTATTGTCGGTTCAGGAGATGACCAGAAAGACAGCCAGGTATTGCCTCTTTGCTGTGAGGCGGCAAAGTCAGAGCGTTGTCTTGTTGGCAGCGCTGTGCAGGAGAATTACAAGACACTCGTCGGGGCTGTATTGGCTGACGGGCATAATATAATTGCAGAATCGCCCATTGATATTAATATTGCCAAGCAGTTAAATATTCTAATTTCCGATATGGGCCTTTCGCTTGATAGGATAGTGATTAATCCGACGATTGGGGCGTTAGGGTATGGTTTAGAATACGCTTATTCTATTATGGAGCGGGCTCGGCTTGCAGCTTTAGCAGGTGATAAAACCGTAGGAAGCCCTTTTATTTGTTTTGTGGGGCAGGAGACCTGGAGGACAAAAGAGGCAATGATTTCACAAAAAGAATTTCCGGCTTGGGGCCCGGAGGCCCAACGAGGAGTTGCCTGGGAGATTGTAACTGCAGCTGCTTTAATTCAGGCAGGAGCAGATCTTTTGGTAATGCGGCATCCGAAGGCAGTTGAAAAAGTGAATAAATACATTGGTAGCTTGATGGAGAGTTCGTTATAGAGTTGCTCAAGTAATCCAATAACGAAAAGGGCGATTAAATATGTATATAATTGGTGAATTGATCAACGGGATGTACGCCAATATCGGCTCGGCAATTAAAGAAAAGAATAAATCCGTAATTCAAAAGTGCGCTCTTGATCAGGTTAATGCCGGAGCAGATGCTTTGGACATTAATTGCGGCCCGGCATCAAGTCAGCCGGTTTTAGATATGGCCTGGCTTGTGGAAGTGGTTCAGGAAGTAACCGTTAAGCCTTTGTCTCTTGATTCCAGTAAGCCTGTGGCAATTGAATCAGGATTAAAGGTTTTAAAGAATAAAGGGATTATAAATTCTACAACTGCAGACTCAGGAAAACTGGAGATTTTAGTCCCTTTAGCAAAGAAATACAACGCCAAGTTAATCGGTATTACCATAAGCGCAAAAGGTATTCCTCAGAATAAGGATCAGCGTTTAGAGTTAGCAGCAACGATAATTTCTTTTTGTTCGGATGCAGGGTTTTCTTTGGAAGATCTTTTTCTTGATCCTATCTTAATGCCGGTTAATGTTGCCCAGGCGCAGATGATGGACATTCTTGAATCAATAAGAGAGTTTAAAGTTATTGCCGGGCCGTCTTTAAAGACTATTATAGGTTTGAGTAATGTTTCACAGGGCGCCCATCAGAGGCCTTTGATAAATCGTACCTTTGCAGTTATGGCAGCAGCATATGGCCTGGATGCAGCCATACTTAATCCTCTGGATAAAGATTTGATGGATGCGATAATCAGCGCAGAGTTGATATTAAACAAGCAGATATATTGCGACGCGTATTTAGATGCTTATAGAAAAAAGTAAAATTAGAAGGTTAAAAGTTTTCCGCCACCTTTTTCGCTTCCGCGGGTTTTTAAATGGGTTTAAATATGCGATATTGGGTATAGGGTATTTATTTTTGTACCACCGCAATATGCGCGTAATTTTTCTTTTTGGTATTGCGGCTTTTTTGGGCGGGGTTTATTTAAAGTTAAAAGGCATAGAATTGGCCGCGCTTTGTATTACGATCACCCTGGTTTTTATGGCCGAGATATTTAATACTGCTATTGAGTTGGTGTTAGATATGACCACAAGAAAATACCACGCGCTTGTAAAATTAGTTAAAGATATTTCAGCTGCAGTGGTTTTGATCGCCTCAATAAATGCCGTTGCAGTCGGTACAATACTATTTACCAAAAAAATCTTTGGTTATTAGATAAATTTGGTATAATATTTGCTCGTTATTGTTTTGATAATTAGATTTCGGCGGAGTAGCTCAGCCTGATAGAGCACGCGGCTCATACCCGCTTGGTCGGTGGTTTAAATCCACTCTCCGCCATAAATTGCCAGCTATAGCTTAATCGGCAAAATAAACAGTGGTACTTTGAGCGAGCTATTAGGGAGGCTATGATGAGCGAAAAAGTGCCAGTCGCCGCCACTAAATTTTGATAGAATATTGCTAACAGTTATTCAAGAAATGGAGGTTAAATGGCAAAGAAAATTGTGAGCTTGGTTTTTGTTTCTTTCTTTGTTTTAAATTTAGCTGGTTGCATTCCTTTGTTAGCAGGCGCTGCCGGAGGCGGTGGAACTGCGGTTTGGCTTTCAGGTAAATTATCGCAGGAAGTAGAGGGCTCGTTTGATAAAACAATTGAAGCGGCAAAAAAGGCTTTGCGTTCAATGGACCTGGAAGTAACTAAGACGACTGTAGATAAAAATATTGCCCAGATTATGAGCAAATATACTGATGGCAAGACTATATGGATTGATGTGCGAAGGATCAGCCAAAAGCGTTCAAAGGTGGATGTAAGAGTTGGTGTAATTGAAGGTGATAAAGAGGCGGCAGATAAAATATTAAAGAAGATTGAAAGATATTTATAATTTGATTTATTTGGATAAGGGGCGGCTTCTTGTTGATGATAACTGTGAAACGCCCCTTATTATTTTAAAATGTTTCTGAAAAAAGCCCAAGATACAATTAAAAAGTATAACTTGATTAAAAAAGATGATCGTATTGTTATTGGTGTCTCCGGAGGCCCGGATTCTTTAGCATTGTTATTTCTGTTGCACAGCCTAAGAGATGAAATGCAGCTTGTTTTGCACGTGGCGCATTTGGATCATATGTTGCGCAAAGATTCTCATAAAGATGCGCAGTTCGTAAAAATTGCCTCCGAGAGGCTCGGGATCCCTGTTACCTGCGGTAAGGCCGATGTAAAAAAACTGGTTGTTAACGGGTCTTTTGAAGAAGCAGCCAGAAATGCGCGCTTTGCGTTTTTCTTAGAAACGGCAAAGAAAATAAATGCAAAGAAAATTGCCTTAGGGCATAACCTTGATGACCAGGCAGAGACTGTATTGATGCGCTTTTTGCGCGGAAGCGGGCTTTACGGTTTAGCAGGAATTATTCCAAAAAGAAAAATTTATGGCCTTGAAATTATCAGGCCGTTAATTGAAATAAAAAGAAGTGGAATTGAGGCATATTTAAAAAACAAGGGCATTAAGCCGCGTATTGACATTACAAATTCTCAGGATATTTATTTTCGCAACAAAATCCGCAATAGGCTCCTGCCGCTTTTGGAAAAGGAATATAACAAAAATATTAAAGAGGTATTGGCAAATACCGCCCAAAGCCTGGGGGCTGATTATGATTATCTTGATAAGATTGCACAAGCTTGGCTAAAGGGAAAGAGCACAAGGCTTGATATCGCAAAACTTGTTTTACTGCATCAGGCAATCAGGCGTTTAGTTTTTCGTAAGGCGATTGCAGCAGTTAAAGGAGATATCCGTCGTATTAGTTTTCAGCACATCAGGGAAATTGAGGATCTTTTACAGAGCCGCCCTGTAAATTCTATTGTTGACCTGCCTAAAGGAGTTTCTGTCTTAAAAAAACAGAAATTCCTGGTTTTTTATCTTAGGAAATCACGCACAAATGCTTGATTTTATATATACTTAGGGCTATAATAATAAATCTAAATTAAATAATCCATTACAATAGGGGAGAATATGGCTAATAATAAGTCAAAAAAGAATAATGTTTTGAAACGCATTCCTTTCGGTTTAATTTTCGCTGTACTTATAGTTTTAATCGTTATTAATTCTATGAGCGGGCCTTTTCCGGGGCTTCCTCAGGAAAAAAGCTACAGCGATTTTTATCACCTCTTAAAAGAAAACCCTGAGAAAATTAAATTCGTTACAAAGACTGAAACCGTTCTGCAGGGTGAGCTTACGGATAATTCAAAGTTTTTTGTGCACATTCCTGATAATGACCAGGAATTGCTTAGCTTAATGCGCACGAATTTGAAGAATTTTGATGTAAAGCCGCCGCGCACTTTCTGGGCGGGGCTTCTTTTTAATCTGGGGCCTATTTTGTTGTTGATACTTTTTTGGTGGTTCATGGCTGCCCGCGGCGAGCAACTGGGTTCAAGGATCATGTCTTTTGGAAAGATCCGCCCGAAGATACATACTGAAACAGAGAAGGCAACCTTTGATGATGTTGCCGGAGTTGATGAAGCAAAGGAAGAATTAAAAGAGGTTATTGAGTTTTTAATGGATCCGAAAAAATTTCAGAAGCTCGGAGGAAAGATTCCGAAAGGAGTCTTGTTGGTTGGGCCTCCTGGTTGCGGCAAGACTTTGATTGCGCGGGCAGTTGCCGGTGAGGCGGGCGTGCCGTTTTTTAGTATCTCAGGCTCTGATTTTGTGGAGATGTTTGTGGGTGTTGGAGCAAGCAGAGTGCGCGATTTATTTGAACAGGGCCGGCGTGCTGCAAAAACTTCCGGTAAAGGGGCAATAATTTTTATTGATGAAATTGACGCTGTGGGAAGGTTGCGGTTTTCCGGGATTGGCGGCGGGCATGATGAACGCGAGCAAACTTTAAATGCCTTGCTTGTTGAAATGGATGGTTTTGATACTTTACAGGGCTTGATCCTTATTGCGGCAACTAATCGTCCGGATACGCTTGATCCTGCATTGATGCGGCCGGGTAGATTTGACCGCAACATTATAGTTAATTTACCGGATATCAGGGGCCGTGAAGAAATACTCAAAGTCCATACCCGTAAAATTAAGTTGGCTGAAAATGTTAATTTAAAGTCACTTGCTTCACAGACTCCTGGTTTTTCAGGAGCTGATCTTGCCAATCTTTGTAATGAAGCGGCATTATTGGCTGCAAGGCATAATAAAGAAACTGTGGAGATGATTGATTTTGAGAAGTCAGTGGAAAGAGTGTTGATGGGCCCGGAGAAAAAGAGCCATATTATGTCCAAGAAAGAAAAAGAAATTACATCTTTGCATGAATCAGGGCACGCGTTAATGTCTTTGTTGCTTCCGGAAGTAAACCCTTTAAAGAAAGTTTCTATTATTCCGCGTGGTTTGGCAGGCGGATATACATTCACTCCTCCGTTAGAAGACAGGCATTATTGGACAAAAAAAGAATTAATCGCAGAGATTACAATGATGCTTGGCGGAAGAGCTTCGGAAGAAATTTGCTTAAGCGAGGTAACTACCGGGGCCCAGAACGACCTTGAGATGGCCACGCAAATGGCGCGCAGGATGGTTACTCAATTTGGCATGTCTGAAAAATTAGGGCATATAACTTTAGGCAGGCGCGAAGGCCTGGTATTTTTAGGCCGGGATATTGCTGAAGAGAGAAATTATAGCGATGAAACCGCGCACCTTATTGATGAAGAAGTCAAGAAGATCATTGATGAAGGGTATTTAAAAGCAAAGGAAATGTTAAAACAAAACTTAGAGAACTTAAGGCTGCTTTCGAATACCTTGCTTGAGAAAGAAGTGATGGACGGAGAAGCGGTAAAGCAATTGCTGATTAAGATCATGGCGCCTAAGGCAATGCATTATCTGGTGAGGCTAAATTCAATTTCCAATATCTGTGCAAATATATTAAAACAGGATATGCTTTCTTTGGGAGGAGAGGTTGCTGTCTGCCGAGGCGCCTTAACCGGAGAAGTCAAGAAAACAGATTGCCTTGTGATGGGCAATCTCTTGCAGCTTAGCCGGCTTGCAGGCAAGGTCTCCAGGCAGCCATTTGGATTGGACAAGGTTTCTCAGCATCTATTGTGTGCTCTCGCCAATTATTCCCGCCATGATTTTATTTTGAAGGTGGGGAAATTCAGGCTTAATCTTGGCAAGCGCGTCCATTTGATGGGTGTATTGAATTTGACTCAGGATTCTTTTAGCAAAGACGGGTTGTATTCGCACTCTCTCAGGGAAATTAAAAGCTATGCGTTGAAAATGGTACGAGACGGAGCGGATATCCTTGATATAGGCGGAGAATCATCGCGGCCCGGAGCAAAAGTTCTGTCTGCGAAAGAAGAGATAAAGAGAATAATTCCGTTAATCAAATCACTGGTTAAAAAAATAAAAGTTCCCGTATCTGTTGATACTTATAAGCCTGAAGTTGCTAAAGCTGCATTAGACAATGGGGCTTTAATTGTCAATGATATAACCGGGTTAAGAAGTGCAGTAATGGCAAAAGTTGTTGCCAGATATAAAGCTGGCTTGGTGATCATGCATATGAAGTGAATGCCGTCTAATATGCAGAATAATCCTGAATATAAATCTTTGCTCGTTGAGATCATTGAATATTTAGATTCAGCGATCAAGCGAGCGCAGGAAGCAGGAATAGATAAAGAAAAAATTATTGTTGATCCTGGCATTGGATTTGGGAAAACAGTTGAGCATAATTTAGAGATTTTAAACAGGCTTTCGGAGTTAAGGGTTTTAGGCAGGCCGATTTTAATAGGTACTTCAAGAAAGTCTTTTATCGGGAAAATACTGGGCCTTAAGCCTGAAGAAAGGCTGTCCGGAACAATTTCCAGCTGCGTGTTAGCAGCTTCAGCTGGAGCAAGGGTATTAAGGGTGCATGATGTTAAAGAGGTAAAAGAGGCATTAAAGATCTACGAGGCGATAAATGGATAGTTTAAATTTTATTTTAATACATTGGCGGCCGGCACTAGAGATCCTTATTTTATGGTTTTTGATTTATCATATTATGCTTTTCTTTGAAGGCACCCGCGCGATACAGGTACTGCGAGGGATTGTTATTCTTTTAGTCATTTTCTTTGTTTTTCAGTTTTTTAATTTCAGCATACTTGACTGGATAATGACTAAGCTTTTTGCAATTTCTGTTATTGCGATATTTATTATTTTCGCCCCCGAGATCAGGCAGGGCCTGGCAAGGCTTGGTCAGCGTAATTTATTCGGGACAACTTTGCCTCCGGAGGAATGGGATTCTGTTTTAAAAGAGGTCTGTAATGCTTCAGAGAATCTTTCTAAGCAAAGGATAGGTGCGTTGATCGCCATAGAAAAGAATGATCCTTTATCTGCTTATATTGAAAGCGGAGTTATGGTTGATGGAAAGGTTTCTTCAGATTTATTGGAAACAGTCTTTACTCCTAAAAGCATGCTTCATGATGGCGGGGTTGTTATACAGTTTGGCCGCCTTGCTGCCGCAGGATGCATATTTCCCTTAAATCAACATCAGGAACTTAGCCGCGTTTTTGGCACGCGCCACCGTGCTGCGCTTGGTTTAAGCGATGAAACCGATTCGCTTATTATTGTTGTATCTGAGGAAAGGCAGGACATTACTTTAGTGTATCGGGGAAGGATGTATAAAGACTTAAGCTCGGAGGAATTATTTACAAAGACAAGGGAATTTATAAAACTAAAAAAAGAAAATGAGTAAAGAAAAGGCATCTATTGTTTACCGCATAAAGCACTGTTTTACTTATCATCCGGCCTTAAAAATAGTTTCGTTGATCCTGGCTGTGGTTGTCTGGTTTTATGTCAGGGGAGAAATCTCAAGGTTTAACTTTTAAGATGCCAAGATTGGGAGTAAATATTGATCATGTGGCAACCTTAAGAGAGGCGCGTAAAGGTATTGAGCCCGAGCCTGTTATGGCAGCTTTATTGGCTCAGGCATCCGGAGCTGATTCAATAGTGGTGCATTTACGCGAGGATCGCAGGCATATCAAAGACAGCGATGTTTTTAATCTAAGAAATATATTACATACGCGTTTGAATCTTGAGATGTCAGCTGCTGATGAGATTGTTGATATTGCCTGTAAAGTTGTGCCTGACCAGGCGACGCTTGTGCCTGAAAAAAGGCAGGAGCTGACTACTGAAGGCGGATTAGATGTGGCAAACAATTTCAATAAGCTAAATAAGGCCATTAAGAAATTAAAAGATCACAATATTGAAGTAAGTTTGTTTATAGACCCTGATAAGAAACAAATTTCTGCAGCAAAAAAGATTGGCGCAAGCATGATTGAGATTCATACTGGAAGATTTGCTGATGCCACAAGTAAAAATGAAGAGGATAAATATTTCAAGGAAATAAAACTTTCAACCGTATTTGCCAGAAAGATCGGTTTATCCGTTAATGCCGGGCATGGTTTAAATTATCATAATGTCAGCCGTATTGCAAAAATCACCGGGATAGAAGAATTGAACATAGGTCATTCTATAATTTGCCGCTCGGTGTTTGTAGGGTTAGGCAGGGCGGTAGAAGAAATGAAGGCTTTGATATGATCATTGGAACAGGCGTGGATATTACTGAAGTAAGGCGCCTTAAGCAGGCGGTTGAAAAATGGGGGGATGCTTTTTTAAATCGTTTGTTTACGGATAATGAATTGGAGAATGCCAAAACGCGCGGAAGTTTATACCAGCACCTTGCCGGAAGATTCGCCGCAAAAGAAGCAATTTTTAAAGCAATGGGTGATGCGGATTTGAGCTGGAAAGACGTGCAGATACTTAACGATAAAGATGGCAGGCCATGTTGCAGTATTTTAAACGGGCGCGGCAAGAATGTAGATGTGCATATTTCCATTTCTCATGTAAAAAGCTATGCGACTGCCTTTGCGATTGTTACAAAGAAGCCCTGATTCACATAAGGGAGATTTCGGCCATATTTTTATTCTTGCCGGCTCTGCGCGGTTTTCCGGGGCAGCTGTCCTTTGTGCGGGCGCGGCAATGCGCTCCGGCTCAGGGATGGTAACCTTGGGTATCCCTAAAGGCATTAATAATGCTGTTATAAAAATTAAGCCTTTGGAGGTGATCACGCTGCCTTTGCCTGAAACACAAGAAAAGACATTAAGTTTGGCCGGGCTCAAGAAAATTTACGATTTTTCAAAAAAGACCGATGTCTTGATAGTTGGGCCGGGGCTATCCCAAAACAAAAACACACAGTTATTAATACGTAAAGTAATCTCAAAAATCTCTAAGCCTATGGTTATTGACGCTGACGGGCTTAATGCATTAGCAGGGCATTTGAATATTCTGAAAAAAAATGCCAAACGAAAACTGAAAATTATATTAACGCCACACCCGGGTGAGATGGCGCGGCTTTTAGATGTTAGTGTAAGAGAGGTGCAGGAGAATAGAAAAAAGGTTGCACAAAAATTAGCTTGCGATTATAATATTACAGTTGTCTTAAAGGGTTCTAAGACGATAGTTACAGATTCCGAAGGTAATTTTTACGAGAATAGAACCGGAAATCCAGGGATGAGCTCTGCAGGAACAGGGGATGTCCTTAGCGGGATAATCGCCAGTTTCTTGGGACAGAAGTTAAGCGTTTTTGAAGCGGCAAAATACGCTGTGTATCTGCATGGTTTAGCCGGCGATTTAGCAGCTAAAGATAAAACTCAGCTTGGATTAATTGCTTCGGATATAATTGAAAATATTCCTCGGGCGATTAAGATTTGTTCTTAAAGATGTTTTAAAAGAGTTAAGATGATTCGCCGGCGTAGCTCAGTTGGTAGAGCGTCTGTTTTGTAAACAGATGGTCGGGGGTTCGATTCCTCTCGCCGGCTTTGAAAAATTATGGGTAGGTACCCAAGTGGCCAAAGGGGGCAGACTGTAAATCTGCTGCACCTGTGCTTCAGAGGTTCGAATCCTCTCCTGCCCATTAAATTTTTACGACAAGGAAAAATTTAATGGCACTTGAGCGAGGAAAAGCGCCGCGACAAGCGACGCCCGAGCGAAAGTGCATATACTTTGTCTTTGACGCTGCTTGTAGAACAATAGATTCGCGGGAGTAGTTCAGTGGTAGAACAATAGCCTTCCAAGCTATATATGAGGGTTCGATTCCCTTCTCCCGCTTTTGATAATTCAGGTCCTGTGGCCTTGCGGCCCCAGGATTAAAATTTCAGAATTGAAAGAGGTAAAGAAAGAGAAATCTGCCAAAGATATGCCTAAAGAAAATATACAAGAAACAAACATAGAATTCTCCGGACCAGAACGCAGGCAATTTGTCCGGCTTGATTATGCCGCTCCTTTAGCTTATAAAGTTTGTAAAAAAGAAACAATCAGCAATATCCTTCAAGGTTATACAGTTAATGTCAGCCAATCCGGAGCACTCTGTAAAATCAAAGATAAAGTAAGAAAGAACGATATACTTTGGGTATCTTTTGACAGGAATGCTTTAAATATTTGTAAAGATATGGAAAAGAACGCTGTAATTTATCAAAATGGAATCATCGGTAAAGTTGTGCGCATAGAGCATAATAGGGACAAAGATTATGAAATCGGTATCCGTTTTATTACCAAGGAAGAAAAAAACTTCAACAATATTTATCCAAAAGTGCATTTTTTAATTTAATGAAAAAAACAAATATTGCAGTTTTAGGCGATGGTGGCTGGGGGACAACATTAGCTATTTTGCTCTCACGCAAGGGATTTTCAGTCAGCATGTGGGGGGCCTTTAGTGATTATGTAGAGTATCTGGATAAGAAGCGTATCAACTCCAGGTTCCTGCCCGGCGTAAAGATTCCTGGTAACATCCATATTACCTCGCGAATCAAAGACGCTCTTAATAATAAAGATTTGGTTATTCTTGCTGCTCCTTCGCAGCATACACGGGAAGTTCTGTCAAAGTTAAAAAAAACCGGGCATTCGCATAATGCTATTTATTTAAGCGTTACCAAGGGTATTGAAATAGGGACACTTAAAAGGATCTCTGAAATTGTTCATCATGAGCTGGGTAATGTTAAGCTTGCTGTGCTTTCTGGGCCGACAATCGCGCAAGAGGTTGCAAAGGGAGTGCCTACGAGCGCAGTAATAGCCTCAAGGGATATCCAAGTGCGCAAATTATTGCAGCAAATTTTTATGACTGATCGTTTTAGGATTTACACCAGTGATGATGTTATTGGAGTAGAATTGGGAGGGAGCCTTAAGAATATTATTGCTATTGCCTGCGGAATCTCAGATGGACTTGGTTTTGGGACAAACACCAAAGCTGCTATTCTTGCAAGAGGCTTGGCTGAGATCTCCCGTTTAGGGCATAAGATGGGGGCGAGGGTAAATAGTTTTAGCGGTTTGAGCGGTTTAGGGGATTTAGTTACTACTTGTATCAGTTTGCAAAGCCGCAATAGGTTTGTAGGCGAGTCAATCGGAAAAGGGAAAACCTTAAAACAAGTTATTGCGCATATGCAGATGGTAGCAGAGGGTATCCCTACTACTAAATCAGCAGTTTCTTTAAGTAAAAAATATAAGATTGAAATGCCGATAACTCAACAAGTTTATCAGGTTTTATATCGTAATAAATCTCCTTTAAAAGCGGTGAATGATTTGATGACGCGTAAAGGAAAAGAAGAGCACTTGTAAAATTAGCAATTTGTGATTGGGCGTGTCCCGTTACAAATTGCCGCTCTTTAAATTTTAGTACAATTTGTGATTGGGTGGGCGTGCCCCGTTACAAATTGTCGGCTCTTTAAATTTTAGTACAATTTGTAACGGGGCGTGGCTCAGTTTGGCTAGAGCGCTTGAATGGGGTTCAAGAGGTCGACAGTTCAAGTCTGTCCGCCCCGACCATATTTAAAAAAGGAGGCTGAAAATGGCTTATGGGGGTCCTGAAAGAAGAAGTTCTCAAAGGGTTTTCGGGCGTTTTATTGTCTCCTATAGGGTACTTGAAGAAGCTGATAATGCCGATATTTCACAAACAAAGAACATTAGTATGGGAGGCATGCTTCTTACTACAAACCGGGCATTTGACCCTGGGACGAACCTTGCTTTAGAGATACGCCTTCCTTTTGATCCGCATCCAATTATGCTGATTGGTAAAGTGATTGAGTCACGTGTAATTACCAAAGATTTGATTTATGATACGCGGCTTATGTTTTTGGCAGTAGATGAGAACCATCGTAAAGTTATGAATGAAACAATTGCACATTATTCCAAGAAAGGATAATTAATGAGAAAAATAAACTTGGGAATAATCGGTTTTGGGAATGTAGGCGCAGGGGTTATAAAAATTTTGCGCGAGAAGAAAAGTTTGTTATCCGAGAAAATTGGCATTGAAATAAATGTCAAGAAAGTTTGCGACAAAGACATAATTTCCAAAAGAAACGTAAGCGTTGATAAGGCTCTTTTGACCCGTAATCCTAAAGATATCCTTGATGATCCGCAAATTGATATTGTTGTTGAGCTTGTAGGAGGAATTAATCCTGCAAAGGAGTTTATCACAAGCGCGTTAAATAAGGGAAAGCATGTGGTAACTGCGAATAAAGCATTGCTTGCCCAGGATGGGCAGGAATTGTTAAGCCTGGCTGATGACCGGGGAAAGAACATTTATTTTGAGGCTTCTGTAGGCGCGGGTATCCCGATAATTAAATCTGTCAGGGAAGGCCTGGTTGCCAATAATTTTAAAAGTGTATATGGTATAGTAAATGGAACGTCCAATTTTATTTTATCGCGGATGTCGGAAAATAACTGTACATTTAATCAGGCATTAAAAGAAGCGCAGGAAAAAGGTTTTGCCGAAAAAGACCCTACCTTAGACATAGAAGGGATAGATTCCTGCCACAAACTGGTTTTGTTGACCTATTTATGTTTCGGCAGGTTTATTAAGATCAGCGATGTTTTTGTTGAGGGAATATCCAAAATTTCAACGGCTGATGTTTGCTATGCTAATGAAATTGGCCTGCAGATTAAGCTGCTTGCGATTGCAAAAAAGGAAGGCAATGATCTTGAGGTCAGGGTGCATCCGACATTAATACCAAAGTCAAGTTTGTTGGCATCTGTTTCCGGAGTTTTTAACGCGATTTATGTAGATAGCGATTTGGCAGGCGATTTGCTTTTTTACGGGCCCGGGTCCGGACAGTTGATTGTTCAGGATAAAACAATCAGGAACCTGAGAAGTACAGATGATTTTGAAAGCAGATATTATATTCGTTTTATGGCTTTGGATAAACCCGGGGTACTTGCAAAAATCTCCGGAGTCCTGGCAAAGTTCGGGATTAGTATTGCTTCGGTGACCCAAAAGGAACATCGCAAGGCCCATGTTGTGCCGATAGTAATGATAATCCATCAGGCAAAAGAAAAAAATTTACGCCTTGCCTTGGCAGCCATCAGCCGATTGGATGTAATCAAAGAGGCAGCAGTGGCAATCAGGATGGAAGAGATATGAAGAGCAATAGGTATCAAGGTTTAATTAACAAATACCGGAAGTATCTTCCGGTTTCAGATAAAACGCCTGTTATTACTTTAAACGAAGGGAATACTCCTTTGATTTATGCCGGTTATTTATCGGGATTGATCGGCAAAAATATTGAAGTTTATTTAAAGTATGAAGGCTTGAATCCTACAGGTTCTTTTAAGGATCGCGGGATGACCATGGCAATATCCAAGGCCTGCGAGGAGAAATCAAGAGCAGTGATTTGCGCCTCAACAGGGAATACTTCAGCTTCTGCTGCTGCATATGCGGCAAGGGCTGGTATAAAATGTATTGTGCTTATTCCCGAGGGTGCAATTGCTTTAGGTAAATTAAGCCAGGCATTAATTCATAATGCTGAGGTTTTGGCGGTTAAGGGTAATTTTGACGATGCGCTTATGCTGGTAAGGGAAATTTCCGGAAAATATCCTGTAACTTTAGTTAATTCGCTTAATCCATACCGCATTGAAGGGCAAAAAACAGCGAGTTTTGAAATTTGCGATTTTCTTGAAGCAGCTCCTGATTTTCAGGTAATGCCGGTTGGAAACGCAGGAAATATTACTGCATATTGGAAAGGGTATAAAGAATATCGTGGTTCAGGAAAAATTAAAACTTTGCCTAAGATGCTCGGTTTTCAGGCCGCAGGGTCTGCCCCGATTGTAAAAGGCCATCCTATAAAACATCCTAAAACAATTGCTACTGCAATTAAGATTGGAAATCCTGCCAGCTGGAAACAGGCTGAAAATGCCCGCGATGAATCAGGCGGATTAATTGATATGGTTACAGATAAAGAGATTATTGCAGCTTATAAATTGCTGGCAGCCAAAGAGGGTGTTTTCGCAGAACCTGCATCCTGCGCTTCCGTCGCTGGGCTCATAAAATTTTCCAAGAGCGGCTATTTTAAAAGGCGACAGGCGACAGGCGACAGGCGACAGGCGACAAAGATAGTTTGTATTTTAACCGGCCATGGTCTCAAGGATCCTGACCGTGCAATTAAAAGTGTAAAAGCGCCAAAAGTTGTAAAGCCGGATTTGAAAGTAATATTGAAAGAGATTGGGTATTGATAACTTAATTCGTAACTCGTAAATGGAGAGATTGAATGAAGCTAAAAAATAAACGAATTCTTATTACAGGCGGGCCGACGTGGGTTCCTATTGATAATGTTAGAGTGATCAGTAATGTAGCCACTGGAGAAACCGGCGTGATTTTAGCCGAAAAGTTGATTAAAGAAGGCGCAAAGGTTACATTACTGCTCGGCCCTGCAACAAACCGTTGTTTAAATAAGAAAATCAGAGTTTTAAATTTCAGGTATTTTAGTGATTTATTAAGGTTGATGGTTGATGAGGTAAAACAACGCAAGTATGATGTTTTAATTCATTCAGCGGCAGTTTCAGATTATTGCCTTGAATCTGCGGAAAAACTAAAAATCAGCTCAAATCTTAAAAGATTAAAACTTGTTTTGATGCCTACTCCCAAAATCATTGATTTAATAAAGAAAATTGATAGTTCAATTTTCCTGGTTGGTTTTAAATTTGAGTTAGGTATCAGCAAGGAAGGGCTGATTAAAAGGGCCCTTAATTTGATCCGGCGCTCAAAGCTTGATTTAGCAGTAGCGAATACAATTTCCGGAGAGCATTATGAGTCTTATGTTGTTGATTATGGGGTAGTAAGCGAGCCTTATTACAGCAGAGAGAAGTTGGCGGACGGTTTGATTAAAGAAATCGCGCAGGAGTTGTGAAATTATCTTAATGCGTAAAATTCTCCTTTTCTTTTTATTTGTTTTACTTTTTCTAATAAGCTCTAATATTTTTGCTTTTGAATTTCCACAGCCTCAAGGCTGGGTTAATGATTTTGCAAACGTTATCAATCAGGAATATAAAGATAAGCTTAACGCATTAATCAGCGAACTTGAGCAAAAAACTTCTGCTGAAATAGCGGTAGTTACAGTTGAATCAATTTCTCCATATGATGAAAAAGAATATGCAAGGCAGGTTTTTGATAACTGGAAAATAGGCAAGAAAGATAAGGATAACGGCATACTGGTTCTTTTGGCCATAAAAGAAAGGCTTTGGCGGATAGAAACTGGATATGGCGTAGAAGGAATCTTGCCTGATGGGCTTTGTGGTGAAATAGGCCGTAATTATATGGTGCCATATTTTAAAGAAGGTAATTATGCGCAGGGTTTGTATAATGGCGTCGCGGCTATCTCAAAGATAGTTGCTTTAAATAGCAATGTGGCGCTTAGCAGTTTATCCGGGGCAAATCTTTCTAACGGAGTAAATTTTGCTAAAGGAAGACAACCTAAGTCCGATCTTTTTGTTAACTTGTTTGCCTTTTTTTTCTTTTTGGTTTGGAATTTGCCTTGGCCAATTTTTATCGGTTTGCCGTTTACCATTATTTTTGCTTTGGTCTTCTTTCAAATTTCGTTTTTTTCCGGAAGTCTTGTTATTGCAGGCTATTTTGCGTCATTAATTATCAGGTTTCTTTATTGGAAAAGGCTGCCTCCGGGGAAAAGAAGCAATTTCTTTAAAGGGCAAAATTATGGAGGAAGATTTTCTGGCGGCGGTGGTTTTGGCGGAAGCGGCTCAGGAGGATTTGGCGGCGGGGGTGGAGGCGGTGGTGGCGCAGGGGGCAGATTTTAATTGCGTCAGTTGTATTAATTAGCAAGGAGAAAAAATGAAGAAAATACTCATAGGTTTATTAATTGCAGCTGTGGTTGTTGTTGCATTATTTATTGGAGTTTATAACGGGATTGTCTCAAAGCATGAAAATATTACAGCTAAATGGGCGCAAGTGGAGAACCAGCTTCAGCGCAGGAATGACCTGATCCCTAACCTGGTTAATTCTGTAAAGGGTTATGCGTCGCATGAAAAAAATGTATTTGAAGAAGTAACTAATGCCCGCTCGCGCTGGGCAAATGCAACTTCAGTGGATGAAAAAGTTAAGGCTGCAGGTGCAATTGATTCAGCATTATCAAGATTACTTTTGGTGGCTGAAAATTACCCGAATTTAAAAGCGGATCAGGTTTTTCTAAAGTTAATGGATGAATTATCCGGCACTGAAAACCGGATTGCAGTTGAAAGAATGCGTTATAATGAAGCTGTCAGGGATTATAACGTAACTGTCAGAAAATTTCCGGGTAATATTATTAGCGGAATGTTTGGTTATAAGGTTGCGACAGAATACTTCCAGGCCCAAGATAAAGCCGAAGTAGTTCCGGAAGTAAAGTTTTAATTACGAATATGAAATATATCGTATTAGTTGGCGATGGCATGGCGGATTATCCGATAAAGGAGCTTGGGGATCGCACTCCCCTTGAGGCAGCACGAACTCCGAATATGGATTTTATTGCCAAACACGGAAGATTGGGCAGGGTTAGGACTGTTCCCGAGGGAAAAAGCCCGGCTTCTGATGTGGCCAATATGACTATTCTTGGCTATGATCCTAAGAAATATTATACCGGCAGAGGCCCGCTTGAGGCGGCTAATTTAGGCGTTGAATTAGAAAATAACGATGTTGCTTTTCGCTGTAATTTAGTTACAGCAACAAATGATACATTGGTGGATTATAGCGCAGGACATATCAATTCCAAGGAATCAGAGATCTTAATTAAATTTATTGATGAAAGGCTTGGTTCTGAGAGGGTTAAATTTTATCCTGGAATCAGTTACCGTCATTTAATGGTTGTAAAGAATGGCGCTAAGGATAAACTACAGGATTTGATTTGCAAGCCTCCGCATGACATTACCGGGCAGAGCATCTCCAAGAATCTTCCCAAAGGTGACGGAGCCGATTTTATTATTGAATTGATGCAAGGATCCCGCAGTGTGTTGGAAAAACATGAGATAAACCAGGTGAGGATTGATCTTAAGGAAAATCCGGGTAATATGATTTGGCTTTGGGGGCAAGGGCAGAAACCTTCCATGCCTACTTTTAGGCATAAATATAGTTTGGATGGAAGCGTTATTTCCGCTGTTGATTTAATAAAAGGCCTGGGCAGGATATTAGGTTTAAATGTGATTAATGTGCCGGGCGCAACCGGATATTATGATACAGATTATGAGGCCAAAGCCAAAGCCGCTATCGGTTCATTAAAAGACAATGATTTTGTTTTTGTGCATGTTGAGGCCCCTGATGAAGCAGGGCATAATGGGGACTTGAGGGAAAAGTTACTGGCTATTGAGCGTTTTGACCAGATGGTAGTAGGCGCCATACTTAACGCCTATAAGCTTAAAAAGAATTTTCGTATTTTAGTTCTGCCTGATCATGCCACCCCTGTTGCTGTAAAGACTCATACATCAGAACCGGTGCTTTTTGGTATTTTTGGCAAAGGAATAGTAGGCAGGGGATTTTTAAATTACTCTGAAAAAGAGGCAGAAAAATCGGATCTTTATTTTGAGGATGGCTCCGGGTTAATGGATTATTTCCTGAAAATTTCAGAAGAATAATTAAGGGGAAGAATATGTCTAAGGGTTTAATTGTGCAGAAATTCGGAGGTTCCTCTGTAGCCAATGTTGAACGCATCCAGAACGTTGCCAAGCGGGTTACGGGTTATAGAAAAAAGGGTTTTGATGTAGTTGTGGTTGTCTCTGCGTTAGGAGACACTACTGATGAATTAATTGAATTAGCCGGTCAAATTACAACTGACCCGTCAGAACGTGAAATGGATATGTTGCTTTCAACGGGAGAGCAGATTTCAGTGGCGTTATTGGCCATGGCAATTCATAAACTTGGGCTTGAGGCAATTTCTTTTACCGGTTCACAGGTCGGGATTGTTACTGACAAAAGTCACACTAAGGCGCGGATTGTAAAGATTGCCACGGATAGAATAAAAAATGAAATAAAAAAAGGAAGAATTGTCATTGTTGCAGGGTTTCAGGGGGTTACTCCTGATGACGATATTACAACTTTAGGCCGCGGAGGTTCTGATTTGACTGCCGTTGCTCTTGCCAAGGAGCTTAAGGCAGATGAATGCGAGATTTATACTGATGTAGACGGTATTTATTCTACTGACCCGCGCATAGAGCCTAAGGCAAAAAAGATTGCTCAGATTACTTATGATGAGATGCTGGAGATGGCGTCTCTGGGCGCACAAGTGATGCAGGCGCGCTCAATTGAGGTGGCTAAGAAATTCGATGTTCCGATTCACGTGCGTTCTTCATTCTCCGATAAAGAAGGGACTATGATTATTAAGGAGGTAAAAAATATGGAAGATGTTTTGGTTACGGGGATTACTTTAAATAAAAACGAAGCTAAAATTACCATCTGCGACGTCCCGGATAAGCCCGGAGTGGCGGCAAAGATCTTCAAGGAACTTGCTGGATCCGGAATCAGTGTAGATATGATCGTGCAAAATGTCAGCCATACTCGTAAAACCGATATTTCTTTTACTGTTAATAAAAATGATGCCGCAAGGACAATTAAAGCCATTAAGAAAGTAAATTCTGATATTGGGGCTGGAGAAGTTTTGGTGGATGAAGGCATTTCCCGGATTTCTATTGTAGGCGTGGGAATGAAATCTCATCATGGCGTGGCTGCTAAGATGTTTGAAACCCTGGCCCATGAAAAGATTAATATTGAGATGATTTCTACTT
Organism: Candidatus Omnitrophota bacterium; assembly: GCA_016208765.1. Classification (GTDB taxonomy): domain Bacteria; phylum Omnitrophota; class Gorgyraeia; order Gygaellales; family Profunditerraquicolaceae; genus JACROS01. The sequence goes on from JACQXK010000015.1 coordinate 47,864, forward strand.
CTGATATAAGCATTTCTTGTATTATAAAGAAGAACCTTGGTGAAACAGCAGTTAAGATCTTGCACGAAAAATTTAACTTATCCAAATAGGAGAACTATGCAAAAAGTCAGGTTATATGATACCACTTTACGCGATGGTGCTCAGGGCGAGGGGATTTCATATTCAGTAATGGACAAGATCCGCATCGCGCAGGAATTGGACATGTTTGGGGTCCATTATATTGAAGGCGGGTGGCCGGGTTCAAATCCCAAGGATATGGAATTTTTTAAGAAAATGAATCAAAAGCCGCTTAAGAATGCTCAATTAGTGGCTTTTAGCATGACTCGCAGGGTGGGTATAAAAGCATCTCAAGATACAAATATTAAGGCTTTGGTAAAATGCGGGGCTGGAATTGTTTCTATTGTCGGCAAAACTTGGGATTTGCATGTAAAAGATGTGTTAAAGATTTCTCTGGAAGAAAATCTTGAGATGATCAAGGATACGATTAATTTTCTTATTTCACAGGGGATCACTGTATTTTATGATGCCGAGCATTTTTTTGATGCTTATCGCGCTAATAAGGCGTATGCTTTAAAAACCCTGCAGGCGGCTCAGGATGCGGGGGCTCAGGCAATTTGTTTGTGTGATACCAATGGCGGGGCATTAACCTCAGAAGTTTCAAGAGTTGTTACCCAAGTAAAACATGAAATTAAGGTTGATTTGGGAATTCATTGTCACAATGATGCCGGCTTAGCAGTGGCAAATTCAATTATTGCAGTAGAAGCCGGTTGCAGTATTGTGCAAGGGACAATTAACGGTTACGGAGAGCGTTGTGGAAATGCGGATTTAATCCAGATTATTGCCAATCTTAAATTTAAATTAGGGATTGATTGTATTAACAATGAAAGATTAAAGGAGTTAACCAAGGTCTCGCATTTTGTAAGCGAAATAAGCAATATGAGGTTAAGAGATGACCAGCCGTATGTGGGTGGTTCAAGTTTTGCGCATAAGGGCGGTATGCATATTAACGCTGTAATGAAAAACTCAAAGGCTTATGAACATATTGATCCTGTTCTTGTGGGCAATCACCGCAGGATCCTTGTTTCTGAGCTCGCCGGTAAGACCGGTATTTTATTGCGCGCAAAAGATTTGGAATTAGATTTGTCTAAGCAGGACCCGAAGACGAAAAAGTTATTGGAATTGGTGCAAAAACTGGAGCATCAGGGGTATCATTTTGAGGCAGCAGAAGCATCTTTTGAACTTTTAATGAAGAAGGCAATTAAAAAATATAAAAAATTCTTTGAGTTGGAGGGTTTTAAGATTGTAATTGAGAAGCGTTCTGATAAAAGAATTGTTTCTGAGGCAGTGATTAAGCTTAAGGTTAAGGGTGTGAGGGAACATACTGCTGCTGAAGGAGACGGGCCGATAAATGCGCTGGACAATGCTTTACGTAAGGCCTTAAAAGAATTTTATCCGACATTATCAAAGATGCATTTGTCTGATTTTAAAGTGCGCGTTTTAGATGAAAAAGCAGGGACTGCCGCTCGCGTGCGGGTATTGATTCAGTCACAGGATGAGACTGACACATGGAACACAATCGGGGTTTCAGGAAATATTATTGAAGCCAGCTGGCAGGCGCTTGTTGACAGCGTTGAATATAAGCTTTTAAAAGATAAAATAAAATGATGCTCCTGTAGATTATCAGAAGGCAGCTAAAAATTCTAAGTTTGTAAATCTTAATAATATTAAGATACCGACGATATCCATAGACGACCTTATTAAGATGAAAAAGGTTTCTAACCGTCAGCAAGACAAGAAAGACATAGAATATCTAAAAAAGATTTCTAATGAAAAATAAAATTTGCGGTTTTAGTTATTCATTAAATATGCAGCAAATTCAGAAGTATAAGAAAATTCCTTTGAAGTTGCGGCTTGAATGGCTCTATCAAGCTAATCTTTTAAGGAGATTCTATCCTCAGAAGATAACTAAACTACAAGATAAATTCCGAAAGGGAGCGCTTTAGCTTTCATGGAAATCCCATCTCGTTACAATCCAAAAGAAACCGAAGATAAATGGTATAAATTCTGGCAAGAGCAAGGCTTTTTTGCAGCAAAGCCAAACCCTGATAAAAAGCCATTTACCATTGTTATCCCTCCGCCCAATGTTACGGGTATTCTGCATATGGGGCATGCTTTAAATAATACTATTCAGGATATTCTTATTCGTTACCATCGTGCAAAAGGCGAAGAAGCGCTTTGGATGCCGGGCACTGACCACGCGGGTATTGCCACGCAAAATGTGGTAGAAAAGTCTATCGCTAAAGAAGGCTTAAAGCGCAATGATTTAGGAAGGGGAAGATTTATTGAACGCGTATGGCTTTGGAAAGAGCAATACGGCTCAACAATTATCAAGCAGCTAAAAAAACTCGGCGCTTCTTGTGACTGGGATCGTATTCGTTTTACCATGGATGAGGATTATTCCAAGTCAGTTCTTGAGGTTTTCGTCCGCCTCTACGAAAAAGGCCTTATATATCGGGGCAGTTATATTATTAACTGGTGTCCGCGTTGTCAGACTGCCTTGTCTGATGAAGAAGCGCCTCATCATGAGCTGCAGGGAAATCTTTATTATCTGAAGTATCCATTGAAGGATAATCCTGATGAGTTTGTGGTTGTGGCGACGACGCGCCCTGAAACCATGCTTGGTGATACTGCTGTTGCGGTTAATCCCAAAGATAAAAGGTATAAGAAACTGATTGGAAAAAGTTTGATTTTGCCGCTTGTAAATCGCGAGATAAAGATTATAGCTGACAGTATGATAGATGCTAAGTTTGGCACCGGTGCAGTTAAAGTTACCCCTGCGCATGATCCAAATGATTATGCAATGGGTAAAAAGCATGATCTTGAATTTGTTAATGTGATGTATCCGGATGGCAGGATGAATGAATCAGCCGGCGACTATAAGGGTATGGACCGGTTTGAGGCAAGAGAAGTAATTTTAGAGGACTTAAAAGAAAAAGGCCTGTTAGAAAAAATTGAGCCGCATACTTTGTCAGCCGGGCATTGTTATCGCTGCCATACAATCATTGAGCCGTATTTGTCTAAACAGTGGTTTGTTAAAATGGCTCCATTGGCAAAGCCAGCTATAGAGGCAGTTAAAAAAGGTAAGATAAAGTTTTATCCCAAGCGCTGGACTAAAGTATATTTAAACTGGATGGAGAATATCCAGGATTGGTGTATTTCAAGGCAGATTTGGTGGGGGCATCGTTTGCCTGTTTACTATTGTAAAAAATGCGAAGAGGCTCAAAAAACTGGAGTTATTGTTTCCCGCGACAGGCCTGAAAAGTGCCCGGAGTGCGGGTCAATAGATATTTATCAGGATGAAGATGTTTTGGATACCTGGTTCTCAAGCTGGCTCTGGCCATTCGCTACATTTTATTGGCCGTTTGATGGCCGCCAGTTTGTTGGACAGGAGACAGGAGACAGGAGACAGGAAGATCTCAAGTATTTTTACCCTACCTCCGCTCTTGTGACTGCTCCGGAAATTATCTTTTTCTGGGTAGCGCGCATGATTATGGCAGGTTTGGAATTTATGAATGAGATCCCGTTTAAGGATGTGTATATCCATGGCACGGTGCGTGATATTGAAGGTAAGAAAATGTCCAAGTCTCTGGGCAATATTATTGTTATCTAAGGAGAGGCTTGAGCAAGGCAGGAACTTTGCCAATAAAATCTGGAATGCTTCGCGATTTATCCTGATGAACCTGGATGCCCAGAATATCCGGGTAGATTTGTGCCAATTTACAAAAAAAGAAGACCTGAGTTTGGTAAATCGCTGGATCTTGAGCCGTTTTTATTCGGTGCTTAAAGAATTAAATAAAAATCTTGATAATTTTAAATTTAATGAAGCCGCAAACCTTTTATATAGTTTTTTCTGGCATGAATTCTGCGATTGGTATTTAGAATTGGCAAAGCCAATTTTGGTTAACAGAGAACAGAGTACAGAGAACAGAAATACGCAGGTGGTAATGTACAAGGTGCTGGAGAAGTTTTTAAGAGCGCTGCATCCGTTTATGCCTTTTATTACCGAGGAGATTTGGCAGAATTTACCGCACGAAGGTAAGTCTATAATGGTTCAGCCGATTCCTCATTTGCAAGAGGCGTTAATTGACAAAAAGATTGAAAATAAAGTTGGAGTTGTGTTTGATGTAATTACGACTATTAGAAATATGCGCGTAGAATTGGAGGTTTTACCTCAGGATAAAGTTAATGTAGAAATATTTTCCGGTAAAACCATGAAAATTACGCTTGAGTTAATGTCGCAGGATATAAAAAACTTGGCAAAAATTGATTGTTTAAGCCTTCAGGAAAATTATCAGCACAAGAGCGGCCAGTTTGTAAATGTTTTAAAAGATATGCATATCGTAATTCCTCTGGCAGGGCTGATTGACATTGATAAGTATAAAGAGAAGCTAAAGCAGCGTATAGTAAAGGCAGAATCCGATATAAAAGCAAAAGAAGCTATGCTTTGTAATGATAGTTTTGTTAAACGGGCTCCGGCTGAAGTTGTGGGTAAGGAGCGGGAGAGGCTTGGGGAATTAAAGGATTCGTTGCACAAACTAAAGGCGGTGAAAGATGCCATCGGCTAAAGTTTTTCTTTCAGAAGCACTGCCGGAGCTTAATCCGGAAAAGTTAGATTCAATTGTGCGCCACGCTTTGATTGAAGATATTGGTAAAGGTGATATTACAACACAGCTGACTATCCCCAGGGAAAAAGAGATCAAGGCGGTGATTGTTGCGAATCAGGATTGTGTGGTCTGCGGTTTGCCTGCCGCAGAGCGGGTATTCAAGATTATGGATATTGAGACTAAGTTTGATGCGCAGGTTAAAGAAGGCCAAAGCGTCAAGAAAGGCCGGAAAATAATTTTATTAAGTGGCTTGGCTGCAAGTATTCTTACTGCAGAGAGGGTGGCTCTTAATTTATTGAGCATGCTTTCCGGGATTGCTACAAAAACAAAGGAATATGTAAATGAAGTAAAGCCTAATAAAGTAAAAATATTGGACACACGAAAAACAATCCCCGGTTTAAGAGAATTGCAAAAATATGCCGTGCGAATCGGAGGAGGTTACAGCCATCGTATGGGCCTTGATGAAATGATCTTGATCAAGGATAACCATATCAAAGTTACCGAAGGATATGAAAAGCTTCCGAGTGTGCCTAAGGGTTTTAAAATTGAAATTGAAGTGCAGAATATGGAAGAATTCAAGCACGCGTTACGTTTCAAGCCGGATGTAATAATGCTTGATAATATGGGCATTAATCAGATGAAAGAAGCAGTAAAAGTCCGCGATAATACACCGTTTAAAAGCCATCACCCGCCTACAAAATTAGAGGCTTCAGGCGGAATAACTTTAAAGAATGTTAAAGAAGTTGCTTCAACTGGTGTAGATATTATTTCTGTCGGTGAATTGACGCATTCAATTGATTCCGTTGATTTGAGCCTGGATATATTGGATTAATGAACAGTTTCAAGCTCGTTTCCAATTACAAGCCCTGTGGCGACCAGCCAAGGGCAATAAAGGAATTAACGGATTCAATTAATTCCGGGAAAACTCATCAGACACTTTTGGGTGTCACTGGTTCAGGAAAAACTTTTACCCTCGCTAATGTAATTGAGAAAATCAGCCAGCCGACATTAGTGATTTCCCACAACAAAACTCTTGCCGCCCAGCTTTACTCCGAGTTTAAAGAATTCTTCCCGCATAATGCAGTAGAATATTTTGTGAGTTACTATGATTATTACCAGCCTGAGGCATACATTCCCTCAACAGATACTTATATAGAAAAAGATTCTGCTATTAATGACCGTCTTGACCGTTTGCGGCTTTCTGCGACTACGTCTTTGATGTGCAGAAAAGATGTTTTAATTGTTGCCTCAGTATCTTGTATTTACAATCTCGGCTCTCCGCAAGATTATCGTGATATGCTGGTTTTTATTGAGAAAGGTTTAGTAATCAGCCGGGATGAAATTATTACGAAACTTATCAAGATCCAGTATGAAAGAAATGATTACGAGTTTGTTCGCGGAAGGATTCGTGTGCGAGGTGATATTTTAGAGATTTTTCCATCGTATGAACAAAAAGCTCTGCGGATTAATTTGTCAATGGACACAGTTGAGAAAATTTCTGAGATAGACCCGGTTTCCGGAAAGGTATTGGTTGAGCTTGAAAAAATAGCAATTTATCCGGCTAAGCATTTTGTTGTTTCCGGCATTTACATTGATAAGGCTATTAGTTCAATTTCACAGGAACTTGAAATTCAACTTGAGATATTAAAAAGCCAAAATAAGCTGCTTGAAGCGCAAAGGCTCCAGCAACGCACTAAATACGATATGGAAATGCTCAAGGAAATCGGCTATTGCCATGGCATTGAGAATTATTCGCGGCATTTATCCGAGCGGCCGCCGGGCTCCAGGCCATATTGCCTGATAGATTATTTCCCAAAAGATTTCTTAACCATAATTGACGAATCGCATGTAACGTTACCGCAGATTAGAGGAATGTATGAAGGAGACCGTGCAAGAAAAGAGGTGCTTGTTAACTATGGTTTTCGGCTGCCTTCTTGCCTTGAGAACAGGCCGTTGAAATTTGACGAATTTAATACTTTGCAAAAACAAATGGTTTTTGTTTCGGCTACACCCAACGAATATGAAATAAAAAAAAGCGGCAGTGTTGTTGTGGAGCAGATCATTCGCCCCACCGGTTTAGTTGATCCGGAAATAATCATAAGGCCAATTGAAGGCCAAATTGATGATTTGGTAAGAGAAATTGCAAAACGCGCAAAGAAGAACGAAAGGGTGTTGGTTACTACTCTTACCAAGAGGATGAGCGAGGATTTAACTACCTATTTACAGCAAAAGGGATTAAAGGTAAAATATCTGCATTCTGAGGTTGAGACAATTGAGCGCTCAAAGATACTGCGGGACCTGCGAAAAAAAGAATTTGATTGCCTGGTGGGGATTAATTTATTGCGGGAAGGCCTGGATTTGCCGGAAGTTTCATTGGTTGCGATATTAGATGCGGATAAAGAAGGGTTTTTGCGTTCTGCAACATCCTTAATTCAGGTTTCCGGGCGCGCTGCCAGAAACATTAACGGCACGGTTATTATGTACGCTGATACCGTAACCGGCTCTATGAAAAAGGCGATTGATGAAAGTAATCGTCGCCGGAAGATTCAACTGGAGTTTAATGATAAGAACAGAATTACTCCGCGCTCAATTCAAAAGGCAATAAAAGAAGGAATAGAAGACTTGGCTCAGGCAGAAGAATTTGTCCAGGAATTAACCGAAGAAGCCAAGGATGAATACGAATTAAGAAAATATATTTCAGAGCTTGATTATGAAATGGAGCTTTGTGCGAGAAATTTGCAGTTTGAAAAAGCAGCGCAAATTAGAGACAGGATAAAGGAGTTGAAAGGGCTATAGTTATAGCTTTAACCAACCGTATTTATTATGCTACTTGCGATTGATATTGGAAATACAAATATAACCTTCGGATTATTTAAGCAAAATAAACTTGTTAAGGTCTTTAATATTCCGACGAAAAGCTATAACATTGGCATATTTAAAAAGAAACTTGGTAAGCTTGGTTTTAGTGATACAATAATATGCAGTGTCGTGCCTAAGATAACTCGTGTTTTGGCGCATGATTTGCGTGGAATTGTTAACACGCGTGCTCTTGTTGTAGGGCAGGATATAATGGTGCCCATTAAAAACTGTTATCGTAAGCCTAAACAGGTTGGGCAGGATCGTTTGGTTAATGCTTATGCCGGAGTCAAGCTTTATGGCAAGCCGCTTGTGGTGGTAGATTTTGGAACTGCGGTTACATTTGATGTTATTTCTAATAAAGGTGAATATCTTGGTGGTATGATTATTCCGGGATTGGGAGTTTCGCTGGATGCGCTTTCAAAATATACAGCATTGCTTCCAAAGGTTAGATTAGAGCCGCCCAAAGAGTTTATCGGACGTGATACAAAAAGCAGCATACTTTCGGGAGTTGTTTACGGATATGCCGCGCTTTGTGATGATTTATCCGCAAGAATTAAGTCAAAAATTGGGACTAAGGCAAAGGTGATTGGTACGGGTGGTAATGTTGCTTTGATCGGTAAATATTGCAAGAGCCTTGATAGAGTTAATAAGAATTTGACACTGCTTGGTTTAAATTTACTCAACAAAAGGAGCTAATTATGCGGACAACCTTAAGTTGTTTTTTATTTTTGTTTTTTGCGGTTTTTATCTTTTTCGGCGATGCTCATGCAAGGCTGAATAAATATACTCAAGACATCGGAATATCGCAGGTAGAGTGGCAGCTGATGAATCAAAACATTGCTTTGCGGGGCAGCAATACTTTTGCTGCGCCATTTGTATTAAATAATATTTCTTTTAGCCGGGACTTGGTAAAGATCGTAGTGGAATTTTCCGGTGATTCAAAAGACGCTACTGATGAAAACTTACAAAAATCTCTGGAAATAATTACCAAGTTTTTGCGCAATGATTTTTCTGAATTTGACCCAAACAAAGATCTGGTAATAGATTATAAATTAACAACTCCGGACCCTGATAAAATGCTTTACATTAAATATAAAGGAAAAGACGAATGGAGCGACGGTGGGCTTTTTGAGCGTTCAGAGCAGCCGATCCCGGATGTGGTAAAAAAAGAGACAGGAATGTATTAATAATGAAGTTGAAAGGAGGATGCATGAGAGTAGTTGTTTTTGTGGTAATTGCATTAATGTGTGTGTTGTCTTTTTGTTCGGCGGCGTTTTGTCAGTCGCAGGCTTCAGAGATTACAAATGATAAGATTATTGCCGTAGCTACAGAAGCTGTTAAGGGCCAAGGCATCAGCCTTGAGGATGTAAACATTATTTATGATCAGGATGGAAAGCTCTGGCAGGAGAAATTGGGTTATGCTAAAGTTGAGGATAATGCAAATCATGGTATCTTGGTCAAGGGTTTTATTAAGAATTACCGTATTGT
>JACQXK010000084.1 GCA_016208765.1 Candidatus Omnitrophota bacterium
TAGATAACATCCCTGAAGAATTAAAGAACACCGATATCTCAACTATCGTAAGCAGTGAAAACAACAACACTTTTAAATCACAAGTTAAAACTTCCTGCTCTGAAGCGTTAAAAAAACTACTTGAAGAAGGAATAGCAGATAAATCCGCGGCAATAAGCTTAAAAGAGCAAGGATACACGGCCTATGAAATCGTCAGTGCCTATATAGAAAAAGCCGTAGGCTATGTAAAGGAAAAGACAGTAGAACTGATAAACTGCGCCGCGCTGGCATTAGCCGGGATATTAAATACAAAAGAACAAGCCTCTGAAATAGCTATAGAAATAATCTACCAAGACATTTTAACTAGCGGCGAAATAAATATAAAAGACGGTAAAATCCAATCCTCGATGTCCGCGATAAAACAAACAGCCTCAAAACACGGCCTTGAACTTAATACATATAAGATAAGCCTAGAAGAACTAAACACTCTAAAAGAACCCGCGATAATCCACTTAGGCACTCTTGATAACGGCCACTGGGTAATACTGACTAAAGTATCAGATGATTCAGTAAGCATTATTGATAATGGAGAAGCGAAAACATTTTCCCTTGAAGAATTCAAAACCCTTTCCAGCGGAAATATTTTAACAACAGAAAAGATAACAGAAGCCCAAATACTTAGCAATGATGAAGCCTCGAAGATATTCGGCAGCGGCTGGGGCAAGAAATTCAAGAAATGGCGCGATAAAATGGGAGATAAGCTCAAGTCTTTCATGAACTCCACTATTGGGCAAATAATAACCATGATTATTGCAATAGTGCTGACTGTTCTTACAGCCGGGGCGTTGGCGCCGGCTCTGATGAGTAGTTTAGGCGCGACTATGGGTATGGCAGTTGCCAATGGCATAGGCGCTTTTGTCTCGACGTTAGCTGTTTGCAGCGCCAAAGGCATGAAACTAAAAGACGCTTTAAAAACAGCAGCCATTACCGCGGTGGCAGTAGCAGTATGCGCAGGAGTAGGAGCAAAACTAAGCGCGGCTGGAACACAAACAGCGCAAGCAGGAGTACAAACAGGAACGCAAGCAGGAGTACAAACAGGAACGCAAGCAGGAGCTCAAATAGCAGCGCAGGCAGGAGCTCAAGCAGGAATAAAAACATCAGCAGTAAAAATAGCAATAAAAACCGCGGAAAAAGCCGCAATAAAAGCAACCGCTTCATATGCAGTGCAGGAAACTTTAAAAGCAACAGGCAATGATGACCAGGCAATGATGACAATGCCTTTGGAAGAATCGCGGGCTCAATGATAGTAGGCGGTGTAACATCGGGCATTGACAATACTTCAATAATGGAAGGAGTATTAACATCCGCCTCAATGCAAACAGTAACAGAAACAGGCGAAGCTAATGACTGGGATTCCACGCTAACCCATACCGCAGCCATAACCGCAGGCACAGTAACAAACGCCGCGGTAAATGCCGCTCAAAACACAAACGAAAATACGGATAAAACATTCGCTGATAATTTCAAAGAAAACTTAAGAGAATCAAAACCAGCTTTAACCCGGGGAATAGTATCCAGCAGCGTAGAAAGAATTGCCGAAGAAAAAGGCCTTGACGCTTATACATCAGAAGCTCTAAGCACAGTAACCGGCTCAATCGCGGCAGATACGGTATCAGGCAAGCAAAAGAATATTGTCTGGGACAGCGTAAAATACGCAACAATAAATACCGGCCTTATCGCAATCTCCAATGAAACCAAACTCTCTCCTGCTGAAGACGCAATAATTCAAAACAGCGCAACAGCCCTGCTTAACGGAGAAAATTTAGGAGATTCCACGCTAAAATCCCTAACCAGAACAATAAACTTCGGAGAAGAAAGCTCTCCAATCACCGCGTACGATAAAGCAGCCTATCAAAACAAGGTGAATAATTTCGGCAAAAGAACCTCCGGCGGAGAAAAAGCCGTTGATATTTTAAGAGAATCCGCAACCGCGAGTTTCAGGCAGGGGGCGGTGGAAGACATCGTTGCAAGATTTGAATCTTTAAAAGAGCGGTTCTCCAATATCCCTAAAAATCAAGTTACTGAATTAGAGGTTGGGAATTTTTGCCAAACATTTCCGGAAGCTAAAGCACTGGTTAAAAATACCTACAATCATTTGACGAATGATATTTCGACCTTGCGAATTCAAGATGTTGAAAAAGGAATAGTATACACAGAGCTTGCAATAACTTTAGACGATGTAAGCATAATGATTTTGAAAATAGAATTTGATGCACAGCCGAATATACAAATTATTCCAACAAAAGAAGTGGACTTGCCGCAAGGAAATAGCGTCTCTTCGTATGATGGAAATACGGATAATTTCGCGCAAGAACAAATGGAAGCGGCTTTTGATTCAGCTAAAAATATAGGGGAAGGATTCGCGGAAAGATATCAGAGCTCAGAATATAACGGAATTACCCCTGAATCAGCAGGTGAAATAAGAAGCTCTGCTGAGCTTGCGAATTTTCTGGATAAAAACATAGGCGAGAAAATCCCTGAAACCGCGGATATTCAGGCGGAATATGTCAGTGATATTCTATCCCACTTCGGGCCTGCCGGAGAATCAATGGCAGTAAATTATGTTTTTGAAATAAAAGCCAAGGCATTTATCGCGCAAGCGATGTTTGAAGGCGCGACAGACTTGATGCGTGCCGGCTCGGAAATCAATGTTATTTGTGAAGATGTCAGAAACGCGAACAAAGCGTATTCTGAAGGGAATGAGAAAGAAGGATATAGATGTGTCGGCAGGGCAATGGCAAGCCTGACAAAAGAAACAGCGCGTGTTGCGACAATATCTATTATGGGGCAAAGCGTTGTAAAAGGGATTAATCCGAAGGCGCAAATAATATCAGGAGAAACAGAAGTTGTAAAAGACTCGGTACAGACATATTATAAAGGGGTTAGGCCTCTTTCACATTTTGATAAAAACGATCCGTTAAAGAAAGGATTTCGAGCTAAATATCCAAGGAGAGTAAACAGCCCGGATAATATGGCAAAACAAATTTTAGAAGACAGCAACAGCCCTTATGTATCAATTACAAAGAGCAAGAAAATAGCTACGGATAAGTACAGCATATTAAAAGGGCCGGAAGGGCCGAATCAATTTATATCAGAGGGAAAAGTTTACAAGATAAAATTAAAAAAAAGCGAAGTAATCAATCCCAGGGATCATTTAGGGAAGGTGCGAAAACAAAAATATATAGACTTAAGAGAAGAAGCAATGAAAAAAGCAAAAGACGACGCGGAGAGATTGATTTACAAGAAGATCGATCCTGAAAATATCGAAAGGATAAAATAAGTGAAAGTAAAGATACAGATAAACGCGGCTTCAATATTTAACGATTTAATCCACATGGGCTGCCTGGTGAATGACCAGGGTATGTATGTGCGCTATGATGTGCTACGCAGGAATATTCTTGAGCTGGATAAACTGCCGGTAAGGGAAGAACTTGAGTCGTTAAGATACGGGTTGATAGAGTATTTGAAGGAACGGGGAATATATGTTTACAAATTTTACGCGGCTTTAAAAAAAATGGACATAAAATATCTTGACGAAAATTTTTGCGCTGAAGATGAAAAGGCATATTTAGCTAGGCTTAGAAGATTAAAAAAGAAATATTTTCCGGAACAGGGCTGGAATGAGGTTAGAACTTACGAATACGAATATGATTACAGGATAGAGAAGAATAAACTGATATTGATTAATCAAAAGCCTGAGAAGATTATTCCGTTAGGGTTTGAAATTGCTAAAGTTAAAAAGGTGAAAAATGTTTATATTATAAAATTATATATCCCGCGGTCAAATAAGAATCATAAGAGACACATTTTTGGCATTAATGAAGCAGGAGAAAAAATTTGGAAGATACCAGAACTGGAAGACTGTAAAGAAAGTAATTTCTACAAAGATATTATTTTTGAAAATGGGGAGTTGATAATTACTAGCATTTGGGGAAAAGATTATGTTTATGATGTAGATACAGGCCAGAGGATTAAAGAAGCCGTATTTTAGCAATTATTTTTCAAAATATTCACGGCCTTGTCCGCGAGCTTAGCCGTTTAGGTGTACTGGTTGGGTTAGCAATGATGCTCATTGGCGCGTTCACTATGCTATTTAGGAAAAAATAAGAAACACATAATATTGCCTACCTTGAATCCATTCAAAACAATGGAAAATACTCTGTGAAACTCTGCCCGCTGAGTATCAGCGAGGCCTCGCCGTGTTTTTCTTGCCTAGTTGCGCTTTTTGGCGAGTGGCGGATGTGCCCTGTGGTTAAAAAGTGTAACTAAAAAACTCCGCAAGCTTTACGGCTTTGCGTGATATTTTCTTGTTGCTGCTTTTCACCAATCAACAACCTAATTCCACCTACGATAAAATGAAAAAGACGGCATCCCTGAAACAAAAGTGTTGTCAACACTTTTGTTTCATAGGACTGGAGAAAGGCCGTATTTGCTTTGGCTAACGCTTGGGGTGATAGTGCTGGTATTAGTATTTCTTGTCGCAGCCATGGTAAAAAAGGTTAACTAATCCAGGTGGAGGCTTTAATATTAAAATTTATCCGGAGTAAATTTTCAAGAAAATTTGCTCGCACTTTTTCGTGCAGATAGCTTTCGTCGCAAAATGATTCCTACTGCAAATTTTGGGATTATCAGGAACAATCCCAAATATGATAAGGAAGAATTTGATGAAAATGATATTTAGCTTTACAACTAAGATGTAATATGTTACACTTATCGGTGTAAAATAAGGAGCAGGGATGATTTCACTAAGGTCAGGTTTAACGGTTGTATTATTGAATTATTTTTTTATTAACCCTGATGAGGGCTTGTATGTAAATGAATTGCAAAGGGAGTTGAATCTGGATAAGAGAAATTTGGTAAAAAAAATAAAGGAATTAGAAAAAATCGGGTTACTGAAAAGCTGGACAAGAGGAAATCTTAAGTTTTATTCAATTAATAAATTGTATCCTCTATATAATGAGTATAAAAATATAATTCTTAAAACATTAGAGTTTGAGAGTAAACTGAAAAAGGTTTTGCTAAAAGTGAAAAAAAAAAAAAAAGCGTATTTGTACGGTTC
>JACQXK010000022.1 GCA_016208765.1 Candidatus Omnitrophota bacterium
GCCGGCTGAGTTGGTAAGTGCGGTGACAGAACCGAGGCCGTCGTAGTGGTAATACCATTCAGGGACAGTCCCCTGCGGGGACAGTCCCTTCAATACTTCATCAATGCCTACTCCGTAGATGAATTTCTTGATAAGAGTGCCTGCTCCATTGTATTCAGCAATAATCTGGTCGCCGTCATAGAGGTATTTTACAGCCGCATCACCTACAGTTTTCTCTATTCTTCTGCCAAAAGAATCGTATTTGTAACTTGCCGTCATGCCAGATTTAGTTACAGAAGTAAGCCTATCTTCATAATCATAAGAATATGTAGAAGCGCCGTTAGAGGCAAGATTGCCGTTTGAATCATAAGTATAATCCTGAGAATTTATTTTCGCATATTGATTAAGTAAATTAGTAGTGTAGGTTGAGGTTGTCTGCGGAGATGTTTGCTCTATAAGCGACACACGGTTACCTGTTTTATCGTAGCTGAAGCTTACGTCAGAGAAAACATAATTATCAGGATAATCCACTGTTTTAAGCTGATATGTTTTGTCATAGGTATAATTATGGACGCCGAGTTGTGTAGTCATGCTTTTACGGTTTGAAGATTTGTCATAAGTATAGTTAAAAGAGCTTATCGCGGCCTGATTAATTGAATTATTCAAATTAGTTAAGCGGCCAACAGCATCATAAGTGTAATTAACCTTGGCGCTGTTACCTAAAACTGCTTCTGTGCGCCGGCTTAATGCATCATAAGAATAGCTTGCAATATTCTGTCCGGCTTGTTCCTTTATTGCTGTCAGACGGTTTAATTCATCGTAGTTATAAGTAATAAAACTTGTGTCAGGATAAATTAACTTAATGCGGTTTGAATTAACATCATACTGGTAGCCGACAGCTTTATTACCCGGATACACGACCTGCGCAATGCGATTAAGCGCATCATAGGTATAAGAAATGGCTCCGTTTACATCAGTAGCCGCAGTTAAGCGCGAGGCTAAATCATAATTAAAATTAACTACGCTATCAGGAAAAGCTCCTTTAGGAAATAGGCCCTTCTCAATCATCCTGTTTAAAACATCGTATTCATAGTAAATAACTCTGGCATTGGGGTCCTTTTTAGAGAGCAAGTTGGAATTTTGGTCATAGGCATATTCTTCACATGAATTGTCCGCATAAGTCATTTTTATTAAGCGGTCAAAATCATCATAGGTATAAACAGTAACATTGCCATTAGCATCTTTGATCTGGCTCAGGTTAGCATTGGCATCAAAACTATATTCAGTGATATAACCATTTGCATCGGTTACCTTCTTTGCCTGATTACGCTCATTATAGGTATAGATAGTTGAATTTGCAGCAGGATCAGTTGTTTTAATAAGGTTTGAATTTGCGTCATAACTGTAAGTTGCAAGATTATCCAACTCATCCTTAACACTTACTAACCTATCTAAGTTATCATAGGCATAATAAACAGAGTGCCATGGGTTATTGGCATCATTTGTTTGCTTATTCGTCTGGGTAAGGTTGTCATTAGCGTCGTAAATATAGGTTGCGACATAATTAAAAGGAGCCGGCTGGATAGATTTAACAAGGTTGTTGTGCGAATCATATTCAAAACTTGTAATATTCCCATTAGGGTCCTTAAAAGAAGCAATATTGCCTAAAGCATCATAATAGAATTCATTAAGAATATTTAGCGCATTTAAAGCTTTTGTGGTTTTCGCCAAATAACCTGTGGCAGGATAGTATTCAAATTTTGTGCTGATGTTATTAGGGTCAGTTATAATTAAAGGCTGGCCAAAAGAATTGTAGGTGTATTTTAATTCTGGAATTTGATTATTTACAACGGGCAAGCTGATTTTCATAAGGTTGCCATTTGCCTGGTTAGTTATGCCATCTGAGTTTAAATCACCCAAAGAAGCTTCTTCATAATCATAATAATAAGTAGTGCTGCTTCCTTTAGGGTCAGTTGCGGTTTTAATATAATTAAAACGCGGTTCATAAGTGAATGCGGTAATAAGGCTTGCTGCGTTTGAGCCGGCAATGGGATTTTGCTGCAAGCTTAAAAGGTTGGCCTTATTATCATAAGTAGAAATCAAAGAATTATTCCTTGGATAAATGATCTTGGTAACTAATTTATCAGAATTATACTCGTATTTTGTTTCATAATCAGGGCCGGAAGTGTATTCAATTTTTTTGTTAATGGTACCGTCGTCATTCAAATAGTAATCAATGCGATTGCCGTTAAGGTCATAGTATTTGGTAAGTTTTTTGGAATAAATGAATTCGTAGCCGCTTAAACCCTGTGTCATTTTCTCCACTCTATCATGAGTATCATAGGTGATTTTTAGGTAAACATACCCCTTGGGATCAACTATAGAGTCAAGATTATGATTTTGGTAGGTATACTTGGTTGCCAAGCCATCAGGATAACCCTGGATAGCGGGCAATGTCACAGTTGTTAAATCATTGTTTAAATAAGCGTATTTAAAGGATCTTCCTGTAAAATCAGTAACCTGAGAGATTTTTCTCTCAGGGGTATATGTAAAGGTTGTTATTCTTCCAACTGTATCGGTAATCTTTGACAACAACCCAATATCAGCGTCATAGGTTAGGGTAACTGTATTATTATTCCGGTCAGTGATTGAAGATAAGTAATTTGACTGGTTAAATTGATATTTAAGGCCGTGCCTGGTAGTGATCAGATAACCCTGAGGTGTTTTTACCAAGGTGTCAAATACGCCTGCAGGAGATGTATAGGCGCCATCTTGATTCTTGGTAAAGATGTCCTTGTTGCCATCAGGGTTACGGCGGATAACATAACTCTTTTCACTGTCTCCGGCTTCAATTAAAAATATATTGTAGTTGTGATTCCAGCCAATACCAAAAGGCCCGTCATAATCATCCTGATTGTTGTAAAAACGTTTAAATTCAAAAGGCATGCCGCGGCCAGGGATAAGAATATCAGTATGCTCATAAGCGAAATTACCTGTTGCTACATTAACAGGGTCGGCTATCTTCTCTGTTCCTGTAGGATTGGGATTGCCTTTTTGGGCGGCAGGAGGAAAAGTTGAGCCTCCTTCGGCTGATGCAATAGAGCCATCATTCCAGCAGGAAAACTCTGCGCAAGCAGGAGTGCAAAGAATACTTGAATTAAAAATAAAAACTGCCAGGATAAAAACTGATATAAATTTATAAAACAATTTTCTTTTTATCATCATGAATCCTTGTTTTGAATAATAATCTTACGCATACCGATTGCTGAAGAACCAAATTTGTCCCACAAGTTTACCATCAAATTATGTTCGCCTTCGGAATATAAAACAGTATCAAAAATAAAACCTAGCTCTCGTTCGGTGTTGTTACCTTTGCTGTTCTTCTTAGTTGCATAAACCAAATTATCATCAAGAAAATATTCAAGATATAAATCCGGGCTTTTAAGCTGATCCGCCGATATTCCTGTCACCCCGATATTGACCCTGCCATTTACTGCAATAATAGAATCTACTTTCTTCTCCTGTCTTTTTGGAGCATTGGGTTTTTGCGGGTAAACCACAGTAATTAACACATCCTTACCAACAAGCGCATCTTCGCCAAAAACACCACCCAAAGAAATCAAACAAACAAAAATAACAACAATAATAAACAACAAATTCAATCTTATTTTCATTTTAATAAACCACCTCAATATGGGCAGTAGCAATGTCTGAATAATTATTATCTTTTACCGCCTGTATTTCTATACGATAATACCCGTTTGGCAATACCCCTGCCCTATCATTTTTTCCATCCCAATCTAAATTATTTATGCCAGCATATTTTAACACATTACTCAACAAGGTTCGTACAAGATTATTATTTGCATCATATACAGCTATAGTCACATTTGAATCCCTAGACAAACGATAGGAAACCGTTGAATAATTCTGTAGAGACACCGCATAGCGGTTTGTAATCGGATTAAGCTTAATTGGAGCCACGGTTATTTGCGAGACATCCGGCCTGCCCCCAGTAATTACTATGACGTTATCATTTAAGGAATAACCCCACACAGCTAAGGTATAAGGCTGAAAAGAAATAATATTTCCCAATTCATCCCTGCCATCCCAAATAGATTGATGCTCGCCGGAACCAACAGGTTCCTCATATTTTATCACACGAATTGCAGGGCCGGAATACCGCTCAAGCCTTACCTTAATATTAATTTTTGCCGGCTTTGCTAATCTATAAGTCAAAATACTTGGGCAATTCTTAAATGTATCAAAATCTGAAGCAGAAAAATGTATGCTATGGGAAAGATCTTCTCCGCCTGTACCGGAAGGATCATAAACAAGTGCTGGCAAACCACTGATACTATCTTCAATAATAAAATAATAGTATCCGTCACAAACGATGCTACCACTATTGCTTTTCCCGTCCCAAATCTCACCATGTTCACCTGCATCTCTTGGCTGATTATTGATAAGATTTCTCACAAGGTTGTTTTGAGCATCATAAATATTTATATTCAACTTTGCCACATTTACAAGCCTGTAATTAATCTGGGTTGTCTGGCCCTCATAAGGGTTAAAAGTATCCTGTGAAACCGTAATGTTTGATATGCATGACAGAAAAACATTCATTTTTAGAGGAAGCGCTTTGCTTCCGGTAATAGCTTCTGCGTTTACTTTAAAATAATACCTCCCTTGAAAAGCAACCTGATTACTATTGTCCTTTCCATCCCAAACATAACTGTATTTTTGCCCCGCTGTTGCCCGAAAGTTATTAACAATAACCCTAACAAGAACATCGTGAGAATTATAAATTTCAACGCAAATATCAGACTCCTCGGATACAGTAAATGACAAATTAGCTGTTTCATCAACGCCATTACCGTCAGGAGAAAAACTTCCCGGCTTTACGCTAAAATCATTGAAAATAGGCCGGTCATTAACCACGATAAACACAGATGCCTGATTTGCTCCGCCTGCAGTTGTAACGACTACCTTGTATTGGCCATTTCGCACCAAAACATTATTATCATTCTTTCCGTCCCATTGAAATTGCATCTTCATATCAGTATCTTGACTTGGATGTAAAACATTACTCCAGAGCGTCCTGACAAGATTCATATTACTATCAAAAATTCTTACAGCCGTAAAACAATCTCCGGAAAGCTTAAAAGCGATATCGGCAAAATCATTAGAAAGGTCATCATCAAGCCCATCAGGCGTAAACGTCGCCGGGCTTACCGCTAACTCAGTAATATCTGCTCCCTCATTTTGTACAACTACCGGAATTTTAATAATCCTCATATTATCCACATCATCATATGCGCACAACCTTAAAACATAATCCCCGTTAGGGATATTTTTAGTATCCCAATTCCAAAGCAAAGGCGAATTACCATTTTCAAGCGTTAAATTAGCTGAACCGGAAGTAAGATTATACCAAGAAACCGGCGCCGTGCCATAACCATAACTTAATTCCCACCAGTCTAAACTTGAATCCTCAACTAATCCATAAATTGCCGATATTCCAGCAAGATTGGTTCCAGAAATAGGCTGAGTAATACTAATCTGCGGCGCAGTATTGTCCACCTGAACTGTTCCTGTAACAGTTTGAGCAGATGAACCAGTAACAGGATCGACAGCATCAATTACATAGGTATAAACTCCGTCAGCAACTAAATTTGCTGATGCATCTTTTCCATCCCATGCCTGAGTTATACTAGTGCCTGTTCCAGTAAAAATTCGCTTTACTACGCCTCCGGGATCCTTAATCTTTAACGTCCAATTAGAGTTTACTGTGATAGAAGCGGTTATATTAGTTGAATCATATTTACCGTCATTATTAGGGCTAAACAAGCTTGGATAACTGGACGCACGATTAATAACAATATTATATAGAATTATAGGAACATCAACGATTCTAACATTACCCACACTATCACTTACTTTTAATCTTAACGCATAATTACCACTACTCAATCCTGAAGTATTCCAATTATAAAACACAGGAATATTCCCTGAGGTATCAGCCAATAAAGGGCTTGAGCCGGATTTGAGACGATACCAATAATTAGGAGCTGTTCCAGATGCATATCGCAGTTCCCAAGAAGAAAAGTTTAAATCATCAGCCAACGCTTTTATAGCCGATATCCCTGAAACGCTACAACCAGAAATAGGTTGAATGACATTCACAACTGGAGGCGTATTATCTATTTGCACATTTCCTGAAACTGTTTGGGCAGATGCTCCAGTAACGCCATCAGTAGCATTAATAGTATAGGTATAAACACCATCACTTAACACGTTCCCAGATGCATCCTTCCCGTCCCATACTTGATTTATATTAACTCCGGTGTTGGTAAAAACGCGCCTAATTACACCTGCTGAATCCTTAATATTTATAGTCCAGGTGGCGCTCGTAGTAATAGAAGCAATGATTGAAACTGTATCATAATTATTATCATTATTCGGGCTAAAGACGGATCTTGAAACAGAATAATTTGCAATAGAAACATTGTAAAGAACCACCGAGATAGTTACGGTTTTTGTATTATTTGCGCTATCATAACCCTGCAACCTCAAAACATAATCTCCGCTAATTAATCCTGAAGTATTCCAATTACAAATCACCGGGGCATTTCCATTGACATCAATCTTTAAAGGGCTTAAACTAGAACTAAGATAAACCCAGCTTGTCGGAGAAGCTCCAATCCCATATCGCAGTTCCCAAGAAGAAAAGTTTTGGTCATCAGCCAAACCTCTAATTTCGGCTATGCCGCCAAGCTTAGCTCCGGGATCCGGGTGCGTAATAGCAAGAGCCGGGGGCGTATTATCAACTTTAATATCACGCGAAACTTCAAGAGCAACAAGGCCGGTTCCCTGCTCAGTTGCTCCGATAACGCATGCGTAAACGCCATCAGGCAAAACGCTTCCTTGCGCATCTTTGCCATCAAACACCTGGCTTACCTTAATTCCATTGCCTGTATATGTTCGCTTAACCACCCCAAGCGCATCTTTAATGCTTATAATCCAATCAGCAGCAAAATTGATAGAAGCAGAAATTGTTGCAGAATCTTTGATTCCGTCGCCATTAGGGCTAATTAAAGAATTAGAAATATAAATGCCTGATAGAGAAATATTACGTATTACAATAGGAATATCTGTAATTCTTATGTTTTTCCTATCATCATACGCTTTAAATCGCAAAACGTAATTGCCATTTGAATAATTTCTTGTATTCCAAGAATATATCAGCGGAGCATTTCCTTCGCCATCAGCCAATAAACTATCTGAACCATATGTGATTTGATTCCAAGAAGTAGGTGAGGTTCCGGAACCATAGCTTAATTGCCACCAACCAAAATTAGAATCATCAGCTGTCCCTGTAATTGCAATGATTCCTGAAATAGTAACGCCTGAGACTGGCTGAGCGAAACTGGCAGTTGGGGGAGAATTGTCAACATTAATGACCCCTGAAACTTCCTGAGAAGCTGCGCCGGTCAGAGGATCACTTGCAGTAATGTTATAAGTATAGGCTCCGTCAACCAATACATTTCCAGATTGATCCTTACCATCCCAAATCTGGCTTATGCCAGCGCCTGTGCCGTTAAAAGAACGCTTAACTATGCCTGCTGAATCTTTAATATTAATTACCCAATTAGCATTTGCCGTAATAGAAGCGGTAATCCTTGTTGAGTCAAAATATCCGTCGTTATTTGCCGGGCTGATCCGATCCTCAGAAACCTTGGTATCATAAACCCAAGGATAGACAAAATTTACATTCAGTTGATAATATAAAGGCGATGATGCATTATGGTTAAAATCAAAGATACTAATATAATAATCTCCCTGGCTTTGTACCTGTTTTTCTAAAACAACATTACTACCATATCCTGCGTCCTTGGTTGAAGCCACCAAAGAAGTTCCGCTGTATAATTTAATACCGGCATTAATATTTGCAGGCACACTGGTTAAATCAATGAAGAATTTTCCTCCCTGAGGAACAGCGATCTTAAAATAATCGTAATCTCCACGAGAATCTATCCTGCCCTTGATCGGGATATTTGTTTGAATTAAAGTAGCGGCAGCAGAACTATTGTTAGGCTCAGTTTCAAAATTTCCTGCGGCGGGGACAGCGCTTGCCACTGAAGAAAAAACACTCTCATTTCCTGGTTTATCAAGAGAGGTTATTTTATAAAAATAAGTATTATTCCCGGTTAAACCGCCATCCTGATATTGAGCTGCAGAAATCAAATCTGAATTTATCTTAGAGTATGTTTCCCCATCTACTGAACGATAAATATTATAACCTGCCAAATCAACTTCTGCATTTTGAGTCCAGGATAAAGTAACTTTCCCGTCTTCTGCACCTGCCAGCAAACCTTGAGGCGCTGCAGGGGGAGTGGCGTCCAAAATAATTGCATCACTATAAGCCTCTGACCAATTCCCAGAAACATCCTTAAATTTAACATAAACTGTTTTTTGTCCATCTCCTGAATTAATAGTCCAAGCCTTGGTAATGACATAATTTTCAGGAGCTGACCAAACCAAATTATCATTTGAGAATTGCATCTGGGCCCCAATGCCCATACCGCTGCCCGTGTCTAAAGCGCTTAGCGTTAAAATAACATTAGTTGAATTAACATACTGGCTATCATTATTTATTATAACTGTTCCTGTAGGTAGAACAGAATCCAAGGTTACTTTGATAGAAACTGTAGCAGTGTTACCAGATTCATCAGCAACTGTTTTAGAAAGAATATTCTCTCCTTCCTGCAAACTACGTATTTCAGAGAAAACAACGCCATCAACAGCACCAACTAATTGTATTTGTGGAGATACAACTGACGCGCCATCTAAAGGCGAAGTGATAATAATCACAGGAAGAGTTTTATCAATGGTAAAACTAATAGACTGAATAGATCTATTTCCTGCCAAATCTTCGGCATCTAAGGTTATGCTATAGGCGCCTTCCTTTGTGTAAGGAGAATCATCTCCGGTGATTTTAATTTCTCCCTGAGGAGTTAAATTATCAACAACGCTATAAGAGAGGCTTACGGTTTTATTAGTTGGGGTATTTAGTGGATTAACTGTAATAGCAGGAGGAGTTTTATCCAAGATAATCTTGGATAGATAGGATTGAGACCAATTCCCTGCCATGTCTTTAAATTTAACATAAACCATCTTCTCTCCCTCGCCTGGAGGCAAAGTCCATTGCTGAGTAGCGGTATAATTTTCTGGAATAGACCATACTAAGTTATCATTAGAAAATTTCATCTGCGCACCATTACCCATACCGCTTCCACCGGGAGCATCTTGTGCTGAAAGCATAAGCACAACAAGCGCAGTCTTTGTGTAAGCTGCGCCATCATTTATCTTGATACTTCCGACTGGCGGTTGACTATCAACAAAATCCGCTTTTATCCCGTCAGAATAGCCGATATCCGACCAGAGCCCTGCGCCATTTTTAGCCTTAACTGAAAAATAATAAGTTTTATTCCAATTTAAGTTTAAGCCTGTTTTTGTAACTTCTGTATCTGTACCTGCAGAAATCCAGTCAACTACGGTTGATCCAGAAGTAGAATCTTGGGTAATTTTGTATTGATATTCGTTAATTCCAGAGAGATTATCCGAAGCAGACCATGAAGCATGTAAACGGTCATTCACAATCACAGAAGCTCCATCATCAGTAACAACAGGCTTTATCGGTAAGGAGGTATCCAAAATAATTGAATCACCGACAGCCACGCACCAGTTGCCGGCTGCGTCGCTAAAACGAACATAAACATCTTTTCTGCCGTCTCCAGGGAATAAAACCCAAGGAGCAGTAGTTGAGTAAGCCTTTGTTCCTGACCAGTCAAAATCATCAGAGGTCATGTCTCCTTCACCAAAGCACATCTTTGCCCCAGCTCCCATGCCGCTCCCGCCCGCTGAATCTTGGGCAGATACATTCAGGGTAACATTGCGGGAACTGGTATAAATTGCACCATTATTTATTTTAATTGAACCGGTAGGAGCAAGGACATCCGTGCCGGAATCATAGATTCTTATTGTGCGAATCGCAGGAGCGCGCCTGTGAGCCTTGTTAATATAAATCCTTAAATAACGATAGGTGCCGGATAATGCAAGATAGGAGCTGAAAGAAATAGGATAAGCGCCAAGTGAAGAAAGCCCGGAATAAAGATTAATCCAATTAAGGCTATCATTAGAAGCTTGAAGGCTAAAATCTGTTGCACCAAGGCTTTGCTCCCAGACAATTGTAATGCTGCTTAAATTAACCGGCTTTCCTAAATCAAGGGCAATCCACCAAAAATTCTGCCCATAACCACCTATCCAATATGTATTAAAGTTATTATCTGCGGCTTTAAAAGCATCGTAGTTTTTGTTCAACGAAGTTGAAGATGAAACAGTAGAGATTTTAACATCAGCAGCAAAGGCCGAGCTACAAAAAAAGCAAAAAAATAAGGCTAAAGCCAAAGTTATGATTAAAAACTTTGTTGGCTTAGCCTTTAAAAGACTTTGCATAAAACTCCTTTAATTTCAATAAATTATAACTAATCTTAACATGTCATTTTCGTTTTAGCAATTAAATTATTCCCACCAAGCGCCGGAAAGAGTCATTCCGTCGTAAGCGGCGATAACTTCAATCCCAAGGCTTTTTGACATTAGCTCTGCCTGAATATGAGGCTTTGCCTTAAGCATGGTCATGCCAAAATGCGTCAGAATCGCCTTTTTTGGGCGTAGATTTTTTATAACCTCCTGGGCATCCGCAAGGCAAAGATGGTCAATGCCCGGGTGCGGCTCAAAAAATACCACTGAAATAATCAAAACATCTGCCCGATAAAAATCCTCAAGCTCCTTAAAATATTTTGTATCAGAAATCAAAGAAACAGTAGTATTATTTATTTTAAATTTCAAACCATAAGTTATTGCAGGATGTTTATGAGGCATAGATGTTTCAAAACTAAAACCACCCACAGAATATTTCTTCCTTGGCTCTAATCTTTCTATTTTCTCAGGGAAATTCAAGACGTGCCTTAAAATCACCGGATCCTCATCCAGTGCATCAGGAGGGCAGAACACTATGCCTTTTTTCTTGAATCCGCCCTCTGTCATTGCCTCAACCATAACGTTAACATCTCCGGCATGATCAAGATGGCGGTGCGTAAGGATTATCCCGTCTAATTTCATAGGATTAAGCCGCGGCCTGCTTGCGGCACAGCGCACAATACTCCCCGGGCCCGGGTCAATTAATACATTTGTCCCTCTGTGAGAAACCCAAATCCCTCCTGAGGAACGCAGTTGCTCAATCATTACAAAGCGCGCTCCTGCTGTGCCAAGAAATTTTACAAAACTTTCTCCCTTGCCTGCTTTTTCTTCTTTTCTATTCTCTTTCATAAAATATTAAACTTTGGGTTTCTTGTCTAACCATACCTTCTTAAGCTCTTCATTTATCTTATGCATCTGGCTGTAGCTTAAATCATTTTTTACCGCTTCAGATTCTTTCTTATTTCTTTCTCTCCTGTCTTTGGCAGCGACAAAATCCTCAATACCAAGCGCAGTTGCCCCGCATGACTTCACAAAAAATTTTATTTCCCTGTCATCTGACACCACAACTATGTTTTTTGGGCTTTGGCTCAATTCAACCATGCGCATTATTTTCTTATCGGCTGAATCCTCTCCTGAGAAAATAATTTCAAATGGCTCCTCACGCAGAGAACGCGCGCTAACATCGGGATAACCGTCAAAAACAACAATAACTTTATTCTTGGGGCTTCCGGTCAGATTACCGGATTTAATTAATTCAAGGAGGGCGAATCTCTGGTCTTTGATATTTCTTTTGGCAAAACGGCTAAACTGGGTGTGCTTGATGATGTTGTATCCGTCTATGACGAATTGTAAGGACATAAATAATACCCCCCACTGCACCGATAAAGAGGATAAAAGAAAAGTTTAAAAGCGACATTGCAAAAGCCAAATCCTTGGACATCCCTACTTTTGTAAAAAAGAAGATTGTTGTGGCATCTCGCAGGCCAAGGCCGCCTATTGAAATTGGAAGCATGGTAATCGCCCCGATAATAGGCAGGAAAATTAAGAAATAAATTACATTGATTTTTACGCCTAATGAGAGTGCAATCGTATAAAATGAAAGCGGAGCAACGATCTGGATCAATAAAGAAAAGATCAAGTTACCGGCAATAGTTTTCTCCTTGTTACGAAAGTAATGAATCTCCTGATGCACATTCTTCAGCAAATCACGGATTTTACCGGCATTAGGCGAGTGCAAAAGATTATTTATTCTTGCATAAAAAAACCTGTTAAATAAAATGAGCAAGATCACCACCAAGACAGAAACAATTACAAATACCGCCAACAAAACACTGTGCGTTGAGCTCACATGCTTCCAGCCGATAATAACTGAGATCAGCGCCAATAGCGCCAAACCGACATAACCGCTAAGCCGGTCAAGAAATACAGTGGCCAAAACTTCCTTTGTTTTCTTTGTGTGTGCTGCCAGGTCAATACTGCGCATCACATCTCCGCCTATTGTAGAAGGCAGGAATAAGCTAAAAAACACGCCTCCTGCGTAAGAAATAATTACCCGCCTTAAAGGTAAATGAATTTTTACCGCTTTAAGCAGCATCTCCCAGCGCAAAAGGCACAAAACATAAGTAAGAAAGTATACAAAAAATGAAAGCAGCAGCATCGGTTTATCGGCATTTTTTATGATTTCAAAAAGGCTCTTCCTGTCTACCTGCCTGAAAAGAAAAACCAATAAGGCAATACTTATACCAATCCTCAGCAAGACAGAGGAAATCTTCTTAAGGAATTTCATTTTAACAAAAGTTCCTTTCCGGTTAAACGCTTATAAGCCTCAAGATATTTAAGGCTGGTCTTTTTTATTATTTCAACAGGCAGCTTTGGGGCCGGGGGATTCTTGTCCCAATTCAAACTCTCCAGATAATCCCTGACAAATTGTTTGTCAAAACTTGGTTGTGAAACACCCGGCTTATACTGGTCAAGCGGCCAAAAACGCGATGAATCAGGAGTCAAGACTTCATCAATCAAAATAATTTCATCATTATAAAAACCAAACTCAAACTTTGTATCTGCGATAATAATGCCTTTATCCAGGGCATAATCACTTGCCTTTTTATAAATAGAAATACTTAATTCCTTAATCCTGCTGCTAACACTCTTTCCTAAAAGTTCCTCCACATAACCTTGCTCAACATTAATATCATGGCCTGCGTCTTCTTTTGTAGATGGCGTAAAGATAATTTCGGGTAATTTATCCGATTCTTTCAATCCTGCCGGAAGTTTTATCCCGCAAACAGACTGTTTTTGTTTGTACTCCTTCCAGCCCGACCCTGAAAGGTAACCGCGCACAATACATTCCACCGGTAAAGCCTTTGCTTTCTTCACCAGCATTGAGCGCCCGGATAATTGTGATTTATATTTTTTTAATTCTTCTGGATACCGCTCTACATCAGCGGTAATAAGATGGTTTGCTGTGGCGCCTTTTAGAAAATCAAACCAAAAACAAGAAATACTGCTTAAGACATTGCCTTTATGCGGAATTCCGCAGGATAAAACAACATCAAAACAAGAAATCCTGTCTGAAGAAACCACAAGAAGCTTATCATTTAAATCATATACATCCCGCACTTTTCCACGACGAAACAGCTTTAAATCTTTAAAATCCGTTGTCAACAGGATTTCTTCATTCATAATTCTTCAAGCGCCCCTCTAAATCTTTATATTCCTGCCATAGCTCACGAGGAAGATCTCTCTTAAACTGCTTAAAAAACCTATTCACATCTTTTAATTCTTCAAACCACTCTTCTTTATTAACTTTCAAAAGTTTCTCTAATGTCTGCACAGGCAAATTAATTCCAGTCAGATCAATATCCTGCGGCCGCGGCACAAAGCCAATCGGGGTCTCTACTGCCGCAACCCTGTTATTACAACGATCCAATATCCATTCCAACACCCTCAAGTTCTCTCCGAAACCAGGCCATAAAAATTCCCCATCATCAGTCCTGAACCAATTAACCGCAAAGATCTTTGGCGGTTTGGCCATGCGCTTACCCATACTCAACCAGTGTGAAAAATAATTAGCCATATTATAACCGCAGAACGGAATCATTGCCATAGGATCCCTGCGCACCTGCCCAAGCTTGCCGACTTGGGCAGCAGTAAGTTCAGACCCCATAGTTGCTCCCATAAAAACACCATGCTGCCAATTAAATCCCTCAAACACCAACGGGCTTAAATGGGCGCGCCTTCCACCGAAAATAATCGCAGAAATCGGCACACCGTGATGCTGATCAATACGAAACGAGGCAGACGGACAATTCTTAATCGGAGCGGTAAAGCGGCTGTTTGCGTGAGCGCCCAAAATTGGCTTGCCGTTTTCATCGCGCATCCCGAATTTCCACTGCCTGCCTTTCCAATCAATTCCTTCTTGAGGAACTTCCCCGTCAGAACCCTCCCACCAAACCGTATTATCCGTTTTTAAAAGGACGTTTGTATAAATGGTATTTTTGCTGATCGTCTCAACCATCATCGGGTTAGACTTTGAATTAGTACCCGGCGCAACCCCAAAAAACCCGGTCTCAGGATTAATCGCCCAAAGCGCCCCGTCGGAATCAATGCGCATCCACGCAATATCATCCCCCACTGTCCAAATCCGGTAGCCTTTTACCTTTAATCCCTCCGGAGGAATAAGCATGGCTAAATTAGTTTTTCCGCAGGCGCTAGGAAATGCCGCAGCTATATATTCAATATGTCCATTTGGCTCCTCAATTCCCATAATCAACATATGCTCTGCCAGCCAATGTTCGCGCTTGCCCAGAAAACTGGCAATCCTGAGCGATAGGCATTTCTTGCCCAGCAAGACATTCCCGCCATAGCCGGAACCCACGCTCCAAATAGTATTATCCTCGGGAAAATGCAAAATTAATCTTTCATTAATATTAAGCTTTGCCTTTGAATGCAGGCACTTTGTAAAACCAATACCTGACTCTGCATCCTGAAGTTCAAGCTGGCGCAAAACTGCCTCTCCGCATCTGGTCATTATCAGCATATTTAAAACAACATAGCGCGAATCAGTTAATTCCACGCCAATCTTGCTAAAAGTAGAACCAACCGGCCCCATGGAAAAGGGGATTACATACATGGTGCGGCCCTTCATTGAACCTTTAAATATCGCGCGAGCCTTATTATAACCATCCCGTGGAGACATCCAGTTATTTGTCGGTCCGGCATCCTGCTTTCTCCTTGAGCAAATAAAGGTAAGGTGCTCAGTGCGCGCCACATCATCCACAGCGGTCCGGTGCAAAAAACACCCAGGAAGTTTTTCCTGGTTTAGTTCTATCAATTCGTTGCTTGCAACACACTCTTTTTCCAGGCGTTCCCTCTGCGCATCAGTGCCATCAATCCAGACAATATCTTCCGGCTGGCACATCTCGGCCATTTTTATTATCCAATCTTTAAGCTTTTTATTAGTTGTAGGAAATTTTTTGCTCATCATAACAAATACCTCTCTGCTGAATACGCTGCCACTGCCGCTTCGCCGCAGGCGTTTACAACCTGATATAAGCTTTTTTTTCTACAATCGCCACAGGCAAAAATACCCTGTTTTAAAGTTTTCATTTCCTCGTCTGTCACAACAAAACCCAACTCGTCTAATTGAAGTTGATTTTTCAGAAAGCCGGTATTCGGAAAAATACCCACAAAAATAAAAACGCCCTGACAAATAATATTTATTCCAACACCAGTCTTTACATTGCGGACATTGATTGCTTCCACCCTGTCCTTGCCAATAATTTCATCAACCACAGCATCTAAAACGAAATTAATTTTTGGGTTGTTCCTTGCCCGCTCCTCTAAGATTTCAGATGCCCTTAGTTTATCGCGACGGTGAATCACCGTAACTTTGCTGGCATAAGAAGTAAGAAAAAGCGCTTCTTCAATCGCCCTGTCGCCGCCACCGACAACCACGATTTCTTTATTTTTAAATAACGGCCCATCACAGGTGCCACAGTAAGAAACCCCTCTTCCGGTTAATCTCTCTTCCCCTTTAACATCAAGCCGTTTAGGCTGGGCACCGGAGGCAATGATCACAGACCTTGTTTCATAAGAATTGTCATTGGTTTTAATACTGTAGACCGGCTCTTTAAGCTGCTGGCTTTGGGTAATTTCAAACACTTCTTCAGAAACAATACCGACTCCCAATTCATCAACCTGCTTTTTGAATTTATATATTAATTCGTGCGTAAGGATCCCGCCGGGAAAACCCGGATAATTCTCAATTGTCTCTGAAAGAACAATCTGTCCTCCACAGCCTATTTTCTCTAAAACCAAAACCTTGAGCCTGTATCTGCCTGCGTAAATAGCTGCAGTCAGGCCGGCAGGGCCTGCACCGATAATAATCAAATCATAAACATCTGGATTGCGCATTTTTATATTTTTTCAGAAACACATTACCCTTAAATTTAAATATTTTACCACAAAAACCACACTTTAAAATTCATATTTTGAATAATTCATTATTACTGTCTATTGCGCCGCATAAAATTATCTACAGAACGATCATAGGTCTTTTCTGCTTCAGGAGAGAAAAAACAGGCGGGAATTTGGCTATTTTCGCGATGATAACTGACACACTCGCAACAGATGCCTTTTCGGCTGCAGGGCTCAAAGCTACAATTGCAGTTGGCAAGATTTTCTTTCTGATTTGGACAATTTTTCACTTTTGGCCTTTTCTACTAATTCATTTAACTTAGAAGAGATCTTTAACTTCTCCAAAAAAGAAGCATGGTCAATTATCAGTTTTCCTCTAAGATGATCAATTTCATGCTGAAAAACGCAGGCAAGCAAATTTTCTGCTTCAATCTTTACCGCGTTGCCAAATTCATCCAATGCCTCAACTATAATTTTCTTTGCCCGTTTTACCTTTATACAAATTCCCGGAACACTCAGGCACCCTTCCTCCATTGATTGAGAACCTTCCTGCTTTACGATCTTTGGGTTTATCAATTTATAGAGCCCACTTCCGGCATCTACGACAATCATCGTTTCATTAATACCAATCTGCGGAGCTGCCAGGCCAATACCGGAACTCTCATACATCAAACTCGCCATGCTGCCCAAAATATGACGGTGCGAATCATCAATCTTTTGTACAAGACGCGACTTCTTTCTCAGACAAGCTTCACCGAATATCTTAATTTTTAATGCGGTTTCTTTCATTAACGCTGATCACCTTTGCCTTAAGGCCTTTTGCTTCTTTATTTTCAACACAAACATAAGTAAGAATAATCACCAGGTCGCCCGGGCACGCCCCTCTTGCGGCCGGCCCGTTGAGACAAAT
The DNA here is from genome assembly GCA_016208765.1 of Candidatus Omnitrophota bacterium. Lineage (GTDB taxonomy): Bacteria > Omnitrophota > Gorgyraeia > Gygaellales > Profunditerraquicolaceae > JACROS01. Next base: position 17,351 of record JACQXK010000022.1, read on the forward strand.
TATACCGCTTCCAGATTTGCCCTTAATTGCATAAGTTTCAAGGCGATGCCCGTTGTTCAAGTTGAGCACCTCCACTTTCTCCCCTTCCAAAATATCAGCAGCCTTCATAAGATCAGCATCAATGGTAATGCTTCCTTCGTAATAAAGGTTTGCTTCTGTTACCCGCGCCCGATGTATTTTTGATTTTAACATTGTCCTGAGCATTTTTTACTCCTATTTAACCCACTGTCCCGAATAAATCGCTGGCCTGCCGGCCAAGCAGGAAAACTGTTTTCCCCTACCTGTTTAAAGCCCTTGAGATTTCTTCAGCAAAATCATTGGCAGCAACCGGGCCGGAGGCTGTAATAATATTCCCATCTCGCACTACAGGATCAGTGGAATAAATCGCCCCTCCTGCCACTAATTCATCTTCATCGGAAGAAGAAACCGTAGCGCGCTTTCCTCTTAAGATACCTGCATTCGCCAAAGTAACCGGCGCAATACAAATAGCCCCTATTATAAGATTTTGGGAATCCGCATCCTGCACCACTCTAAACACCCTGCTATCATTCCAATACTGGCTGGCACCCATGCCCCCAATTAATACAACCGCATCAAAATCTCGCGCGTATAAATCATCAATTAATAAATCCGGTTTCACCCTGTCTCCATACATTCCTGTTACAAAATCAGTAGTAGTAGATGCGACTTTGACCGTGGCTCCTTTATTGGATAATACTGTTTTTACCTGAGAGAACTCTTCATCCTGAAAATCATTTTGTGGGATAATCAAGACTACTTTTTTAGAAGTCAAATCCTGGGCAAAAGAAACAGAGGAAAATAAAAGAAAAAACAGCGACATATAAAATATCTTTCTCATTTTAAACCTCCCTAACTAACTGGTACGTCTGGCGCGCAATCATCAGTTCTTCATTTGTAGGCACAACCATAATCTTCGGTGACTTTTTCAAATAAGAAAACAGATTATTAGTAATCCTTTCCCTTATCCCCGCTTGATTTTCACCAATACCTGCAGTAAATACCAACACATCGCAACCGTTCATAACCGCAATATAAGCGCCGATATATTTTCTGATCCTGTAAACAAAAATATCTACTGCAAGCTCTGCGCGCTTATTTCCTTCTTTGGCTTTCTTTTCCAGGATCCTCATATCATTACTGATGCCGGAAACTCCTTTTAACCCGCTTGCCTTATTCATCAGGTTGTCTATTTCCAACGGGCCGATTTTCTTTTTTTTTTTTTTTTTAGTTACCAAAGCAGGGTCAATATCCCCGCAGTGTGTGCCCATCACCAAACCTTCCAAAGGCGTAAAACCCATTGTTGTATCAACGGATTTGCCATGATCAACTGCCGTAATACTGCAACCATTACCCAGATGACAAGTAATTATCTTGATTTCGGAGAATTGTTTTTTTATAATCCGTGCAGCTTCTTTAGCAACATATTCGTGGCTTGTCCCGTGAAAACCGTATTTTCTAATCCCGTATTTTTTGTAACATTCATAAGGAAGGCCATAGGTATAAGCATGTTCAGGAATACTCTGATGAAACGCAGTATCAAAAACAGCTACCTGCTTGATCCCGGAAAGAAGTTTCTTGCAAGCAAGGACCCCTGCAAGGTTTGCCGGGTTATGTAAAGGAGCGATTGCCGAACACTGCCTGATTTTATGCACCACCGCCCGGTCAATTAAAACCGGTTTCTTAAATTTCTCAGCACCGTGCACCACGCGATGCCCCACAGCCCCCACGCCATCTATTTTCTCTAAAATTATTTTTAACCCCGAATAATGGTCAGAAACTGCCGAGCCTTTTTCTCCGATATGCTCAATCACGCCCTTGGATACAAGTGTCTCCTTGGGCATATCAAAAACCTTATACTTGATTGATGAACTACCGCTGTTAATAACCAGAATTTTCATTTTAGATTAAGCTTCCTAAATTATCTCGCCCTGATCGCAGACACTGCCACACAATCCACAATATCCTCAACCAGGCATCCACGGGAGAGATCGCTTGTCGGTTTATTCAGCCCCAAAAACAAAGGGCCGACAGCGCGCGCCTTGGCTAATCTTTGCACTAATTTATAGCCGATATTGCCTGCTTCAAGGTTTGGGAAAATTAAAACATTTGCCTTGCCGCCTAAAGGGCTTGCCGGGTATTTAATCCGCGCGACTTCAGGAACAATCGCCGCATCAAGCTGTATTTCTCCGTCAACCAAAAGCTTGGGCGCCATTTCCTTAAGCATACTAAGAGCTTCATTGATCCTCTCTGCAGATTTTGTTTTAGCAGAACCTTTGGTAGAATAACTTAACAAGGCAATACGTGGAGTCAAATTTAGAACCTTATCTGCCAATTCCGACGCAGCAAGCGCAATACAAGCAAGCTGCCTTGAATTTGGCTCCGGGATGATCCCGCAATCGGCAAATATAAATGTCCCCTCATCGCCTAAATCGCAATCAGGCACAACCATAATAAAACAACTGGAAACTATTGTAATGCGCTCATCAACTCCGATACAACGGATCGCAGCGCGCGCCATGTCAGGAGTAGTATGGTTGGCCCCGGCAACTAACCCGTCAAACTTTCCTTCATGGGTCATCATCGCAGCAACATAAAGAGTATCTTCAAATAATTTCTTTGCCGTATCAATGTCTATATCCCTTGCCTGATGCGCCTGAAAAAACTCTTCTATGTATCTTTGCTTTTCCTCAGGGTCAACTTTATCTTTTGATAAAACCACTACTTTGGCAAGCCCCTCTGCCTCAATTATTTTTGCCGCCTCCAACACGCGCTTGTCATCATACTCAGGCAAAACAATGGTTTTTTGTTTTGAACGCGCCAATTCCCTGATTCTTTTAATCGTATCCATACTTACATCCCTTTCAAGATTTTTTCCAAATCTACATGTTCTTTAATTAAATTTACCACTGCCCCAATTTTTTCTTTATCCTGCGGCCTGATTTTAACAGTCAGGTCATGAATAGTAGTTGCCACATCATAAGTATCGGTGTTTGCCAATAAAACCGGTATCCCGGAATTAGCCAAAAGTTTCATAACCGGCTCTTCAGGGATGATCCCTCCCGACAAAACTATACCGGAGACCCTGAGCTTTTTTTCTTCACCCTGGCGAAAACAATTCAAAGCGGACATGATCATATCCTGCCGGTCGCCGGGAGTGATCATCAAGCTGTTGTCAACGATATATTTTGTAGCATCTTTTGGCTCCATTGCCCCCACAAAAACCTGGGAAATAGAACGCTCAAGGGATTCTTTGCCGCAAAGCACTTCAAAACCAGCCTCTTCAACAATCTGCTCAAAGCTTGGCCGCGACAGCATCGGGTCAAACGGTATTACACCTAAAACATTAATACCCTGCCTTTGAAGGCCCTTTTTTACCAAGCGGCTTATCTTTTCAAATTTTGAAGGCAGGACCTTATTTACAATTACCCCCAAAACCTTGACGCCTTCCTTTTCAAAAAGCGCCTTATTGAGGATAATCTCATCAATAGGCCTTCCAACTCCGCCTGAAGAAATAATAATTACCTTTGCGCCAAGAAGCCTTGCTACTGTGGCATTAGAATGATCAAAAACAGAACCAACTCCTGCATGGCCCGTGCCTTCAATAATCACCAAGTCATTACTCTTGGAAACTCTTTTAAAAGAATCTTTTATCTGGCGTGAAATTGATTTCTTATCAGGCTTTGCAATATATTTCTCGGTAAACCCCTTTTCAACTGCTATCGGGCTCATGTCTTTGAGCCCGCATTTTATACCGCAGACCTCTTCTATTAAAAGAGAATCTTCGTCAATCTTCAGGCCTTCTTCTTCAAGATAACGCTGGCCGATAGGTTTAATAAAACCAACCTTCTTGAACCTGCTTTGAAAATTACAGATTAAACCTAAAGACGCAGTCGTCTTTCCGTCGTTCTGCTTAGTTGCGGCAATAAAAACTTTGCGCATGGAAAACAAACTCCGCCCTAAAGGTTCTCTTCAATCTTTCTCTTAAGTTCAGCCTTATTTAAAGCACCAACCATTTGCTCTACAACTTTTCCCTTATTAAAGAAAATTATCGTCGGGATAGACATTACTCCGTAATGCGTGGCTGTTTTTGAGCTGGAATCAACATCAACCTTGCATATTTTTATTTTACCCGAATATTCTTTTGCCAATTCGTCAACAATGGGAGCGATCATTTTACACGGCCCGCACCACTGCGCCCAAAAATCAACTAAAACCGGCAATTGCGACTCCAAGACTTCCTTCTTAAAGCTTTCATCAGTCAGGTGTAGTGTACTCATAGTATTTTCTTAGAATTAAATGGTTAATAAAATTTGGCAGGTGAATATTTAAATTATCACAAACAAACTTTAATTGCAAGAAATATTCCTGCTGACCTTGACACCGGCATAAAAATATGGCATACTTACATTGGAAATAAAAAACACAACCAAGGAGGCCGTTTTTGATAGCGAAAGCTAACAGGCCTATCACCTACAAAGAACCCCTTGAAGAACTTAAGGGGGTTTTTTGTTATACGGTGGCATAACTTACGGAACAAAGTGAACGTAAGTTATCTGCCACCGTCAATCCCGAGCCAATTAATACTTTTATTACTTGGGCGAGGGAGTACAAAGCCTATCCTCTACACTTCTCAATAATCTCTACCATCTGCTGTTTACTCTTTGCCTGTGATGATCTTTCTCTTAAAGCCCGTACCTGACGAAGCCCCTTGGTATACCAGCCGAAAAACTTACGGAATTTCACTACCCCGACCTTCTCACCATAAAATTCTACAGATGAATCCAAATGCTCAAGCATTATTTTTGCAATTTCCTGCGCAGATGGCCTTAAAAGAACAGTGCCTTTCTTTAAATATTCACGCGCCTCTTTAAATATCCACGGATTACCCAATGCCCCGCGGGCAATCGCAACCCCGTCACAACCGGTTTCATCAAACATCTTCTTTACTAATTGTGCTGATAAAACGTCTCCACTTGCAATCACAGGAATTTTAACTGCTGATTTTACTTTCTTAATAGAACTATAATCAACGTTTCCACTGTAGCCTTGCAGCTTTGTCCTTCCGTGGACAAATATTGCTTTTACTCCGGCATCCTCTGCTGACAAAGCCACTTCTCTGGCATTAATTGTATCATTATCCCAACCGATGCGCATCTTCACCGTCACAGGAACGCTGGAGTTACGCACCACGAGCCTAAGCAAACTTTGCAACTTGTCAGTATCGCGTAATAAACTTGCACCTTCTCCGCGGCGGGTAACTTTTTTTGCAGGACAAGCAGCATTAAAATCAAGAAGATCAAAAGTAAATTTTTTTAAAACATCCAGCGCTCTTAAAATATATTGCGGCTCACATCCTAATAATTGCACTCCTAATGGTTTGTCTTTAGCAGTTGAAGCCAGCATCTGTATGGTCTTTTTGCTTTTATGCCCAATAGAACGGGCATTGATCATCTCAACAAAACAAAACTCTGCACCAAACCTGCGGTTTAAAAGGCGAAATGGCAGGTCGCTGATACCTGCCATCGGAGCCAAGATAAGATTAGATTTAAGTTTTAGTGAACCGATCTGTAACATAAGTTTTCACTGGAAGTTTTGGTTAAAAACGGAAATACCACTTCAGGGGGACACTTTTAACCGCACTTGAGAACCGTCCCTAACTTTACAAGATAAGTTTCTGGTCTTTTACAAGCGGTTTGGTTTCAATCTGGTTAGCGACATCTTGCGGAATCCCGGACTTACCCAGTTTGTAATACATATAATTTTTGTAACCCTCTACTCCCGGCTGGTCAAAGGCATTAACATTAAGCAATTCTCCCTCAAAGGCTGTTGCCATTTCAAAGAAATATAGCAGTGCCCCCCAGTAAAAAGCTGTTACCTCTGGCATAACAATAGTGCAACTCGGCCTTTGCCCCTGGTTAAGCGCCCACTCAGTGGCTTCCTGTGCCAATTGAATTAATTCGGAGAACTTCTTGCCGGATAAAATATCATTCTTTCCGGGAACCTTTAAATCATTCTTAAATTTCTCCACCCGTATAAAAGTTGTAACCTTATTATTTTCACCTTCAATATTATTTTGTTGAATAGAATGCAAATCATTGGTGCCACGAGCAGGTACAGGCGTCCTTCCAACACATAGCGCCTGATTCTCATCTCTTATCCACTCCTCAAACCCGTCTTTAACAATAATCTTTCGCGCAAATTTCTTGCCCAGGCTTTCTGCCAATAATTGCACATACCAGTCTGCGCTTGATTTAAGCGTCTCTGAAAAAGGCATCATAACAGCAATAGACTTATTCTTTTTCTTGTAAAGAATCGTATGTAACACAGCATACATATAAGCAGGGTTCTTATACAGATCCTCCTGACTGCATCTTTCCGCCATGTCTCTTGCCCCGGAGAAAACCTCTTCAATATTTACACCAATAAGCGCAAGGTGCAGCAATCCCATGTTAAATTCAGAAAATCTGCCGCCAACGCCTTTTAATAAAGGCAAACTCCTAAAACTAAGCTTATCTTTTTCCTGCTCGGCATTTACTTTCTTACGCAGAGTACCTGACCCGGGATCAGTAATAGCAAAAATCTGGCGGCCATATTTATTTCCGGCATTTTTCTTGAGCCATTCTTCAACCACTGTAAAAGCTGCTTTTGTTTCAGTAGTTTCTCCGGACTTAGAAATCACAATCACAAAAGTTTTCTTGGGCTTAAGATTTTTTAACAAAACCTGCAGGGTTTCAGGATCAAGATTATTTCCCTCAAAATAAATTCTCGGCTTATTTTTCCTTAAAGGCCTAAACTCATTATAATACGGCGGGCAAAGCGCATCTTGGGCAGCCTTAAGCCCTAAGTAAGATCCCCCGATACCCAAAGAAATCACATTCTCATATTTAGCTGAAATCCCTTTGGCTATTTTCTGGATTTCTTTGATTAATTGCTTATCCTGATACGGCAGCTGCGCCCATTCTAAGGATAATTTTACCCTGCTTGCGCTATCTACCATGATCTTTTTTAAATGATAATGCGCATTATCAACACTTGGCATGATCTCGGTAATATCTTCTTGGCTCACTCCATGCTCACCTACATTCGTGTTAAACAAATTATTAAAATCAAATTTGATTTCTTTCATTTTTGATTCTCCCTTTGAAAATATTATATAAACACGCTATCTAAATAATCTTCAACAAATTTAAGCCAGTGGCAGGATCTATATCTTTTGTGGCTTTTACGCCTTTAAGCTCAAACACGATAGCTTCAATGACGAGAAAAACTTTGGAATCCTTGCGTACGCAGCCGGTAAGCGTTTTTAATTTCTTGCCCATTGCGCTATGAATATGTATTTGCGGCCCCTGTTTATTAGTAAAAATCGTGCCGATTCCCATTGTTTCCCAGCCATCTTTAAAACTTACCCAATTGGGCTCAGGAGGAATCACCGGCTTCTTCGGCCCAGTAACTAAATCTCCTTTTTTAAGCGCACCGATAAAAATCATCGTCGCAGACTTAATCTTTTCTTTTTTGATAAACGCCGAAAGTTTGTCAATTAAAACATCATCATCCTCAAACTTCAAGACAAAAATCCTGCCAATACTTCCTTTTGTATATTTCATATTTATTTTAAATACGCCTTAATTATTTTCTGCTCAGTAACCGGCTTGTCATTTACACCGACTTCTGTATTTTCTATTTTTTGCACCACATCATAACCGGAAATTACCTCACCAAAGATTGTATGATTCATATTAAGCCAAGGAGTCGGCACAGTAGTAATAAAAAACTGGCTGCCGTTTGTACCCGGCCCTGCATTTGCCATGGCAAGCAACCCTGGCTTATCAAATTTGACATCAACACTTACCTCATCTTCAAAAGGTTTTCCCCACACCGACTCACCGCCTCTTCCGGTTCCCGTCGGATCCCCGCCTTGAATCATAAAATTCTTAATTACCCTATGAAAAATTATCCCGTTATAATAACCCTTTTCAACCAATTTTGTAAAATTCTCGCATGCCTTGGGTGCTACCTGCGGCATAAGCTTAATTTCTATGTTTCCCTGGTTTGTCTCAAGCACTACAATTTTATTATCCATATCTTGCGCTCCTTGTGAAAAGTTAACAAATCCTAATGTTAAAAGAACCGCTGCTAAAATATTTCTCAACATTTTTATCCTCCTTGAGCTACGAGGAAAGAATGTCCTCGTAAATATCCAGAACTTCAACGCGTTCCATGTGCAAGAAATGCCCCACGTCTTTAATTATTTTCAACTCGCAATCGGGGATCTGCGTAGCAAGAAATTTCACATCATCAATATCAATAATCGTGTCTTTCTCGCCGTTAATTAAAATGGTTTTTACTTTGATATCTTTTAAATTTATCAGGTCAGTTAACTGTTTTGAAGAAAGCACGAATAATCCATGCTCATAAAACGCCCGGATATCATCCTCTTTCATGGTAGAAAACTGGCTGATAATTCTCTGCTTAAGCTGCCAAGGAAGGTTCTCTCCAAAACTTTCTATTAAAACCTTGGCCATTTGGTCGCGATCATTTATATCTACAGCATAACCTTTTTTAATAGTCTCTGCCATTTTCTTATTTGGCTTTGTGCCAAGGCTGGCCAAGATCAAACGCTTTATTCTATCCTGATATTTTGAAGCAAATACCACTGCAACCACACCTCCCCAGGAGGCAGCACACATCGTTGTGTCTTTGTTTAAGCCGGTCTTGTCAACCACTTCTGAAAGTATTTGCACTTGCTCATCAAGAGTAATCTTACTTGGCCCGGAAACAACCTTGCCTTTACCCTGATTTGGAAAATCAAAAAGGACTATTCTGTAGTTTTTTGAGAAACGGGAAACAAAACTTGACCACATTGCCATTGACTGCTGCACGCCGTTAATACAAATAATATGCGGCCCGTTATTTTCATATATCCTATAGGGGATTAGGAATCTTCCCACCTTTAGTTCATTTTTAACGCGCGAAACAGGGCTACTCATTCAATTATCCCTCGTTTTATCAATACCTGCTCAACTCTTGATTTTAAAACATCCAAACTTACAGGCTTAACAATATAATCATCGCAATACAGGCCTTCTGCTTTTAGTTGCGAGGCATAATCAGTCTTTCCAGTCATAATAATAACAGGCGTATATGCGGTTAATTTATCCTGCCTTAACCTTTTTAACACCTCAAAACCATCTATCCCCTGCATCATCAAATCAAGAATAATTAAATTGGGTTTATGCCATTTGCAATCTGCTATCCATATGCCAATATTTCCTGCCTTAGCCGTTAAAACCTTGTATCCCCATTGAGAAAGCCCGTCTTTAACAAGTTCACAGATCTGCGCATCATCATCAATAACAAGTATTTTGATGCCATTAACTTTTTTATCTGCCATCAATACCTCTTATTTAACTTAAAGCTTTTAATAGTATATCTCAAAATCTCCAAAGCAAAAAGCAATTTTATTTTAATTTTTCAAAATAAATACCTCAGGCAGAATTTACCTGAGGTATTTTATCACAACAAATAAAATCTAACGATAGTTACAGAAATTAAGAGGGATAGAAAAATCCAAGCTCCTTAGATGGACAATAACCGCCTGCAAATCATCTTTTTTTACTGAGCTTACCTTTATTTTTTCCCCTTCAATTTGAGCCTGTACTTTCAGGCCCAGGCCTTTAATAATGCCTGTTAATTCTTTGGCCTTTTCCTTTTCAATCCCCATAAGGATCTCCACTGATTGGCGAAGATACCCTTCAAAGGCCTTTTCAGGGGTATTAAATTTGAGCGACTTAAGCGAAACACTTCTTTTAGCAAGCCGCGTGGCTAAAATATCGGTTAAAGCGCGCAACTTAAAATCATCATCAGCAACCAAGGTAATTTTCTTTTCTTTGCGGTCAAAAGCAATTGAAGCTTTACTATCTTTAAAATCATACCGCTGAGCCAATTCTTTACAAGCCTGATTTACGCCATTATCCACTTCCTGCAGATCAACCTCAGAAACAATATCAAATGAAAAATTTGCCATACTTTAAACCCTCCTTTATTTACTTATTTATTTCTAAAATGCACAAATATTCTTCCAAAATTCTTGTCGTCTTTTTCTATGCGATGATACAACTTTTTAATGTGCGACTGCTCCAAAAAACGCAGCACGCTCTTCTTCAGCTGGCCGCTTCCTTTTCCGGGGATAATTTCTACAAGAGTAATTTTCTTACGCACTGCCTCATCAATTACTCGTTGAAGCTCAGCCTCAATTGCCCGTCCGTCGCTATAAATATTATGCAAATCCAGTTTTATTTTTCCCATTTTGCTATTATACAATTGGCAACCAAAAATCCCAAGCACTTTCGTGCTTGGGATTTGGTGCATAGATAACTAAATTACGCAGGCTTTAATTAAATAGGCTGCTTCTGCTTAATTTATTTACAACAAGTGCTGCTACCCTTTGTTATTTTCTTAATCACTGCCGAAATCACAAAACAAGCCAAAGCTAAAAAGATAAGCGTGTTATCCTCTATCTGCGTAACATCAAATGCTGCTGCTATAAGCAATAACAACCCCGCTCCCCACAAAACCGACCTTACAATACATATAACTTTATTATCCATCTTCCCGCCTCCTTTTAAAATTTATTATATTACAAAATTAGATAACCTCAAGATGTCTTTTAAGGTTGCAATATCATTTTGAACTAACTCAATATTCGCCATTTTAAGGGTACTACTCAATATCGGATTCTGCTCATAAAGCCTTTTCTCAACTTCCAGCAATTTCAAGCGATGCCGCAGCAAACTAACCAATTTACGCATGGGCGACTTTATGCAGAATCTCTGAAATAAATGTCTGATATTTAATCCCGAGCTTCTTTGCCTTCTGCTTAAGGTATTCTAAATCATAACTGTTAACGCGAATATTCAAAACCGCATCTTTCTTCCTTGCCTCAATAGCTTGCGCAATTTCGGCATATTTTTCTTTGCTCACAGGAACAAACTCACCCAAATGATCTTCAATCCATTGCTCTTCTTTGGTTAATTTAATTTTTCTCATTCAATCACCTCTTTTATAAAACTTATAATATTTACGGCTTGGATACAGAGTTTTTAAAAAGATTCCATATTCGTCAATAATAAATGGAACCGCCCAAATATAACCTTTATAATCGTAAATTAAAATCTGCTGCTCCTTGCGACTCGGGTGTTCCAGGATACCCAATAGCTTAGAATCAATTATTTCTTCAAAAGAAACTCCCCGCGTGCGTTTTAACCGCGCACTTTTTAGCTGACTCCATCGTATCTGTCTCATAAAGCTTGAATATCATGGAGTGTATATACAATTGTATATGCTTAATGTTATTTGTCAATATCTTTCTCTCCACGACACTTCTCCTTTCTACTCTAATAGACACATAAAATGGCAAAATCTAACAAAAAAATAGCGCCTGTAAAATTTCCCCAAGCGCCGAAACATAAAATCCTCCCCACCGCTTCTTCCTACATAAATATCTAATTAAGTAATATATTTATCTCTTTCATTAATTCATTATAAATATTATTAAATTTATTGATTTCTTCTGATATGCATACGGTAGCTGAACTTCTATGCTTAAATTCCAATACAGCTTTACTAAGATTCGTATCTTTACCTTTACGCATCTTATCAAAATCTATTACTAGTCTACGAATCCTTTTAGGGCAATAAATAAGATCTTTTCTTATTTCAATAAATATATTTTCGAGTTCTTTTCTTGTTGTTTGCGTCTTTTCATCATCAAGTGGACATTGCGACATTATATCTATTGCTACACATTCTGTTCTTTTTTTATATTCTTCGAGGTTAATTTTAATAAATTCTAAACTAATACGTCGTAACTCTTTCTTTTTAGACTTATTTGAAAAGAAATTCACAGCTAAGCCTGACAGCATACCTCCTATGCCCCCCATAAGTAGATCTGTTAACCATTTCATATAAACCCTCCGAAAAAATAGAGGTGTTTCTATTTTTTTTAAAGACCACCCTTGAATTGTGATTCAAGAACACAACAACTCTAATTATAAGTATTTTACCTCTTCCATTTTCTCTGTCAATCCAAAAATACCTATTAAAGCGTCTGGCTTGACTGTAATTTTGCGAGGCTTAGTCGCGGGTGACGAGGCGCGATTCGAGCAGGACGTCTGAAGCCCCGAACGGGCATGGTTCGCCTGCTATTAAATTATCTGCGAGAGTGAGGGGCTGAAGCCGAGTGCAGTTTTGCCACGCTGGGGCAAAACAAACGTTCCTGCGAGAACGCGCCTCGGCAGGACCCGCGACCTCATGAATGAATCTGTGCGAGAAAATTAACAGGGGGCATTTAGAGATTGCTTCGTCGCGCTTCGCGCTCATAGCAATGCAGGGATTTTACAAAGACAATTGTTTTATTTTAGAGGACGAGCACCAAAATTTCTTATTTAGCGAAGTCCTTTAAATTTGCCGGAAATAAATTTGCCAGTTACTTCATTGCTGAAATAACTGGCAAATTTAAAGGAGCACCGACCTACTCTCGCATAGCCTTACGACTACACTACCATCGGCCCAGAGGGGCTTAACGGCCGTATTCGGAATGGGAACGGGTGTTTCCCCCTCGGTATGAGCACTCCAAAATTTTCTATAACATCAAATATAGAAGAAAATTCTGGATTCTGAGGCGCAGATGCGCCGAAGAATCTCAAGAATCATTACTTTAAATTTTCGACAACAATATAATACAGATAGAACTTTTTATTTAAGTCATTGGTTGAGAGCTGGAATCTTTGAGTAAACTCAAATTTCCCAGCCCCCAACTTTAAAAACATAATTAGGCCAAGCCAATTGGCTGATTAGTACGCATTAGCTGAAACCCTTACGGGCCTTACACTGTGCGCCTATCAAGGTCGTGGTCTACGACCAGCCTATTGGGATATCAATTCTTGGGGGGGGCTTTGCACTTAGATGCTTTCAGCGCTTATCCCTTCCGGACATAGCTACCCGGCCTTTGCCCTTGGCAGGACAACCGGAAAACCAGAGGTCCGTCTCTCCAGGTCCTCTCGTACTGAGGAGAGATCCTCTTCAAGTATCCTTACGCCCACATCAGATAGAGACCGACAATACTGTTACTCTCTATTCTTTTGAACAGAGGGGTTAGACATTTCTGCTAACCTCTGCATATCGCTATACAGTTCGCACTGTATCTTTATCTGCCTGCTGCAGATTTCTGGCGTACAGTCTCTGAAGATTCCAACCAAGATAGCACATCCATCAATCGTAGCTTCCGATACTTACCGCTGAAATTAA
>JACQXK010000023.1 GCA_016208765.1 Candidatus Omnitrophota bacterium
TTGGACGATTATCATATGAAAAAGGATTGGATACCCTGTTAAAATGTGCAGCAGCAGTTGTAAAAATAATTCCAGAGGCAAGGTTTGTAATTGCCGGGAGGGGTCCTGAAGAAGAAAACTTAAAATCATATACAAGACAATTAGGAATTGAGCAGAATGTTATTTTTCTTGGGCATAGAAGTGATGCTAAAAATATTTATAATAGCATTGATGTGTTCGTAAATCCCTCATTAACAGAAGGGATAGCCAATACTATTCTGGAAGCTCAAGCCATGGAAAAGCCGGTAATAACTACAGATGTAGGCGGAAGCGGAGAAATAATTACTCACAATGCAAATGGTTTTTTGGTTCAACCAGGAGATGTAGCAGATATAACCGAAAAGATTATGTATCTTCTTAAGAATAAAGATGTTGCAGAAAAAATAGGAAGACAGGGAAGAAAGGTGATGTATGAGAAGTTTTCTTTTAAGGATCGATTGAGGAAGATAGAGGATTTGTATGTGGAGTTAACAAAGAGAAGGTAGCTTGTCGGCAAGAATGATTATTATTGGTAACTGCTCAAAATCCAGTGGAGTTTTGAGCAGAGTTAGTCTTAAGGAACTCACTTATTTTTCATTTCTCATTTTACAGTTTACATTGAATTCCACATGATTTTGAGCAATTACTTTTATGGAATCAGAAAACAAGCTCTTCCCCTTCTATAAAAGCCCTTTCCCATAATTCTAACATCAATAAACACCAAAACAGAGAAGAAAAATCTCTTGCACCGTCTTGATGTTCTTTCCACATCTTTTGAACATAGCAAGGATTAAAGTATCCTCGCTCTGATGCTCTGGATGAAAACAAAATTTCTTCCATTAGAGGCTTCAACTCTTTTCTAAACCACATACCAATAGGAACTGAAAACCCTTTTTTCTTCCTTTTCAATATTTCAGGGGGAAGTATTTTCTCCATACTTTTCTTAAGAATATATTTTAATATGCCTTTATGTAATCTTAAGTCTGAAGGGATGGTGCTTGCAAACTCAATCAATCTATGATCAAGAAAAGGAGACCTGACCTCCAAAGATACTGCCATGCTCATTCGGTCAACCTTCACCAATATATCATCAGGCATATATGTTTTGGCATCGACATATTGTGCTCTGGAAAGTGCATCCCATCCTTTCGAGCGATTTAAGTAGGGTTCTAACACAGAAAAGGAATCATAGCCGGCTATTTTCGATCTGAATTCCTGAGTATAAAGATCTTGTTTTGTCTCAAAAATATTTGTAGATCTACTTAGCATGAATGCTTGTTCAAATGAAGAGCATATACTGGACAAATATCCCTTTGCCGGTAAAAAGTTGGGATAATGGTTCAAAAAAGGACGAAAGATATATCGCTTCATAAAGGTTGGGATTATTTTTCGTATTCTATCCTCAGAGGTATCATCAAGATACGAGGTGTATCCTGCAAAAAATTCATCCCCTCCGTCTCCAGACAGGGCTACAGTTACATTTTTCTTAGCTGCTTGAGAAACATAGTAGGTAGGAATAGCTGAAGAGTCGGCAAAGGGTTCATCAAAATGATAGATTAATTTGGGTAACATCTCTACACTACTTGGTCTAACTATATCTTCATGATGGTTTGTCTTAAAAAGGGTAGCTATGATTTGAGCAAAATTCAATTCATTAAACGCATCCTCTTCAAAACCAATAGAAGAGGTGATAATAGGCTCCTGACAGAACTCGGACATCATTGCTACCACACAGCTTGAATCAATCCCCCCACTTAAAAACGCCCCTAATGGTACCTCACTCATCAGCCTGCATTTGACAGAATCCTTTAATAAAGGGATCAAATTATTTATATAATATTCTTCTTTTTGGATTAAACCTTGTGGATTTGAGAAACTGAAGTCCCAATATTCTCGAACAAAAAATTTATCCGGGGTACAAACAAGAATGTGTCCAGGAGGAAGCTTAGATATTCCCTTAAAAATAGTTTTTGGGGCAGGCACACATAAAAAGGTAAGGAAGTCTTCTATAGCCTCATAATTTATTTCTCTTTTTACCTCTTTGTCCTGTAAGATTGATTTTATCTCTGAACCAAAAAGAAGCCTGCCTTTTTCTATTAAGTAGTGAAAAGGTTTTTTCCCCAGCCTATCTCTTGCAAGAATAAGTTTTTTTTCTTTCTCATCCCAAAGCCCAATAGCAAACATTCCCCTTAAAAAACTTACAAACCCTTCCCCTTCTTCTTCATAAAGATGAATTATTGCCTCTGTATCAGAATCAGTAGTGAATACATGCCCTTTTTTCAAAAGCATATCACGCAAATCGAGATAATTATATATTTCTCCGTTAAATACTACCCAAACACTCTTATCCTCGTTACATAAAGGTTGTTTGCCCTTAGCCAGATCAATAATACTTAGCCGTCGATGTCCTAACCCTATTTGATCATGAACATAAAACCCTTCATCATCTGGTCCTCGATGTGCTATCACATCGCACATTTGTTTAAGCAAATGTTGGTCCACGACCTTATCTTTTTGAAAATTATATATACCACAAATCCCACACAATTTTATTATCCCTCTACCTTCAAACTGATTCCAACCCCTTGTAACTTTTCTAATAAACCATTATAACCTCTTAATATCATTTTGTAATTTTCTATTTCTGTTCTACCCTTAGCAATTAAAGCTCCAAGCAATATAGCCGCCCCTCCCCTTAAGTCAACTGCTCTGACGATATTTCCCTTAAATTCGATCTTTCCTTTGACAACTACCTCGCCGGGACGAACATCATAGCCATCCCCCATCTTTTGCAATTCCCCAATATATCCAAATCTTTCAGGGTATCTATAATCAATAATTCTACTCACCCCTTTTGCCTGTGATGCCAATACGCTGAAAAAAGGTTGCATATCTGATACCACACCAGGGTAAGTGCCGCATGCTATCTCAAACGGATTAATTTTATAGGGCAGATCTGCTGTATTGATATAGATTGAATTAGAATTGCTGAAAAAATCTAAACCTATATGGCGAAGGTGAATCAATGGTACCTCCATATGAGCAAAAGGTACCTCGGTTAAGAGTAATCGTCCCTTTGTAATCATGGCCGCTATCATCCAGGTTAATGCTTCAATTCTGTCTGGAATAACCTCATGAGAAGTACCATTTAAGTTAGCCACCCCTGTTATCGTGATAAATGAGTTCCCGTCTACCGTTATATCAGCACCCATGCTTACGAGCATGGCAATAAGATCAGCAACCTCTGGAGAGACATAAGCGTTATAGATATTTGTAATGCCTTGTGCAAGCACCCCACATAATAATGCATTTTCAGTTCCTCCCATTGTTGGAAATGGAAAGACAATATCTGTCCCTTTCAGTCTGCCTTCACACCTGATCTCTATATAATCAGGAAGTTCTTCAACTGTAGCCCCCATTGCCTTCCAGACCATAAAATGTAAATCATATTTTCTTTCTCCAATCTTGCATCCACCGGGATATGGAATGCGTGCTATCCCAAGACGGTGTAGCTGCGAAGGAGCTAATAGATAGGTTGTTCTGATATTACAAGTATAATCCTTCAGATCATTAGTAATTTCTTTGGAAATAAGTCTGATAAAATTCTCATGCAAACTTATCTGACTTCCCATTTGTCTCATAATATTAATTTTTTCTTTTACATCCTCCAAAAGGTATGGAAAATTATGAAGAATAATCTCTTTATCTGTTAACAAGGATGCAGCCAATAACTTTACTGCTGAATTCTTCGAACCACTTACCCGTATCTGTCCATTAATCCTTTGATCACCCTCTATACAAAGTTTTTCCATGATGATAAAACCCTACTCACAAGAAGATTTTTTTGCTTCTTGTTTTTTCATAGTACTCAACTTGGTACCATACAAGAAACTTTTTAACAGGTTGGGAATCCTATACCAATGTTTTTTGAAGTCAAAGTGACCTGACAGGAGAGCAAACATTCCTTTAGTGAAAATTCCAAGCCGAATCATAGACTGTCGTTCTTTCTGACTGATCCCTAAGGAGCTGATATCAAATCCAAGGTAGTCCTGGTTACCGTGCTCCCATGTGTCAAGAACCTCTTTCTCAAAATTTTTATTAACAACCCTGGCTATCTCCCAAAGCTCAGTATCAGGCATTGGGGTAGCAACACTCCAACTCATATAAGAAATCTGTCCTTTTAATCGAAGCTTGATACAAAACCACAGGCTATGCAGTACTTCGCGTTTAGACTCCCATTCAATCTTCCCGTCTTTACGCCACAACTGAAATGCCATCATAAACCAAAAAACCTTGATACCATGTTTTTTTAACAATTTAGTTGCATTAACAACCTGCTTAATTGTCACATGTTTTCCGATTCCTTCAAGCACACGGTCATTGGCACTTTCAACCCCAAGATGTATCAGCCAACACCCCATCTTACGAAGGAGTATTACAAATTCTTCATCGAGTTTGTCAGCACGGAGATTCGTTTGAAAATATAAGTCTTTGTGTTCAAGTGCTATAATGGACTGACACACTTCTTTTGCCCATTTTATATTTACATTCAACTCATCAGAAACAAACTTAATCTCACGCACCCCACGAGAGTACAAGTATTCAACCTCTTCGGCAATTTTTTGTGGGGGACGCGTACGCACCTCAGGCTTGCTTACCTTCCAAACAGGATTGCTACAGAATGCACAGCGATAAGGACAACCCCGACTGATAACTAAGCCAGCCTGGATCACCTGTTGATTCTGGCTTTGTTGATAATGCTGACCAACATATTTTCGTGGATCAATCATATCCCATGCCGGATATGGAAGATTGCCGAGATCCATAATTAATTTTCGTGGTTCTGTTTTGATAATTTGGCCATCTTGTTTATAGGCAATACCGGTAATCTGCCGCCAGTCTTTCTTACCATAGACATGCTCTGCTACCAACTCTCTCATGGTCTCTTCACCTTCACCAATAACACAACAATCTACTGGCGAGTCTTGAAGAACACGATCATGCTGTCCTGTTGGACCCGGACCACCGCAAACAATAAACATGTCCGGGCATTGGCTTCGAATTGAATGAAGTGTTTGAAGGGCAAGTCTTTGATTGAGATATGAAAAAGATAGCCCGTAGATATCAGGTTTTATATCTACTACCCTTGCTATATGCTCTGACATCGGTACAAAAGCATCTAAGTAGGTAATTTGAAGATCCGGAAAATGTTTTCTTAGATATGCAATCAATGACAATATCCCCATATTAGGATATGCACGATCATATGCTGTCGTGTCACCAGGGGGATCAGCTATTATAATAGAAGGCATGTAATTCTCCTTTTCCGCTATATTTTTACTGTTAGCGGGTTATATTATTTGTCTATACCTGCTACCCCATTTTATTTTGTAAGTAAGGTATTGGCAGGAGTCAGAATACAGAAGTCAGAGGTTAGAAGTTACTTCCCCCTCCATTTATTGGAGGGGTTAGGGGAGGTCAGGAGTCAGAATGAAAGAAATCCGCATTTATCCTGAATTCTGTAACATCTAAAATTATAAATGATTAATCCATATAAAGTATAATAACACATAAAAATAAAATTGTCAAGGAAAAACTTGTAGTTTGCGTAATGGGTTAGTGAATGGTAGGCACCAGAGTGTCATTGCGAGGAGCTACTGGCGACGAAGCAATCTGCAACAAGGATTGCTTCCCCTTCGCTTCGCTCTGGGCTTCGGCTTAGTCGCTCGCAATGACGAGTTGGTAGTTTTCCTACTGTTCACTGACCGATTACTATTTTACAGCAATTTTCATTATGGCAGAAACTGTGTAAAAAAGGAGAAATGGAGAGGGTGGAGAAAGGGAGAAGGTGCCTTCTGTTTTTTCTATCCGTGAACTGGTAACCGTAAACCGTGAACAATTACGAAATAGATTTATCTTTTTGCTCTCTTTGGTCGATAAAGAAAATATAGAACATGGGTTCTTGTCTTTGATTAAGCCGGTAACCGTTTACAGTTCACATTTTTTAGTGAAACTAATATTTTTTTAAAATTTTACTTGACAAATTAAAAAAAATAGAGTATATTTAATATCGTTAAATAAAAGATAACGCTTTGGCTTAAAGCAAGCTGAAGGTACATATAGATAGAAAATGATTATTTTATAAAAGGAGAAAAACAATGAAGTTAATAAAATTAATGGTAATAACAGCAGCAGTAATGCTGTGTACAGCACAAGCATTTGCATATTCATTTGTAAATGCTAATCTTACTGCTAATGTAGCAGCAGATGGAGTGGTAAGTGATTTATATTCAACGAGTGTGGGTCCTGCCGGTGATCTGGTACAGACCATGTATGCAACTATTTCCTATCGTATTGTCCCTGGAGATCCTTTGATAAGCAAGAGGATAAGTGCTGATTATGCCGGTGCTATGTGGACACATGAATATGCTGATCTTACTCCGGGAGATATGTATATGGTTGAATCTTTATATCGTGTCAATAAGATTGGTGCTAATGAAGGAACCTTAGATATTAAGGTATCGACGAAATTAGAAGATAGTAGTTTATATTTGGCTCAGAGATATGATGTTGAGTATGATCAGAATGGCGGGGGTGCTTTGCTTGATGTTAATTTACAATTAACAATGGTAAGTTCAGCTGCTACTCCTTCACTTTGGGCTGGTATGGATGCTACAATGTCACCATATACTTCAGACTGGGGAGCAGCAAGTCCGTGGCCAACTCCTACGGTAGATACTGCACGATTGAATGACTGGAGAGTTCAGGGTTATGTGCCTGGGATTCCAGATGGTAAGCATGTTATACCACCCAACACAATTACAATGGATTGGAATTTAGGCAGTGTAGGACCGCACAAAGCTTTGGAGATAAGGACAGATGCAAATGTAGTTCCTGAACCATGTACAATGGCATTGATGGGAGCAGGATTGCTTGGATTGTTTGGAGCAAGGAGAAGAAAAAGAGCATAAGAGATGATGAAGTAGTAAAGTAAGTAATTTTTTAACAAAAGCCGATTTCAAAAAAGGGGTCGGCTTTTGTTTTTAGGGTTGACAATAGTAATAAATAGTCGTAACCGTTCACAGTGGATAGATACAAAAGAACAGCTCTTATGCCCGTGGAGACCAAAAGGAAGGGTTATGACCCTGAGGGGGAGATTCCTGCACGCAGGAATGACAGTGATGCACAGGAATGACAGCAATATACGGTGTCAGTTCAGAACCGACAACCGTGAACGGTTACAAATAGTCTATGTTATACCTAAAATAAACTCGAGTCTGCAATAAATATTTAGCCTTAACCTGATTTATTTTGGGTATAATAGCACACGGATAACACGGATTTAATGGATTTGCGCTGATTTTATCTGTGTTAATCCGTATCCGTGTTATCCGTGTGCTATTATGTTCAAGGTCAATCAAAGGGGGTTAAAAAGATGTTTACTCAACAAAAAAATGAAAAAGGAATGGCTTTAATAGTAGCTATCTTTGTTACTGTTTTTTTGCTTTTTATATCCATGGCATTTTTCACTTCTAGTAGAAATACGGTTAATTATTCTCGACAAAATTGGGCAGGGCTTGTTTCGCTTGAAGTAGCTGAGGGAGGGGCAGAGAGGGCGGTTTGGTATGTACAGAAAATGTTAGATTCAAATCCTGAATGGAAGCCTGGGACATCGACAGATACTGTATTGTTGCCGGGTATGGGTGATTACGATAAATTTGTTAAAAATTATAGGAATAAACAATATGAATATGCAGATTATGGGATTAAGTTAATTCATGAAGATAATAGGGTAGATGCCCCAAATGAATATCAAGCCTCTCAAATATATGCAGCAAAGATGATGAAAAGAGATGACCCAAATACTGAGGTTGAAGAATGGTTGGTTTGTAGTGCTGGGGCAACGCGGTTTGCTTTATCTGATAAAGGAAGTGCCAAAGAGATAAAGGGAGTAGATATCCTGGTTAGATTGGGAAGGAATGTAAAGGGAAATCCTGAGGTGTCTGTTCTTCATATTGGTAAACGACCAGGTGGTTTACCAGGAGATAACAATGTTAAGATGGATATAAGTAGGTATCTTCATATATCAGGGATGGAAAATGGGGTAAGTAAACCTGCAAAGATATATACAGAACAAAATTTTCAGTATGTAAGTAATGATGGGAATCCTGATCCTGGTGAACGAGGAAGCAGAATAGGCTGGAGTCCAAATTCAGACATTATAATGGAAAAGGCTACGGGTGTGACAACTACAAGCATGAGTGGTGATCCAACATGGAATAGTTTGATTGCAAATGATAAATTAAAGATGAAAGATAATGTGCAAAGGGATTTCCTGGATCTTGATTTTGATACCCTTACTAAAGGGAAAAATAATGGAAGTACGGCTGATTATACGGCTGAAGAATTGGTGGCATCTGGTGCATGGGAAGATAAGGGAACTTATTACCAACCCAAGTATGAAAATATGTATCTTGCTGGGGCAGCTTCTCCTGTGAATTCTGCAACTGCAAGTGGACGATGTGGTGGACGAGTTGTATATAAAGATGGAGCTAAGGGTGCTCCAGACGGGTCTGTTATTATTTATATTCCGCCAGGAAAAGGATTTCGGCATGGTGGGGTAACTTACAGCGAAAAGATATATGTAGAAAATGGGGTACATGGAATTATTGTCAGTGAAGGGGCTTTTACAAGTACAGGCAATGCGGTATATGGAAATTCACAAGATGCAATATCTAATGTAGGTGTAGATATTAGAGCAGAGATTCATTCCGTAGGCGGAACTAAACTTGATCAAGGGATATTGCCGGGTGGCAATCAAACACTTGCTGACTATAAACTTGGTATTACCCTACCAGATATGGCAGAAGGCGGAGAGTATAATGTTTATGGTGCGTATGGAGCTGTTGGTGAGCTTTTAGGGTATATAGTGCAGGACAAACATGGGAATACTGTTAGTCCTCCTGGATGGGGAGAGCCTCTCTGGAGTGATAATGTAGGGGTGTTGGATATTTTAAGCAGCAATAATGTTATTCTTAGTAACCAGTATGGAGATAAGGAAGAAGGGGTTTCGAGATTTAGAGGATTTATTTCTTCCAAAAAGCAGGTATTGATACAAGGGGATTTTGCCATAAGAGGGGCAATTGGGGGAAAAGAAGGGGTTGCATGGAGCAATCAGTGGGGATATACAGGTGATAAAACCAATGATAATAATACTTATAAAGGTTATGATAGCGTTTTAATGCAGGAAGACCCATTAAATCGTGGCGGAGCAGCAACAAATTCGATCATTAAGCCGGCTTATGGTGGGGCTGGAGGAAGTAAGGCTGATCATAGAACAATAGAAATTCTTGCATGGAATATGGCAGGCAATACGAAGAAGTGATGTAATTATTTCGACCTGTCGAAATTTCTTGGCTCTCTATAGTGAGCTAAAAATAGAAAATATTTGTTCTCGAATAAAGAAAAAGGTATCTGTTCACCGCAGAGACGCAAAGGATGCAGAGAAAACGCAGAGTATGCTACAGAATTTTTCATGGACCAAGAACTTGTCTGCAGATTACTTATTATCCTTTAACATATTCATCATTGGTCTTCCCTCTTTTCTCTGCGATTCTCGGCGAACTCTGCGTCTCTGCGGTGAACGATTACCAAAAAAGGTGGCGTTATGTTTGTTAAATTAATATTAATATTGTTATTTTTAGTCTCACAAGCTCCAGCAGGGTGTGGTAAAGATGTCACGGCTATGCCACAAACAAAAGCAAGGGGTGAGACAGTACAAGCAAAAGCTGTTCAGGCAAAGGCTATTGAAAAGGCACAAAAAGAGGTAAAACAACAACCACAGTCTCCAGAGGCTTATATTAAACTGTCCAGGACCTATCTACGAAATAATATGCCTGAGAAAGCAAGAACAACGCTTGAAGATTTGCTGAAAATTAAGCCGGATTATATTGATGCATGGATACTTTTAGCACAGATGGACATGCTTAAAAAGGATTATGATTCTGCTAAAGAAAAATGTCAAAAGGCATTGAAGATTAATCCTGATAACGCGATAGTTCATGGTGTGCTTGGGAATATTTGCATTGAATTGGGCGACCTTAAAAAGGCAGAGACATATCTTCAGCGGGCTATAGAGATTGATCCATCCTTTACAACTGCACATTATAACTTGGCAGGGGTATATTATGGTCAAAAAGAAAAGGATAAGGCTATAGAAGAATATAATGAGGTGATAAGGCTTGAACC
This sequence comes from Candidatus Omnitrophota bacterium, assembly GCA_016208765.1. Classification (GTDB taxonomy): domain Bacteria; phylum Omnitrophota; class Gorgyraeia; order Gygaellales; family Profunditerraquicolaceae; genus JACROS01. The sequence continues at coordinate 10,267 of JACQXK010000023.1, forward strand.
AAAGAATATAGAGCCGCGAATTAAAAAAGTTGGTATTTATGTGGAAAATATTGACTACAATAAGGCGATAGAAGAGTTGAATGCTTGCCTGGCTATTGAGAGTACAAATGTTGCCCTCTATGATTTAATGGGAGTAGTTTTATCAAGGCGTGGTGAAATAGAAAAAGCAGTAGAGTGGTTCTTGAAATCTCTAAAGATTAATCCTAAATATCCATTAGCCTATGAACATTTAGGGGATGCATATGTCAGTCAAAAAGACCATCAAATGGCAATAAAATATTATCAGGAAGCCTTAAAGATGGAGCCACGATTGGTTGGTGTGCATTATAAATTAGGGACTGTATTTGAAAGTCAAAAAATGTATGACAAGGCAATAGAAAGCTATCGCATGGCGGTTTCCTTGAATCCTAAATTTGCAGTAGCATATAATAATCTGGCATACTTATTGGCTGATCAAGAAAAAGACTTAAAAGATGCCTTAAAGTTTGCTCAGAAGGCAAATGAGTTAGCCCCAGATAAACCGGAAATTCTTGACACATTAGGATGGGTGTATTATCATAATAAAAGGTATCAAGATGCGGTTGGAAGTCTGGAAAAGGCAGATAAATTGTCTCCAAACAATCTTTTTATCCTGTATCATTTAGGGATGAGTTATGAAAGAATAGGAAAGAAGGATGAGGCTAAGAAAGCATTGAAAGAGGTAATAAAAATATTTCCTGGTTTTGAAAAGAAACAGGAAATATTGAAGATGTTAAATGATTAAAAAGCAATATATTAAAGTAGCTTTAATAGCAATACCTTTTATAGGGATTTATTTTCCTACATTTTGTTGGATGATACCTCTGTTTATGCAGGATGATTCGAATTATTCTCATGGCTTCCTGATTCCATTTGTTTGCTTGTGGCTCCTCTGGCAGTTAAAGGATAGGCTGAAAGATACGGTGGTTTGTTCGGCAAGATCTGGCATATGGGTAATAGCAGCAGGATTAGCCATTCATGTTATGGCATTATCTGTTAAGGTAGACTTTGTTTCTGCCCTTTCTATGATAATGACTATTGTGGGCATTATCCTGCATTTGTTTGGCTGGCAAGTGATGAGGATTCTGATCTTTCCAATAGGATTTTTGTTTTTCATGATCCCATTTCCGGATGTTTTCATCATATTCTTGACATATAAATTAAAGATTATGGCTACACATGGGGCAGTAGCAACGGTTAATGCTATAGGTATCCCTTGTATGGCAGAAGGGGCAAAGATACTCTTACCAGATACATTTCTGGAGGTGGGTGTTCCTTGCAGCGGGATAAGATCGCTCATCTCCTTACTTGCCCTTGGGGCGTTGTTTGCTTATTTGCTTAATATTTCCATAATAAGAAGGACGATTGTCTTTTTATCGACAATCCCTATTGCCTTATTGTCTAATGTTGTTAGAATAACCTTGCTTTGTCTGGTAGCACATATCTATGGGAAAGAGGCAGCATTACCATGTGGGTTTTTTCATGATTTCTCGGGGTTTCTTGTATTTGTTATAGCCTTTGGCTGTCTTTATGGTGTGGGAAATATGGTATCCACTCTTTTCCGCCCCCTGACCCCTGTCAGCGAGGGACATCCACCCCTATCACTTCGTGATACCCTTGATAGTGGGACACATGACATGGAGGGGAAAGAATAGTGCAGAAGATTTGTGGGTGTGGGAAGAAATCAATTTTAAGGCAACCGTACTGGCAGATTGTAATCTTATTGGTTGTATTATTGCCAATAGTTATGGTGCTGGCTATTCCTTCTAAGGTTAATAAGGATTTTAATCTGGCAGCGATTCCACTTAAGATTGGGGATTGGGTTGGACAGGACATAGAGGTACCCCAGCGAGAATATGATATGCTTAGCCCTGATGATTTGTTGATGCGTCAGTATACGAACCCTAAAGGGGAAAGTATCCTTTTGTATATTGTGGTAAGTATTGAGAATCGAGAGGCATTTCATCCTCCGGAGCTTTGCTATGATGGTGCTGGGTCCCAGCTATTTGAGGAAAAAACAGAAGGTATCAATTTGGGTGGAAAGAAACCATTCTCTGAGATTAAAGCCCATGTGATGTATATAAAAGCAAAAGATAGGGATGAATTAGTTCTTAATTGGTATATAGCTGATACAATGGTTGCAGATAATTTTTATCTTCATCAGCTTAATTTTGTACTAAAACAAATAATAAACCATAATAGCCCAGGAGCTATGCTTCGTGTTTCAACCCCATTGGTAAAAGGGGATATGGTATCAGGCATGGAAAGGGAGAAAAGATTCTTAAGGGAATTGAGTCCGTTTTTATCACAACATCTTTTTGAAAGAAAGGGGGAAAAGACTACGGATTAGGAGGTTCAGAGTTCACGGTTTAGGGTTCATAGTTGATTTCCCTAACCCTTGAACCTTTGAACCGTGAACCTCCTAATCTGTAGTTAATAAAAAAATGAAGGGAAATTTGATTGACAAGTTGTTTTTTTGTGGTCAAGTATGGAATGTATCTTTTAAGAGTATGTGGCAATGTCCGGCTATATTTTTACCTTTTGCTGTTATTACCCTGTGTGAAATAATCCTTTTGGTTGTTTTACTCCTGTCGCCTCATCCAATAATGGAACCATTGCTTGGTCCACCTATCAGACGATTTTTTGGGGAGGTGTTTTTACATTATCCCTATAATTTTTCACTACTTCCAACATTATTTGAATGTGTGAGCCTACCCTTAAACCTGTTGCTTATGCCTTTAATGTGTGCCATAACGGTTGGAATGACAGCTGTTGTGGTTAATGTTAATGGGGAAAAGACAAAGCTTGGGAAAGATATTAAGCTGGCTATAAAAAAATATGTGCCATCTTTGTCCCTATGGATAATAGTTCTTCTTATTTATATTGGTATTTTTATGTTCTTTAAGTTTTTAGCCTTACAGTGTTATCCGCCTGCCCTGGCAAAAATTCTTCACATACCCTCATGGAAGATGTTTACTATTTGCCAATACCTGAGCCTGTTTGTCTGTTTATTGGTAGAGCCATTTCTGGCTTATGCCATTCCTGTAATGATATTGGAAAAAAAGAAGTTGTTTTCAGCTATAAAAGAAGGGATATCTGTTGGTTGGTCGCTGTATCTCCCAACTATTGTGCTGCTTGCTATTCCTGCATTATTTGGTGCTTGTGTGGTTCTGGTCAAACAAAAAATGCTCTCTTTCTTTATAAATCTTTTGCCGGAGAGTATAGTGGGTGTAATGGCCGGCGGATTTATTCTATCGTTATTTATAGGGGTGTTGATGACTACCTCTTTGACCGTATTATTTCTAATTAAGAGGCAAGGGCATAAATGAATAATATTTTTATAAGCAGTAAGTGTCGTATCCTTATCTGTATGATAGGTTTGTTGCTGCTGGTTGGATGCAGCAAGGAATATATGGCTGAAAGGATGTGTTGGTATGCGAACAAGTTGTATGCTCAGATTATAGAAAATCCAGACAAGGTCTCTGAATATGAGGTGAAGATGACCATAGGTGCCTTTCGGGATATCTTGCGTATTTATCCGGAATGGGACAATGCCTCTCAACTCCAGTTTAATATCGCTAATATCTATTTTTTGAAAAAAAAGTATCCACAAGCAAGAAAAGAGTTTAGAAATTTACAGAATAAATATCCGGAACAAATAAATATGTGCCTTCAAGCCCAACTATCTGTTGGTCGTACATATGAGGTGGAGAAAAAATGGGATAAGGCAGTAGTGTGCTATCAAAAAATAATCATAGACTATCCTGTTAGTCTTTCAGCATTACAGCTTTTACGTTATATTGCTGATTATTATGATGATCATAAACAAGATGATAAGGCACAGGAGGCTTATGCTCAGGCAATTAATCATTACGAAAGGCTTATCAAGGATTATGTGGGAACACAGGTAGAAGCAACTGCCTGGGAATTTATTCTGGATATCTATAAAAAACAAAAACAGTATGATAAAACATTGGAAACATGGCAACGAATAATAGATGCTCACCCTGAAAGCAATCGGGCGGCTGTGGCTCTATATGAGATAGCTACAATGTATCTGGATGTTCTTAAAAAACCAAACGATGCTTTTGGATATTATAAGAAATTTGTAACAAAGTATCCGGAGCATAAATTGGTGCAATCTGCTAATACAAAGATGGAGTCTATCGCTATGTCGTTTCCTGCATTAGGGCTGAAGCCTCCAATCAAGCCTCTATCAAATAACAGGGGATATAAATGAAAAGCGAAAAGAGATTAACTATTTTATGTGCGATGATTTTAGTAGTATTAACCGCAATATTGTTGCTCCCGGAAGTAACTGAAGAAAGCTTGTTCCCGTGGGATGGCTCTCTTTATGCTGCAAATGGTCAGTTCTTCAAAACTATTTTTTGTAACATGAAAGAGGTTGCTTTTTCTCCGATAGAGTGGGTTACAGCGTATTATAACAGGTATCCGGAGCTTGCTATTAGAAGGCAGCCTCCTCTTTTTGGAATTATAGAAGGTGTGGTTTTTTTAATGTTTGGCGCATCAGCCGTTTCAGCTAAAGCAACTTTGTTCTTATTTGTTCTATCTTTTGTTTTAGGATGGTTTTTTGCGATTAAAAAACTCTTTAAGGACAGGCTGATAGCATTTTTGAGTACAGTGTTGGTGATTAGTTTGCCGATGACGAAATCATTGGGCACCACGATTTGGTTAGACTTACCTGCGATTTCTTTTTTGATGTGGGCAGTATATTTCGCAAAGACATACCTGGAAGAAAAAGAAAAAAAGACAAAATATATTGTACTAACAGCGCTGTTTCTTGTAAGTAGCTTGTATACATACCAGTCGACAATATTTGCTGTGATTTCCTTAATAATATATATGATAGCTTCTGAGAGACAAGCATGTCTTAGGAAAAAAGAATGGCATCTCTTTTGGAGCCTTTTTCTGATTTTGATGATGCCACTGGTTTTGTTTACATTAAAATGTGCTTCTGATAATTTGTTAAGTATTGTTGGACAGCAACCCGCGACAAAGTTGCAAGCTTTCATCCCAATAAATAAAAGGTGGAGCTTTGAAAACTGGACATTTTACATGATGAGTATTTGGAAGGGATTTTCAATGCTTGTTATTGGATCGCTTTTATGGGTAGCTACAAAAACAAAGAAGAAGATCCAAAAAGAAGAAGTACTGTTTTTGATCTGGTTTTTTATAGGGTATGTAACATGTAGTTACATGTTTTCAAAAGGATCAAGGTATGGATACAGCTTTGCAATTGCGCTGGTTCCCTTAGTAGTAATAGGGGTGAAAGATACGGTATATGGTTTGTTCCTGAGTGAGAAGGCAAAAAAAATAAGGGATATAATAGTATCTTTGGTGCTTTGCAGTATGGTTGTTTTTAACCTTACAGGAGAAAAGAAGTTAGGATTTTCAAAAATAAACAGGATGGATGTGGTTGCCCTTTAACCGGTGACTGGGAAAAAAACATAATATACGGAGGTAGTTTTGTAAGTACCTTTGTTTTTTATGTTGCCGTAAAAGATAAAGAAAAAAATTGTCGTATTTTCAGGGTAGACAATGAAATTTCAAAAGAGAAAGACTTACAAGATGAAATAATGAAAAACAAGATAGATTTGGTTGTAGTCGAGTCGCAGAAAACATTCAGTCATTGGGATTATGAAGAATTTGTTAGAAAAGTAAAAGAACTCTCTATGAAAAAAATCTTAAAGCATAAAAAAACCATAGAAATTCTTTTGGTTGAGGCTAACGGGAAAAAGAAAACAGTTCCGATAGAGATATATGAGGTTGTGCAAACAGGGACAAACTCTTCTGTTCGTTGATAAAAAGGTAGCCGTTCACGGTTGTCGGTTCTGAACTGACACCGTATATTGCTGTCATTCCTGCGTATGCAGGAATCTCCCCCTCAGGTGTCCTAACCCTTCCTTTTGGTCTCCACAGGCATAAGAGCTGTTCTTTTGTATCTATCCACTGTGAACGGTTACATAAAAAGGTAACAAAATTAGTGAAAAAGATAAAACAGTTCTTTCCCTTATTTTTAATAGTGGTAACTCTTTTGCTGACTGTTCATGGAATGAATCAGGGTGGATTTCGGTGCTCAGATGAATCCAGGCACGCTATGGATGGTGTGTTTATAATGGATATTCTAAAAGATGCACCTCACATAACAGATTTATACAGATACACAGAGATATATTTTGCAAAGTATCCGGCACTTGCCATAACATGGTATCCTCCTTTCTTTGCTTTTGTTGAATCTATATTTTTCAATATTTTTGGTATTTCAGAGGTTATTGCAAGATTAACTGTAATATTTTTTGCATTGATAGCTGTAATTTTTTTATATCTCTTTCTCAAAAAAGCATTTAATGAAGTAGTAGCTTTACTCTCCTGCCTTCTTTTTATTACAACACCTGTGGTAGTATTTTGGGCAAGAAGTGTTATGCTTGAATTACCAATAATGGCACTCGTCATTCTTTCTTGCTACTTTTTTTATAATTATTTCTTTTTAAGTAAGTCTAAGCATATTTATTATTTAACCATTGCCATAACCCTTGCCTTGTATACAAAACAAACAGCAGCATTTCTCTTTCCATTATTTTTTAGTTGGATTTTATTTCAAAAACAATACAAGAAATTACTTAAGGGTACCTCTAAAAACTCAACGAAAGCAAATAAAAAACAAGTAGACATTGTTTACAATTTATAGTATACTGAATGTAATAAAATTGAGATGGTGTGCTGGTTCACCGTGAATCGTAATTTTTCATTCAAAAAAC
>JACQXK010000080.1 GCA_016208765.1 Candidatus Omnitrophota bacterium
AAAGGAATTGACGTTTTGCTTGCCTGCGAGATAACTCCTCAATTGCCAGAAATTTAGCTTCGATATCAGATGTCTCTATGGCAGAAAGCTTTGATAATTCGCTATTTGATAAGTTACGAATGGACACGATGAAGATCCTCCTCAGTGTTCGATATAAGCGCTGAAAGAGTTTTATATGCATTGTCAATAAGCGCAGGTCTATGCGGATCAATCTCCCGCCTGATCGAACCCAGTATACCTCTGGAAAGATGGTAAGCGATTGTGTTATCGCCGAAAGAATTAATATACCGTCTTTTAATTGAAATATTAAATAACGATCTATGAAAGTGTTGCTCCATCAAAGCTATAGATTGACAAATGCCTATGCATTCCATAAATCGTTTCTCCCTTGGTAGTGCCCTTGTTGGCGATACATCATGCCTATCTTTTTCAAGCCAAATATCGTCTCTAAATAGTTCAAGTAATACGCTATTATCCGCTAATTCCTCCCATAAAGCTATACCCTTAGGCATTAATGTTAGCATAGTTTCTTCATCCCATGAAACATCTCTTGTGTCCTTGCCAAGTATTCTGGCGGCAATAAAATGTGATATTACATCAGCTATAAAATCTTTTGTTTCTGGAAAAATTAAAGGAAATATTGTGCGCACATCATTAATAAAATCACCTATGCGTTGCTGGTTGGAAATTTTGAATGCATCCTGAGTGTCTATGTGCTTATAAAACCATTTTACCATCAAAAGACCAAGTAGATCTGTTGTTGGATCATAACCATTTTTCATTACATTAACAATGGGAGGAATGTTTTCTGTTTCATAATATATATTTCGTGGGCCATATCCGATTGCCCTGAGCACAATAGGTCTAGAGATTTTTACTGATATAGTTCTTCCGTCAATTTCAAAAGACGATCGCTTGATCTCTGTCGTTTGAAACCAGCTTCCTTGCGATAAACAACACTCTAGCGTACGTAATGCTCTTCTAATATTGTAATTATCCAAGGAAAGAAGTAAATCTCCTGTTTTGTTCTCAACTCTTGGCACGCTTGATGGCTTCTGGTGCAAGATTTTTAACAACGTAATTGTGCCTAGCTTGAATTATGTTGGCCAGCCTTGGCGGCGACCAAAGATTTATATCAGGTTTTTGGTCGGCCCAATCATTACCGTGGAAATCCCGCCTTGTATGCGGCCTCTCTGAAATAAATAATTTTACATGATACGGGGCATCTTTATTTTTGAAACAGGAATACGTATGATATGCAAAGTCTATATATGGTTTTCTTTTTGTACTATCCAACGCTTCCACATCATCAAAGAGTAAAATAATATTGTTAAATACACGATTGCAATCATACATCAGGAGAAACTTAATTAAGAAAGAGGCATAAGCAAAAGGATCATGTGCCGCGACTGCATCCAAATCTTCATTTATTGACTTAAACTCACCTATTCTGTGCCGACGAATCACCTCAGGCTTATTATTATCAATAAATTGCCAAAAGCCTTCTCTGTCCAACCTTTGACCAGTTCTCTCTATCAATCTATCTGCAACGGTTTGCATATTAGATGTAAAAAATTTCGAAGGGTCCTTCTGCTTAATGTGGGCGATACAATAGTAAGGTATTATGATATTGTCATCTCGAAACACAGGATTAGGTCTCATGACATCGAAATAGTTTTTTACGATCGTAGATTTGCCGATTCCAGTATGTCCTACAAGCATCTGGCAAAATGATTGATTTGAGTACGCCGATTCAAGGAGAGTCTCAATCTCAGCATTCTTTACATACAACTCCGTCGCATGGTCCAAATTTTCCAGGTCTGGATTTGGGCTAAGATAGAAATCAAAATAATATTTGAAATACCTATAATAATCGCTAGAACCCTGGAAAGATGCAGTAGGCTTTATAGTATCGTTAATTTTAAATCTCATTTGCTACTCCCATATCCACTAACCGTGCAATAGGTCATGGCAGCATAATCCTCGTAGCGAGCTAAGCTTATAGGACTGCCGTACCGCTTAAGGAAATTCAAGTCCGTTAACCATTCAGTGCATGGCATTATACCCAGAACAGGTGCTAGTGAGTGCTACGCCTTTTGCCAGG
>JACQXK010000024.1:0-582 GCA_016208765.1 Candidatus Omnitrophota bacterium
AATAAATGGCAATTTATCCTTGTCTATATGTTGCTTGATAAAATCAGACCCAAGTATAAATTCTTGATCCCCTATCATTATTGCATCATATTTTAACAATTTCATAACCTTCAGGCAATATTTTGCTTGAAGTTCATACGGATCTTTTGGGAACAGATCGCCTGAATCTACAACTACAAGATTGCTTTTTTCCTTTCGTAGTTTTTCAAGGCAGGTAGCTCTTTTTGCCAACCCTCCAAACGGATTCCCCGGACAATGGCATGATTCAAGATAGCCATCGGTATTACCGGTATAAACAATGGTAATGCTTTCCTTTTCATCTGCATAACTCGTACTGCCATGCAAGAGGATGGGCATTATTATTAACATTAACAGATGGTTTTTCATTTCAAATTCCTTATGCTGTCGCTCTGACTTGAACCTATTTTATCAAAGATTTCAGGATGTGTCAATAACAAATTGCATTGACAATAAAAGATTGTATGGTATAATAATAATTATACGGCTATTGGGGCATTGTCTGTAGGGGTTTCTATTACATAGTGTGAACCAACAGGTTCACTAATATCATTTATTACAAGG
>JACQXK010000024.1:598-3037 GCA_016208765.1 Candidatus Omnitrophota bacterium
GGTATTGGTGCAGCTGATCCAGATATGGAAAATAAAACCCAACGGCTGGCAACATCAAGAAGTGCTGCTATCGTGCAGGCACAGTATGAAATGCTTACCATTATTAAGGGGGTAACCCTTACCGGTGGTATCACTGTAGCCAAGGCAATGGAAACAGATTCACTTCTGTCCAGTAAAATTGATGCTGAAGTTAAAGGGGCAGAAATTGTTAAGACAGAATGGACTGCTGATGACGGCTGTGTGGTTTCGTTGAAACTTCCAAAGAAGAGGTTAAAGGCAATGGGATTGAAGATGATTAAGTGAGTGGTAACTACTCAGGTTGTTTAGGCTGTAGGCTGTTAGACTGTTAGGAAAAATAAAGGTGATGAGAAGTTTTTCTTCAACCTAACAACCCACAGCCTTCTCTCCTAATAGTCTACAGCCTATCTACCTGAGTAGTTAAAATTAATTGAGAGGGAAAACATGATGAAATATTTACTTACTTGTTTGATGGTTTGCCTGCTGTTTTTTTGTGGTTGTGCTGCAACCAGAGAGGCTATTGTTAAACCAACTGTAGCCACAGAGATAGTGGAAGCTGAAGGACAGTCACCAATCATTAAGGATGATATAACCAGTGCAAAGAATGCAGCATTAGCTGATGCCCAGAGAGCTGCATTAGGGCTTGTTGTCGGGGTTTATGTGACTGGTGAAACCTTAGTCTCCAAGGCAGTCCTGCTTGAGGAAAATATCCTCGGACAAACGCAAGGGTATATCGAACGCTATGCAATTATTAAGGAATACCGTGAGGAAGGGTTTTATAAGGTACGAATCAAAGCGACAGTCAGGAAAGAGGATTTAGCCAAAAAGCTTAATGAGATGCAGTTGGAAACAAAGCCTGCACCCATTGTGGCTTTTCGGATTGACGAGTATGTGGAAGATAAAGCAGTAGAAGCATCAGTAATAGAGGGACAACTGAGCCAGCATTTTATTAATGCCGGCTTTCGTATCAACGACGATAAGCCTGAAAGAGCTGAAGAAATTAATGCAGACATCCTTGTTCTGGGCAAGGCAGTAAGCCGATTTGTGACTGATAAGGATTTAGGCGGGTTAATCTCATATCGGGCAACAGTTTCTCTGAAGATGATTAAAGCAAACAGTAAAGAGGTGATTACCACGATTGATGAGACTTGTGGCGGGGTGGATATAACCAATGACGCAGCCGCAAAGGCATCATTAAAACGGGTTGTTGAGAAAATTGATAAGGATTTTGCGAAAAAGCTTTATGAAACATTGGAAAAGCAGGCTGGCATTTCGTTGAAGATCTCCGGCATAGCCGACCTCAATGAATTAAACCTGATTAATCGCTTAATCCGTTCGTTTCTGGAGGTAACGGATTGCCGGGTAAGGAATTACTCCGGCAACTCAGCAGTTATTGAGATTACCTTAAAAAGGGGTAATGCACAGGATATTGCCCGTCGTCTGGAACAAGTTAAGGAACAAAAAATCAGTGTAATTTCTGCCGGGCAGTATGATATTGAGGCAAGGGTAAGTAGATAAGAAAAGATTTCACGCAAAGAGGGAAAAATTTCATGTAAAGCACATGCGACCTTTTCGCCTTTGCGAGAAATATTCTTTATCCCAAATATCTCAAAAATAGAGGAAGAGTCAAGTAAAAATGAAAATTATAAATAAAAAGATAGAACTCAAAAAATTAAGGGAAATAGCTGCCAATGGTTTTGGTAATCTTGTCAAGGCTGTTGTTGACATTGAAAATGAAATTATGGCAATTGATGCTGAGCTTCATTCTGACGAAGAGGCTTTGCTTTTAGAAAATGGGTCAAAACAGAACAATCTCTGGGGTATTAATTTATATACAGAACTTGCTGGAGAGGACTTTATTGAATTTGATTCAATGATTAATCTCAGACCTTCTCAAAATAATCGCAGCAGAGGGGTAGATGATCCCAAAATTCGACAAATAATAAAGGTTATAGTTGATAAATTGGTGGAGCAATGAGTTACCAACATAAAGATCTGGCTAATGGTAAATGGTTTGAACTCACATTTCCATGTCAAATGGCTAATATTGGAAGTGAGGTAAATCGAGCCATTAACTGGAAAAACAAAAATAATCTTGAATATAGCCGGCAGGCTTTTGAACGAGCATTAGAGTTGCTTCATTTAACCATTTCCGATCAAAAAAATAAAAAACGGCTCAGAGAATTAACCCGTGTTTATGAGGTTCTGGCTGACTATTTTGCTTTTGATAATGAATATGGTTCTACAGATCAATTATGGCAAAATTATTTCCTTGCCTTTAATTATTTGGCACGATCATGGAGGTAATGAATATGACAACATTAACAACTACTGAAGCAAGAGCAAGATTATATAATCTGCTGGACGAGGTGGCGTTATCGCACCAACCTATTCAGATCACAGGCAAAAGGGCTAATGCTG
>JACQXK010000025.1 GCA_016208765.1 Candidatus Omnitrophota bacterium
GTTTTATAAACAGCCAGATGAGCATGTATTATTACATGCAGGATGGCCTCGGCAGTGTCTGTAATCTAATAGACCAACAACAAACAACTAAAAACTGTTATATCTACAGTGCCTTCGGCGAGCTGTTAGTGGATAGTGAGATGGTGCCTCAACGCTATAAGTTTACGGGGAGGGAATGGGATAGCGAGAGTAGCACGTACAATTACAGACCGAGGCAAATGAGGCCGTCTTGGGGAAGGTTCCTGAGAAGAGACCCGATTGGGTATGTTGCTGGGATAAACCTATATACGTATGTAAGAAACAATCCTGTTAATATGAGAGATTCATTCGGTTTATTCCCGTCAGGAGAAGAAATGGTTCAGGGAATTTCGACGCCTCTAAGAAGGATAGCTCGCCTTGAGGTAGGATCAACTCTAGGATCACCAAGATATGCTGCTTTATATCATACCGCTGTGGCATTAACCAAAGAATTCGGAGACCGTATGTTTAAAACGCTTGGTTATGAGGTCATGTTTTCATCTTTAGGACAGGGAATTCAGGGTTTTGGAGGAAGTAAATTATTCCAAACATTTGCAAGCTCTTTTCTTTCAGGCGTCAAGGAGTACGCTATTTCAGAAGATACCCGAAGCGCTATTCTGGCGGCTATTCAAGATATAGCTGAAACTGGGCAAGGCGAACTTACCGGCGCTCCTATGACTTTTGATACGCCGTTAGAGGAAGTTTTGGAGAAACTTCAAGGGGAAGGAAAATTGACTACCTATGCATGTTCCACGAGAGAAGGAGGCCATTGCTGGGGAATTGACCTTTTTGCCGTAATCAATACGGATTATGCCTCAATGGAAATAATAAACAAATCTAAAGATATCAGACGAGGTAAAGCAAGCGCTTTTGTAACAGGCGATTTACCCAAAGGTGGTTATAGCACTATTCATGATGCAGAGGCGTTTCCATTGCAGAAGTCAATTAGATTTTCATTTGTTGTCACATGGGATGTGGACATAAATTATAATTGGAGCCCATTTGTTACAGATTCATTAGAAAAAACAAGTAATGTGGAGGTCAAAGATGAAGATTTTAAATATATTGAGTATAGAGAGTAAAATTATCGCTGTTATTTTGGTCTTGGCTATTATATCTTGCGGGGCAAAACCGCGGGAATTAAAAGCCAAGGATTACAAGACCGAAGAATTGATGGAGCAGTTGTATTCCGATATTCCTTCAATACAAGCTTGGACTGCTTTAATTATTACAGAGGAAAAATGGACAGACGACCCTGGAATAAAAAAAGAAATTCTGCTTAGGTGGGCATTGGAGCCACAGGATTTTGTAACCTCTTCTGGTTATTTAGTTGTTCCACTTGATTATTTTGTAAGGGGTGATTATCCTCCACATATCATACCAATTGAGGATATAGGCAAAACAATATTATTCAATGCGATAAAAGGGCTCGGAAACAAAAACCCAAAATACCGCATGAGAATGTTTAACCTGTTAAAACTCTTAATGGATGAAAAACTTGGAACAGACGAGAACTTTTGGAGGGAAAGTAACCGTGATACGTATTTAAAAGAAGCACAAAAATGGTCTGAATGGTGGGACGCAAATTCCGGTTATTTAAAATATGAAAATGGCGTGTTTAAAGTTGATTTAGACGCTAAGAAATCAGGAAAACCGATAGATAATTCTAAGGCAGAAGATTTTACTTCAAAGATATCTTTCAGGCCGATTAATCCGATATGGACAAAATATAAAGACCTTACGGTTAAGACGCTGATTGATATTTTACAGCAGGAAAAAGAGTGGCGGATAAGGGCGAAAGCCGCCAGTTTGCTTGGGAATATTGGTGCGACGGAATCCATAGACCAGCTTTTGGCTACTATGAAAGGAGATTCGGAATGGTTTGTCCGGATTACGGCTATGGATGCTTTAGGCAAGTTAAAGGCTGAAAAAGCAATCCCTGAATTCAAAAGCAGGCTATTAGAGCTTAAATTTCTCGATGAGTTAAAGACTGACTATAAGGAAATAGCTGCAAGCGCATTGGGTAGAATAGGCACGCCAGAAGCGTTTGATATTTTAATCAGTGCTTTAGATGAAGATACCCCGGTAGAGCAATATATTATTAGCGCCCTTGGACAAACCAAAAGTAAGAAAGCATTGGAGTGTCTTGAAAGAAAAATAGCTGAGAATAAACTGGGTGAATCCAGCAAAAGCGTTGCTATAGTAGCATTGGCAAATTTATCGCCTGAAGTGTATTTTGATAAAACCAAACTGGATACAGCTTTTAATGGTAACTTTAGAGGGGGCTTAAAGTATTGTGTATTGCTGGGTGTTAGGAGTGGATATTTAGATTGGTTGTTTAATCCAAAGTCAAGTGAATTATTAGATTATAGGGATTATTTTGAAATAAGCCAGTCTTTCAAAGATGCTCCCCCATATCGTTATAACAAGCTAATTCCAGATGAAGAAAAAGATAAGGAGTTGAATGATTTGATAACTTGGTTATATGAAAACAAAATTTACTTCCACTGGGATAAAAAGAATAGTTGTTTTATAATAGATGAAGAAGCCAAGAAGGCGGGTATCCCAACCGAGGAATACCGCAAAACCCATCCCTGGCCCGAAACGTCTAAAGACCCTTCAATAAACTCAGGGCAAGACAAATGAAAGCCAACTATACGATAGACGAGCCGGGCAACCGAATCCAGAAGAATAGCACGATGAACGGCATTACCAATTATGCTTATAACAACGCCAACCAATGCATCTCATGGACGGATAGTAGCGGGACGAGGATAGACAACTATGATGGAGCCGGGAACCTTATCCTACGATTACGAGAACCATCAAACAGTCTATTCGACGACGGGGACGAGCTTTACGTATAAGATAGACGCAATGGGGAGGCGTATCAGTAAAACTAACAACCAACAACAAACAACTAAAAACTGTTATATATACGGGACATTTGGCGACCTGATTGTGAACAGCGAGATGGTGCCTCAACGCTACAAATTCACGGGGCGCGAGTATGACAGCGAAAGCTCAAGTTTACATTACAGAGACCGCCAATACCGGCCGACGATGGGTAGGTTTAATCGAAGGGATTCGATAGGGTATATCGCGGGAATAAACTTATATGCGTATGTAAGAAACAATCCTGTTAACAGGAGAGATCCTTATGGATTAAATGGGATAGACGATCTTATTGACTGGGGAGAATTTTTTAATGGTTTAACTGATAATGAGTTTATAAGAGATAATGCTCCAATGAATGCTGAACCTCCCTCTGTTATTGGAACAACAGCAGGTAATATACTTTTTTTGTGGCTTTATGGGCAGTATGTTTATGGGGCTGGTGAGACTGTCGACTTGTCTGGAAACGCGGTAATTATGAAGCAAATCAAAGACTTGGACCATGTTGAAAACCTAATTAATAGCAGAATTAGAAACAGGGTTGAAGCGAAATTGCAAAACAGCGTAATAGCAAATGAACTTAAAAAATGCGGTTCAAAGAAAGGCGTTTTGCTTTCTGGGTTTACAAATATTACAACCGCTAAATCTAATTGGAACTTAAATTTGATATTGTCTCTGCAAGGCTTTACTATTGATTGGGATGCAAAGTGTGATTTTACCCATAACTGCATTCATCACAATGATATGTGCACACCATCTTATGCTTATAGCTGTGATATAGAGCTTGAAGGGTACGATAAATATGATTTTCATTTGCTTGGCATTACAAGGCTGGAACCCTGGGGTTGGATTGGTACTGATTTTGATATTATATTTAAATGGAACGACAGTATCAGCGGTAGTATGACATCAAAGGGTGAGTTTACGCGAGCACAACGAACAAAATAAAGGAGATTGTGTCTATGAAATGGTGGAAAAGATTGATTATAATTGTTATATACTTCCTTTGTATTTGTGCGGTTTTAAAACTAATAGATCCCTATGTCGATACGAAGACAAAAATTATATTTGAGCAACAGGATAGCGAAGATATTGCTATTAAGCTTAAATGGTTGTATTTGAATTTAATGTTGAGCGAAAATAAGACGCCTGGGAATTCAATTATACAAAAGGGTGACGATATCCTGAAAGATTATAAGTATATAGTAAAAAATAGCAGGCGGTTTTTCTATTATATTGATTCTGATAATAAGAATATCCCTAGCGGTCAATTGATTGTATTAGCGCTGGGTTCTAACCCACAAAACAAATCATTCGGGTTGACATTCGGATCTGAACCAGAAATAGTATTTCTTAATCAAGATATGCTTGATAAGATGGATTTTAAGAAATATAAAGAGATTATAGTTGAAAAACAGGAGCAATAATATGCTTAAATTAATTAATATTCTGTTTAGAGAATTTGTATGGCTGTGTTTATTAACATCTATTGCGATATTTATAATGGATGCATATGGTGGAACATTGATTCCGCTTGAATTAAGTCGTGCTTCTATTGTGTCATCTTTGATTTTTTATATACTTTACCGAATAACAAAAAGTAGACTGGAAAATAGCGAGCAACAACCTATTACTTCCGAACAGCCCAAAGACAAATGAAAGCCAACTATACGATGGACGCCCTGGGCTTAAGGACGAGGGAGGATTTGGGGAATAGCAGTTACATCACCTATACGTATGACGCGACCACCCGTTGGCTGACCGGAGTTTACAACCAAACCTCGACGCCGACCTTGATTTCATCATTTGCATATACGCACGATAAAGTAGGCAACCGCACTACCATGACGGAGCTAAACGGCGGGACAAGCGGGGCGTTTACCTATACCTATAATGCCAATTATCGGCTGATTACGGAAACGCTGGTGAGCGGCGGCACGACCTTGCGGACGGATTATTATTACGATGAGCCGGGCAACCGAATCCAGAAGAATAGCACGGTAAACGGCATTACCAATTACGCCTATAATAACGCGAACCAATGCATAAGTTGGACGGACGCGAGCGGGATTTGCTATCTGGATAAATACAATGGTGCTGGTAATTTAATCACCGAAACGAATACGGCGACCGGTGTAATGCAGGAATGGGGCTATGATTATGAGAACCATCAAACGGTCTATTCAACGACTGGGACGAGTGCTACTTACAAGATAGACGCCATGGGCAGGCGTATCAGTAAAACGGTTAACGGGACGACGGAATATTACTTCTACGATGGCGCGAACGTGTTCTACGATATATTCGGCCCGAACAGTTACCGGGTGTATATTACCGCCGGGCTGGGATGTATTATTACCTGCAGGACGGCCTCGGCAGTGTCGTGAACCTGCTTGACTCTTCTCAATCTGTGGTGAATACGTATATCTATACGGCATTTGGGGAAACTATTATAAATAGCGAGATGGTGCCGCAGAGGTATAAGTTTACGGGGAGGGAGTGGGATTCGGAGAGTAGCACACAGCATAGCCGGGAACGCCAATACCGTCCGCAGTGGGGACGATTCTTGAGGAGAGATCCGATTGGGTATGGGGCGGGGATAAATTTGTATAGTTACTGCGATAATAATCCGGTGAATTACACAGACCCGTTAGGATTATGGAAAATAATAAGAAATTCTAAGATGAGGAGAGGAATAGCCATAGCCGAACTGGGAGATACAATTGATAAGCTTGCAAGGATTGTGAAATTAGACCCAACAGAAATATCAAGATGGGCGCATAAAAAATCCCCCCTTTCACTATTATTAACAATGGCCGTCAATCCCGCAATATCTTATTCACCAAAACCTGACCATAGCCTGATGACCAGCGAAATATACGACTTTCCTAATACCGTTCATGTCGCGATAGGGAATGTCAAGCCTGGTCCTGTCGAGGGTTTCTTATTTGGGAATCCACATAGAATGTTAGCAGAACAGGTTTCAAACGACATGATTACAAGTGCGAAAAACGACGGTTACTTTGTTGAGCATGATTTTGATTGTGAAACAAATGATGTAACTGATATGTTAAATGATTCTAATATTTGGGGCTTTGTTTTTTGGGGACACGGAGGAGGAAACATGGCTGATGCATGTCTTGGGTTTAGAACTGGCACACTTTATCCAGGGCACATAAAACTTAAATATCATTTAGGAAAAGTTATCCTTAACAGTTGCTATAGTAATGGGAATCAAGGGGATGGAAGTCAAGATTTTAAATCTAGTTTTATAGGCAGTAATCCTTATGGTGTCTTTAAAGGATGTGATAGCCTATGGTATATAGGGCTAGGGATTTTTATCACTAATGCACAACTATATTGGAATGAACCCCTTTCAGACAAACAGCCATTACTCCCATTAGGAGGAGGCCCTAGAAATCCATCTAATAAGGTTAAATAAAAAGTGAAGGAGGATTTTTATGTTTTTATTTAAACGATTGGGAGGCAAAACGCTTATAATAATTTCAACAAGCATTATAATGCTAATTGGGTTAGCAATGATATTGCATTATGGTTTTCATCTTCCTCAGCGATTGATGAAGGATATTCTTCAAAAAGAATTCTCAGAAGACAATGCCTTTACCAATCTTATCGCGAAAACTGAGTATAGTGAGAAATACGGCATTTACTTACATGTTACCGGGACTGTTAAGTTATGGTCAGACGTAGAGCGGTTGTGGGAAAGATATTGGGAAATAAAAAAACAGCATTTCATAGGACGATTTACAACAACCAATTTTCATATAATTTCTCTTGAAGCTCCTCCTAAAGGCTCAAAATGGGATTGGCTGGTACCAGAAAAAGACGGAACTTATGTAGTTGGGTGGCTTGCACATGCAATGGACAGTGAGCATCCTAAAGACGCGAATCCAAACCCCGAAACGCCCAAGTACGAAAAGAAAGATAAATCAACCGACACTGACCAAGATAAAAAATAACATATGAAGAAGTTATCAAATAATGATATTAGGCTGGTTTTTATCGCTGTGATTTTTATTCTTATGTTCTTCAAGGATAAAAGGAAAAAGATTACTGCATTCTCAAAACTGGCTTTGCTTGTCACAATTTCCCTCGCTTGGCTTATCAGTTGTTGCCGAACCGATACACTCCAGACTAAAGCCATTCCAGTTGCTCCTTCCTATATTCAGTCCTACTTCTCACCCAACGGTGGCTGCACCGAAGCCATCATCACCGAAATAAAACAAGCTAAAGAATGTATTCTAGTGCAAGCTTATTCTTTTACCTCAGAACCAATAGCATCAGCCTTAATAGATGCCTATAAGCGAGGGGGTAAGGTTGAAATCATCGTGGATAAAAGCCAGGAAAACGGCAAAGGCTCGAAAGCAGATGTGGTTAGTAAAGCCGGTATCCCAACGTTTATAGATTCCAAGCACGCCATTGCGCATAATAAAATAATCCTGATTGACCATAAAGTGATTATTACCGGCAGTTTTAACTTTACGGCAAATGCCGAAGAGCGTAATGCGGAAAACCTTTTGGTAATCAAAGGGAATCCTGAATTATTAAGCAAATATGAGTTGAATTATACTAATTGCAAAGAACATAGCGTAACTATTAATTAGGAGCATAAACTCATGCCCCAGCACTTGGAACGCAGGCAACAGCCCGCCAATCCTTTGAAGGCGATGAAGCTGGCCATCCTTGAAATAGATTGGTCAATCAAGGAAGTAACCAGCCACCGCTTTA
>JACQXK010000089.1 GCA_016208765.1 Candidatus Omnitrophota bacterium
CGTGAAGTAAATATCGTTGAGCTTCTTAAGGATTTAGGCTTTGTTGCTAGTTTTAAGGGCAGTAAAGGATATATTAAGCTTGACCATCCTGATCTTATTCTTGAATTTTTAGTTCCAGAGAAAGGAAGAGGCACGGACAAACCTTATCCTTTACCAAAGTTAGGTATAAATGCTGTTGCTTTGAGATTTCTTAATTTTTTATCTAGTAATACAATCAGGGTTAAAGTAGAGAATTTCTATTTAATCTTACCACATCCAGCTAACTTTGCTCTGCACAAATTAATAATTTTCCAGCGAAGGATAAAGAAAGAAAAAGCGATTAAGGATAGAAAAGCTGCTATCGAAATTTTAAATGCCTTAATTAACAAAGGTGACTCAAGAATTATAAGGAATGTATTTAATTCGGTTCTTCTAAAGTGGCAAAAGAAGATTATCAGAGGATTGGAAACACTTAAAGAAAAAAAGATTTTAGAGGTTATAAAGTAAAAGATAAAAGTATAAAATTTTTAAACCAAATTCCACTCTTTGATATATATGAAAAGGGGCAGATTTATTTTTTGCATAGGATATCATTACTGTCCAAATTAGCAAAATGAAAGCTCTAACTGCAACTCCTTTGGTGGCGAATGGCTCTTTGAATGAAACGGCGCATTAAGCCAATCCCAGAGATTTCTTCTGGCAAAAAGATTCGCAGGCAATATTGAGCAGAGCGTATAGATTGACCATGCGAATCTCGATTTGAATTTTAAATAGCTAAGAAGTAAATAAGTAATCAACGCAACCCATAATTGGGACAGCAGGGCATTCTTGGATGTTCCGACAAAGCTCTTAACCTTAAGCTGCTGCTTAATTGACTTAAAGAATAACTCTATTTGCCACCGTTCTTTGTAAATCTTTGCTATGGTAAGCGCTGACCAGGTGAAGTTATTGGTAAGAATTGTTATGCTCTTGCCTGTATCTGGGTCTTTGGAGCGGATACGGCGCAGCCTCTCGGGAAATTTTTGCTTTGAGTAGAACCCTTTGAGTTCTATGGTTTGATCTGAATAGATATTTTTGAAAGAAGCGACATCTTTGCGTTCTACAATTCTGTAATAGGCGTTTTTCTTTAGCCTGGTTACGAAAAATACGCCTTTATCGTCGAGAGATTTATACCACTCAAAGTCGGTATAGGCCCTATCGAATATAGCGACATCGCCTCTTTCTAGTGGAATAGAGGGCGCGACTTGAGTCTCGTGGATTTTGCCGGTAGTCACCACCATAAAGGTAGGAAGATACCCTGAGTGATTAAGTTTAACATGGAGCTTCACCGCTCCCTTGGTTGTACGGAACTTAGCCCAATCGTAGAGTGATAGGCATAGGTCTATAATGGTAGCATCCAGAGTATATATAGGATTTTTGAAACGGAACTTATGGCGCGGGGCTATCTTCTCGCATTTGGACAGCATGGCCAGGAAGATTTTTTTAAAAAGCTCATGTGAGCGATGCTCATTGGCATAGGATAGCGTTGAACGATGGATCGGTTTAATGCCGGTATGGTAAAGCGTGGCTGCTTGGGTAGCAAGTCCGGCCTCAATACCCCTTAAACTATCCTGGCCTGAGAGCTGGCCAAAGAGCATGGCAACAAAGTGATTCCAGGAGCTAAAGCCTCTTGAATGATATTCGGTTTTAGTCTCTGAAACGGCTTTTTGAAATTCGTATCTCGAAAACATTTTTAGCATTTGTCCCAAAATTGTGTTATGATGGTGCATAGCCTAACCCTCCTTATTTGCCGACGGAAGTCGGTGATGGCGATGGTAAATTGCTATCACCATCATAAGGATTCGGTTAGGCTTTTTCAATAGCTAATTTGGACACGAGTGATAGGATATAAAAATGAACACAGGTTTCTGGGCAGGATTATTTGCTTGGCTGTTGGATGAGAAGATAGAGAAAAGCGATGTCAGATGAGTGATGCTTAAATTTACAGGAGGTTAAATTGGCTGGAACTCTGGTAAGATTAGAGATAATAATTATAATCATAGGTTCTGTTATAGGCTTAATGTTTCTGTTCGCACTGGTGATGGTAAGCCACCATATTACTGAAGTAAAGAATGGCTTGAAGAAAATCATTGAGTTATTAGAGGCTAGGGATAAATAAAAGGTTCAGGACGGGTTGGTTAGCCTGTGACTCATAGAGCTATTTGGGTAAGAAGACGAAAATTCTGAAGATTTGGAAGATA
>JACQXK010000026.1 GCA_016208765.1 Candidatus Omnitrophota bacterium
AGCTAAAGGCTTTTTAGGGGTACTGGGTTTAGGGTTGCTTGATCTAAAAACCAAGGCATAGAGTAGAGATTTCTTCTGGGATCGTTTTCATAGGCAAAACCCTGAAATAACCTTGTATAGCAAGACCAAGGCGCTGGCTTTCATTCGCCAGAGAATGCCTGGCGGGTTTTGCCGTACATGAAAACGATAGCCAGTCAGAAAGATTGGCAGGAGTTTCTCAAAAAAAAGAATGACAAAAAAACAACAACAAAAATCCTCGACCCCTCGCTTGATGTTTATCGAGTTTATCGAGAACCACACGTACACGTTTTGTTATTGTTTTTTTCTATCTCTTTATTGAATCTTTCTAGCTCTGTGGGAGGGCACGTCATCGTTACGCTCCAGCTAATCCCGTCCAGTCAAGGACTACTACTTCTACGGTCAAGGACTACTACTTCTACGGTCAAGGACTACTACTTCTACGGTCAAGGACTACTACCTATAAAATTAGTAGTAATTTTATACTTGACTTTTATAAATAAATTATGTATTCTATCAATAATAAAAGAACACTAAATTATATAGGTATTTGATATGGAAAATGTTATAAGAATAGATATTAACTTTCTAAATAGGCCATTATACTTTCAAAACATAAGATACACTATTGGGAAAAAGTTTGTCTGGACTGATATTGAAGGCTATGAATATCATAGTGCATATACTCCGCCAGACTATATTGATATGTTAATTTTGTTTTATTTTTTGCTCAGGTCTCAGGAGAAAGGCTATACTGCCAACTTATATCTTACCCGTTATGAAATAATAAAAAGTTGTGGATTTACTAAGTCTCCAAAAACTTATGCTCGGATACAAGATTCCTTAGAAAGATGGTCTGCGGTTTATTTAAAATTCAACGGAATCTTTTATGATAGACAGAAATATTTAACAAAATTCTTTCATATTCTAAAAGCCAGCATAAACAAAGAAACTCAAAAGGTAGAGGTTGTTTTTGATTCGGATTGGCTGCTAAAAATCAAGGAATCGAACTTTTTCAAATATCTCAATTTTGAGTATTACAAAGCCCTTAAACGACCAATTTCCCGAAGGCTATATGAAATACTATCGCCAAAGTGTTATGATGGCAAGGAATGGCATATCCATGCCACAAAGTTTGGTACTGATATCCCTATATCTAAACGTAAAGTTCGCACCAAAGAAGGCGCGAAAGAAGTTATCTACGCCAGCGATGTTTTAACAGCTATAAGACCAGGCATCAATGAGATCAATCGGCTGGCCAAAAGTCCCGACATTACAGAAAAAGCTAAGGTGTTGCCGGGTGATGTATTCACCGTAGAATACCGAATTACTGGACAGAAGCAAGACCGTCTAATCCATTTCAAGACACACCGGGTAGAACTGGCCAAGAAAAAAGAACTTCCTGAACCTATCAATTCAGCCTTGCCTCACCTACAGCAAGACAAGGCTGAATTGCAAGACGGGACTCAAGTAATACCTGACCCCCACCAAATAGTGCCAACAGCACTCCAGGCAAATAAACCAGAAAAGCAAAGTACCATATCCTCACATCTACAACAAACTTATTGCGAATGTATTGCCTGGCTGGAAAGTATCCCTGGTTTTCATCCAGACAGAAAGCAAGAGATTTATGCCCTACCGATGGAGCAAATCGTTAAAGACTACCCCGACATCCGCAAGAAATATGAGGCAATGAAGGAAAAAAACAAAAAGCCAACGCCCGGCTGGGTCTACTCTGCCTTCAAGAACAAGTATATTTTTCCAGAGGACATAAAGCAAGCCAAGAAGAAAGAACAAGAAGCCGAGCGCAAGGCAGTAGAATCGCATACCCAGGAAGTCAAGAAATTCATTGAGGAAAAAGGCGGGATAAGGAATCTGCTCTATGGGAACAAAAAAATCACAAGCGAACACCCTGAATATGGACTGACATTAAAGTCTGACAATGGCAGTGAGGATGGGGTGCTGTGGAAGAATGTAAAGGTGGAAGATTTTACGCTGAAAGAATAGCTAAGGCCACAGCCAAGCCAGCCAGGCCGCAGAGCCAGGCCAAAGCCAAACCAGCCAGGCCACAGAGCCAAGCCAAGGCCAAGCCAGGCCAGGCCGTAGAGCCAAGCCAGCCAGGCCAAAGCCAAGCCAGCCAGGCCGTAGAGCCAAGCCAGCCAGGCAAAAGCCAAGCCAGCCAGGCAAAAGCCAAGCCAGCCAGGCAAAAGCCAAGCCAGCCAGGCAA
>JACQXK010000086.1 GCA_016208765.1 Candidatus Omnitrophota bacterium
AAAAAGGGCTTTCTCCAATTTATGAAACTCTGCTGAGAAAAGAATTGCTTTATATCGTTACCTTTGAATTTACCAAACTTGATATAAGCCCTGACACAATCAGCAATCACGATATGGGAACTATTTTTGAAATTCTTATCCGTAAATCTAAGGAGGCATCGAACGAAAAAGCAGGGCAGTTTTATACACCCCGTGAAATCGTGAGACTAATGGTAAACCTTGTGTTTGCCAACGAAACAGATAAACTGCAAAAAGCAGGAGCAGGTATAAGTATTTATGACCCGTGCTGTGGAACCGGTGGTATGCTGACTACGGCAAAAGACCATTTGCTGGAAAGTGTTAATCCTAATCTTACTGTATATACCTTTGGACAGGAAATAAACGAACAAACTTATGCTATTGCCAAATCTGATATCTTGATGAAAGGTGAAAACGCCGATAATATCAAGCAAGGCAACACCATAACCAAAGATAAACTCATTGGTAAATCGTTTAACTACATGCTTACCAATCCACCTTTTGGTGATGACTGGAAAAATATTAGAGAATTTGTAGAAAACGAAGCCGAAGACAAGGGGCTTGGCGGTCGTTTTGGTGCAGGAACACCAGATGTAAGTGATGGTTCGTTTTTGTTCCTGCAACACATGATTAGTAAAATGAATTCGCAGGGCAGTATTATTGGTATTGTTTTTAATGGCTCGCCCTTGTTTAATGGTGATGCCGGCGGCGGCTGGAGTAATATTCGTGGTTGGATAATGGACGAACCACACGATTTGCTGGATTGTATCGTCGCCATGCCAAAAGATTTGTTTTACGGTACGGGTATTGGTACTTACATCTGGATTTTGAATAATAAAAAATCTACCGACAGAAAAAATAAGGTTCAGTTGATCAATGCTATTCACCCACGGTTCACCAAAAAAATAAAATCTTTGGGTAAAAAGCAATATGAAATAAGCGAAGACGGTATTAACTTGATAACTAAAATTTATAAAGCCTACAAAGATTACAGCATTGAAGTAGAGAAAGACGGTAAAAATCGAACGGTTGAAATCAGTAAGATTTTTGATGTGGCTGATTTTAAGTACACCAAGGTAACGGTTGAACGACCTTTGCGATTAGCTTACGAAATAACTGCTGAGAAAATCGAAGCACTCAAAAAACACCTCAAGTTTATAGAATTTGCTGCCAGCAAAAAGAAGGACAAAGCAACAGCCGAGATTGACATTACCAAAGGCAAAGCCACACAATCTAAAATCTTAAATGCAATTGAAACCTTTGAAGGCAAGCCAAGAGAGACAAGCGATGCCAATTTCTTCGCTGCGTTTGAAAAAGCCTTTGGAAGCCAGCCAAATAAAGCATTGCTGAAAATGTATAGAGATGTGTTGGGTGAAAAAGACGAAGAAGCTGAAGTCGTTTTTGCCAATCCCTTCAATATTCCTGTACAAAAAGGCAGAGTTTGCGATTGGAACGAAAAACCGGTGCAAGATACTGACCTGCGGGACAGTGAAAGCATTAAATGGAAGGAAAACATTGATGAGTATTTTGAACGGGAGGTATTGCCCTTTGCCCCTGATGCGTGGATGGATAGAGAAAAAGACAAGATTGGCTACGAAATACCTTTTACCAAGTTCTTTTATGAATACAAGCCTCTGAGAGATTTAGCGGAGATTATGCAGGATATTGAGGCATTAGAGCAGGAAACGGAAGATTTGTTGAGTGAGATTAAGGAGGGTTTTTAATGGAAATTCAACGAAATAGTGGGACACTGTCCCACAAATTTAAAAACTATAACCAGTTGATTAGCCAAATTTCTGAAACATATATCCAAGGGCAGAATAATGTTGTTGCGGCTATAAATACTACCATGGTGGAAACCTATTGGCAAATTGGTCAATATATCATTAAATTCGAACAAGGTGGCAATATAAAAGCTGCCTATGGAAAAGCTCTTTTGCCCAATCTTTCCAGAGATTTGACACATTCCTTTGGCAAAGGGTTTAGTTTGAGTAATATTATTAGAATGAGGCAATTGTATTCTGTATTTCCAATTTATGCGGAGCTTCCGCATAAATTGAGCTGGACACATCTTGTTGAATTGCTAAAAATTGATGACCCTCTTGAACGCTCTTTTTATGCCAAGCAGACAATGCTTGAAAATTGGAGTACCACCGAACTCATTCGCCAGAAAAAGTAGAATCGTCATTCCTGCGAAAGCAGGAATCCAGAGGGAACAGACGCAAGGGGGTAGAGATGAAACGATTGTGCCTCCTGGATTCCTGCCTTCGCAGGAATGACGCGATGAGAGTGGGAATGACACAAGGGGGGCAGAAATGATAACCTCCGTGCATTTAGAGGGTGTGAATGGTTACATTTTTTATTGGAACAGAATCTTGGGGATGAGGGTGAAGAATGAAGAAGTATCTGATGTATAAACAAAGTGGTGTGGAGTGGTTGGGGGATATACCGAGCGGGTGGGAACCTATTTTATTGCAGGATGTTAAACAACGCATTCATTCGGCACAATATGAGGCTTTGAGAACGGTCAATAAGGAAATTATCGGCCTTTATTGGGATATTGGTAAGATGATTGTTGATCGGCAGAAGAAACATGGTTGGGGTAAATCTATTGTGGAAACGCTGGCAAAAGATTTACAGACAGAATTTTCCGGGATGCAGGGTTTTTCGCCGCAAAACCTTTGGTATATGCGTCAGTTTTATGACGAATACCACAAAAACGCAAATCTCCAATCATTGGTTGGAGAAATAAGCTGGACAAAACATTTAATCATTATGGCTAAATGGGCAAAAATGGAGTGCTGTCCACATTTTCCATTTCATTTTCCCCCATTTGTTACAACTAACGAGAAATCCTCAAGATTTCAGATGAAAGGAGCCAACTATGGAAATTCAAAATAATCAATATAGGCAACTGATTGACCAAATTGGCAATTTGCTTGCAGTAGGTAGAGCCAAAGTCGCACAAGAAGTAAACACTATTTTGGTACAAACTTATTGGGAAATAGGTAAATATATTGTTGAATTTGAACAGCACGGAAACGAGAAAGCAGAATACGGAAGTCAACTTTTTGACAAACTTTCAAAAGACTTGACCAACGCATATGGTAAGGGCTTTAGCCGTTCTAATCTTTTTCAGATGCGGTTGCTTTATGTAAAATATCCAAAAATCCAGACACTGTCTGGATTTTTGACTTGGAGCCATTATTTGGAAATATTAAAATCCGATTCTGACTTAGAAATAGGGTTTTATAGCAAACAAACCGAAAAAGAGCGGTGGAGCGTTCGTGAACTAAAACGCCAAATGAAAAGTATGCTTTTTCATCGCTTGGCATTAAGCACCGATAAAGAAGGCGTGCTGAAATTAGCAAAAGAAGGACACGAAGTGCAACAGCCTGAAGATTTACTTAAAGACCATTTTGTGCTGGAATTTTTAAACATACCCGAACAGTACCAATATTTAGAAAGCGAATTAGAAGAAAAACTCATCAATAATTTACAGCAATTTTTATTAGAACTTGGCAAAGGCTTTGCATTTATTGGAAGACAATATCGCATGAGCATTGGCGGAAAACATTTTAGGGTGGATTTGCTTTTTTACCACCGTATTTTAAAATGCTTTGTTTTGATAGATTTGAAAAAGGGGGAGATAGACCACCAAGATATTGGGCAAATGAATTTGTACTTAAATTATTTTAAGAAAGAGGAATCTACCGAAGGTGATAACGAACCAGTAGGCATTATTCTTGGCACTTATAAAAACCATATTTTGGTAGAATATGCCACCGCAAGCATTACTAACCAAATTTTATTGGCAAAATATCAACTATACCTGCCAGATAAAGAAACCTTAGCGGCTAAACTGAATTTGTTGTTGGAACAGAATCTTGGGGATGAGGGTGAAGAATGAAGAAGTATCCGATGTATAAACAAAGTGGTTATTCATGGTTCAGCGATGTACCGTCTGATTGGGAAATTAAAGACTTGAAACATGAGCTTAAGTTTCAAACAGGTGGAACACCTTCAACAAAAGAAAGTAGATATTATGATGGGGATAATACTTGGATAACAATAAGTGACATGGTTGGGAAAGTTGTTTCTCATGGTTCGCAACGCATCACTAAAGAAGGTGTTGAGGTGGCGAATATTCCGCTAACTCCAAAAGGTTCTTTGTTATATAGTTTTAAGCTTTCTGTTGGTCAAGTAGCTTTTGCTGATGAAGATTTTTATACAAATGAGGCTATTGCTTCTTTTTTGCCTTCAACAAAATACGACATAAATTATTGGTATTATGCTCTACCTTTCACTTTGATTCATAATGCAAATGAAAATATTTATGGCGCTAAATTACTAAATCAAGAATTAATAAAAAATGCCGTTATGATTGTTCCTTCCAAAGAAGAACAACAATCCATCGTCCGTTTTCTCGATTACAAAACAGGGCAAATAGATAGCTTTATTGCCAACCGCCAGAAGCAAATTGAGTTGTTGAAGGAGCAGAAAGCCGGCATTATCAATAAGGCGGTAACCAAAGGCATTAATCCTGATGCTAAGATGAAACCGAGTGGGATTGAGTGGATTGGGGAAATACCGAAGAATTGGGAGGTGGTGAAGTTGAAATATGTAGCGAAACTTCAAAGCGGAGAGGCTATTACTGCTGATGATATTAAGGAGATTGGTGATTATCCAGTTTATGGTGGAAATGGATTAAGAGGTTACACCACTAACTATACAAACGATGGTAATTTTGTACTAATCGGAAGACAAGGTGCTTTATGTGGGAATATCAATTATGCTACTGGTAAGTTTTGGTCTTCTGAACATGCAGTAATTACATATTCAAGAAGACCAACAAATATTTTGTGGTTTGGGGAATTATTAAGAAACATGAACCTTAATCAGTATTCTCAGGCAGCAGCACAGCCGGGACTTTCGGTTGATAGAATTAAGAATTTGCTCATACCATGTCCAAATTATCAAAAACAAAATGAAATTGATCTCTACATCAAAACCGAAACCTCCACCATCGACACCCTCATCTCCAAATACCAGAACCAAATAGACTTAATGCAGGAATATCGCACATCCTTAATCAGCCAGGCAGTAACCGGCAAAATTGATGTAAGAGAGGAGTAACCATGGAAAATAATGTACAAATAAATGAATACACCAATTTATTGCAGGATGTTAAACAACGCATTCGTTCGGCACAATATGAGGCTTTGAGAGCAGTCAATAAGGAGCTCATCGGACTTTATTGGGATATTGGCAAGATGATTGTTGAACAGCAAGAACGCTATGGTTGGGGAAAGACGATAGTTGTTAATCTTGCACGAGACCTTCAATCAGAATTTCCTGGAGTTGCCGGATATTCTTCAGATAATCTCTGGCGAATGCGTAAATTCTATTTGCATTTTAAGAATAATCCAAAACTTGCACCACTGGTGCAAGAAATAAGTTGGACCAAAATTGTGGTAATTATGGAAAGATGTAAGGATGATTTGGAATGTGAATTTTATATGCGTATGACCAAAAGAATGGGCTGGACTAAAAATGTTCTTATTCACCAAATAGAAAACCAGAGTTATGAAAAGACATTGCTGGGTCAAACGAATTTCAATAAAACCCTACCGGACAAAATTAAAAATCAGGCAAAACTGGCGGTTAAAGATGAATATACCTTTGATTTTCTTGAGCTTGGCGAAGAACATAGCGAAATGGAACTTGAACGGGCATTACTATCAAAAGTCAACCGGTTTCTGGTGGAGATGGGTGGATCGTTTGCTTTTATGGGCAATCAATTTCGTCTGGAAATAGATGGTGATGAGTTTTTTATTGATATTCTGCTCTATCATCGTAGATTAAAATGCCTTGTTGCCGTAGAACTCAAAGTCGGTAAATTCCTGCCGGAGTATGTGGGCAAGATGCAGTTTTATCTGGCGGCATTAGATGATATATTGCGGGAAAAAGACGAAAATCCATCTATAGGTATTATCCTCTGCAAAGATAAAAAACGGACGATTGTTGAATACGCACTAAAAGAGAGCAAAAAACCAATTGCAGTTGCACAATATCGGATAACCTCTCGTTTACCAAAAAATCTTCAGAAAGAATTGCCTGCACCAGAGCAGATACGAAAACTTTTTGATGAGGTAGTAACAGGAAAAATAGATGTGAGAGACCGGCAGCCAAAAATAAAGGAGAAAACATAAATGAGCGATACAAAAGAAATCAATTTTGAGGATACCGTATTTGATTTTCTCGGAAGCAGCAATCTCTACACTACACGAAACAGCAATAACTTCAATCTGGAGTATGGTCTGGACATTGAATTATTGGAACAATTCATCCGAGAGACACAGCCGGAAACATGGCAAAAGTTGCAAAAACAATTCCCTGCAAACACAATGGAAGCAGTTGCTAATGAATACGCCAAACTGCGGGATAAAAGAGGGGTGCTCAATTTAATCCGAGAGGGTTTTGTTTTACAGGGTGCAAGTATCAAACTGATTTCTTTC
The DNA here is from genome assembly GCA_016208765.1 of Candidatus Omnitrophota bacterium. Lineage (GTDB taxonomy): Bacteria > Omnitrophota > Gorgyraeia > Gygaellales > Profunditerraquicolaceae > JACROS01. The sequence goes on from JACQXK010000086.1 coordinate 6,537, forward strand.
AAGCCTTCATCCGGACTAAACCCTGAACATCAAAAAAATATGAGAAAAACAGATTTTCTGTAATCCGGCAAGTCCATTACAGCACACGGTTTCCGGATAAAAGTATAGATTTGATCATTGCTATCAACGGTATTCCTATTATTTCGTTGGAGTTAAAGAACGAATTTACAGGGCAGAATGTAACTCATGCAGTTGAGCAATACAGTAAACAACGAGAAAGCCGCGACCCATTTCTAAAAAATTGTCTGGTGCATTTTGCGGTTGATAACAACACCGCTTTAATGACCACCAAATTAGAAAACGGAAACACTCATTTCCTGCCATTCAACAGAGAAACGAAAAATCCGATTATACCTGACAAATTCGCCAGTAGTTACCTGTGGGAAGAAATCTTACAAGCTGACAGTTTATTGGAAATACTAAACAATTATGTTTTTTATGAAGAAAATGAAAAAACAAAAGAAATAACCACGATATTTCCCAGATACCACCAGAGAGATTGTGTTCACAAGTTATTAGCAGATGTAAAACAAAATGGTACCGGTAAAAATTACCTGATTCAGCACAGTGCAGGAAGCGGTAAAAGCAAAACTATCGCCTGGTTAGCACATCAGTTATCCAATTTATTTGGAGCAGACCAACAGCCAATTTTTGACAGCATTATTGTCATTACCGATCGTAAGGTATTAGACAGACAACTTCAGAAACAAATAAAACAGTTTGAGAAAATAAAGGGAACCGTAAACACAATTACTCAAGGCAGCAGACAACTCATCAAGGCTTTAATTGACGGTGACAAAATCATCATCAGTACCTTACAGAAATTTGGCTACATAGGCGAAGTGGCTAATCTTAATGGAAAACGATTTGCAATTATTGTCGATGAGGCACACAGCAGCCAAAGCGGTGAAAATGTAAAAGATTTGAAAGTAAGCCTGACAACTGATGAAGCATTAAAAAATATTATTGCTCAAGATGACGAAAATAGCGAGCCAAAGGATACCGTAGAAATAGAATTAGAAAAAATAATGGCAAGCCGTCAAAAACTCCCTCACCTTTCATTCTTTGCCTTTACTGCAACGCCAAAACCAAAAACATTAGAGCTGTTTGGTATTCCTGATGCTACACAAAAATCAGGTTATCGTGCTTTCCATGAATACACGATGAGACAAGCCATAGAAGAGGGCTTTATTCGCAATGTATTGGATAATTACATAACGAAAAGCTCATATTTCGAATTGATAGAAAATGAGAAAGCAGAAGCAGGGAAAGAGTTTGAAAAACTCAAGGCAAAACGCCTTCTAATCAATGAAGTCAACAAACATCCTTTTGCTATCGCAGCCAAAAGCCATATCATGCTGGCTCATTTTATGGAAAAGACCATCCATAAAATAGGTGGAAATGCCAAGGCAATGTTAGTAACCAGCTCCAGAGCCCATGCGGTTCTTTACAAAAGAGAGTTCGATAAAATCATTCTTGAACAAGGCCATGGCATACAAACACTTGTTGCATTTTCAGGGACTGTTGAGATAGATGGTGATAAGTATACTGAAGAAAGTATGAATGGTTCAAGGGTAAAAGATATTGCCGAGGAATTCAAAAAGCCTGGATATAAAATTCTGATTTGTGCTAATAAATTCCAAACAGGATTTGACCAGCCTCTCCTGCATACCATGTTCGTTGATAAAGCATTGGGGGGTGTGGCGACCGTTCAAACTCTCAGCAGATTGAATAGAACCATACCAAACAAGAAGCAAGATACATTAATCATAGACTTTGTGAATAAACATGAGGATATTCAAAATGATTTTCAAGATTATTATCAAAGCACCAGCCTTGATAAAGCCACTGACAAGCAGAAGTTGTATAACCTGAAGTATGAGATTGAAAAAGCAGATGTTTTTACCGCTGACCAGATTACCTATTTCATTGAGATGTTTGTCCGAAAAAAAGTGAAGTCCGAAGTCCTTTCGCCATTCTTTAAGAAGATTGCGGAAGGAAAATACCTTACACTTGCGATGGAGGACAGAGAAAAATTCAGAAAAAATATTAATAAATATGTCAGACAGTATTCCTTTATTTCTCAAATCATTTCGTTCATTGATACTGATCTTGAAAAATTCTATCTCTTTACAAAACTGCTTTTCAAATACCTGCCTTATGAAAAAGAAACATTACCGCTTGAAGTTATTCAAATGGTGGACATGGACAAATACAGGGTTCAAGAAGAAGAGAATGGAAGTATAATTCTAAATCCGGAAGATGCAATGCTTGAAAATCCACAAGGTGGCGAAGGCGGGAAACGGCCAGACCCGAAAGAAGTTTTGAAAATAATCGTTAAGGAAATCAATGACAAATATGCGGTTGAATTGGGTGATGATGATAAAGTAGTCAAAGAAATGTATGAGTCATTAAAAAGAGATAATAGTTTAATGGCAAGTTTGCGGGCTGATAACATTGAAGATGTTAAAAGAATGAAACTGCGTGAAAGCATTGATTCTGCTTTATTGAAAAATGCCGAGCCACCTATTGAGTTTATGAACAAATTATCAAAGGATAAAGGATTGGCAAATTATGTTGTCAGCCAATTTTTTCACTTGCTGATGAAAGAGGTAAATGAAGACAAAAATGGATAAAAACCGCCTTCGCATATCTTGTGCTTCGGCGGGTATGAATTATAGTATTTAGGAGCGTTCCCCATGAATGATTGGGTCATTGATATTCACAACCTTACCAAAAGATTTGGCAGCTTAATTGCTGTTAATAACCTGTCACTCCAGATTGAAAAGGTAGAGATATTTGGTTTACTGGGTCCTGATGGGGCAGGGAAAACAACCCTTCTGCAAACTATTTCCGGGGTGATGAAACCAAATGAGGGAGAGATCAGGGTTTTAGGGTTAGATATGAGAAAGAATTCAAGTAAGATTAAGGAGGATGAAACAGAAATTAGCTCTGTCCTGTACCCTGATTCATAGCCCTAAAATCCTTATTTTAGATGAACCAACTGCCGGTATTGACCCGGCTGCAAAGAGAGAATTCTGGAAGATACTCCATCATCTTAAAGGTCAGGGCATCACCATTCTTCTTGCTACCTCATATACGGATGAGTCTGAGCTGTGTGATAGGATTGGGCTTATGTATAAAGGGATTCTTGCTGTTACCGGCAGCCTGACTTACATAAAGGGGTTGTATCAACAAGAGCTGCTGGAAGATATATTTATCTCCATGATGAAGGAGGTGGACGATGAGACAATACGCCATTGAAACCTCTGGGCTGACAAAGAGATTTGGCAGGTTTACGGCTGTAGATAACCTCAATCTGAGGATAGCAACAGGTGAGATATTTGGCTTCCTGGGTCCTAATGGTGCAGGTAAATCTACGACAATCAAGATGTTGTGCGGTATATTAGCTCCAACAGGCGGGACAGGACAGGTGGCAGGTTTTGATATCTCAAGAGAGCCGGAGCAAGTTAAGCAATCCATTGGTTATATGTCCCAGAGGTTCTCGTTCTACAAAGACCTGACCGTCAAAGAGAATGTTGACTTTTATGCCGGAATTTATGGTGTCCGGGATACGGTAAGGATAGAAGAGGTGTTGGCAGGGTGCAGTCTGATTGAAAAAAGGGATGTGCTCTCCGGGGAGCTTCCGCCGGGATTGCGGCAGAGGTTAGCCCTTGCCTGTGCCATCTTGCATAAGCCAAAGGTACTCTTTCTGGATGAACCCACAGCCGGGGTAGACCCTTTATCAAAAAAAGGTTTTTGGAGGTTGATAGATGAACTTGCCCAATCAAGGGTAACAATATTTGTAACTACCCATCGCATGGATGAGGCTGAATATTGTCATGAATTGGGCTTTATCTATCAGGGCAGGCTTGTTGCCTTTGGCTCTCCGGCTGAACTTAAAAAGGATGGGGTAAGCTTAGAGGAACTTTTTATTACTTTGACCAGATAGATAAGTATTTTGGAGATAACATTATGGGGAATAATGAGCTTAAAAAAGGTGAAATAGTCATTTACAAAACACCTCAAAACGAGGTAGAGTTGAGTGTGCGATTTGAAAATGAATCGGTATGGCTTCGGCAAAACGAAATCGCCTTATTATTTGACAAAGAAAGATCCGTTATTGCAAAACACATCAACAAAATTTTTATGGATGAAGAAGTGGACAGAAAAAGCAATGTGCAAAAAATGCACATTCCAAATTCCGATAAACCAGTAGAATTTTACAGTTTAGATGTTATCATCAAAGATCATCCGTTCAGTGATGGCAATAAACGCTCAGCAGCGTTTTTATTCGTGTATTTCTTGGACAAATCCGATTATCTTTTCAAAAAATCCGGCGAACGGAAAATCAACGATAACGCTTTGACTGCACTTGCGTTACTTATTGCCGAAAGCAATCCGAAAGATAAAGAAACGATGGTTAAAATTATAAAGAATTTACTTGCGGAATAATATGAATACGGAAAAGTTTATTGAATAGAATGTTGGGCTACTCCAAGGAGTTAAAATGAAAAGCCGTATCCTGCCTATTGCCCATAAAGAATTTATTCAGATTCTTCGAGACCCGAGGACATTGGGGATGACCCTGTTTATGCCTGTCTTAATGCTGCTGTTATATGGGTATGCCATCACCTTTGACATCAAGCATGTCGGGTTGGCGGTATATGATCTGGATAAGGGTAGATGTGCCCGTGATTTTATTTATAATCTTTCGGGGTCAGAGTATTTTGATATTAGACAATACTGCTTGAATGATGACGATATCCCAAAATTATTAGATGCAGGACAGATTACTGCCGGTATCATTATCCCGCAGGATTTTTCCAAAAGGATAAACCTTGGACAAAAGGCTGACCTTCAGATATTGGTTGATGGGACAGAGCCTAATACAGCCAATGTATCCATCGGCTACCTTCAGGGCTTGATTAAGGCATATTCCCAGGAGCACCAATCTGGACAAATAGGACAAATAGATACACCCATAGATTATCGTCCGCAGGTCTGGTATAACCCTGAGTTAAAAAGTGTTAATTTTATCGTCCCGGGGCTTATCGTTATCCTGCTTATGCTTACCTGCACTATGCTGACAACCATATCTGTTGTTCGGGAAAGGGAAAAAGGTACTATGGAGATGTTAATTGCCGCTCCAATCAGGGCCTATGAATTAATGCTCGGTAAGATTCTCCCCTATGTAGCCGTTTCATTCTGTAATGTCATCATGGTCATTCTGGTTGGAAATTTATGGTTTAAGGTGCCGCTCAAAGGAAGTATCATCCTTTTATTTGGGCTGACCTTTTTATTCCTTCTGTTCTGCCTTGGACTGGGATTATTTGTTTCAACCATTGCCAGGACACAACAAGTAGCCACGCTTTTGAGCGGTCTTCTCTGTTTCCTCCCTTCCTTTCTTCTTTCAGGCTTTATCTTCCCGATTAAAAGTATGCCTGAGGTTATCCAGGGAATAACCTATCTCGTGCCGGCAAGATATTTCCTCGAAATCCTGCGTGGTATCTTTTTGAAGGGGGTTGGCACCTCAATCTTATGGAAAGATGCACTCCTTTTGTTTTTCTTTGGTGTGGCGATGATAGTTATAAGCTGCTTAAGGTTTAAGAAGAGGTTGGAATGAACAGACTTATTTGTATTCTACGCAAAGAATTTATTCAGATTACAAGGGATAAACGCTTATTGGGTCCAATATTAGTGGCTCCAATGATACAGCTGATACTCTTTGGCTATGTAGCCACGCTGGATATTAAGCATATCTCTACAATTGTTTGCGACCTTGACTCAAGTCTCCAGAGCCGTGATTTTATAGAAAGATTTGAGGCATCAGATTACTTTGACCTTAAC
>JACQXK010000087.1 GCA_016208765.1 Candidatus Omnitrophota bacterium
CCCGATATAGGAATATTTTACAAGATGATTCAGCTCATCCTCTTTTATGAAGCCGGTGAATATAACATTTCCGGATATTTTCAGCTCTTCTATAAGCGGGCGGATTTTTGACTCTTCCTTATCAGCATGTCCCGTTATATACAGTTTTGAATCATGATGCTTTTTCAGCACTGCCGAAAAGGCCTTCAGTATAATCTGTAAACCTGGGTGACCTGCTCGGGTCGCATAAACAATCCTGTTCCTTTCCCTCTCATGTAAAAGCAAAGGTTCGCCTGGAAAAAACGGAAGCCCGCCATGTATAATAAAATGCGGAGCAAGTTTGGAAACATCAAGACCTCTTTCCAGTCTTGAATCATGTATCTTGGGGTTCATCATCCAAATGTAGTCACCTCGGTATGCAGAAATCTCATCTATCTTGAGGTATACCCAATTTTTTAACTTAGTGTATCTTTTCGGATTGTAATCGTTCGAAAAATATAAAACTGTACGGATATAACCCAGCCTCTTTAATAGAATTGCGCTTAAAGTATTAATGCTCTCAACGCCTATAAACAAATCCAGCTTATGAGAAATACAAAAGAGGATGAAATAAAAATTTGACATAAAATCTCGGATCTTAAGCCTGATTACTGTCTGGTTTGATGTAACTTTTCTGTGGTTCACCCAGTATAATACTTGCCAGAATTTCGGCATTCTTTTTGTCCATAAAAGTTTTCCGCCTCTGTAAAGGTTTAGGGTTGGAGTCAGATCGCTTTCCCCGGGCATGGGCTGGCTGATCATATAAACATCGGAGAACCTCCGGCAAAGATAGCCCATAATGTTCTGCACAGGACCAAAAAGCGCATAGGTTTCATTATTAACCGTATTTATGTACGTGCTAAGCAGGACACTTTTGTTGTTTGTCTTGTGCATAAATTAATAAAACTCTGTTATTTTATCGCCATGCACATTAAGAAATGGCACATCGATTTCCCCAAATTGTATTTTGGAAACTTTGAATAGAATATATTTATAAAGGGTGTTCCAAAATAGCAATGAACAAATTTAATATTGTAAAAGCCGATGCCACTTAAAAGCATTTTTAGTTGTTGCTCGTAGTATTCATGAGTATGGATATAGTTTCCGATCTCGTTTCTATGTCCTAATGTTACAGGAAATCGTAGTCTTCCTGTTAATAACTTAAATATATTCCCAGTTCTAAATATATTAGGGGTGCCTATAATTACCCCCCCCCTGATCTTAAAACCCTATACTGTTCAGATAAAAAGAGGAGTGGATTATCAGTATGTTCAATGACATCAAGGTGATACACCAGGTCGAACATCTGTTCATCGAAAGGTAATATGCCATCGGGCTCAACTTTTTGGAACTCCCATGTTCCCAAAGACCGTAATAACATCTGGTCTGACTTTTTTACAGCTTCTTCAACAACATCAGTTGCGACAATTTTTTTGATGCCTGAAAAGTTCTTAAAAAAAATGTACTCCCATATGCCGTTTCCAGTGCTTACGGATAGAGCCGTTATATCTTTGAACCCAAACTCTTTAACCATATTAAGAAAAACCTCGCGTTGACAGCTTTCTATTTGGCTGCTAGGCCTGCTATATTGTTCAACGATGGACATTAATTCAATCATAACCAGAAACCTCCTTTATATAATAGCTATATCAAGTAAAACCCATAAATCAGTATAAAAGATTCCATAAAGATAGAATCTGCCCCTGTATGGAATGTGGATTTAGGAAACGGGTGGCGCTTCACCCTTTTTAAAAACATATGTCTTGATCAGCAAAAGGCAAATAAGCGCAGTAAAGGCAATTGTAATAACCCTGCTGATGTTCAACACTTTTTGCGGCCAGAACTCGACAATCACTTCCAGGTCATACGATCCGTCCGGGTTTTCTCTAAGGGTTCCCGGAAATGTTTTTTTCAAATATTCTATATCGATCTGCCAATAGTTAGCATAGCCGTTTGCGATCTGATGATACTTATCGTCGATCGCGTCAAGAGACCATGTGTCATAAAAATGGCCGTCAGAGATATTATCGTTTTGGATGGTTCCCTTAATATTCTTTGAAACAAAATCGATGCGATATTTTTCCTCATAGCTTTGTGATGAGTTAAAAGATGTCCATAAAATTCCCTTTGTTTTTTTTGCGCTTCCATCACCCAGTTCGGAAACCCAGCCCTTTTCGAGATAAGTTTCAAGTTCTTCTTTTGCGGCTTGGTAAGCTTCATTATGTTCAAAAATTTTATATGTTTCGATAGCGCTGCTTTTAGTTTCAACATAGCGCTTCGGATAGATTCTCCAGAAAGGGTAAAAGGTCTCTGAGAAAACAAGCGGAAATGCTTTGGTGATGCCATGAAATTTTACCTTGTATTTTGTAGAGTTAATCTTTTTGTATTCAATTACAACTCCGCTATGATTTAATGCCAGGTCCGTCGGGTATCTGTTGTATGATTCTAAAA
>JACQXK010000088.1 GCA_016208765.1 Candidatus Omnitrophota bacterium
GTGGGACTTTCTGTTCTACCTTACCTTTGGATTAATAGTCACGGTTTCTGTCCGGATAGCGGGAGTTCTGTTAATCTTCTCCTATTTAATCATTCCGGCAATATGTGCCATGCTTCTGGTGCAAGGATTTGGGAGGCGGCTGATAATTGGCTGGATAATTGGGGCAATAACAAGCATTGTTGGTCTCTATGCCTCCTGTGCCTTTGATTTTCCTACCGGGGCATCGATTGTTTGTAGTTTTGGATTAGTGCTGGTGATAGTTGCCGGGGCAAAAAAACTTTTGATAAGGAGATAAGACCTATGCTCAAACTTTTAGCAGTCATTTGCAAGTGCTGTCCGTTGTGTATCTACAAACGAAAGAACCCGGAAACAAAATTTGCGGTGATGATGAAAAGGCTGGAAATGTTCTGTCCCTTTTGCCAGGCGTATAAAAAGCTGTATGGCAAAAAGATAGCATAATGGTGTAGTGGTTCCACCTATTACTTTTTAGAGAGCGTTGCAAATAGCTTTTAGTTTTGATGCGGGTTTGAGATAGTTTATGTGAGAAAAAACTTGCCAAACACAAAAAAGATGTAAAACTATCCACTTGACACAAACAAAGGCTTCCGGATAAAAGGTTAAACATTAAGCCCAAAAGCACAGCAGTAAATTTCAGTTATGCTAAACAGCTTGTCCCGTTAGGGACAAAATATTTATAGCAACAAATGCCTCCTAAAAATAAAGTCCCGTAGGGACGAAATAGGAAAACAATGGCGTAAGCGTTCTGGTGGTCTGGTAATCTCGTGGCCTGGTGGTCTAATAAATACCAGACACCAGACAACCAAACACCAAACACCTGAACGCTTACAATATCTCGTCCCTACGGGACTTAGATTGATTGTGGGATTTGTTGAGGTATGATACCTCGTTGTGCTACAAATATATAGTCCCTAACAGGACAGAAACAAAGAAATTATGCCACAGGTTAAAGATATGCCCTTTTATCGATTAGTTAATGACTCTCTGGGTTGTCTTTTGGGACCTCAAAATGTCAAGAAATACAAAGAGATGGCAGGAAATGAGATAACACAGTATCTTGGACCATAGATATATCTTTAATCTCTACGCAACGCTCTCTCACAAAATCTTCCATTTGTCAAAAAAATTTCTTGACAAAACTGAAAAAAATGGTATTATATTAAAAGGTTGAATCTAAAAAAACAGGGAGGAAAATAGGGTTGAGAAATTAAACTATTAAAATAGGTTAATTTCTGAAGGAGGAGAGCAAAAGATGACCGAAGTCAATAGGATTTAATTCATTTGTGTAAGAGGAAGACTTCGGTTTTTTTATTACTCAGTGTTCAAGCCTTTGAGAGAAGGGAAATACTATGATTAGCAATGAAAAAGTTATTAAGATTACTGATACGGCAACAGACCGATATGCTACCTTTGGCTTTATTTCATGGTGGGACCAAGAAAAAATAAGAAATGCAAAGGTAATGGTTGCAGGTGCAGGTGCATTGGGCAATGAAGTATTAAAGAATTTGGCATTGATGGGAATTGGGCATATCTTTATCGTTGATTTTGATACCATTGAAGCTGCAAATTTAACCCGCTCAATCTTATTTAAAGAAAAGGATAATGGGAGAAAAAAGGCAGAAGTAGCAGCAAGTAAAAAAACTGTCGATTTTCAGCTTTATTCCCCCACCCAGTTTCAGGTTTATTCCACCACTTTTTCTTGATTAAATTATACAACTCATCCGGCAATTTGTCTACTATTATTTTTTGATTGATTGTGGCTAAAGATGTGATGGAGCGTAGCGACATCGCATCTTTAGCCACAATCAATCAAAAAATAATAGTAGACAAATTATGGTTGCTGAAATAATTACTCACCTCCTTTTTCTTCATCCACCTTCTTTAAGTTTGTTTTCCCTTTGGTTCTATAGGATTCCCCGGTCATTATAATCTGATGCCCATTATGGGCAATTCGATCCATTATGGAATTGGCTATTATTGGGTCTGGAAATAACACCTGCCACTCCTCAATCGTCCTGTTACTGGTAAATATTGTTGAGTGCTTCAGATACCGTTCAGTGACAACTTCATGAAAATCATCTGCATGAATAGATGTTAACGGTTTAAGCCCAAAATCATCAATAATGAGCAATTCTACGGATGTATATCGTTTAATCTTGTTTTCAAAACTATTGTCTGCCCTTCCTCCGTTTAAATCACGAAACATCTTAACCGCTTTGCAAAACAAGACTTCATACCCCATCCGACACGCTGTATGGCCTAACGCCTGGGCTATATGTGTCTTGCCTACTCCAACAGGACCTAATAAAAAGATGTTTTCCCTTCTTTCAAGATATGCACAGTTGGCTAACTGTTTAACCTTTTGCACAGGTATCTCTGGATTAAATGAAAAATTAAACCCCTCCAATGTCTTTTCTTCTTCAAATCCTGCACCTTTTAGCCTCTTTAACAGTTGCCGGGATTGTCTCCTCTCATACTCATCTTCAACCAGTGTCATCAGGAAATCCAGATATCCACTTCTATTCTCTTCTGCTTGACTTAACCTTACAGGTAAGGTCTCAAGCATTCCCACTAATCGTAACTGTTTTAATTTATTCTCTATTTGTCCATCGATATTCATCTCTTTTCCTCCTCTGCTTGCTGAATAAAATACTTAAAGGGTCGAATAAAAGATAATCCTTCTGGTGAATGAGTATCCTCTTTTTTCTCCTCATCTCCATTAGTAGAGATATTTCCTCTATCTTAAAGACCTCATATGGCTTCCTCTTTGTAGTGCCATGCAACTCCATCCCATAGTCGTATAAACACCAATCTCGTACCTTCTCGTTTGCTTCCTTCAAATCCTTTGGCTCATAACAGCACAAAAACTGCTGTCTTACTACTGGAATCTTTCTCTCAACCTTCCCCTTATGATCTCCGTGCCTACATTTAGCCGGGTCTATGATGAACCCATAGTA
>JACQXK010000096.1 GCA_016208765.1 Candidatus Omnitrophota bacterium
CAAGCCACTCGGTTTATCCCCCTGTCAAGACGACAGGGGGAACGCAAAAATAAAACGAGCCTCAATTTCTCATTTTATTTTTTGCTTAAACCTCGTTTTCTGATAATGCGCATTATCAGTAACTTGCCTTCGCCAAAATCATAAAAGGTTTTCTTACCGAAGATTTTGGCGAACCTTCCCCCACACTTTCAGTTATCCTGCGTAACAAGATGGAGAAAGTGTGGGGTCAGGCTTGCCTCACCCCTTCGCTACGCCCTGCGTCCTTGCCAGACCCCTAAATAAAAAATCCCTGTTTGCCGTGCTACCGCACAGCACAGGAAGGAATGTCTGGCAAGGGCTTGGGTTAAGACATAACCTTGTTATGTTAACTTCCCCTTGTTTCATTCGCCACACAAGGCTATGCTAGTGCCGGCCGTTCGTATAACTCACGGCACCTGTGGCCGCAGTGCGGCTTGTTCCGTATCAGGGCCTATGGCCTTCAAACGGCCAAGGCTCGCTCCTTCCCTATATTCAACCCCCCAATTCTGGCGCCACAGGCGCATACCCCCCAAACATTCTTGGGGGGTATGCGGGGTTAGTGTCCCCACTGCCTTAAAAATAATTTTGTATCCTTTGTTTGGCCATTCGCGGACAATTCCCAACTATCCGCCCTACTGCGGTCCCTATCCCCCACCCCTGCGCGGACGCGTGCCCCCCTTACCACCAACGGCGGTAAGGCCCGCACAAACAACCGCGTCCTTGCCAGAAAAATTTTTAAAAAATTTTTTGCTACTTGACAAAATTACAATAATGTGTTACTATATTGTAAGCCCTTATGAGATTACGTTATTTAGACTGGGATGAAACTATTGTTAAGCACATAGCGCGCCACAATATTACACCTAATGAAGTAGAAGAGGCGTTTGAAGGGAAGCACTTAGTTTATAAATCCCGGGACGGTCGGTATACGCTTCTCGGTCGTAGCTCTGCTGGTCGCTACCTTATGATTGCTTTTGTAGTGAAAGTCGGGATAGTGCATGTAATTACATCGCGAGATATGAATCGCGCAGAAAAGAAACGTTATCAGTAAAGGAATATATATGAAGAAAAAGAAATTACCTTACTTTAAGAGCGATAAGGAATTTGGTCAATTTGTAGACAGCCACGATATGGCCCCCTATCTTGACGATATGGAACCCGTAGATCAAATGCTCCTTGACCCCAAGCTCGCGCAGAGAATCAGGGAACGTTCCAAAAAACGGTTAATCACGCTTAGGCTACCAGTGTGGCAAGTGGCTACGGCAAAAAAGATTGCTAAGCGGGAAAATCTCCCGTATCAAAAGGTTATCCAGGCTTGGGTTGACGATGGACTGCGCCACGAGGTCCATGGCGCCGGCTACGCTCACCAATAGGTTTATTGCAGCTTTGCGAGACTCACTGCCTCGCCAGCCGTTGTTCGCTTTCGGTGTCCTGAATGTAGTGAACCACCATCCTTTTGCGACATTAATCAGTAGACATTTTGTGGTAAATGCTTAAGATTCAAGGTCGGAAGTTTAAAATTGTCTTTTTTAGAAATACATACAGGAAAGGCATTATTATAACGAAATTCGTATCCATTCTGAGAATTACTGATAAGATTCAATAGCCACCAGTGCGGGTTCCCATCAATGTAAATTTTTGGTCCATTCAGGTTAATAGATACTATCTGCGCCTCTTTGCCTCTATATTTTACCCCTACTCTTAACAGCTGATTTTCCAATTTAATATATCCATCATTATTCACAATCCTTGTATCTAAAACTGCCTCGGTATATTTTTCCAATGTATCTAACAAAATGTATTTTCCATTTGGTGCTTTTATGCTGCTTCCTTTTTCTATTACTGATTGATACTCTTGTAAACGAGTAATTGCAGGTTTACCTTGTAATGCCCAATGTCCACGAACATAATTTCTATAGTATAGATATTCAGGAAGTTTTTTACATAATTGTTCTATTGTTTCTCCACGATGAAATGTATAAAAATCCTGCAAATCGTCCCGGTGAGCCCGCTCTATTTTTCCATTTGTTTGTGGATGATAAGGCATAGAATGAATTAGTTGGATACCTAAATGGTCACAGAAACTTCTAAACGGTCTGGAATGGAAGCATCTGTCGTTATCAACTAAAATCATTTTTGGAATTACTTTCCATTTTCTAATTGCAGCAATAAGTACTTTAAGAACTTCCTCAAAACAAATAAAATCAAAAATGCCACAACCAACATAAGCACGGGAATAGTCATCAAGTAAGGCGAATTGGTAGAAAAAATATCCATTTTTATCTCGATCTATTGCAAGAAAATCGCCATGCCATAGAGAGTGCGGATGTTTTCGTTCATAGAATATCCATATTGGTTTTTCTTTGTGTTTAATTGGTCGGAATACTTCACGCCATCTTCTCATTGACATCGGGGAACACTGGATATTATATAGATTCATCACATCCCAGCAGGTTCTATAAGAACCTAAATGCGAATGATTTCTCATATATTCTATACAAATGTTTTTCTCTTGTTGGGTAAAACTCGGGATTTGACGCTTTTCACAAGGTGCTATTTGTTTTCTTTCTATCAAACCATATAACTTCCAAACTCTCTGGATTTTTTTGGGGTTTATATGTATCCCTTGTTTCTTGAGGTTTTTAGAAACAGTGTAAGAACTACCTGAAGGCTTTTCATATCTGATATTAATGATACTATACAGAATTTTTTCTGGAATTGGTTGCTGTCTTTTTCTCCCGGGACGATTGCTTTTCAGGGCTTTTTTGCCTGCGCGAAGGAATTTGTCTAACCATTTAAAAAATACAGAACGAGAAATATTATATTCACTGATTATATCCGCAATACCTTTCTGTTTGCGAAGATACAATAAGACTATATTGTATTTGGTTTCGGTGTCCATCATTTCAGGAATAGAATGTTTTGTATCACTCTAACATGAGTCTTCGGCTTGCTTCTTCCTGCATTTGCTCTAAGGAAAGTGTGCCATACATGTCCATAGTTGTTTTGAATGATGAGTGGCCAAGAAATTTCTGCACCCACTCTGCAGAAAATCCTTTGTCCTTCAAATGCCGTGCTATTGAGTGACGGAATATATGTGGGTTGATATGTTTCAATGCAGGATTCGGATTATTTATACTTGCCCGTTCTCCAGCCCTGCTTACCACATAATTGATTGCTCTGGGAGTAAGATTCTCACCACTGGGACCAGAAAACACCGGCCCGCCCCCGCGATTTCCGATTTGATACTTTAAATCACTTAAAAGATCGTTATTTATTATCGGAACAACTCGGATTTTTTTGCCTTTACCATGAATGATGACCCTCTTTCGTTCAAAATCAATATCTTGGATGTCAAGTAATGTAAGTTCTTCTCTCCGGAGCCCAATCCAGTATAATGATTTTAAGATACATCTATCCCTAAAAGATATTGCTTTGTAAACAATTTTATCTATTTCACTGGTCTTTAATGTGAATTCTGAATGTTTATGTTGTTGTTTCATAATTATTATTATTCACCCCTTGTAAAAATAGTATAAAATATTTCATACATTATCAAAGTTTGGCGTAAAAAACCGAGGTATTCAAACATAAATTTCACACTTTTATACTTATATGAAATAGAAAAAAGTCTATATTAAGTATACATTTTTGTCTACTGATTAATGTCGCAAAAGGATGGTGGTTCACTACATTGTTTAACCCGAAGACGAACATAAGCTGGCGGTGGCTACCGTGAGGAAATAACTTCACAGCGATGATCAAGGGACTGGAATAATATTTACTTACTAAGCGCTTGTTCTACAATCTTCGCAGCTATTTGGGCTGGGCTAAAAGATATGCCGCCCCGGCTCCATTCAGCTGCCAGATGTTTCAGACGTTGCCAGGTTTTAATTGAATATCGCGTTTTCCTAACCATTTGCCATTCTGCAACACTTGGACGTCCCCCCTTAGACATTAGTTTCTTTTGTAATTGTTCATGAAGCTGATCAAAAAACTGTGGAGCGTAATAAAATGGAACTTTTACAACCTCGCGAGATTTTGCTCCAAGTATTCGGCCAATCCTTTCTTTGGATAATTTAGTCCTATCCATAAATTAATTCCTCCTATAACAAACCTTATAAATAATACATTTCGCCATCTATAACAATAGCGACAGAGTCCTGCCGGGTTTCCTTCTTAAACCGCTTCAAAAAGGCAGCGATTTGCTTTAAAGCCTCAGGTGTGAAATCTTTCTCCTGTATAAACGATTCAATAAGTCGCGTCTGTTCTAATAGAACTTCTTCAACAATTTTGCCGTGCTCATCAATCTGTCGATAGCTACCCTTGCCAGGATAAGAGGTGGCACCGCGAAATAATTTGCCTTGCAATTTTAAAGCTTCCGTTTCCCAAGGCTCCACGTCAAATTTATTCCCGTTTTTATCCTTGTTCGGCAAATAGAAAATGAGAACGTGGTCATAGGGTACTGGAACAAACCCAAGGTTTGACATAATGGTTTTCATTTTTCCTCTCTTTATTAAGTATACATCTTTCTGCACCGAAAGTCAAGGGGGTTTTTAAAACCTTTTCTATCCCCACCCTACCCTCCGCCAGTGTCGTAAAAGTGATACTTTTACGACACTCAAAAAAGGAAATGGGAAATTTCACGAGGAGCGGGGAAAAGAGGAATTTGGACTTTTGCGACACTGGGAGCACGTTCTTTTACTACTGTTTTTTTACTATACCGAAGACGAACAGGGTGCGGCCGCTAAATGGAAGACGAACGAGGGTAGCACGGTTTTCGGTCGCAGAGTATCGCCAAACCTTTAATATAAGGTTGCTTGATAATAATGTTTTTTTATCGCGTTAATGATGAGTTGCGCGAATACTGCGCATCTCGGTCCTCAACCCTTCTCCTACCCAAGTCTGAATAAGAGTCTGATAAGGCCGTTTTATCTTCCTGGCTATTTCCTTGGCGCCTTCAATTTGCCAATTGGGCAGCCTAAGGGAGATTAGGCGTTTCTTGGAACGTTCTCTGATTTTTTCTGCGAGTGCTGGCGCCAAAATCAAAGCTTCATCCAGAGCCTTCATTCCTTTAAAGTAAGGACCCATATCATGGGTTTCAACAAACTTGGCAAACTCTTCTTCATTTTTAAAGTTAGGAAGTTTCTTGGTTTTCATTTTATTTTCCTTTTTGATAGCGTCTTTTTTCGGTTCCAGACATTGTCCGGGCCGTGACTGTCCGGACAATCCCAGATTTAATTTCAAATACAATAAACAAATAACGGCCGGCCGCGCTTCTACTGAGCAAAATGTATCTTCCAGCCCAGGAAGGAAAGGTGATATACTTTCCTTGAAATGCTTCTTCTACTTCATCGGGCGTAACATTGTGGAGCGCGATGTGTTGCTTATTTCTATCATCCCAGTTAAATCCATGTATGTTCATTTTGTAACTACAATATAGTATACACAAAATATAGGGTATTGTCAAGGGGCGTGGAAATCTTTTCTGGCAAGGGCGCGGTAGTTTGTGCGGGTCCGCCTCAGGCGGAGGGGCACGCGGCCTTGCTGACCTATGGGCGTGCCGCAACAGGCGCTATGCGCATCAAGCGGCCAGGGGTGGGGGGGATAGGGAATTCCACAAAACCGCAGACCCC
This sequence comes from Candidatus Omnitrophota bacterium, assembly GCA_016208765.1. GTDB lineage: Bacteria > Omnitrophota > Gorgyraeia > Gygaellales > Profunditerraquicolaceae > JACROS01. The sequence goes on from JACQXK010000096.1 coordinate 5,655, forward strand.
CCAAGAAATTTTGGGGGGTCTGCGCCTGTGGCGCCTATGGCGCCAGAATTGGGGGGTTGAATATAGGGAAGG
>JACQXK010000008.1 GCA_016208765.1 Candidatus Omnitrophota bacterium
TTTGTTTTAGTGTTATCTACGGCAAGAGCTGTTACAATACATACTATCATGAAATCACCCTTGGAAAGATGATACAGGAAAAGTTTCCCCCAGATGCTGTCATTGCTGCTAATGGGATGAGCCCTCTGGCATACTTTGGCGAGAGAAGGTTTGTTGATATCTCAGGGGTAGGCAGCAATGGACTGGCTGCATCCTTCAGGCATGGGGCAGGGAGTATCTTTGAGGCATTAGAATCAAGGGATGTTTATCCTCAATTCTTTGTCCTGCCGGAGAATGAGCTTAGGCTTGAGCAATCCGGTTTACTTGGCAAAAGGGTATATTCCTCTAAGATGGTAACCATTGAACAGCTTTCACCCTTAGTTGTTTATGAAGCAGAAAAGGCATGGCTTCATAAAGGGGATTCTTGCGTGTCTGTGTTGAATGAGGTAGATGGATGGCTATTAATAGACAGCCTTGATATAGCCGATATTGTTGATGAAAAGGCTCATAATTACAGATTCTGGGAGGCAGAGCACAAACCAGGGGCAATCACCTATGCCCTGAAGCTTCCATTCCTATCTAATCAGGAAAATGTTGTTGCTGACGGCGGCAGGGTTCTTTCCGGAGGGGAGGAGATGGTAAGGCAGGGTTCTTTCCGGAGGGGAGGAGATGGTAATAAAGACAAGGCCGTCAACAACTATGAAAATGATTGTTCGACACAAGGGCAGATTTAATATCCAGGTAATGGTTAATGATAAATATAAAAAGATGTGGAAGGAAGACAGGGGATCTGAGAATGTATGGACAGAGGCTATTCTGGATATCCCGGCTGAATGGATAACTACGGAACGGACAAGAATAAATATTCTGACCATGGAGAAGGCAGAATATTTTCCAGCACACTATTGGTTTTATCAGAGGTAAGCACTCAGGCTATTAGGCTGTTAGACTATTAGGAGAGAAGGCTGTAGGTTGTAGAAAAACCTCGTCGCCTTTGTTTTTCCTGACAGTCTAATGGTCTACAGCCTGAACAACCTACTTAGTTAAGGAGCGTTATGCGAACACGATATACAATATTATTCAGTACAATAGCGATCTTTCTTGCAGCCATTTTTTTAAGGTCAATGCTTTTTTATACAGATGGCCATCTTGCCCCACCATTGGATGACACCTTTATCTTTCTCCAGTATGCCAAACAAATCTGTCATGGGGCTGCCTTCCAATATAATACCGGGGACAGCCTGACAACAGGGGCAACCAGTCTTTTGTATCCTTTTATCTTAAGCATAGGATTTTTATCCGGTTTGGGCAAGACAGGTATCCTTGCTTTTTCACTTGGGTTGGGATTGGTTTTTTTAATAGTTTCCTCGTTATTAATCTTTAATATTGGCAGAAGGTTATTTAACGAGGCAACGGGTCTTGTGTTAGGGTTGCTCTTTTTATTTAATGGTCAAATCCTCTGGAGCTTTTTTTGTGGGATGGAAACAGGCTTTTTCATGTGCATTATTCTATCTGTCTTGTATGCCTTTCTTCTTGAGGCAGAGGGGGGGGAATATTTTTGGACAATAGTTTTTGCCAGCATCATGGCTCTGACCAGGCCAGAGGGATTGATCCTTTCCGGGGTGCTTTTTGGCTTTATCTTCTTTTTGCGGAATGAGAAAAATTATTATTTTCTTATCCCTGTAGGGTTTGGAATGATATTTGTGGTGATGAACTATGCCTTTACCGGAAGCCTGACATTTAACACCATGATTGCCAAGTCTCCCCTTTCCAGACCAAATTCAAACCTGCTTGATATAGCCGCTACAGCAGGCAAGTATTTTTTCTATATAATGAAGGATATATTTTCCGGATGTGATGGCAAATATACCCCGGCTATGTATGCCAATGAAGGACAGGAGTCGGTTTATTTTGCCCCATTTTCATTATTCTTTGGACTTGTTGGAGTGCTATATTTTGTAACAAAAGAGATGCGGGAAAAAATATTGGGGATCGGAACATTAACCCTTTGTTTGTTAATGACAGAACTTTTTTCTCTTTGCATTTCTCTTCCGGTTAAATGGCACTGGCATCGATACCTTATTCCGTTCTATCCCTTGTTTTTAATCTTCATGGTCAGCGGGCTTTCTTTGTTTGCTCGGCTGATTTGCCAGCCCTTTCTTTCTTTTGGGGAGAAGGAGACAAGGGCTGCCTTTGTTTCTTTAGCCTCTTTTTTTATATTATTCGGCATACTGAATACCTTGTACTTTTCCGTAGCTTATGGGAAAAATTGTAAAGATATTTACAATCAACAAATGGCTCTTGGGGCATGGATAGAAAAAAAGGCATGTTAAAAGAAAAGATATGCCAATTTGAGCTTATTGATTCAACCATTGCCGGCAGTCCTTCACCCATGACAGTCTACAAGGTTGATTGGAGCCTTGCCCATAAAGGCGATAAGATTTATACTGCTGATAAAGAATTAGAGGGATATAGCTTGATTGACCATATCGATATTGGAGATGTTGAGAACGAAAAGGCTCATCACTACAAATTTTGGGAAACGCAACCAGGGATGTTTTATGGCTTGATTTATCAAGATGAAGCCTGTATGTATTCCTATTTGAATAATCCGTCAGCAGTAGTGGTTGATGCAGGGAGACAGATTACCGGTGGAGAAAGTATGGTAGTTCGCAGTATTCCGGGAAAGGGGCTGAAGATAGTCAAAAGGACATCAACCTATACACCTACAGAGGTCTGGGTAAATGGAGAGTTCCTGGGGATATGGACGCATGAGAATGCAGAGAATGCCTGGACAGAAGCAGTGTATGAGGTTCCAGCAAGCAAGATAACCTCGAACCAAGCAAGGATAAGCTTTCCATTGCATCGGGAACTGAAACATTATTATGTATGCTTTTCAGCATATTATTGGTTTTATCAGAAGGCGTAAGAAAAGGGATTTTTATCACGAAAGCACGAAACAGATAACATATATTTATAATTTTTCGTGTTTTCGTGATAAGTTCTAAATAATTTTTCGTGTTCAAAATTAATATAAGGAGTGGTGAACGAAATGCAAAGAATAGCTTTAGGAAAGGGTTTGGACGCTTTAATTCCAGAGGCAAGAGCAGGGGGAGAGACGGTTCGGGAGATTAAGATTGGGGAGATTGTTCCAGGAGAATATCAGCCAAGACGATACTTTGACCCAGAGAAGCAAACGGAATTAGTAGAATCAATAATAGAGAAGGGCGTTATTCAGCCAATAATCGTTCGTCCCTATAAAGACGGCTATGAGTTGGTTGCCGGCGAAAGAAGGCTTCGTGCTGCACACGAGGCTGGCTTGGAAAGAGTTCCAGCAATCGTGAGAGAGCTGTCCAACGAGGATGCCTTAGAGATTGGCTTAATTGAAAACATCCAGAGGCAAGACCTTAATCCTATGGAAGAGGCAGAGGCGTTTCAGCAATTGATTCGAGAGTTTCATCTAACCCAGGAGGACCTGGCAAAAAAGGTTGGGAAAGACAGAAGCTCTATTACCAACAGTCTGCGGCTACTAAAACTACCCAAGCCCATTCAGGAAGAAGTGTTGAAGGGAACAATCTCTATGGGACACGCTCGGGCAATCTTGTCTTTGGACAATGAAGCAGAGCAGCAAGAGGTGTGTGAAAAGATTGTAAAAAGTGGTATCTCTGTGAGAGAGGTAGAGGCTCTTATCAAAAAGATAAAAGAGAATGTTTCACGTGAAACATTGAAGAAGGCAGAGGAAAAACCTGCTGTTGATATTGCTCTGGAATCTTGTACGGAAAAACTGATGGAGTCTCTTGGCACAAAGGTTAGGATTAGTCGAACAGCAAAAGGTACCGGAAAGATTGAGATAGAGTTTTATTCGCAAGAGGATTTGGATAGGATTATGGAAAGGGTGCGCTAAGGATATTTCACCGCAGAGACACAGAGTCGCTGAGAATGGAAATCAATCAAATAACAGAGAGGGTAGTTGGTGCGGCAATTGAAATACATAGAACACTTGGTCTTATCCTTCTTTTAGAATCTGCCTATTGTAAATAAGCTCTAAGTCTTCTCTGCGCCTTTGCGTCTCTGCGGTGAATTATTTCATTGCTAAATCCAGACGAGGTGTCATCTTGGATGAAAAAATTATTATCAAGGGTGCCCGGGTGCACAACCTAAAAAATATAGACATAGAGCTTCCCAGGAACAAGCTTGTGGTTATCACCGGGCTTTCTGGTTCTGGAAAATCTTCACTTGCTTTTGATACTATTTATGCTGAGGGACAGCGAAGATATGTTGAATCCCTCTCTGCCTATGCTCGACAATTCTTAGAGCAAATGGAAAAGCCTGATGTGGATTATATAAGCGGGCTTTCGCCAGCCATTGCTATTGAACAAAGAACAGCTGCAAAAAATCCTCGATCAACAGTAGGAACGGTAACAGAGATCTACGACTATCTCCGTCTTCTTTATGCTCGAATAGGCAGACCTCATTGCTATAATTGCGGCAAGCTGATTTGCAAACAAAGCGTAGATGAAATCGTAGAGCAGATTATATCTCTGGGGCCAGACAAAAAACTCTTGATCCTTGCTCCAGTTGTTCGTGGTAGAAAAGGGGAGTATCAACAAGTTTTTGCTTCAGCCAAAAAGAATGGTTATGTCAGGGTTCGAGTGGATGGAAAGATGTATGACCTGTCTGAAGATATTTTAGAGGCATCGCCTCTGACGCTGGAAAAGAATAAAAAGCATCACATTGAGATAGTTGTAGACAGGCTTATCCTTAAGCCTGAGATACGGGGTCGGTTGGCTGATTCCATAGAAACTGCCTCTGCCCTTGCCAAGGGAATAGTCATGGTAGCTGATGATGGAGGGGATGAAAAACTTTTTTCTGAACAGTTGGCTTGTGTGGATTGTGGGATTAGTTATGAGGAATTATCTCCAAGGATGTTTTCTTTTAATAGCCCTTATGGGGCATGTCCGGACTGTACAGGGCTTGGCTCATCGACAGAGATTTCGCCTGATTTGATTGTGCCGGATAAATCAAAAACCATTTATGAAGGGGCAATCATTCCCCTGGGTTTTTCCTCTTCCTGGCTTTATCAGATAGAGCGGGTGGCAAGACAGGAAGGGTTTCGATTAGATGTTCCTTTTGGAAGCTTTACAAAAGAGCAGCAAGACATCATTCTCTATGGATCAAGGGATGGATATTATTGTCAGACAAAATATGGTGAACGGTATTATGGGGGTTACGAGGGCATAATCCCAACCCTTAACAGGCGATATAAAGAGACAGAATCAGAAAGGGTTCGTGAGGAGACAGAGGGTTACATGACCCTGCAAACCTGCCCTGTCTGTCAAGGGGCGAGATTAAAAAGGGAAGCCCTTTCTGTGACTGTGAGCGAAAAATCTATTAGTCAGATAACCGAAATGTCTATTAAAGAGTTAAAGGTTTTTTTTGAGAATATTGTCTTGACCGAGTTTGAAAGGCTTATAGCAGTAAAGATATTGAAGGAGATACAGGAGAGGCTTGGTTTCTTAAACAATGTGGGCTTGAATTATCTTACCCTTAACCGCATGACCAAAACCCTTTCCGGCGGAGAGGCACAAAGAATTCAATTAGCAACCCAGATAGGCTCTGGTCTGGTTGGGGTTTTGTATGTGCTTGATGAACCCAGCATTGGTCTTCATCAGAGGGATAATCAAAGGCTGCTGAATACCATGTGTCGGTTAAGGGATATAGGCAATACCCTTATTGTAGTAGAGCATGACGAAGCAACTATCAGGCAGGCAGATTTTATTGTTGACCTTGGTCCAGGGGCAGGGGAAACAGGTGGAAGGATTGTGGCTCAGGGAAGCCTTGAGGATATTCTAAAGAGCAATGACTCTCTTACCGGTAAATACCTTCGAGGCGACCTATTTATCCCTGTACCTGCTAAAAGATGTAAGAGTAAGAGGTTTTTGGAGATAACCGGGGCATCCCATCATAACCTGAAAAATATCACGGTAAAGATTCCCTTAGGGTTATTTATCTGTATTACCGGGGTATCGGGCTCAGGCAAGAGCAGCCTTATTGGAGAAATTCTTTATCCGCTCCTGATGCAAAAATTATATGATAGTCATACTCAACCGGGAAAGCATGAAAAAATCTCCGGGCTGGAACATTTAGATAAGGTAATAAACATTGATCAATCCCCTATTGGAAGGACACCAAGATCCAATCCTGCAACCTATACAGGGGCATTTACCTATATTCGGGAACTCTTCTCGCTATTGCCTGAGGCAAAGATGAAGGGGTATGCCCCAGGAAGATTTAGTTTTAATGTTAAAGGGGGCAGGTGTGAGGCCTGTCAGGGGGATGGGATAATCAAGATAGAGATGCATTTTTTGCCGGATGTTTATGTCCCTTGTGAGGTGTGTAAAGGGAAAAGGTATAACAAGGAAACATTAGAGGTCTGGTATAAAGGCAAGAGCATTGCCGATGTTCTTGATATGACTGTGGAAGAGGCATGGAGTTTTTTTAAGGCTATTCCCAGCCTGCATAGTAAGCTGCAAACCTTGGTTGATGTTGGTCTTTCATATGTCAGGCTTGGACAGTCGGCAACTACCCTTTCCGGTGGAGAGGCTCAAAGGATAAAGCTCTCTGCAGAATTGAGCAAACGATCCACAGGCAAAACCCTGTACCTGCTGGATGAACCAACCACTGGTCTTCATTTTGCAGATATTCATCTGCTGTTGGATGTTCTTTTAAGGCTCAGGGATGCCGGCAATACAGTGATAATTATTGAACATAATCTGGATGTGATTAAAACCGCTGATTATATTGTTGACCTTGGTCCAGAAGGCGGGGATGAAGGCGGACAGGTAGTGGCTGTTGGCACGCCTGAAGAGGTGGCAAGGAATGAAGATTCATATACCGGGCAGTTTTTGCGGGGTTGTGGGGTTGGAGGATAGAAGTTACCACAGAGACACGGAGGCACAGAGAAGTTTTCTCATCATTTTGCCGGCGCCGGCAAACAGATCGGAGGTGGTAAAGGTGCAGTGCAATATGTTTAACTTAATGGTATTAAAGGGATTCTGGAAATGATGTTGAAAAGAAATTAAAGGAGAAAAAAGTGGCAAAAGAATTAATAACAACTAAGAAACAGGTAAAAACAGTAGCAGGCTACAATGAAATTTTAAGAGATATTCGGAGTCTGCTTGAGAAGGCTACTTATCAGGCTTACAGGGCAGTTGATAATCTGCGGGTTCAGACGTATTGGCAAATAGGAGAAAGGGTTGCAAGGGGAGAGTTAGAACATAGAGAAAGGGCTGATTATGGAGAAAGAATTGTCGAAAGTCTGACAGTAGACCTAAATATGCAAAAGTCTACTTTGTATGATATGTTACAATTTTATAAGACATACCCAATTCTCCACGCAGTGCGTGGAGAATTAAGCTGGACACATTACCGTATATTAATGCGAGTTGCTAATGCAGAAGAAAGGGAATTTTATGAAATCCAAACGATTCAAAATACATGGAGTACTCGTCGGTTAGAAAGCCAGATCAGAAGTAACTTATATCAAAACATCTTGAAAGAAGGTAAATTATCTATAATCAAACCTCTTCACTTAAAACTCCTTCTCCCAGAACAAGTTTTCAAAGACACCTATAATTTTGATTTTCTCCAACTTCAGAATGGCCATAGTGAAAAGCAGTTAGAAGAAGGATTGTTGGCTAATGTAGAAAGGTTGTTATTGGAATTTGGTACTGACTTTTCTCTTGCAGGTCGCCAGCGTAAAATTATGATTGACTATGAAACTCATACTATTGACCTTGAGTTTTATCATCGAGGCATCCCCTGTATTGTTTTAGTAGATTTAAAGATAGGTAAATTCAAAAGCGAATATGTTGGACAGATGAATAAATACCTTAACTACTACCGAGAAAATAAGGTATATCCCTGGGAAAAGTCACCAGTAGGACTGATTGTCTGTGAGTATAAAGGCAAGGAAGAGGCACATTATGCCTTGGGTGATCTGGAGGATAAGATATTTGTAGCAGAATATAAGGCTAAATTGCCAGGTGAGAAGGAGATTGAAATAAGGGTAAGGAATATAAGAAATGCAGAGTTGAAAGAAAGCGAGTAAATGAAACCATTTTGCGTCTCTATAGACGGTTAAAAGAAAAGATCTTACGCAAAGTACGCAAAGAGGAAAAGATTTATTGACTAAACAGATAATATGTTCTTTTCTTTGTGTCCTTTGTGAAAACTTTGTGACTTTGTGAGAAATTTGGGAATTTAAGGAAAAAAGAGTTGACAATAGCTGAATAATATGTTTAACTTAATAGTAATAAGGGTAGAAGAGATTGTTAAGGGTTGAAGAAATAACATCATAACCCTACAACTTACAACATTTTAATTAAACAATAAAGGAGAATGAAAAGAATGGATTTCTTGTATAACTTATACGCATTTTTTCCGTATAAGTCGCTTATCGTGTTTAATACTAACACATTAACCGTTTTGTGGGTAGTAGTGGCAATAGTTATATTTGTATGTTTTTCAATTCATATATGGAAAATCTGCAGCAACTTAAAAATAAATATTGAGAAGGCTATATCGGATTTATCCGAAGTTGCTTTATCATCTAACGGTTTATTAAAAAGCACATGGAATGACTATCACGAAACATTTATTGATTTTTTTGGCTCTAAGAAAACCGATGAGTTTTCTTGCGACTTTTTCAATGAAAAAAACCTTTTATCCTCCACTATAAACCTTAAAATGCTCAATTCAGTTAATAGCATACTTGTAGGGTTTGGAATATTAGGAACATTTGTAGGGCTAACTTATGGTATAGGTGGTTTTAGTACAGAAACAAAAGACTTTAAGCAAAGCATTCAACGAAAAACGAGATTTAAGGACTTTAACCTACTCGTTTTCTTATTCTGAACAAGGGTTATCATCCATTTTTACACAAGTTGAAGAGCTATATCAGGCATTGCAACTACTGAAGGCTAATTGGAAAGATTATTATATTCGCGGTCTAACAGATTGTTTATTCAGGAATTGGGAAGACCGCAATAAAGAATCCTTGGAAATATTGAGAAATTTCATTATAAGTCAGCTAAAAAATTATACAGGTAGCAGGACTGTAATAGGTAGCCTTTTGACTAATATACGGTTCATTGAAAAAGATAATGGTCCAATAATTCTTGGGGCTGAATTGGCAGCAAAAGGAATTAAGATAACTCAAGTAACTTCCTATTGTTCATTACCGGAAAGCTGGATAAAATATTCTTACTTTTCTAAGGTTATAGATACTTATTATGAGAAAAGAAAGCAATATTTAGGGGAGATACTTGAAGAATTGAAGGAAGTGCTTTCAATTCATAACAATTCAATTACAAATAAGAGGGTTGTAAGCAAATTTATTATTCAAGCCAACCAAAACAATTTTACACAGTATCAGCAAGATGTGAAATTGCTCGCATTTGAGATGGTGGGCGATCCGGGAATTACTTCAAAATGGGCTCCATTTGAAAATGCAACAGAATCAGAGATTCGCAATCTAACACAAGCAAGGTCAATTCTGAATGAATGGATTACAAAAGAATTTATTTCTGTTTTCTTTGAAAAGTGTATTAACGATGAACGGCGAAAACAATTCTGGCTTAATATGTCACCGCACATATCAGCATTTAAGGTATTTGGTCCTTCCAATATTCGGCAGACATTGAGGATGGATAAAAGGATTTCTGATTTCGTAGATGCCCGTTTTCAAAGAACGAAAAGCAATATACAGATTGCCGCATTTATGATGCGGATTGGTGAGTATAAACTCATTGAGTTTAGTAATCAAGGATATGCATTTTATGCTTATAAAAATGATAATCCCAAAGCACCTTCTTGGGATGGTAGATATAACAGCGTTGGTGAGTTGAGGGATAGCAGTTTGCCAATGTTGGTACATAGGCAAGGTGATAATGTTACCGATACTAATCCAGAAGGTAGATTAGTCCATAATGATAGTGGTGCCATAAAGTGGGAAAGGGTATTTTCCCATTGGATGCAAGAATATTTAGGAATATGGAGTGCTTGATGTTGAATTGGAAATACGATAAAACCTTCAAATTTTACCTTACTGATGAAATTTCAGGAAGGCTGATCCCTGTTTCAGAATGGCAGGAAACAGGAACAAGCTTCATTGCTCATATTTCTGTATTGCAAGAATTAGCAGATAATGGCTTTGCAGACTTCACTGATGATAGCTGTATTGTAGAGCCTGAAAATATTTATCGATTTACCGAGACTGATTTTCAGATTTTAGAGTTGCCACAATTTTACCCCTATGAAATTTATATTCAATCAAATGGACAACTGAATCAAAGCAATTTTAATTTCAGATATGGATTTTATGACTTTGCACCAAATGGAACAAGATTGAATGCTAAACGAAACGGTCTATTAATAGATATAGACCAAAGACAATATCTGTTATCGTTAAATCAGTATAAAATTTGTGAGGCATTGGATGATTTTAACTCACTTTCGGAAGAAGAGCGAACATTCAAAAACAACCTTCTTCGTTTTGCTGAGATAAAAGGTCTTTCAGATTCGAACGCATCTATCCTTGATAGGTATTTACAGAATGAAAATGTTTGCCATCCTGAGAAAATAATTGTTGATATAGAATTTAACGATGGTGTATTGGAAGTAATTCCACGAGTAGGAAATAATGTATTTAATGAACTAATTCAAGAGAATGAATTTAAGCCAATTGAAGAATTTCCAAAAGCATTCGACATGTACCGTAATGTTCAGGATGTTTATCCAACATCCAACCTTAATGGACAAAGAACACGAGTTGTTTTTGATGATAAACAGAAGGAACAAATTAAGATAATCAAAGACAAGCTTCGGAGAACAAGTGATCCTGAAAAAGTAAAACAAATAAGTGAAGATCCATTTCGATTTCTTGGTCTTGATAATGAGATAATTGACACTTCTGCTTTTTACAGCGAAAGAGTAGTTGAAATTGGTTTATATAAGCCCAGATTTTATCCATTTATATGTCCCTATAAATCGGAATGGATTCCTGGAATAGGTATTGAAGATAGAATTTGTGGCAAAAAGAATATTTTCATTAAAACAAAGATTGAGCTTGAAGAATTTAAGCAAGAAAAAGAAAAGGCAGTAAAATCAGGGGAAAATAGCTTTGATTGGAAGAATACCTCAATTCCTATTGAAAAAGCGGAAGAATTTATAAAAATTGCAGAACGACAATTAGCAAACTCAAAAGAGCCAGTTAAGGGAACAATCGCTTTAATCATAAAAGAAAATGTAGAAGGGTCTGAATACAGCGAAATTGGTGATGAATTAGACATAGAAATTGAACAAACATTTTTCAAGGTTCAAAATCTTACCCCTGTTGTTTCATTAAAAGAACACCAACAAGAAGGAATTGCCTGGCTGCAAAATCTATTTAGTAAAAATCTTCGTGGTTGCTTGCTGGCTGATGATATGGGATTAGGCAAAACGCTACAGCTTCTGTACTTTATTGAATGGCACTCACAAAATTATGACAACAATAAGCCATATTTGGTTGTAGCCCCTGTTTCAATTTTAGAAAATTGGGAAAAAGAGTATTCTCATTTCTTTATTCCGCAATCCCTACCTTTAACAAAATTATATGGTAATACAGGACTTACTAAGGACTACAATAAAAAATCAGTTCAGGCATTACAAACAAAACAACTGATCTTAACCAATTATGAAACGATTAGAGCCTTCCAATTAAATCTCTGTAAAGTAGATTATGCTGTAGCTGTATTAGATGAAGCACAAAAATTTAAAACTCCGGGGACACTCATTACGAATGTTTCCAAAGCATTAAAAGCAGATTTTAAGATTGCAATGACTGGAACACCGGTTGAAAATACCTTGGTTGACTTGTGGTGTATTATGGACTTTGCTAAACCAGGGCTTTTAGGCAATGCCAAGGATTTTGCAAAAGAATTTCAACACCCCTTAAAAAAGAAGAAACAGATATGAAAGAATTTGGTGAAAAACTTCGTAACAAAATTGGAATTTTTATTAAACGAAGATTAAAACAAGATGTAGCGAAAGATTTACCTGAGAAATTTGATAATGAGCATTCAAAGATAAAAAAGCAAATGCCGATTGTACAACTTGAACGATATAAGGTTGAGATAGAACAAGCAAAAAATTCTGATTTGTCAGTACCAGATAGACGAAATCAAATATTAAAATCATTATGGGCTATACGAGATATATCTGACCATCCATATTTAGTAGATAATAATATCAATAATTATTCAGGAAAAGAGCTTGTTGAAACCTCTGCCAAATTGCAAATTTTAATCGATATCCTCTCGGACATCAAGGAAAAAAACGAAAAAGCTATCATATTTGCTGATAGAAAAGAAACTCAAAAAATGCTTCAGCATGTAATTTTTGAATATTTTCATGTATCATCCAGAATTATTAATGGAGATACCCCTGCTATAAAGCAAGATGAAAGCAAATCTAAACTAAGCAGACAACAATCTATTAATGAATTTCAAGACAAGAAAGGATTCAATGTCATTGTAATGTCTCAACTTGCAGCAGGTGTTGGCTTAAATGTAACAGGTGCAAACCATGTCATACATTACAGTCGACATTGGAATCCTGCCAAGGAAGAACAAGCGACAGCCAGGGCTCATCGAATCGGTCAAATCAAGGATGTTTATGTTTATTATCCTATGGCAATATCTGATGAATTTACTTCTTTTGACATTGTTTTAGATGAATTACTTGCCAGAAAAAAATTATTGGCAACAGCTACATTATTTCCTACTGAACAAATAGAAGTCAAGCCAGAGGAAATTTTCGAGGATATTTTTGGAATAGATGCCTCTGTTACTGCAACACCTTATACCTTTGATCAAATTTCCAAATTGACACCTATTCTTTTTGAAGCCTTTACTGCTGCACTTTATGGCAAATTAGGTTACACTATTCACTTAACACCGCTATCAAATGATAAGGGTGCAGATGTTTTGGCACTTGGTGATAATGAAAATTTCCTGATTCAATCAAAACAAAGCAATTCACTAATAGGCTTACAAGCAGTTCAAGAAATTTTAGGGGCTAAAGGATACTACGAAACAAAATTCCAGAAAAAGTTTCAATTAATTGTATTTACTAACAGTGTTCTTAATGGCAATGCAAAAGAATACGCAGATAGTAATAGTGTTGGTTGGCTTGATAGAGATAAAATTGCCGAATACTTGAATCAATATCAAATAACCATTAAGGATCTTCGTAATTGTGAAAAACAAAGGATGGAGAGGGTGTAAAGAATTGTAGGGGCAACCCTTGCGGTTGCCCTCCTTTCTTGCGGTTGCACAGAATAAGAGGGTAGGAGAGAAGAGGGCAGGTGCGAGACCTGCCCCTACAAGAAGGGTTTCTCACCGCAGCAAGATTGCTTCGTCGCAGTAGCTCCTCGCAATGACGACATGGTGCACCTTGCGTAACATCGCTATTTGTGGATAAACGCATCTAAATTCCATAACGGGTTATTACATTTTTTCTTTGCGTCCTTTGTGACTTTGCGAGAAATTTGGAATGTTAAGGAACCAACATGAAAATACTTCATCGATATTTATTAAAAGAGATTATTCCACCGTTTTTATTTGGAATAGGGATATTTACCTTTATTTTCTTTCTGGAAAAGCTGTTTGATTTGAGTGATTTTATTATTACCAAGCATGTGGGAATTTGGCCGGCGATACAGATATTTCTCCTTTGTCTGCCGTCAACCCTTCCTATGACCCTTCCTATAGCCACATTTATAGGGGTTTTGATTGGGTTGACAAGGCTTAAGGGTGACTATGAGCTTACAGCCATTTTTGCCGGCGGCATAAGATTTACATCCTTTTTCTGGTTATTAATCGGGGTAGGATTGTTGATGAGTTTGTTGACCGTAGGAATCAATGAATCCCTTATTCCCTGGGCAAACCAGAGGTTCTGGCAGGTATATTCTGATGCTCTTAAGTCATCATCGTTTATCCCTATAAAATCAGGTAATTTTATTAAGGTAAAGGATATGGATATCTACATATGCAAGATACAAGGAATGAGGCTGGAAGGGATATATTTTTATCAAAAAGAACAGGCTGTTTTTGCCCGCAAAGGAGAAATGATAAAAAAACCATCACGAATAATCTTTAATCTACAGGATGGGACGATTCACAAAATAGATAAAAAGGATGCTTCAAGGTATCATCTGTTACAGTTTGATACCCATACCATTGTTGCTGATTTTGGAGAAAGCAATGCCATAAGCATAAAAAAACGAATACAGGATATGACCACCTTAGATTTGAGACAGGAAATCTTGAGATATAGGCAATCAAGCATGGATATTCTCCCCTTACTCATTGAATTGTATAAAAAAATTGCCTTGCCCTTTGCCTGTATTTCCCTTGTTCTGGTTGGCATCCCCTTAGGAATGTCCTTAAGGCAAAAGGGTAAGTCCATGTCATTGAGCCTGAGCATCGTCTTTGTATTTGCGTATTATCTTCTTCTTATGTTATCCCAGATCCTTTGCGAGAAAAGGGTGTTTTATCCAGGATTCGGGATGTGGCTGCCAAATATAATTATTGCTGTTACAGGGATATGCTTGTATGTTCGAAGAAGATTGTAGCAGGGATCAGGGATCAGGGATCAGAAGTTAGGGAATAGGAATTACATCCTTCTTCTTCTCCCCTATCCCTATTCCCTGATCCCTGATCCCCGACCCCATTTACAGGATGAAAAAATGAAGATACTTCAACAATACATTCTAAAAATATTCTTAAGATTTTTCTTCTCCGGCCTGGTATTCTTTACAGGGATAATCATGATTACCGATGTATTTGAGATAATCCCTATGCTTAAGAAGATACCTATCATTACGGTAATGGCATACTTTGGGTATAAGATTCCCTTTGTTGTTTTCCTTATTACCCCTGTATCAGTCTTGCTGGCTACCATTTCCTGCTTCAGCCTTCTCTTGAAAAATAGTGAAATAACTGCTATGAAGGCATCTGGGGTGAGCTTGCAGGAAATTATCTCACCTGTGTTGACAACAGCTTTTTTTATCAGCATTTTTGCTATGGGGGTAAATGAATTTTTGGTTCCTTTGGCTAATACTAAGGCTGAATATACTAAAAAGATACAGATAGAGAGAAAGCAAGAGGATAAAAATAGTTATAATATCTCATTTCGGACAACAGGGAATAGATTTCTTAATATTGGCATGATTAATGATGATAATACGAGGATGGAAACCGTAGAGGTTAAGGATTATCGGGCGGATAATTCTATCTCTATGCGGATTGATGCCCAGACAGCCAGATGGATAAATAATCAATGGTGGCTGTTTAATGGAACAGAGAGAAGGTTCTCGTCCTTTTCGTCCGAGGGCAGGATAGTCTCTGAGCAGAGATTTAGTAAAAAAAAGCTGAATATCCTGGAAACACCTGATGAGATACGCGATATTATCACTGCCAGCAAGGTAAGGGCAGAGGAGATGAGTATGGTTGATTTGTGGCGAAATATTGAGCTTTCTAAGAGAAGCGGCAATAGGGTTGAGGATAAATTGGTGGATTTTTATCTAAAAACATCCTTTCCCTTTGCCAGTCTTATCATTGCCCTGCTTGGCATGAGTATTGCCCTTCAAAGCACAAGGGGGGCAATAGCAGCAGGCTTTGGGATCAGTATTGTCGTCAGCTTCCTATACTGGGAATCCATTGGTATTGGAAGATCCATGGGACATGCCGGTGTTCTTCCGGCAATACTTGCTGCCTGGTTGGCTAATATCATCTTTGGTATGGTTGGGGTAGCTCTTCTTTTTCGAGCCAAAGGATAGGTGATAGTTTACCGCAGAGTTCACAGAGGTCGCAGAGATGAACGAAGAGTTATCGGTAATCAGTAATCAGGTAATCGGTAATACGGGATGGTTTACCTTATTGTGAAAGCTTGCGGTTTGAAATCTTACTGAATAACTCAGGGTTCGTTTGGGAAACGAACCTTACATATGAGACACAGGCTGGAAGCCTGTGCCACCTATCATGTTGGGGGCACAGACATCCTTGCCTGTGACTGAAATTCGAAGCTGAAATGTAGGGTGCGTTTCCAAAACACACCTTTGCCGGATACCAAATTAACGGTTATTTTCTGAAATCTGTATAATTACCGAGAACCATCTTTCGTTTTTCTGCGAACTCGGCGATCTTTGCGGTGAAATATTACTCAAAAGGAGCACAATATGCAATTTTCAAGATCAAGTGGAATTTTATTACACCCCACATCCCTTCCAGGCAGGTTTGGGATTGGGGATATGGGGGAGGGGGCTTATCGATTTATTGATTTTCTATTCAAAAGCAGGCAGAGATTATGGCAGGTACTTCCCTTGAGTCCAACCGGTTACGGGAACTCACCTTACAATTGTTTTTCAGCCTTTGCCGGCAATCCTTTGCTTATCAGTCTTGAGGAATTGGTTAAGGATGGGCTGCTTCAGCAGGCTGACTTGACGACCGTACCTGCGTTTCCTGAAAATTATGTCGATTATCCAGCAGTTATAGAGTATAAGATGGCTATGCTTCATCGTTCGTTTGAATGGTTTAAGAGCCATGGGCAGGAGGGGAATAGTGATTTTGAGGGATTCTGCATAGAAAATTCCTCATGGCTGGATGATTACAGCCTGTTTATGGCATTAAAAGACGCTTACTGTGGATTATCATGGAACAAATGGGACAAAGGTATGTCTCAGCGGGAAACAAAGGCAATCAAAGAGGCGTCTCATAGATTATCTGATCCTGTTTTGTTTCATAAGTATTTGCAATATATATTCGTTAAGCAATGGCTAAGGTTACGGCAATATGCCCATGACAGGCATATCAAAATAATTGGTGATATTCCCATCTTTGTTGCTTACAACAGTTTAGATGTCTGGTCACATCCGGAGTTGTTTCAGCTTGATGATAAAGGCAGGCCAATTGTAGTTGCCGGTGTGCCGCCTGATTATTTTAGCCAAACAGGACAATTGTGGGGAAATCCCCTTTATCGTTGGGATGTTATGGCAGAGGATGGTTATGACTGGTGGGTTAAACGGTTTCAAATGCTGTTGAGAATGGTTGATATTATTCGGCTGGATCATTTTCGCGGTTTTGAGGCTTACTGGGAGGTGTCGGCTAAGGAAAAGACAGCTATAAACGGTCACTGGGTTAAGGGGCCAGGGGCTGATCTGTTTAATATAATCAATCAGTCTCTTGGAAAACTGCCGCTTATTGCTGAGGATTTGGGAGTAATTACACCAGAGGTAGAGGCATTGAGGGATCAATTTGCATTTCCCGGCATGAAGATCTTGCATTTTGCCTTTGGTTCAGGTTCAGATAACCCATATCTGCCGCATAATTATCCTAAAAACTCTGTGGTGTATACAGGAACACATGACAATGATACTACCAATAGCTGGCTTATCAGAACCAGCACAAAGACAGAACGCGAGCATGTCTTAAAGTATCTTGGAAAAACAGACGAAATTCACTGGGAGATTATTCGTCTGGCCTTAAGTTCTGTGGCAGACACAGCCATCATTCCCCTTCAGGATGTGCTTGGGCTTGGTAGTGAGGCAAGGATGAATCTTCCGGGAAAGGTGCTTGCTAAGAATTGGGCATGGCGATATACACAAGGTATGCTGAATGACGAATGTCAGGAAAGATTGCGGGGATTGACAGAGCTGTATGGACGCTTTGGAGTGCGGTAGCTTACTTGCTACCGCTTTTCAACCTGTGCGGTTGAAAATTACCACAAAACAAACACATCTAAAGTGCGTTTGTAATTGTAGTGAGTACCTTCAGGTGCGTTCTGAAATGTAGCAAGCACCTTCAGTGCGGTTTGATTGTAGTGTTTGTAATCCAAATGTATTTTAACTTCGGGTCTAAAGACCCTCACTACATTTATTCTCTCCTCATAATATATTCTATGTATTGAGCACCTTCATTGCCATGGGGTAATTTTCAACCGCACAGGTTGCCGCTTTTAGTAGGGAACGGTCATGATCGTTTGAATGTTTACAATTAAAATAGGTGTTAAGATGTTAAAATTTCTACAAGCGTACATCAAATCAATGCGGCTTTATTATTCATTTATCACTGGTATAGCTGGTTGGATTGGGGTTGCATATTATGAATTTATAGCTCATTCCTTAACAGAAAAAACTATCGAAATTATCCCGGCTTGCGAAAAGAAATTTGTTATCTTAATCATATTATTTTTGAGCTGGGGGATAAATCAGATTATTAATGATTATCTTGGTCTTAAGGAAGATAAAATTAATGCCCCACAAAGACCAATGGTTACCGGAGAACTTAATCCAAACAAAGCTCTTATTTTATCTATAATTTTAATCATTATTTCATCCTGCATAACCTGGTTTTACCTTGAGCCTGTCGCCATAGTCTTTCTAATCGCAGGAGTTGTGTTAAATATCGTCTATGAGTATGCTAAAGGATATGGTTTGCTTGGCAATATTGTCTTTGGGCTGATGATAACCATGGCTACCCTATATGGTGCTTATGCCTCAGGTCCGACACAAGCCTCTTTCTTAGCCTCTCATCGGCTTTCAGGTCTTATACTTGTTTGGGTGATTAATGCTCTGATGACATTCTACACCTATTTTAAGGATTATAAAGGGGATAAGCTTGCCGGCAAAAATACGGTGATAGTACAGTATGGTCTAAGAATATCAAAGATTTTAGCTGTTTTATCTGCCTTTCTGCCAACAATAGTGTTTTTCATCCTGAAAGGAACAAATATGCTCTGGATTGAGATTAACAATACCTTTATTATCCTCGGCATTTTAACCGTGTTTTTACAGATATGGACTGGTGTGCTTTATTATCTTAACCCTATTGGCAGTAAAACATATACCTCTTTGCGGACTAATTTCCAGGCATGTGCCTGTGGTGAGGCAACAATAATTGCCTTTTTCAATCCTGACATAGCTATGTGGCTCTTCATAATGTCCTATATTTTTGTTGGTTTTCTGTTTGAGCTGCATACGAATCAAAAATCATGAATATATTTGAACCGGCTGAAATAGGTAATTTAATTGTAAAAAACAGGATTATTCGTTCTGCTACTTATGAAGGGCGATGTGATGAGCAAGGATTCCCAACAGATAAGTATAAGGAATTATACCTTGAGCTGGCTAAAAATAGCATAGGACTTATTATTACCGGATTTGCTTATATAAGTAAAGATGGTCGGGCAATGCAGCCATATCAGGCAGGGATTGACAGCGAAGAAAAAATCCATTTTTATAAACAAATCACGGATGAGATACATCAATATGATTGTAAAATAGTTATGCAAATAGCTCATGTGGGCCGCCAGACATTAAAGCAGGTAACCGGCCAACAAGTTAGAGGTGTGTCTAAGAAAAAATCGCTTTATTTTAACGAGATTCCTGACATATTAAAAACTGAAGAGGTTGTAGCCATAATTGAAAGGTTTGCCGCAGCTGCCTTGTTGGCAAAAAGAGCAGGTTTTGATGGGATACAACTACATGCTGCCCATGGTTATCTTATCCATCAATTTATTAGTTCATCAATTAACAATAGAAAGGATATCTTTAAGATAGACCCCAAGACAAGAATCGGGGTTAATTTTTTAGATATGATTATCGAGCAGGTAAGACAAAGGTGTGGGACAGATTTTCCTATCCTTGTTAAGATAAGTGCCAACGATGACCATGGATTTACCCAAACCCAGTTTGTTAATCTTATTCGTTTTCTGGACAGGAAAAAGGTTGATGGAATAGAAATCAGTTATGGCACAATGGATTACGGATTAAATATATTTAGAGGCAACAGTATCCCTATTGATGTACTGCTAAGACATAACCCAAGATATAGAACAGATAATAAAATGGGTAAATATCTTTGGAAAAGGTTTCTTTTGCCGATAATGAAATTAAAAATTAAGCCATTTACAGCTATGTATAATCTTCCTTATGCAAAAATCGCTAAAGAAAATACGGATATTCCTATTATTTGTGTAGGTGGGTTTAGAAAGGGAGAAGAGATGTTTGATGTAATTAACAATGGGGCTGTGGATTTTGTCAGCTTGTGCAGACCCTTTATTTGTGAACCTGACTTAGTTAAAAAATTGGAACTAAATAATAACTATGTCTCAATGTGTATCAGCTGTAATATCTGTGCTATAATGTGTGATACGAAAAATCCTACTAAATGCTACTTAAAACAAGGGGTTGCAACATGAATCTTGAGGAAAGAGTGCTGGCAATAGTTAAAGAAAATCTGGAGGTAGAGGCAGAGGTATCCCTTGAAACTGATCTTAGAAAAGACCTGGAGATTGATTCTCTTGGGTTAATACTGATTACTACTGGAATTGAAGACGAATTTTCAATTACTATAAAAAACACAGAACTTAGTGATATAAATACTGTTGCGGATATAGTAAAAAAAATAATTACTATTCAGCAGGAGATAAATATATGCCACTAAAACACCGAAGCACCAAATTTCACCAATTATAAAATAATTTAGTGGGATTTTGTGTGTTTAGTGTTTTGGTGGCTATAATAAAGAGCTTGCTGAGTAGTAAAAAAATTAAAGGAAAAACTATGAGTTTTTATAACCAATTACACATAGATAAAGGTGCAATAGAACGGTTTAATCCTTACTACTGTAATCTGGAATCATCTTTAACCGACCCGATTATAATCAATGGACAGGAATTTATAAATCTTGCCTCCAATAATTACCTTGGGCTTGCCTCAGATGAGCGGGTGAAGGAGGCTATGATTAATGCCATTAAAAGATATGGAGCCTCAATGTGCGGCACTCCAATTGCAACCGGCTATGTTGATATACTTAAAAAGGTTGAAGAAAGGTTATCAAAATTCATAGGGCTTGAAGATACAGCTATCTTTCCCTCATGTTATCAGGCAAATCTGGGATTATTTTCTTCAATAGTCAATGATAAGGATCTAATCATTGTTGATCACTATGCCCATGCCTCTCTTATTCAGGGAATCAGACTAACAGGATGTAAGGTAAAACCATTTTTGCATAATGATACAGCACACCTTGAAAAGGTGTTACAGAAATCTTCTGATTATCAAAATATATTTGTTGTTACAGAATCAGTCTTTTCTACTGAGGGCAGCCTGGCACCCTTTGAGAAAATAGTCAATTTATGTGAGAATTACCATGCTATTGCCGTGGTTGATGATTCTCACGGGATAGGTGTTATTGGTAAAAGCGGAAGAGGGATTTTAGAAGAAAAGGGCATCGTGGATTTTCAGGGGATTTACACTGCCTCTCTGGGTAAGGCATTAGCCAATTCAGGCGGTATTATAAGCGGCAAAAAAGAACTGATAGAATTCCTGAGATATTCCTGTTCTTCATTGATTTATTCTACTGCACTTCCCCCTGCGGTCATTGGAGGGATTGATAAGGTACTTGATATAATAGAAGAAGATTTTGAATCCATCGCCGCAAGGATGTGGAGATATAAGAGATTGATTTCCGAATGTTTACAGGGATGTGGATTAAAATTAGCCGAAGGCACAGCCCCTATAACCTCTATCATTGGCGGTAGTTTGGAAAATACCATTGCCATAGCCGAAATATTATTTGAAAATCACATACTTCCTACACCGTTTGTGCCTCCATCTGTGCCACCTAATCAAGGAAAGGTAAGGCTCATAGCAGGTGCTGATTTGAAAGAGACGACTATGGAAAAGGTTCTTGGGATATTTAAGGAGGTAAGATTTTAGGTAGTCTGGTGTCTGGTAGCCTGGGTGTCTAAGTGCCTGTGATCAGAATCAGGCTACCAGAGGACCAGGCACCAGACTACCAGACACCAAATACCTAATCGCTTCCATAAGGAGTTACTCATGAAATACTATCTCATATTAAATCCCGGCTCTTGTGGTGGAAAAAACAGGAAAATATTTAAGCGAATATTTTCTTTGTTAAATCTGGCAAAGGTTGATTATGCTTATGAAATTACCCAGGGGATGGATGATGCATTAAGATTATCCCTAAAAGCCAATAAATTAGATTATGATGTGATTGTAGCCGTTGGTGGTGATGGGACGATTAACAGGGTTGTTAACGGTTTTTATGATACCCAGGGGAAACGGATTTCTAAGGCAAAAATGGGGGTTATTTACACAGGCACAAGCCCTGATTTCTGCAAAAGCTATAATATCCCTTATAAAAATGTCGATGAAGCAATAAGGGTTTTGTTGGAGAATAATAGCCGTCCGATTCAAATTGCTAAAATAACATTTGCTGATGATTCTCATGTCTGCTATTTTAGCTGTTGTACGAATATAGGATTAGGGGCAACCCTGGCCAGATATGCTAATAGCGGCATCAGAAAAATAGCCGGTGATTTTTTGGGAACCCTTGTCTCACTGATAAGAATCCTTATCCTTTATCACCCCAAAGAGTTGTTGATCCGGTGCGATGGCTTTGAGCAGAGATTAGACAGGGTCTTTAACCTCTCCATTGGAAAAACATTTTATATCGCCTCTGGGATTAAGGTAAAAAATGACTTAAAAGAGGGTGATGGAAGATTTTATCTTTTGACGGTTAAACACCTTGATACTAAACATCTTCCGTATTGCCTGAAGACAATTTATAGTGGAAGGGAAATTCCCAGTAATGAGATGATATCATTAGGGTATGGTAAAATTATTGAGATACATGGAGATAGTGAGGTAGAGTTTGATGGTGACCCGCAGGGTTATCTGCCATGCCGGATTGAAATGGCAGAAGAGTCATTGGAGATAATAACAAAATGGTAACTACTCAGGAAGGGGAATTTACCGCAGAGACGCAGAGAAACAGAGAGATTAACAGTTTCGGAATAAGCAAAATTGAGAACACAAAATCTGTAGTATGTTTCTGTACTCTGTAATCTGATTATTCTCTGCTACATGATAATGTAATGCAGCAATTGAAAGAGGCACTTGCTACTGGCATGTGCCGTGTGTAATAAAGGAGAAAAGGGGAAGATGGGGAAATGGAGAAAAAAAGAGATAACGAACAAAGGCTAATCAATCTTATTACCAATATACTTGGGGAAAGTGATTGCCGAGTAAATAAATGCTTTGAATCTGATGCTGAGATAGTAAAATTTGGAGATAGTTATCTTTTATTTACCATGGATGAATTTTCATCCGAGGATATGCTTTTGTGTGATAATCCCTATACCTTTGGCTGGAATATGGCTATTGGGGGGATAAGTGATATTCTTGCCTGTGGCGGCATACCTTTATTCTACGCCCATGCCATTACTGTTGATAAAAACTGGGATGAGCAGTTTATAAAAGGATTATTCCAGGGGGTTCTATCTGTCCTGAAAAAATCAAATACTGCTTTCATTGGTGGTGATGTCGGAGAAGGAAACGAATGGAGATATACGGTCTCAATCATTGGAAAACTTGACGGAAAACCAATTATGCGAAAAGGTGGGGATGCTTTCGATATTATTTATATTTCAGGAGAGATTGGTAGTGGAAATCTTCAGGCAGCATTAAAATTATATCCAAACGAACACAGTAACATAATCCCTGCATTTAACCTTCGCCTCAAAGAATCTGTTTTGATTAGAGAATATGCCACTTCTTGCATTGACACAAGTGATGGTGTATTCAATGCCTTAAATACCATCTCCCAAATAAACAACACAGGCTATATCGTGGAAAATCTTCCATATATAAAAGATGGTTTAGCCTTAACTAAAAGATTATCTTTGCCTAAGACCCTTTTGTTTTTAGCTGAAGCCGGTGAATATGAGCTCCTTTTTACGATAAAACAAGACGATGAACAAGAATTTTTACAAAAAGCAACGGCAAATGGATTTTTATTTTATAGACTTGGGCAAATAATCTCTTCTCCAGCAAGGATACTTTTTGAAGATGGACAGAAGATTGATTTAGAAGGGTTAAATATAAGTGCAAGGGATTATAATACTACGGAGGAATATTTGAGTAAGATTATGGATAAGCTTTCAGGTGGTCTGGTAGTCTGGTAGTCAGGTGGTCTGGTAGTCTAGGTGTCTAAATGCCTATGCTCAAAACCAGGCTACCAGACACCAGACACAAAATACTCGACCCCTTACAATTATGGAGATATTAACCAACAATGGATAAGGTAATAATAACAGGTGCAAATGGATTTATAGGCAGCCATATTACCCGGGAATTCTGTAAAAATGGGATAAAGCCCGGATGCCTCATCAGAAAAGAAAGGAAGCTGACAAACATTAAAGATTTGAATGTAGAGATAAGGTATGGCGATATACGGGATGAGGTGAGCTTAAAAAACGCCTTTGAAGGATTTGATTTTGTTATCCACAACGCAGGTTATGTGAAAGACTGGGGTAAATATGAGCTATTTCACAAAACAAATGTTGAGGGAACACTTAATGTCCTGAAGGCATGCGTAGCAAATGAGATAAAGGATATTATCATGACCGGGTCTATCTCGGTTTATGGTGAGGAGAATTCTTTTGAGATTAAAGATGAAGAATCACCTTACCATTCACATTATCACTATTTTCTTGATAAAATCTTTCCCTGTGCACTCAACAGCTATAGGGATACGAAGTGCTTAGCAACAAAAGAGGCTATTTCCTACGCACAGGAAAAGGGATTAAATTTAACCATACTTGAACCTGTCTGGGTCTATGGGGAAAGGGAATTTAATACAGGTTTTTATGAATATATCAAATCTGTTAAGGAAGGAATGATTCTTGCCCCAGGGTCGAAAAAGAATAAATTTCATGTAATTTATGCCGGTGATTTGGCCAGGGCATATTTTTCAGCCTATCAGAAAAGGTTAAAAGGGATAAATAGAATTATTATCGGCAATAAAGAGCCTGAGTTGATGGCTGATACTTACCAATTATTTTGCCAATTTGCAAATATTAAACCCCCAAAATTATTACCTGCATGGCTGGTATATCCAATTGGTTTTATCATGGAATTGGTCGCTACCATCTTACAAACAAAAGAACCACCCCTACTCACAAGAGGCAGGGTGAGTATGTTTTATGATAATATTGAATATTCAACTAAAAAGGCAGAAGATGTCCTTGGATTTACGAACGAATATACATTAGAGGAGGGCATCAAAAAAACCGTTCAATGGTATAAGGAAAATAATTTTATTTAGAGCGGTAGCCGTTTAGCGTGTCCGTTTAACGTGTCCGTAGGAAGAATATGGAAAATGAACACGGAAAACGGACACGCTAAACAAACACCAGGAGGTAAAATATGATTAAGGTAAGAAACATCAGAGGGTTTGAAAAACAGCTGTTCAATATTATAGTTAGATTGAAGGTATTGTTTTACTTTATCCCGGAGATTAGAAAAATATCCATCAAAAGATTTTTTGTTTTCCTGCGAAGGCTTTTGTATTTCTTTTCTAAACTTCAGGAAAACAAATTTGTGAAAATAGGTAAATACACACGAACAGACCTCTATGTCTCTGGATTTCCTTCCACTGCATTTTACACAGCGTGTAAAAAACTTATGACATTTGATGAAAAACTTCCGGCTATAACGGTTTTGATTTCTGTAACCTCTGCCTGCCGATTTAATTGTGAATATTGCTATCAGAAAAAAGACATAGGGAAAGATATAGCTATTGAGAAAATAGTAGATGTAGTTAACAGATTGCAGGATATGGGGATTGCATTTTTTAACATTGAAGGTGGCGAGCCTTTTCTTGCGTTCGATAGATTAAAAAAGGTCTGTGAGGTTATTGATAAAAGGTCTGAGGTGTGGGTAAATTCGACAGGTGATGGAATGACCATTGAGAGATTAAGAGAACTGAAGGGATTAAATCTCACAGCCATAATGTTTTCCATGCACAGTCCATACCCTGAAGAACTTAATAGATTTATGAAATCAGAGAAGGCATGGGAAACAATGGCAAAAGGTATTGAATTGTGTCATCAGGCGGATATTCCAATTGCTATAAATTCTTGTCTTCCCAAAGAGGCTTTTTATAATGGCGATTTTGAAAGGATAATGGAACAGGCAAAAGAATTCAATGCCTCTATAATTCAATTAATAAAACCTAAATCTGCCGGTGGCTGGATTGAAAAAGAATTAGAAAAACTTACTCAGCAAGATGTATTGAGGATAAAAGAGGTTGTGAATAAGTATAATACCCATAGCAAATACAAGGATTATCCCTCAATCTCTGCTCAGATGATAGAGGAAGATAAAGAGAGATTTGGATGTACTGCAGGCGGCACTGACCGATTTTATATCAACGCTAAGGGAGATGTTCAACCATGTGAATTTCTGAATATATCCTTTGGAAATATTGATGTGGAGGACTTTAATATTATTTACAAGAGGATGAGGGAATGTTTCAAAACGCCAGGTGAATGCTGGCTATGTGAAAGATATTCTCAGGATATTTTTAAGATATTTACGGAAAAAGGGTTAAAAACACTTCCCTTGACTAAAGAACTCTCCAAAGAAATCTATTTGAATTGGGATAGAGGGAAACCAACACAACTTTATGCTGTGATGGAAAAAAGGAAGAATAGACTAACCACGAAGACACAAAAACTCTAAGAAACTAAAAATTATAGATAGAGAAAACCGTTCACCGCAGAGACGCAGAGTTTGCCGAGAATTGCAGAGAAAAAAAGGAGACTATACTCAGCGAGGCCACAAATAGCGATTTTACGCAAAGAGCGATTCAGGCGTCATTGCGAGGAGCTCCTGCGACGAAGCAATCTCGCTGCGATTAGATTGCTTTGTCGCAGGAGCTCCTCGCAATGACGCTCGCAATGATGGGTTGGTAATTTTCCTCATAGCTTGCTGACCAATTAGACTTTACGCGACCTTTCGTAGTTATGTCTTAAAATCGCAGATTATACCCTTGTTGAGTATAATGATGAATATGTTAAAGGACAATAAGTGATTTGTCGCCAAGTTCTTTGTCCATGAAAAATCCTGCAGCATACTCTGCGTTTTCTCTGCGTCCTTTGCGTCTCTGCGGTGAACAGATAAATTATGGTGGTAAAATCCTTTTCTTATTTTCTTTGTCTTATATTACTTCCTTCACCTTTTTTAACTTTTGCAGAAAACTGTCTTTCTTAAACTTAGTTTTCCATTCACGCATAATCAACCAGCCGCCAAAACGCATACCACTGTTACGCCATTCCCGATGCCAATCTTCCCAGCTTTTTTTAATATCATGTAAACAAAATATTAATCTTGGAAAGGATAGAATAGTTATTCCAATCATAAAGAAATTTCTAAACCGATAAAACTTGCCCATAATCTTTCCTGCAGCCTTTTGCATATCCTCTGGTCCCAGAGGCTCATCAGGCTTAAATAAGGGGAAGTTTCCATCATAATATTCCCAGCCAATCTCTTCCAAGGGATAAACCCTTCCCTGTTCCACAAGTCTTTTTCTTAATTCTGTTCCGGGTAATGGTCCGGTCAAAAGGACTTGAATGGTATCTATTCTTGTCTTGTTTATAAAGCTCTTAAATTGTTTTATTCTCTCCTTGGCAGACATCTTGAACTCAACACCATCTTTCATTGGGTATCCAAAGATAAACATCCCATGAATCAAAAAACCGAACTTATGGAATACTCGGGTCATTGCCACCATATCTTCCGGCTTAATGTGTTTATTCATAGCTTTTAGTTCTTCTTTAATAGGGGACTCAAACCCAATCGCCACAGTCTTGATCCTTGCCTCTCGCATAGCCTGAAGAAGTTCAGGGTCTTTAGCTCGATCTAATCGTATCTGGACGGTTAAATTTATCCTTTTCCGTATCTTTTTCAGATAATCCCGTAGCATATTACAACATCTGATGGTTTCAACCCTATCCTGACCAAAAAGGTCGTCTACTACAAAGAATTCTCGTGCATTCTTGGTTTCTATAAGAAGGCTTATTTGCTCTAATAGCCGTTCTGCAGGAGCATATCGAGGCTTGCCTTTAACCATACAAAACTCACAATTTGACCCACAACCCCGAATTCTGCTTACCGGATAAACATTAATCATAGCATATCTTACCAAAGAAAAATCAGGAATTGGAAGCTTGTCAAAATCTGTAATTGGCTCTCTGGGAGGGGTCTGAATAACCTTATTATCCCTAAGAAAGGCAATCCCCTTGATTATAGCTGGATCGGTTTGTTCCTTTAGACAGGTCAACAGCTCTTTTATGATTTCTTCACCCTCATTGATAATCACATAATCTATTGCCCGATTTAATCCATCAACAATGTTTTCATCTACAGAAAAGTGGTATCCTCCAACAATCGTGGGGATGCCCCAACCCTTGTAAAGAGCAGCTAATTCATAAAGCCTGGGTACAGTACTTGTAAGCCCGCCATAAAACCCAACCACATCTGCCGGTCTTAACTGTTGAAGGTATTCATGATCAGGCATTCCAAGGCTATTTTTAGGACCGTATCTACGGTAATTATTCTCGTCAATAATCTCTACATCCCAGCCTTCCATCTCGGTAACACTGGTAGCTACACATACCGGACCCAATGCCGTAGTGTTTTTTGCTACATGAGAATAGATATTAAAGGCTGGATAGGCAGGAATTATCATCCTGAATCTGCATCTTTTTCTGGAAAATATCGGCATATGTTACCCCCGCTGCACCAAAACTAAAGAATATATATATTATACCTGTGTAATATGTTTAAGTCAAGAAAAATCTTAGTCTTGAATGTAATCCTATAGATATTGCTCATACATTATGCAATTTATTCTTTACTTGTCAATTCACTTGCGATTAACTCTGCCTGCTTCAACACTGTTTCTGTAGCTAATTTCTGCATATCAGGCGGATAACCATACTGACGCAAGGTTCTTTTTATAATTACCTTCAATTTAGCCTTAACACTCTCTTTTATTGTCCAGTCAATTGTGGCATTTTGCTTAACCCTTTCATAGAGAACAACCGCCAATTCGCGAAGTTTATCCTTCTGCATGAGTTCCCGAGCACTCTCATTATTAGCCACTGCTGTATAAAAAGCATATTCAAATGTGGACATATTCATCTCTGCCGGCTCCAAGTCCATCTGCTGAACACTTTTGCCAATATTGATCAGTTCTTCGATGAATTCCGCAGCAGTTATAATCTTGTTGTGATATTTCTTGATAGCGTTTTCCAGCATTTCCATTAATGTTTTGCTTTGCACCAGATTCGTTTTTGCCCGCGATTTGATTTCATCATTAAGCAATTTCTTCAAAACTTCAAGGGCAATGTTTTGATGCTTCATCCCTTTTACCTCTAAAAGGAATTCTTCTGAGAGAATGGAAATATCAGGTTTTTTAATTCCGGCGGCATCAAACACATCAATGACTTTATCCGTAACCAAAGCCCTGTCAATCACCTGACGGATGGCGGTTTCCAATTCTTCATCGGTTTTACCCGGGCCGCTGGTTTCAAATTTAACAAGACGGGCTTTGACTGCCTGAAAAAAGGCAACTTCATCTCTAACATCCATGGCCTGCTCGTGCGGGATAGCGATGGCAAACGCTCTGGAAAGTGCGGTTACTTCGTCAATGTACCTTTTTCTGCCATTGTCAAGTCCGAGTATATGTTCTTCGGCAGATAAAATCAGGGACAGTTTTTGCGGCGTATCTGCTGTGAAATAATCTTCATAAGGAAACCCATGATACATAGCTGCAACAATTTCTAATTTTTCAAGCATCAGTTTAACCGCTTTTTCCTGGGGGACAGTGGGATCGCCTTTGCCGCCGCTTTCGGAATAAAACGAAAGGGCTTTTTTCAAATCAGAGGCAATACCAAGATAGTCAACGATTAAACCGCCCGGTTTATCTTTATAAACACGATTGACCCGGGCAATAGCCTGCATCAGATTATGTCCCTGCATTGGTTTATCAATGTAAAGCGTATGAAGCGATGGAACATCAAAACCGGTAAGCCACATATCGCGGACAATCACTAATTTCATTTCGTCCTGTGTATCTTTTATCCGCTCGGATAAGGCTCTCCGTTGTTGTTTTGTGGTATGATGTTTTGCCATTTTGGGACCATCAGATGACGCCGCAGTCATCACAACCTTAATTGCACCTTTACTCAAATTATCATCATGCCAATCAGGACGCAGCTTGATAATTTCATCATACAATTCAACAGCGATCGGTGAGGTCGTCTTTTTTAAGTTCTTCATCCAATTCTTTGACCAAGCGTCTACCTTCATTGCTCAAATGTATTTTCGCCAATCGGGTTTCATAATAAATGCGCACCGTCGCACCATCTTCAACTGCCCGGGCAATATCGTAAATATCAATGTAATTCCCAAAAACAGCGGGTGTGTTCACATCAGTGCCTTCGATGGGTGTTCCGGTGAATCCCAGATAAGTAGCATTGGGCAAAGCGTCACGCATGTATTTTGCAAATCCATAAACGGTTTTTTTACCAATAACATTTCCGTTATCATCTTTATCATCAAGGGTCTTTGCCTTAAAGCCGTATTGGGTGCGGTGGGCTTCATCGGCAATAACCACGATATTTTTCCTACTGGATAATTCTTCGTAAATATTGCCTTCTTCGGGTTGAAATTTTTGGATGGTGGTAAAGACAATCCCGCCTGAAGCGACCCTTAAAAGCTTTTTCAAGTGGTCACGATTTTCAGCCTGAACCGGATCCTGCCGCAAAAGTTGTTTGGAAGCGGCAAAGGTATCAAAAAGCTGGTCGTCCAAATCATTGCGGTCGGTAATCATGACAATGGTCGGATTATTCAGTACCAATACAATCTTGCCCGTATAAAATACCATGGAAAGTGATTTGCCGCTGCCCTGCGTATGCCAAACCACACCACCGCGACGGTCGCCCTTTTCCTGATTTTTAACACTCGGTAGACCATATTCTGCGGGATTCTCTTTCACTTTTAGCGAGTATTCATCAACCATTGCCGCCGCACGAATGGTGGATTCAACCGCTTTGTTCACTGAATAATATTGATGATACGCCGCTAATTTTTTAACGGTTTCAATCGTGGTGATACCGGTCTGCAAGTCTTCTTTTTTGTTTTTCTCAAAAACGATAAAATGGCGGATTAAATCCAAAAGGGTCTTTTTGCCCAGCATCCCGGAAATAAGCGTTTCCAATCCAGAAATTCGTAGGGGCAACCCCCTGTGGTTGCCCGATATGTGTTCGCCCTCATCAGGGCAGGCACAGGGGACTGCCCCTACGGCATTCACCGTTTTCCAGACCATAAAGCGGCTGTATCCTGAAGAAATGGTGCCGGCTCTCGCTTCCAGTCCATCAGAAATGACCGTGATGCCGTTATAGGCAAACAAGCAGGGAATGGCACTCTTGTAGGTTTGAATCTGCTTAAAAGCTGATTTTACCGTGGCGTTTTCATCTGCCGGATTTTTAAGCTCAATAACCACCAGCGGCAACCCATTGACAAAAAGAATCACATCCGGTCGTTTATTGACACCATTTTCTATAACCGCGAACTGGTTGCAAACCAAGAAATCGTTGTTTTCCGGATTTTTGAAGTCAACCAACCAGACCAAATCCCCGCGTTCTTTACCATCTTTTTGATAGCTGACCTTGACACCTTCGGTAAGCATTCGGTGAAAGGTTTCGTTATTATTGATGAGTTCAGGGGAATTGATGCGTTGAATTTGCTTAACGGCATCTTCGATTACAAATGCCGGCAAGGTAGGATTGATGCATCGCACAGCGGTTTGCAGCCGTTCTAACAACAGTACGGCTTCAAAGGATGAACGATCCGGCGTGTCGCTGTCTGGAGCAATGCTGGGACCGTAAATGTATTGGTAACCGGAAGATTCCAATAAATCAATGGCAGTTCCGTCATAAACAGTCTGAGCACATTGAAAACTGCGTAATTTGCGAAACCCGCCATGGGGCGGGATCAGTTTATGTTCGGTCATAGTTTTACCTCCATTTTCGACCAGTCTAACTTGTCTGACCAGTCCAACCAGTCCGATTGTGTTTTATATTTTTTACCATCATTGGCAGTTGTTTCCAAAATGGAAATAACTGAATTTTCTACAAGCTCACCGTCTTCAAAGATATTTTTCAAGTGCTTGTTTATAGCCGGAATCTGAACACCAAATAATTCAGTCATGGCTTTCTGTGTCAGCCAGACCGTTTCGTCTTTCAGGGTACCTCTAAAAACTCAACGAAAGCAAATAAAAAACAAGTAGACATTGTTTACAATTTATAGTATACTGAATGTA
>JACQXK010000009.1:0-217741 GCA_016208765.1 Candidatus Omnitrophota bacterium
CTAAATTTTGTTTATTGAGGAATCGCTGTTCTCCCCCAATCGTGGGGAAACTTTTTCCCCACACCCCTTTTATGTTTTTAGCAATATTTCAAATTAATAGCTCTTTTATCCCGCAACGCGGGATAATTGCTAAAAACATGTTCAGGGTCTATTCCACTTCTTCTGCGATTACAGAAGCGACGCAAGCGACATGATCTTTGTCTGCCAATTTTATCAAACGCACACCTTGGGCAGAGCGGCCGGTGGCGCGAATATCTTTTATAGCGCAACGCAGGAACATACCGTTCTGCGTAATTACCATCAACTCATCTTCGTCTTTCACTGTCTTAACGCTTACTGCCTCGCCATTCTTTTCAGTAACATTAATATTAATAATGCCCTTACCCCCGCGGCTGGTCAGGCGATACTCATCAACCGGAGTCCGCTTTGCAAAACCAAGCTCAGTTACAGTAAGGATCGTAGTATCTTTTTGCGCCAGCACCATTGCAATAACCACGTCTTTTTTAGCCAAAGAAATTGCGCGCACCCCGCCTGCGGTCCTGCCCATATCGCGCACTTTATCTTCGGGAAACCTGATTGCTTTCCCCTGGTGGGTGGCGATAATCAATTCCTGTTTCCCGTCGGTTAATTCAACTCCGATCAACGCATCTTCTTTATCAAGAGTAATCCCGATAATCCCGCCTTTACGCGGGTTGCTATACGCATCAAGATTGGTCTTTTTTATCTGTCCAAGCTTAGTCACCATGACTAAATATTTGTCCGAAGAAAATTCTTTTACTGGGATGGTTGAACTTACTTGCGAGCCGGCCTCCATCTGCAATAAATTTACAATGGCCTTTCCTTTAGAAACCCTGCCTGCCTGTGGGATTTCATAAACCTTTAACCAGTGCACCTGCCCTTTATTTGTAAAAATCAACAGGTAATCTTTTGTTGAAGCCACAAATAAATGTTCAATAAAATCTTCTTCTTTTACCTCAGCTCCGGTAGCGCCCTTGCCCCCTCGTTTCTGCTTGCGATACGCACTCACAGGAAGGCGCTTTATATATCCTCCGTGGCTGATTGTAACCACCACATCCTCTTCGGCAATTAAATCCTCAACTTCTAATTCCTCTACTTCTCCGACGATATCTGTGCGCCTTTCGTCTCCGAACTTCTTTTTCAAATTCTCAAGTTCTTCTTTGATGATACTTTCTATTTTTTTCTCCGAGGCCAAAATCGCCCGGCACCATTCAATCTTCTTTAAAAGTTCAGCATACTCTGCGTCAAGCTTATCGCGCTCAAGCGCAGTCAGGCGCTGCAACTGCATTTCCAAAATAGCCTGCGCCTGAATTTCCGAAAGCTTAAACTCTTTCATCAAGCGCTCACGCGCCTGTTCTGTATTTTTAGAGGTTTTTATTACCTTGATTATTTCATCAATAAATTTCAGCGCAATCTTTAAGCCCTCTAAAATATGCGCTCTCTTTAAAGCCTTGTCTAATTCAAATTGTGTCCGACGGCGAATTACGACCTTACGGTGCGCAATATAGCAATCCAAAACTTGACGTAAATTCAGCACCCTCGGGCGGTTATCAACAAGGGCAAGCATTATTACCCCAAAGGTTGTTTCCAATTGCGTGTGCTTAAAAAGCTGGTTTAAAATAATCTGCGCTTCAACATCGCGTTTTAATTCCACAACAATGCGCATACCGTCTTTATCAGACTCGTCGCGAATATCAGAGATTCCTTCAATTTTTTTATCATCAACAAGTCCTGCAATTGTTTCAATAAGGCCTGATTTTTGCACCTGATATGGAATTTCAGTAATAACAACCAGGTCTTTGCCGTTTTTCTGATGTTCAACAGTGGCCCTTGCGCGCACCGTAAGTTTTCCTCTTCCGGTAGTATAGGCGTCTTTAATCCCCGGCTTACCGCAGATAATTCCACCCGTCGGAAAATCCGGGCCTTTAATATAACGCATCAGGTCTTTAATTTCAGCCTGAGGATTGTCTAACAAAAACATGATTGCGTCAGCAACTTCATTTAAATTATGCGGAGGAATATTTGTTGCCATGCCTACGGCAATCCCGCTTGAACCATTCACCAAAAGATTCGGCAAGCTCGCAGGCAATAAAAGCGGTTCTTTCAAGGAAGCATCAAAGTTAGGGCCAAAATTTACCGTATCTTTATCAATATCCCCCAACATCTCGTCGGAAATCGCATCAAGCCGCGCCTCAGTATAACGCATAGCCGCGGCAGCATCTCCGTCAACAGAACCAAAGTTACCTTGCCCATCCACCAGTGGATAACGCAAGGAGAAATCCTGCGCCATGCGCACAAGCGTGTCATAAACCGCCACATCCCCGTGCGGATGGTATTTGCCAAGCACTTCTCCGACGATACGCGCGCATTTTTTATAGGACTTTGAGTGCTCAAGGCCGAGTTCCTGCATGGCAAAGAGAATCCTGCGATGCACTGGTTTTAACCCGTCACGCACATCCGGCAGGGCCCTTCCTACAATTACGCTCATAGCGTAATTTAAATAAGAGTCCTTTACCTCTTCTTCAATATTAACCGGTATTATTTTCTCATTGCGCGCGTACATTTTATTCAGCTACCTCTCGTAATTTTTGATATAAAACCACCATAACCGCCACCCAAAAAGGCGTCAGCACAAGCCCCATGATCGCCTGATACAATATGCCAACAACCGTTAAAACTTTATCATTTTTTATAACAAACGCAGCTGCAGACAAAATAGCTCCTGCAGCGATTGTTATAATTCCAAACAAGGCAAATGTGCCTACAACGTTATTAATATGTTTCTTAACTAATTCGTGGCTGCGCTTTAATGCCTGGATCGGCCCCATATTTTCTATTACACAGCATACGCCATACAAAGAACAGCGAATGACAAAATAAAGCGCGACAAACACAACCGCAACCGCCACAGCATCAATAAGCAATAATACCAACCTGTTCATGCCCCCTGTTAAGGCATTGACATGTAAAGGCATGGCCAACACAACCACTGAAACTATTACAAGGGCGAATGCCGCGAAAATTATCATTGCCGCCAGATATGAAAAAAAGTGCCTCCTGGCTTCAGAAATATTTTCTTTAATCGTAGCCGAAAACCCTGCGCTAATTTTATCTATAGCAATAACAAGGCTGATAACCCCCCAATTCCCAATGCACAATGTCACAACAAATGCTGCCGCCCCGACAACAGTTTGCACTATTTTTGAACCCGAAGCAAAGGATTGCTGCAGCATTGAAATCACTAAAACAGGAACTAAAAAAAACAAATACAACCCTAATAATTTCTGCCAGTTATTTTTTAAAATCAGCGCCGCTTCTTTGATAACTGCCGTTGCCTTGATCCTGCTTTTCTTAATATCAGCTGAAACCGTGTCCATTATCCACCTCCGCTTAAATATCCAGGTTCTTCACCTGGTGGGCGTAATTCTCAATAAATTCCCTACGCGGCTCTACCTGATCACCCATCAACACTGTGAACATTTTATCTACCTCTACCGCATCCTCAAGCATAACCTTTAATATTGTGCGCTTTTCAGGGTCCATTGTGGTTTCCCAAAGCTGATGCGGATTCATTTCTCCCAAACCTTTATATCTTTGAATGTGCATGCCTTTAGTTGCGCTCTCTTTTATATATTTCAACAAATCCTTCAGGCTAAAAATGTCTTTTTCCTCTTTTTCTTCAATAATGCGGTACACAGGTTTGATTTTTTTCGCATCATCCTGCTTGCCAGAAACATCTTTCACAGGCAATGCCTCGCCAGCATAAGTAGCAATATCAATATCTAATTTCTCAATTTTTGCCACAATTTCCTCAACTTCTTGTGTTTCAAAGAGTTCCAGTACCTCTGGTTCTGCGCTTTTCTCCTCTTTTTCATTCAAATCCGCCAGGTCCTTGTCAGAGTAAAGAAATTGGTATTCTCCCTCCACTTTTACCCAATAAACTGGCAATTTTTTGGTCTTAGGATGTCTGGAATTAAGATATTTTGAAAAATCTACTCCCTTTTTATCAATAACTCGGCCTATCTTATCTAATTCTACCAGCAACTGCAAAAGCTCTTTAAACTTATTATCACTAAATTCTTCTTTGTCTTTCACGCGCACAAGCTTCTGCCCTTCCCTGCCTAAATCCAACAAAAGCTCATCCATTTGATGCTCAGTTTGCATATACTCCTCCCGCTGTCCGCGCTTAATTTTATAAAGCGGAGGCTGGGCGATATAAACATGCCCTTCTTCAACTAACTTAGGCATCTGGCGGTAAAGCAAGGTTAAAAGCAATGTTCGGATATGAGAACCATCTATATCCGCATCCGCCATAAGAATTAATTTATGATAGCGTAACTTTGCTAAATCAAATTCCTCGCCAACGCCAGTACCTAATGCTGTAATAATTGTACGGATCTCTTCATTAGATAAAATTTTATCAAGCCTTGCTTTTTCAACATTCAGGATCTTACCTTTGATCGGGAGTATTGCCTGGAATCTTCTGTCCCGGCCCTGTTTTGCCGAACCTCCGGCGGAATCTCCTTCCACAATATACAATTCGCACAATGCAGCGTCGCGCTCTGAACAATCCGCCAGTTTTCCAGGTAAACCCGCACCCTCTAAAGCACCTTTTCTACGTGTGAGTTCACGAGCTTTGCGCGCCGCCTCGCGTGCACGACAGGCAAGAATAACCTTATCAATAATCTTATTTGCAACCGAAGGTGTTTCTTCAAAATATGATGCCAATGCCTCAAGACTGGCTGATGCCACTAACCCTTCTACCTCGGAATTCCCAAGTTTTGTTTTTGTCTGCCCCTCAAATTGCGGGTTAAGCACTTTAACACTAATAACTGCCGTCAGACCTTCTCTTGTATCATCACCGCTGATCCCAACATCGTCTTTTAATAAATTTTTTGATTTCGCATATTGATTAATGGCGCGCGTTAAAGCAGAACGAAAACCCGACAGATGTGTCCCGCCTTCTACGGTGTTAATATTATTTGCAAAAGAAAAAATGGTTTCGGCATACGCATCGTTATACTGCACCGCCCCTTCAATAATCACGTCATCCTGTGATTTCTGAAAATAGATCACTTTGTTATGCAACGGGTTTTTATTTTTATTAAGGTATTCAACAAAAGATACTATCCCGCCGGCAAATTCAAAAACAGCCTCTTTTTCTGTGCGCTCATCGGTTAATTTTATTTTAAGCCCTTTGTTTAAAAAAGCGAGCTCCCGCAAGCGCTGAGAAAGGATATCCCACGAATATTCAACCTTATTAAAAATAGTTTTATCGGCCTTAAAGGTAATTTTTGTTCCGGTGTGCGTGCTTTTTCCTATTACGGTTAATTTAGAAACTGTTTTGCCGCGCTCATAACGCTGGTGGTACACTTTCCCGTCGCGCTTAATCTCCGCTTCCAGCCAATCGGATAAAGCATTGACACAGCTTACCCCTACACCATGCAATCCTCCAGACACTTTATAAACACGATGGTCAAACTTTCCTCCGGCATGCAAAGTAGTAAGCGCCACTTCAAGCGCAGGTTTTTTCTCTGTCTTGTGCATGTCAACAGGTATGCCGCGGCCATTATCTGTAACGCTAACGCTATTATCCTGATGAATCTCTACTTCAATAGTATCGCAATATCCACCAAGGCTCTCGTCAACGCTATTATCCACGACCTCATACACCAGATGGTGCAAGCCGCGCGCGCCTGTGTCTCCGATGTACATTGCCGGGCGGCGGCGCACTGCTTCTACGCCTTCTAAAACCTGGATAGTAGTTGCGTCATACGGTTTATCAGATTTTGGTTTTTGCTCCTCAGCGCCTGTTTTTTTCACTTCACGTCTCCGATACGAAACTTCAGGTCTTTAATATTTTTGTTTTCCCTTTGAAGCTGTTTTAAAATAGTTTCTTTCTTTAAATTAAGGCTATAAAGCCAGCTGGAAGAATCTACAAAAAGATGCAATGATCCATTTTTGAAATAATTTATCTTTATATGCTCCATCTCGCTTTTTGTCAAGACCTTTTTTAGCGCGCCTGAAAAAAAACCTTCTACCCCTGAGAGGTGCTGCTGGGCCAAGTCTTGCATAAACCTCATTACAGAATCCTTGATCGCTTCCACTAATTTAAACGCATTGGCAGAACAACATACACATAGCCATTAATCCGCAAGACACCGGGTTTTTCACTATCAGACAATTCTAACTCAACTTTTTCTGAAGCAATATTTTTCAACACATCTGTCAAATACCCCGGGTTAAAGCCAATCACCATTTCTTTCCCTGAATATTCCACAACTAATTCTTCTCGCGATTCACCAACATCAGGAGTGGATTTGGAAACCACAAGTTTATTTTTAAACAACTCCAGTTTTACAGCCTGGTAATCAGGGGTGGATAATAACGCCCCTCTTTTTACTGTTAACAAAAACTTCTCCCTTTCAACCTTCATTTTATTTTCCGACGGAGCAGGAATCACCTGGCGATAATCCGGAAACTCCCCCTCAATTAAACGCGAAATAATAAAAATTTTTCCTAAATCAAACATAACCTGGTTACTGCTTAATATAAGCGATAAATCTCCTTCGTCTTTTAAATTCCGGCCTAACTCATGGATAGTTTTTATCGGCACAATAATATAAATTTCTTTTTCAACCCCCTGATTTATCTTTCTCTCAATTACAGCAAGGCGTTTTCCATCAGTAGCTACCAAAGTCATAGTGTTTTTATGGATTTTAAATAAAATGCCGTTCAAAATATATCTTGTTTCATCCATAGAAACCGCAAAAGCTGTCAAAAGCAGCATTTCTTTTAAAACCGCCTGCTCAATCTTCACAACATCCTTATCTTTAAAATCAGGAAGTTTAGGAAATTCTTCCTGCGCCAACCCCATAATTTTAAATTGGCAAGAATCTGTCTCAATATTAATTAAATTATTTTTCTTAGTATTAATATTCACATCTTCTTGCGGCAGCTCCCGGATAATATCATTAAATCTTTTTGCAGGAGCAGTAATTGCGCCTACCTCTTGAGTTTCCACAGGTATTACACAACTTATACCTATATCTAAATCAGTGGCTGTTAAACGCAATTCTTTTTGAGTAGCTTCAATTAAAATATTGCTTAATATAGGTAAAGCAGATTTGGAAGTTATAATTGTTTGCACAGTTTGAATCCCGTTTAACAAAACACTTTTATCCACAGTAATTTTCATCCCTACTCCTTTTATAATTAATTAAGAAATACAAATCGTAATAGTATTAAAGGGTTTACATTTCTGTTAAAAACTTCTTAAGTTTATAATTTTACAAGGTTTATGTTGTGTATAACTTTTTAATATCTTTTGGATTTACTGTTTAATTACCTGTAAAACTCTTTCCACCCGTTCTTTTAATTCCGGGAGATTAGTCATTCCTTCTTTAATTTTATTAAAAGAGTGCAAAACCGTAGTATGATCCTTTCCTCCAAAGTAACTTCCTATTTCAGGGAATGATAAATCTGTCAACTCCCTGCTTAAATACATGGCTATCTGCCGGGGGAAAACTATATTTTTGTTGCGTTTTTTTGTTTTTATATCCTGCAAAGTTAATCCGAATTCTTCCGAAACACAATGAGCGATAAAATCTATAGTGATAAGTTTTTTAGGTTCTTTTAATAAATCTTTTAAAACCTCTTTGGTTAGTTCTAATGTGATAGGCTTCTCTTCTAATAATGAATAGGCAATGGTGCGGATAAGCGCCCCCTCTAATTCACGAATATTGGTTTTAATAAGCTGGGCAATAAAAAATACCACATCATCAGGCACTGTAACGGGCTCTCTTTCAATTTTCTTTTTTAGGATTGCCACTCTTGTTTCCAGATCAGGGGGTTCAATGTTTGTAGTTAAACCCCAGCTAAAACGGGAAACCAGCCTGTCTTGCAGTTTGTCAATTTCCTTTGGGGGCCGGTCAGAACAAAAAATTATTTGTTTATGCGCGTCGTGTAAAGCGTTAAAAGTATGGAAAAACTCTTCTTGTGTGGATTCTTTCCCGGCGATAAAATGGATATCGTCAATTACCAGCACATCAACATTGCGGTATTTTTGCCTGAAACTTGCGGTGGAGCGATGTTGGATAGCGTCAATAAGTTCATTTGTAAAACGCTCTGAAGAAATATAGCAAATTTTTGAACTGTCTTTTGCCTTTTGTTTTATGTGGTGGCAAATTGCCTGGATCAGATGGGTTTTCCCCAAACCAACCCCGCCGTAAATAAACAAAGGATTGTATGTTTTTGCAGGTGATTCTGCTACTGCTAAAGAATAAGCATGCGCCTGCCGGTTAGACGAGCCAATTACAAAATTTTCAAAAGTGTAGCGTGAGTTCAGATTGTTATGAGCGGGGCTCTCCTGAATTTTGGGTTGATATGCCGGGATGATCGTTGCGTTGTTTTGCGCTTGTTGCGCCTGCGCTGCTGCAAAAATAATTTCAATGCCTGCAGATATATTGCCAACAGCTTCATGGATAAGCTCCTTGTAATTTTTTTCCACCCATTCCTTGAAAAATATGTCCGGGGCCTCAAGGTAAAGAGAATTATTTTCTTTGGGAGAGGCTTTTAAAGGAGCAATCCATGTTGCAAATGCAGTCTCTCCTATTTTACTCCGGATGTGTTCCTGGGCTTTTTGCCAAGAAATTTGGGTTTCTTCCATGTTTATGCACACAATTCACAGCTTATCCACATCTTGGATAAATCTGTGGAAAACTAATAAAGATAATTTTCAACTAACCTAAGCTTGACAAATATTTACTAACGAGTTTAAATTATAACAGAGTTAAAAGTTTATGCAAGTAAAAAAGATAAGTGGTAAATTATTATACAAGATATCTGTTCTGCGTCAATATAAAATAATGCAGCGAGTCAGTGGATATTGTCATGTCCGCGAAAGCGGGCACCCAGGCGCTCCCGTAGCTGGATTCCCGCTTACGCGGGAATGACTTGCCCTCAGTAGCTAATCGATTGCGCAGCGAGGGTAATTCTACTTCTGTTGGCCCCCTTCAATTAGTAGCGGAGGTTAAACCTTTGCCATTTTCCGTTAATATCCGACGAGGTAATTTTCGCGGCGTAAACATTTTAGAAAAAAAGTAACACAATGGGTTGACTTAATTTAGGTTTGTGTTATAATTGTCCACCATTGTAAAAAATTATATGAGAAAGGACGAGCAATGAAGAAAAATTTGACTACACCGACTAATATCGTGGGAAAACGTAAGCATGGATTTCGCAAACGTATGGCCTCTAGTGATGGCAGAGAAGTTTTGCGCCGCCGCCGGCAGAAAGGCAGAAAAAAAATTTGCATCTAATGGCCCGTCGGGCAGTCATTGTTTTAATAGTTTTTTATCAAAGGTATTTGAGGGTGGGGATCCCACGCTCATGCCGTTTTGAGCCCAGTTGTTCTGAATATGCCTTAGAAGCATTAACGCGCTACGGATTGTTCAAAGGAGGGCTAAAGGCCTTGCGCAGGATTTTGTCGTGCCACCCATTTTCTGGAAAATCTGGTTACGATCCTTTAGTTTAATAAATGGAAAAAAAATTAATTTTTGCTATAGCTTTGTCAATGTTGGTTTTGTTAGCCTGGTCAGCAATAGCTCCAAAACCGCAACCTACTGTTGTCCAAGAAGTTACAAACAATAATCTTGCATCTTTGACACAGGCCCCCGCTGCAATTTCGCAGCAAATATCTTGCCCCCCCAAAGAAGATTTAGCCTGCCTAAAATTTAATCAGGCCGATTTTGAAGTTGATTTTATTGAATCTTTAGCCGCGGTTAAAAGCGTGAAATACAACAGATTCCAAGGAGCGGAATTTTTGCTTGTTAATGGTTTTGCCTTAGAGGAGAAAGGCTTGATTTTTAAAAAAGAAAATGAAACTCCTGAGGGAATAGTGTTTTCCGCCAAGGACGCTCAAAAGAAAATTACTAAAAATTTTATTTTCTCTAAGTCAGGTTATGGTATGGACTTAGAGATTACCGTCCGCAACCTTGGCAATCAGCCTTTAGAGTTTAACCCACCTGTGGTTTTAGGTACCTTAATTTATAATCATAGTAATCAGCAGGCGCGTTATCAGGACATGACTATCTCAACAAGAGAGAAGACTTCGCATACCAGCGCCCGAAAAGATCAGGATTTTGCTGATGTGAAATTCTTAAGCCTGCGCGATCGTTATTTTTGCGCAATTATTGCTCCGGCAGAAGGTGACTATGTTGGTTTGCTGCGCAAGATTAATAAAGAAGAGGCCTCGCTGGCATTAATGCCCAAAGAAGGCAAGATAGAGCCAGGTAAAGAGAAAACATTATTATTTCATATCTACTTGGGGCCACAAGACTTACGCTTAATTAATCAAGCAAACCCAAATTGGTCAGCAGTTATTTATTACGGCACGTTTGATTTTATTGCTCAAATTATATGGCAATTAGTAGATTTCTTATACAGAATGGTCCATAATTGGGGAGTGGCAATTATTATTCTGAGTCTTTTAGTTTATTTGTTATTATACCCTTTGACTTTGAAGCAGATGCGCTCTATGAAAGAGATGCAGGCTGTGCAACCTAAAGTTGAAGAACTGCGCAAATTATATAAGGACAATCCTCAAAAGTTGAACAAAGAAATTATGGAACTATATCGGGCACATAAGGTTAATCCATTGGGGGGATGCCTGCCTTTGTTGTTGCAGATGCCCATATTCTTTGCCTTGTATCAGGTGTTGATTCGTTCAGTTGCCTTAAAAGGAGCGCATTTTCTATGGATAAAAGATTTGTCTGAGCCAGACAGGCTGTTTGTTATTAAAAGCCTTTCTCCGTCGTTCCCGGTTATGGGAAACGAGATAAACATCCTTCCGATCTTGATGACTATCGGGATGTTTGTTCAGCAAAAGATTTCTGCGGTTGCAGCTACAACTGAGGCAGCAGAACAGCAGAAAATTATGATGATTATTATGCCAGTTATGTTTGGCTTGATCTTTTATAAGATGCCCTCGGGCTTAGTTCTGTATTGGTTTGTTAACAGTGCTTTAATGTTGTTTTACCAATGGAAGATCAGCCGGGCAAAATGACATCAAAGCACATAGAAATAGAAGGGCGAACCGTAGAAGAAGCAATTAAAAAGGCGCTTAAAGAGCTTAACTTGCCGCGCGAACGCATTAAAGTGGAGATACTTACCGACGAGCAAAAGGGGCTTTTTGGAATGCCGGGGGCAAAACCGGCAAAGATTCGGGTCAGCATCCTTAAGAAAAAAGAAAGCTCTTGACAAGAGGTCATGTTTGGTAATAATAAATATAGTATAAGATAGGCGGTTTCGCGTGGAACGCGTTACAGTTTGAGCTAATTACTATGGGCAAAATTATTACAGTTTGCAATCAAAAAGGCGGCACAGGTAAGACCACAACTGCAATAAATCTGTCTACTTATTTAGCCTTGGCCGGGAAAAAGATTTTATTGATTGATTTAGATCCTCAGGCAAATGCCACAAGTGGTATTGGGGTAAATAAGCACAGTATACAAAAAAGCACATATCACATATTGCTTGAGGAGATGGAGCCACAGGAAGTAATTCAAGCAACTGCAATTAACAATTTGTGGATTGCGCCCTCCAATTTAGACCTCACCGGTGCAGAAGTAGAATTAGTAGGTGCCTTAGGCCGTGAAAATAGATTAAAACGCGCTTTAACCAAAGAAAGAGAAAAGTTTGATTTTATTATTATTGATTCTCCGCCATCCTTGGGTTTATTAACTATTAATGCTTTGTGTTGTGCTGATTCAGTGTTAGTGCCGGTGCAGTGTGAATATTATGCCTTAGA
Source organism: Candidatus Omnitrophota bacterium (assembly GCA_016208765.1). GTDB lineage: Bacteria > Omnitrophota > Gorgyraeia > Gygaellales > Profunditerraquicolaceae > JACROS01. Next base: position 11,828 of record JACQXK010000009.1, read on the forward strand.
AGGATTGACGCAACTCAATAACACTGTCAAACTTGTGCAAGATAATCTTAATCCTGCTTTGACTATTGAAGGGGTGCTTTTAACTATGGCAGACTACCGGACAAATCTTACCAAAGAGGTAATTCAAGAAGCGCGCAATTTTTTTAAAGAAAAGGTTTTTACTACAGTTATTCCACGAAACATACGATTAACCGAGGCTCCTAGTTTTGGAAAGCCGATTGCTTTGTACGACAAAGAATCTTTGGGCGCAAAAAAATATGAAGAATTAAGCAGAGAAATTTTGGGCACTTCATTGTCAATTAACGCACCACTATCAAAAGGAGAAGTATAATGGAAAGAAGATCCTTAGGTAAAGGAATTAACGCTTTGATTCCTGAGGCTCAGATTGGACATAAAAGTGGTGCATTAAATGTCCAAACTGGACAAATTAAGCCTAATCCATTCCAACCAAGAGTAGAATTTGACCAAGAAAGCATTGAAGAGCTGGCCCAGTCAGTAAAAGAAAAAGGCGTGATTCAGCCCTTAATTGTTCGTCAAAAAGGAGATTACTACGAATTAATTGCTGGAGAAAGAAGGTTGCGCGCTGCTCAACGTCTTGGTTTGACTGAGGTGCCGGTAGTCATAAAAGATGTAGGTGATCAGGATTCTTTGGAAATCGCCCTGATTGAAAATGTCCAAAGAGAAGACTTGAATGCCATAGAAGAAGCGCATGCTTACAAATTCTTGATTGAAAAATATCAGTTGACACAAGAAAGAATTGGCGAGATTTTAGGTAAGGCAAGGGTTAGTATTACAAATACCTTGCGTTTATTAAGTCTGCCTATGGAAATTCAAAATGAGATGAAGAGCGGCCGTTTAATGTTTGCGCATGGAAGAGCACTGCTGGAATTAACTGATGAGAACCAGCAGAGAAGGCTTGCACAGGAAGTTATCTCTAAGTCTTTGTCTGTCAGAGAGTTAGAGAATATAATCAAACGGCAGAGGACGCGTATTAAAAGAAATCGTGTTGCAGCTTTTGTGGTTGATCCTTATGTCGCAGTGATGGAGGAGGAGTTGCAGCATGCATTGGCAACAAAAGTGCGTGTTGTTAAAAGAAAGAAACGGGGCCATATCCAAATAGAATTTTATTCCCAGGAAGACCTGGAGAGAATTGCTGGTGTTATCAAGGGAGGACAGAAGACATGAATCAGGCAGTGCTGATACTCATCAAGCCGGATGGTTTAAAGAAATCTTTGACCGGTAACATTCTAACGCGGCTTTCTGAAACAAAGCTGGAAATTGTAGCTGCTAAGATGGCGCGAGTTTCGCGAGAGCTGGCCATGGAACATTACAAACAGTTACAGGACAAGCCGTTTTTTGAAGAATTGGTAAAATACTTGCGCGGTGAGCTGCATGACCGCAAAAAGGTCATGGCCTTAGTTTATTGGGGGAAAGACGCGATTAAAAAGTGCCGCGACTTAGCCGGGGCTACTAACCCTGAGGAAGCTGACCCGACTTCTATCAGAGGTTCTTATGGCAGAATTACCACAACCGGCGTGTACGAGAACGTTGTTCATGTCTCAAGCAATGAATCCGAAGCAGAGCGGGAAATCAAGCTTTGGTTTGGGCCTGATGAAATTATTGTAGATTTATATCCGATGCGCGAGATTGTGGAAAAAGATTGCAAGAAAAACATCTGGTCGTAAATTCTTAGAAAGGTGTGTTTAAATGTTAAACAGCATGACAGGTTTTGGGGCAAGAGAAATAGAGCTGGAGGAATTTGGAAAAATTCGCGTAGAGCTGCGCAGCATTAATCATAAATTTTTAGAGGTGGTTCTGCATGCGCCGGAAGGGTTTTTGTCCCTGGAGGATAAAATTAAGCGGCAGGTTGAAGGCAAACTAAAGCGCGGCAGAGTTACATGTGTAATAAGCTTGATTGGAAGCAGGGGTTCAAAGGCTTTAATTAATAAACCGCTCTTAAAAAATTATATTTCTTTGTTAAACGATATGAAAAAAGAGTTTCATCTTCATAACGAACTTGATATTAATACCTTGATCCATCTGCCCGGTGTTTTAGGGACGCAGGAAAATAAAATTTCACATACTGACATTTGGCCGTGCCTGAAAAATTTAATAGATAAGGCTTTGGAAGATTTGCTTAAGACCCGGCAGAAAGAAGGCCGTGCACTGGCAGGCTTCCTGAAAAAAAGGGCAGTAAGCATGGATGCGCATCTAAAAGCAGTAAATGCGCGTTTCAAAAAAAGCGTGCAGAATAGATTGCAGAAATTATGCACCGATGAAGAGAGGGCAGCCTTTCTAAAGAATTCTGATATTAGCGAGGAGCTGGAGAGGCTTTCGTTCCATATAAAGAATTTTAAACAAAAAATCGCAAAAGGCGGCTCAATCGGGAAAGAGCTGGATTTTATCGCCCAGGAAATGCAGCGTGAGTCAAATACGCTTGCTGCTAAATCTTTTGACGTTGGGATTTCAGTCAGGGTGATCCAGATGAAAAGCCAGGTTGAAAAAATCAGGGAACAGGTGCAGAATATAGAGTGATAGAGTGAGAGAACAGAGAACAGAGAACAGAGAACGCCGCCATATTAAGCAGTGCAGGCGTATCGCCAATAGAAAATCAGGTTTAATTTTTGTTGTTTCAGGGCCGTCTGGCTCGGGTAAGACTACGCTTGCTGAGTCGTTGCTTAAAGATAAGAGGTTAAAGAAACAAATAACAAGGTCTATTTCTTTCACCACCCGTGCTCAGAGGTCGGCAGAGAAAGAAGGGAAAGACTATTTTTTTATTTCTAAGGAACAATTTGACGCAAGCCTTAAGACGAAAAAAATCCTTGAATGGACCCGGTATTTAGGCTATTATTACGCAACGCCCCGGGCTTTTGTCAGTGAGCAGCTTGATAAAGGAACATCTGTGCTTCTTTGCCTTGATTTAAAAGGGGCGAGGAAGATAAAGAAGATTTTCCCGAAAAATACTATAACGGTTTTTATCCGTCCTCCGTCTATAAAAGAATTACACAGCAGGATCTCTGCGCGTTGCAGCATGACCCGGCAGGAAGAAATCTCACGACGGCTGAAATTAGCAGAAAGCGAAATGCGTTATTCAAAAGAGTATGATTATTCTATTTTGAATAAGGATTTTAAACAGGCAATTGAGGAATTAAAGAAGATAGTCATCAGGGAAATCAATAATAACAAGGAGTAAAAGAAATGGGTTACGTTCCTTTAGAACAGTTGCTGGATCAAGACAGCCCTTCTATCTATAAGCTGGTAATTTTGGCTTCAAAGAGGGCATTGGAAATTGCCGAGGGGCAGCCAAAGATGGTAGATGTAAATTCTAACATGAAGCCGTCTACTATCGCTCTGTATGAAATTGCCGAGCACAAGGTGCATTCAAAAAAGTCCAAAGAAAAAGAATAAGAAGAAATAAACTGCCGTGGTAAAAACAAAAAAAATAATTTTGGGTGTAACGGCAAGCATTGCCATTTATAAGGCCTGCGAAATTGTGCGCCGGCTAAAAGAGCAGGCTTTTTCTGTTACCGTGGTAATGACTCCGGAGGCAGGGGAATTGATCAACCCGCTTGTTTTCTCCAGTTTGTCCGAAAATAAGGCATATATAGATTTGTTTAGCGAGGCCCAAGCCTGGCAGATAGAGCATGTGTCTTTGGCCGAGCAAGCGGATGTAGTGCTGGTTGCTCCTGCGACAGCAAATATTATTGCTAAGTGCGCCGCGGGTATATGCGATGATTTGTTAAGCTGTTTAATTTTGGCAACAAAAGCCCCAATTTTGTTTGCTCCGGCGATGAACGAGAATATGTTTAATAATAAAGTTACACAGCAAAATATTGAAAAGCTAAAATCTTTAGGGCATAAATTTATTGCGCCGCGTGTGGGAAGGCTTGCTTGCGGGAAAACCGGTATTGGCTGTTTGGCAGAGACTGAAGAAATTGTTGCGGCAGTAAAGAAACTTTTTTGAAATTTGGCGACGTAGCCAAGTGGCAAGGCAGCTCTCTGCAAAAGAGCTATTCAGCGGTTCAAATCCGCTCGTCGCCTTTAGTTGATTTCGGGCAAGTGGTGGAATGGCATACACGATAGACTTAAAATCTATTGGCTGTAAGGCTGTGAGGGTCCGACTCCCTCCTTGCCCATGATATTTGGGTTGTGGTTTTGCTTTTTGAGACAATAAAGGGATAAAGGGTGTTTGCTATGAGCAGGCGAACAAAAAATTAGGGCTCATAGCTCAGCACTTGCAAAAACCGCAAGTGCTCCTCGGGATGCAGAAAAGCATCCCTCGTCGTTGGTTTAAGGTGTTCGCTATGAGCAGGCGAACAAAAAATTAGGGCTCATAGCTCAGTTGGTTAGAGCGCCACATTGACATTGTGGAGGTCTGAGGTTCAAGTCCTCATGGGCCCATTAAAATTTTGCTTGTCGCAAAATTTTAATGGTGCTTGCTCGCAAAAGAACTCGCAAGCATTTCGCTTGATAAAAGATTTTGGTGCTCAACACTAAAACAGAAAGATTTATAGCTTTTAATTTCAAGTTTGTAATTTACGTTTTAGATTAAAAATACTATGGAATTAGACATTTTACGGCATTCTTGCTCGCACATAATGGCCCAGGCGGTAAAAGAGCTTTGGCCGGAGGCTAAATTAGGCATCGGGCCTTCTATTGAAGACGGTTTCTATTATGACTTTGATAAAAAAGAACCGTTTGCAGATGCTGACCTTGAGAAGATAGAAGAAAAAATGCGCCAGATTATTGCAAAGGATGAAAAATTTACGCGAGAGGAATTAACAAAACAGAAAGCCCTGGATTTATTTAAAAAACTTAAAGAAGATTACAAAATTGATTTAATTAGCAATATTGCCGACGAGAAAGTGTCTGTTTATAAGACGGGAGAAAATTTTATTGATTTATGCCGCGGCCCGCATATTGCCTCAACCAGAGAAATAAAGGCCTTTAAGCTTTTATCTATAGCCGGGGCTTATTGGCACGGTATTGAAACTAACCCGATGCTGCAGAGGGTCTATGGCACATGCTTTAATACCCAAAAAGAATTAGATGAATATTTGAAAAATATTGAAGAGGCAAAGCTGCGCGACCACAGAAAATTAGGCCCGGGCCTGGAGCTTTTTGATATTTATCATGAGCAGGCCGGAGCAGGGCTTGTTTTTTTTCATCCAAAGGGCGCGGTTCTTAGAAAGATAATTGAAGATTACGAAAAAGAAGAACATTTAAAACGCGGGTATCAAATGGTGATCACGCCTCATATAATGGAGGCGCAACTTTGGAAGACATCCGGGCACTACGATTATTACCGCGAGAATATGTATGTCCTGCAAATTGACGGCAAGGAGGTTGTGCTTAAGCCGATGAATTGCCCGGGGCATATTTTAATTTACAAATCAAAGACCCGCAGTTACAAGGATTTACCTATACGTTATTTTGAACTGGGGACAGTGTACCGCTATGAAAAGGCCGGTGTCTTGCACGGGCTTTTGCGGGTGCGCGGGTTTACTCAGGATGATGCGCACATTTTTTGCCTGCCGCAGCAATTAGACGCAGAAATTAAGGGCGTTATAGATTTTGTTTTTGATACAATGAAGGTGTTTGGTTTTAATGAGGTTGGGATTGAATTAAGTACGCGCCCTGAAAAATCAATCGGGTCGGACCAGGATTGGGAGCAGGCAACTCAGGCGCTGGAAAATGCCCTAAAAGAAAAAGGATTAAAATACGAAGTTAATGTTGGTGACGGGGCATTTTACGGCCCGAAGATTGATATCAAGTTAAAAGATGCCTTAAAAAGAACATGGCAGTGCGCGACCATCCAGTGTGATTTTGCTCTTCCCAAAAGGTTTAATTTAAGCTATATTGATGCAGAGGGTAAAGAGCAGCAGCCTATAATGCTGCACCGTGTGGTTTTGGGCAGCATTGAGCGGTTTATGGGCGCATTGGTGGAGCATTACAAAGGGGATTTTCCTTTATGGCTTGCTCCGGTGCAGGCAATTGTTATCCCGATCAAAGAACCTGTGAACGGGTACGCAGAGAAGATCAGACAGCAGCTCAATGCCCAGATGATCCGTGCAGAAATTGATTTACGTAACGAGACCCTTGATAAAAAAATCCGTAATGCGGAATTGAGCAAGATTCCCTATGTTTTGGTAGTTGGTGAACGAGAGGAAAAAGCAGGCACAGTTTCTGTAAGAAAAAGACAGGCTGGCAATCAGGGCGTGCTTGCCTTGGAAGCAGTTATTGAGAATATTAAAAAACAAATAGCAGATCGCAAATAGGCAAATGCCAGCTTAAGCTGTTTGCTTTTTGCAAAACAGGAGGTGGTTGCAATTAATAAGTTTATCAGAGTCAATGAAAGGATCCGTGTCCCTCAGGTGCGTTTGATCGGCCCGGATGGAGGACAATTAGGGGTAATGAGCGTGCAAAGAGCGATGGAGATCGCCAACCAGCATGAGTTGGATTTGGTAGAAGTTGCTGCTACCGCAACTCCTCCGGTGTGCCGCGTTATAGATTTTAATAAATTTAAGTACGACCAGGAAAAAAAAGAGCGCGAGGCAAAAAAACACCAGAAGCAGGGGCACCTAAAAGAGATCCGGCTTAAGCCAAATATTGACGAGCATGATTTTGAAACCAAAGTAAAACAGGCGATCACTTTTTTAAAAAAGAAAGACAAGGTGAAGATCAACCTGTTTTTCCGGGGCAGGCAGATGGAGCACATGGATATCGGGCGTAAGGTGCTGGATAAATTTATCATTGATACGCAATCTGATGCAACCGTTGAGAAGAACCCTGTGCTTGAGGGCAGGATTATGTCTTTTGTGCTTTCGCCGAGATAAGACGGGAAGGCTTTTATATAGATAGGCAGAGCAACACATTAATAACAAGGAAGGGGAGTGTTTTGTATGGGTAAGTTAAAAACAAAAAAGGGAGTGTCAAAAAGGTTTAAATTAACCAAAAAAGGAAAAATCAAATATTCTTCCGGCGGCAAGAGTCATCTTTTGTCCAGCAAGAAACCACCGCGCCTAAGAAAACTAAGAAAGCGTTCGGTTATTTCTGATGGAAAAGAGTTGAAATATATCAAGCGGCTGCTGCCGTATGGATAAATTTGTAAGGGAGTGAAACTATGGCAAAGATAAAACACAGTGGAGCAACACGCAGGAGAAAGAAGAGAGTTTTAAAACAAGCAAAAGGCTTTTGGGGAGACCGCAGTAAGCAGTTTCAGCAGGCTCGCCGGGCATTGATGCATGCATTAGTGTATTCCTATCGGGATCGCAAGGTGAGGAAAAGAGATTTTCGCAGGCTTTGGATTACGCGTTTAAGCGCTGCCTGCCGTGCCGAGGGGATTACTTACAGCAAATTTATCAACGGACTGAAGAAAGCCAATATTAATTTAGATAGAAAGATTTTGGCTGAAATCGCGGTGATGGATCCGAAGGTTTTTAGTAAAATAGTAGAATTAGCGAAAAATAAATAAGTTTACAGCTAAAAGTTTACAGTTTACAGCGCCTGTATAATTTGCGCGGTAAGCTGTAAACTTTTAACGGTAAGCTCCCGAGCGAAGCGAGGGGAAATGTATACTATAATTGTTGGTTGTGGGAGAGTTGGTTCTGAGCTGGCCAAGTTATTGTCTCATGAAGGCCACAATGTAGTAGTGATTGACCGCGAAAATGATTCTTTTGAACGCTTGGGCGGAGCTTTTAACGGGCTGACATTGATCGGCAATGGTTTTGACCTGGAACTTTTAAAACAGGCCGGTATTGAAAAGGCAGATGCCTTTTGCGCGGTAACAAACGGCGATAATACAAATTTGATTTCCGCGCAGGTGGCAAAAAGAATATTTAAGGTGCCAAAGGTGTTTGCTCGTGTCTATGACCCTCAGCGGGCTCATATTTATGCCGCGCTTGGCATGGATATTATAAGCGGGACAATCCTTTTTGCCTCAATGCTCAGAGACAAAATTATTGAGAGCCGGTTTTCCAGTTATTTGATTGAAACAAAAGAGTTGGGAGTTTTGGAAGTTGATGTTCAGAATGAGCTCGTCGGTAAGACCATCGCTGATGTGAATGTCTCAAGCGAATTTATGGTTGTTGCAATCCGGCGCATGGATGGTGTAATTATCCCTGAGTTGTCAACCGTGCTTAAGCCTAAAGATATCTTAATGGGGATTGTTAAGGTGGCAAGCCTGCAGAAGATAAAAGACAAATTTGGTTTGTAATCGCGGAGAGCGCCAATGTACATAGTGATTGTGGGAGCAGGAAAGGTCGGTTATTTCTTGGCAAAACGCCTGCTTGATGCCAAACATACCATTGCAATTGTAGATAAGAATAAAGAAGTATGTGAAACAATCGCAAAGGATTTGGATATTTTAGTGATAAATGGCGACGGGTGCGAGCCGAAAATATTGGAAGAAGCCGGTGTTGAGCACGCAGATGTCCTGGCCGCGGTTACCGGAGAGGACGAAGACAACCTGATTATCTCGCAGCTTTCTAAGGAAAAATACAATGTCGGCCGAACAGTAGGGCGCGTTAATAATCCAAGCAACGAGCATACGTTTACCGAGCTGGGCGTTGATATCCCGGTTGATTCCACAAAAATTATCGCCAAGATTATTGAAGAAGAGGTTTCATTTTCTGATTTTGTAAACCTGATGAGTTTTAAGCGCGGCAAACTTGCTATTGTGCGCGTTGATCTGCCGGAGGACTCACCGGTGATTAATAAAGAGATTAAAGATGTCCAGCTTCCCGCAGATTCGGTGCTCGTGTCTATTCTGCGCGGTGATCAGGTGATCATTCCCAAGGGAAACACTGTTTTAAATACCGGCGATGATATTATTGCAATTACAGTGATTGGTAATGAGCCGCAGTTGTTAAATTTATTAGTCGGTAAATTATAAAATGAAAAATGCCGCCAGGATCCCCCTTAATATTTTCTTAGGTATTTCTACAGAAGTGCTTTATGCTTTGTTGATCATGCTTGCGGCGTTTGCAATCTGTGTCATCTTGGCCATAAAGCTATGATCCTAAAACCCCGCCTTGAAGATATAAAAATAATTTTCTTCTATTTGGGTAAAATTATGATCGGCCTTGGCCTTGTCATGGTTTTACCGGCACTCTTAGGCCTGGCCTTGGGTGAAGTTAATCCTATGCTTGATTTTGTTTTAGCATTGGAAGTAACGCTGATTTTCGGTTTAATTTTAACCAAGCTTTGCGCCACCAGTAAAGACCTTAACTGGATGCACGGGATGATTGTGGTCAGCCTTTCATGGGTTGTTGCGATGATCTTGGGGGCAATACCATTATATTTAAGCGGCCATTGGAAATCATTTTTAGATGCGTGTTTTGATACAATGTCCGGATTCACCACTACAGGGCTAACCTTGGTTTGTGACTTGGATCACCTTTCTTATGCCCACAATTTCTGGAGGCACTTCGGGCCTTTTATAGGAGGGCAAGGTATCACTGTGGTTGCGCTGTCTTTTTTTGTGAAAGGGACATCTGGCGCGTTTAAAATGTATGTCGGAGAAGCCCGGGATGAAAAACTGGCGCCCAATGTAGTTGATACTGCGCGTTTTATTTGGTTTATCAGCATTATTTATTTGATTATTGGAACACTAAGTTTAGGGGTGGCAGGAATTTTTCTTGGGATGAAACCCTTTAGCGCCTTCTTTCATGGCGTATGTATTTTTATGGCTGGGTTTGATACCGCAGGGTTTGCTCCGCAATCGCAAAACATTCTTTATTATCACAGTTTTATTTATGAGGCGATCATAGTTATAATTATGATTGCAGGCGCGTTTAATTTTAATTTACATTATCAGCTGTGGATAGGCAACCGCAAGGAAATTTATAAAAATATTGAAAGCAAGGTTTTTCTTCTTTCGGTGTCGGCTTTAGTTTTTGTAACAGCAGTTGGTTTACAGCAAATGCACATTTATGACAATGCTGTTATTTTATTCCGCAAAGGATTTTTCCAAGTTATCTCAGGCCATACAACAACCGGGTACATGACAATTTACGCCCAGCAGTTTATCAGCGAATGGGGAAATTTTGCGTTAGTGGGTTTGATTTGTGCTATGGCGTTTGGAGGCAGCGCTTGTTCTACTGCCGGCGGCATTAAGATGTTGCGCCTGGGGATAATTTTTAAGGCGCTTAAAGAAGATTTAAAAAGAATTATTCTACCTGAAAAAGCTGTTGTCGTGCAGAGGTATCATCATATAAAAGAGGTTTTTCTGGAAGATAAAACTGTGCGCGCAGCGCTTTTAATCACGCTTTGTTATATTGTTTTGTTCGGCGTTGGTTCTCTTGTCGGGATGTTTTACGGGAATTCTTTTTTGACCTCGTTATTTGAATCTACTTCTGCTGCGGCTAATGTTGGTTTGTCCTGCGGGATTACAAATGTAGATATGCCGGTAGGTTTAAAGCTAACCTATATTGTGCAGATGTGGGCCGGGCGTCTGGAATTTATGTCCATATTCACGTTGATCGGTTTTATGGTCGCTGTGATAAAAGGAAAGTAAATGAAAAATAAAGTTCACAGTTTACGGTTTACAGTTTACAGTATTCTTTTCGCGCTGTTAACTGTAAATTGTACATTATACACGTTCTGTTATGCTCAAATAATTTCTAGTAGCGAGTTGATCAATAATGCCAAAGAGTATGACGGTAAGGTTGTAACTTTTGAAGGCGAGGTTATTGGGGATGTAATGGTGCGCGGGGATTTTGCCTGGGTTAATTTAAGCGATATAAGTAATGCTATTGGTATTTGGATGCCGGCGGATTTAGCGCGCCAAATTGCATATACCGGCAGTTATAAATCAAAAGGAGATGCCCTTGAGGTTGCCGGGACTTTTCACCGCGCCTGCCCGGAGCATGGGGGAGATTTAGATATTCACGCGTTGTCTTTGCGAAAGACCGACGCAGGGCGGCTTATTAAAGAGAGGGTGAACCAGAGCAAGAAAGTTTATGTTTTTATTTTATTGGGGGTATTGGGGTTGGCATGGATATTAACACTCTTAAAACACAAATAGAATCTGAAATCCTTCAGGTTAATTCTACCGAGGAGTTAGAGGCATTTCGCGCCAAATACCTGGGAAGAAAAGGCGCCTTGGCAGAACTTACCGGCATGATCCCCCAGCTGCCGGTTGAACAACGCTCCGGCCTTGGCCAGCAGGTAAATGCGCTTAAAAATAATTTACAGGCATTAATAACCGAGAGGCAAAATAAACTTTCTGGAGTTTCAGCTCAACAAAATGTTTTAGTTAATTGTGATATCGGCATGCCTGGAATTGCCCAAGATTTAGGAAGGCTGCATCCTATTACCCAGATTATTGAAGAGATAAATGCAGTTTTTGTGAATATGGGATTTGTAGTTGCCGACGGGCCGGAGGTGGAAACCGAGTTTAATAATTTTACCGGTTTAAACATCCCGCTTGATCATCCCTCGCGTGATGCCTTTGATACTTTTTATATTAAGCCGTTGGTCAGAAATAGCGAAATACAGGCGACCGGCGACAGGCGACCGGCGACAGGTGGACTATTGTTACGTAGCCATACCTCTCCGGTGCAGGTGCGCGCAATGAAGAGCCGTAAGCCTCCGTTAGCAGTAATTGTTCCGGGAAGGGTGTATCGGCCAGATGCAGTAGATGCCAGCCATTTATTTATGTTTCATCAGATAGAAGGTTTCATGGTGGATACTAATGTTACTTTTTCGGGGCTTAAGGGCATTTTGGAAACTTTTGCCAAGGAAGTATTTGGGGAAGAAATCAAGATGCGTTTCCGGCCGCATTTTTTTCCTTTTACCGAGCCTTCTGCAGAAGTGGACATTTCCTGTATTATTTGCAAAGGAAAAGGTTGTTCGGTTTGCGGGAGAAAAGGCTGGTTGGAAATATTAGGCGCAGGAATGATCCATCCCAATGTATTTAAGCAGGTTGGTTATGACCCAAAAAAATATAGCGGCTTTGCTTTCGGCATGGGGATTGAAAGAATTGCCATGTTAAAATACGGGATAAATGATATCAGGTTATTTTTTGAGAACGATTTGAGATTTTTAAAACAATTTTAATATGAAAGTTACCTATAATTGGCTAAAAGATTTTGTTGAGATCAAGCTTTCTCCTCAGGCCTTGGCAGATAAATTGACCATGGCCGGATTAGAGGTAAAGGCTATTGAGGAAAAAGAAGGGGACTTTGTATTTGAGATAGAAATAACCTCTAACCGCCCGGATTGGTTAAGCGTCGTTGGTATTGCGCGGGAAGTCGCAGCGATTACCGGCAAAAAGTTAAATGTTAAAAGCCTGGCTCTTAATTTTAAGAATTTTAAACATCGCGCTTTAAACATTAATCAATTCAATATTAATATTGAATCTCCCAAAGACTGCCCTCTATATACCGCTAAAATTCTGCATAATGTTAAAGTGGGACAATCCCCGGCTTGGCTTAAAAATCGCCTGGAGATGGTCGGCTGCCGCAGTATAAATAACATCGTGGATATTACAAATTATGTTCTTTTTGAGCAGGGCCAGCCATTACACGCATTTGATTTGGATAAATTATCTTCTAAGGAAATTATTGTGCGCCGTGCAAAGCAAGGCGAGAAACTTGTTACCCTTGATGCCGCAGAAAAAAGTTTAACCAAGGATATATTGGTGATTGCCGATAAAAATAATCCTGTGGCTATCGCCGGTGTAATGGGCGGGAAAGATACAGAGGTTACTCAGGATACAAAAAATATTTTATTAGAAGCTGCGGTCTTTAACCCGGCAGTGGTGCGTTTTGGCCGTCAGTTGCTTGGGTTAAACAGTGAGTCAAGTTACAGGTTTGAAAGGGGAGTAAATACGCAGGCAGTTGAGTTTGCCTCACTGCGGGCAACAAGATTAATGCAGGATTTATCCCCAGCAGAATATATTGGAGAAAAATCATCCGGCAGAGCGGGTAAAAACAAAAAAAATATTATTTTTGATGCTCTTTGTGTTCAAGAAAAATTAGGCATCCGCGTGCCTAACGTGCAGATAAAAACAATACTTACGCATCTTGGTTTTAGCATAAAAACAAAAAGCAAAAACGCCTTGATAATTGGGGTGCCTGGTTTCCGCCCGGATGTAAATTGCGCAGAGGATCTTATTGAGGAAATAGCGCGCATCTACGGTTATGAAAAGATAAAGACAACAATCCCCGCGGTTAAGCCCCAAGCTAAATTTGCAGGCAACAGAGAATTGGTTTTGTTGACAAAAAATATTTTAACAGGCCTTGGATTAAATGAGGCAATAACTTACAGCCTTATTGATCGTGAATTACTCAGCTTATATGCAAATACCGATGCTGTTGCTGAGGTCCGTAATCCTTTAAGCAAAGAGCAGGAAATTTTAAGGCCGGTTATCGTGCCCAGCTTGCTGCGCTGCGTGAGTTATAACTTGAACCAAAATCAGGAATTGGTAAATATTTTTGAAATTGCCAAGGTTTATTTGCCTGCCGGCGGCGTTATAAATGAAGAGCTGCATCTGGGAATTGTTCTTTGCGGGGAAAGAAACTTATTGCTTGAGCAGGGAAAGCTTAAAGATAAAATGAGCCTGCTGCATGTGAAGGGTATTTTAGAGGAGCTTGCGTCGCGAATGGGGATTGAAGATGTTGCTTTTTCCTGGGAAACCCCGGATACTGCGGGAGCTTTTGTAAATAAACAAAAAATCGGCATTATAGGGTGCCTGACACAGCAGGTTTTGGGAAAATTAGACATAAAACATAAAGACGTGTTTATCCTTGAAGTTTCCCTGGATAAACTTTTTAATTGTGTGAGCCTTAAGAAAAGATTTACTCCGCTTCCTAAGTTCCCGGGGATTATTAGGGACATTAGCTTTGTTGTAAAAAGCAGCATTAGTGTGAAAGAAATTATAGATGTCATTAAAATAGCGGGCAAGCCGTTATTAGAGAATGTTGAAGTGACAGATTATTATCAGGGGCGCCAGATCCCTGCCGGAAGCAGGGGATTGACTATTTCCTGTTTCTATCGCCTTTTAGAGCGCACGCTGACTGAGGAAGAAATAAACCCTGTTCATACCAGCGCAGCCAGGCTCTTGACAGAAAAGTTTGGAGCAACGCTAAGGTAGAAAAAGCGGTTTCTAGCCAGTTTGATTTCATATTAAAAGTATGGTATACTTTTTACAGGAAAGAGGAAAAATTTAATCCCTGCGGTGCGCGTTGGAGATTTTGATAATTATTGAACCAACATTATTATCAAGGGAGCCCAGAATTCCGCGACGGTTTTCCGTACAGGAGAGGGCACCCACCTGAAACCAACCGGTTCAGATGTCAACCCAACGGCATTTCCGCGGGGATTTTTTATTGAGGTCACAACTTATGGAGGGAGCAACGCGAACGAACATAAGTTGCAGCGAAGCGTCCGCGAATTAATACCTCTTCCGCCATATTGGGGGAAGAGGTATATTCATACCCACTATGTCAGATCTTTTCAACGAAGAACAAAACCATAATAATTATAAAGAGTTGCCGCTTGCAGTGCGTATGCGTCCGCGCACTTTAGAGGAATTTGCCGGCCAGGGGCATATTTTAGGTAAAGGCAAACTTTTGCGCCGTGCAATTGAAGCTGACCGCCTGAGTTCGCTTGTTTTATTCGGGCCTCCTGGATGCGGGAAAACTTCCCTCGCCTGGTGTATTGCCAATGTTACCAAGGCTCATTATTTTGCTATTAATGCCGCTACTTCTAATGTTGAGGAGCTGCGTAAAATCATTGCCGCAGTAAAGCTGCGCAGAAAGAATACCGGTAAAAGAAGTATTTTATTTATTGATGAGATACATCGTTTTAATAAGTCCCAGCAGGATTGTTTGTTGCCGGACGTAGAAGAGGGGAACCCGATTTTAATCGGAGCCACTGTGCACAACCCGTATTTTTCTCTAACCTCGGCTCTTTTATCGCGGTCGTTAGTTTGTGAATTAAAGGGTTTAAGCCAAAAAGAGATTGTCCAGGTTTTGAATTCGGCGCTAAAGGATAAAGAGCGCGGTTTCGGAAACTTAAAAATTAATTTAGATCCTCAGGCGCTGGAATTTTTAGCTAAGACCTGCGAAGGGGATGCCCGTCGGGCGCTTAGCGCTTTGGAGATCGGGGTCTTAACCACACAAAATAACCAAGACGGGAATATTGAAATCAATTTAGAAGTAGCTGCTGAGTCAATTCAGAAAAAGCCGGTGGTATATGATAATGCCGGAGATGCGCATTATGACACTGCCTCGGCATTTATTAAATCTATGCGCGGTTCCGACCCGGATGCGGCAATTTATTGGATGGCGAAAATGCTCTATGCCGGGGAGGATCCGCGTTTTATCGCGCGCAGGATTTGTATTTTAGCTGCTGAAGATGTAGGCAACGCCGACCCTTTGGCCCTGGTGCTGGCCAATGCAGCGCTTGAGGTGGCTGAGTTTGTGGGGATGCCGGAGGCAAGGATACCTTTGGCGCAGGCTTGTATTTATGTGTCTTGCGCGCCAAAATCAAACGCAAGCTATATGGCTATTGACAAAGCCTACAAAGATATAGAAAATGAAAGATTGCAGGAGGTTCCTGAGCATCTTAAGGATGCCTCTTATAAAGGAGCGGAAAAATTAGGCCATGGCAAAGGATATAGGTACGCGCATGATTATCCTGGCCATTATGTGGACCAGCAATATACGCCTAAGGGCGTGAAATATTATGAACCGACGGAAATGGGCTTTGAGGCAAAGATCAAGGAGAGAATGAAAAAACTAAAAAAACAAGGAGAGAAAGAATGAAGAAAATAATTGCAGTGGTTTGCAGTGCATTTATGATGGTAGCTACTTTAGGTTGCCAAAGCAATAAAACACGGGTAGCAGAAGGTTCGGTAATAGGAGGATTGTTGGGCGGGGCTGCAGGCGGCATTATCGGGCACCAGAGCGGACACGGCGGAGAAGGCGCTGCAATTGGGATAGCAGCCGGGGCATTGACCGGTGCGCTCATTGGAAGCCAGATCAACAAACCTGCACAAACAGAAACTGCTGCGCAGGCACAACCGCAGCAGGCAGCTAATCCCAACCAGATGACCCTCCAGCAGGTAGTGGATTTATCCAAGCAGGGGGTGAGTGAGACGGTGATTATTGATAAACTCAAATCTTCAAATTCAAAATTTAATTTAACCCAGGCTGATATTGATTACCTAAAACAACAAAAAGTCCCACAGAGTGTTATTGACGTAATGTCAGGAAAATGAGCACAATGCTTTTAATTGCGATTACCGGCGGAGTGGTGATGATAGGGTATGCGTTATATTCCATATTCATCCCCGGCTCCGAAACAAATGAAAAGAAGACGGGGGGGAAGAATTTTTCTGCTCAGGCGGCACTTGTTGTTAATGAGCAAAAAGAGCAAAAGGCGCAAAAACTTCAGGGGCAAATGAATGTTTTAGAAAAAGAGCTGGTGCGTATTCAGGCAGAAAGCGCTCAGGAAAAGCTGGACATGGAATTGGCGAAAAAGAAAGAAGCGGAATTAGAATCAGAACTCTTGCGCAGGCAGGAATGGGTGTCTAAATCCGAAGGGATGTTGAAAAAGGTAAAAGATGAAAACCTGGAATTAAGAAAACATTTTCTGGTTAAGGAGAATCTTTTAGAGGAGGAGTTTGCCAAAAATGTTAATCTGGCTAAAGAAGCTCGTCTGCTTAATGAAAAGATTGCGGCATTAGATAAAGAGTTAAAAGAAAAAGCAGAGCAAATTGAGATCCAGAAACATCAAATAGAAAAATACCTAAAAGAGAATAAAGAGCAGTCAGGAATTATTGCGCAACAAAAAAAGAAGGAAGAATCCAGCGAATGGGTGCCAAAGCAGGATTTTAATAAGCTTAATGAGGAGTATACTGAATTAGAAAAAGACCTGGAAGCGCGCGATGAGAAACTGCGTATTTTTGCCGAGGAGATCACGCATTTAAAACAGCAGTTAGCTGATAAAAAAATTGCTCAGCCTGTAAAAGAAGAAGTCATTATTGAGGAAGCTCCTGTTGAAGAGGTTATCATCAAGGAGCCTGTTGTTCCTGAGGTTCAGGTTGTTGAGCCAGCTCCGGAAAAAGGAGTTTCTCTTGAAGTTGCAAATGTAGTTGAATCAAATATAGAGGAAGTAACACCGGCTCCTGTTATTGAAGAAAAACCCGCTGAAGAAATACACGAAGAGCCGGAAAAAGAAGCTAAGAAAAAAGAAGGCGAGTTGCTTCCGGCGGTTAACCTGGAAAAACTGCGTAATATCGGCATCATGGCGCATATTGATGCCGGAAAGACCACCCTTACCGAGCGCATCCTTTTTTATACAGGTAAATCTCACAAGATCGGCGAGGTGCACGAGGGCGCTACGCAAATGGATTGGATGAAACAGGAGAGAGAGCGGGGCATTACTATTACTGCGGCGGCAACGACTTGTTTCTGGAACAATTACCGCATAAATATTATTGATACTCCGGGGCATGTGGATTTTACAGTGGAAGTGGAAAGGTCTTTGCGTGTTTTAGACGGGGCAGTGGCAGTGTTTTGCGCTGTAGGAGGCGTGGAACCGCAATCTGAAACTGTGTGGCACCAGTCAAATAAATATAATGTTCCCAAGATCGCATTTGTAAATAAAATGGACCGTACAGGAGCTGACTTTTATGCAGTGCTTAAAGGGATAGAACATGATTTGGGAGGAAATGTTATCCCTCTTGAGGTTCCCATTGGAAGTGAAGATAACTTCCAGGGGGTGGTGGACTTGATTGAAATGAAGGCATATTATTATATTGAAGAAACGCAGGGGAAAGATTTTCGTATCGCAGAAATTCCCGCAGAATACCAGGAGAAGGCCAGGGAATACCGCAAGATTTTAGTAGAAAAGGCTGCGAGCTTTGATGAGGCGCTTACTCAAAAATTCCTTGAGGCGGAAAGCTCCATAACTACTGAAGAAATTGTAGCAGCAATCCGTAAGGGAACAATTGCCAATAAAGGCGTGCCTGTTTTGTGCGGTGCGGCGTTTAAGAATAAAGGTATTCAGAAACTGCTTGATGCGGTAAATCTATTTTTGCCCTCTCCGTTAGATCTACCTGCGGTAACCGGGCACGACCCCGAGGACAAGGAAAAGGAATTTTTGCGCCGGCCGGTGATTGAAGAACCATTCTCCGGGTTGGCTTTTAAAGTTCAGGCAGATCCGCATATGGGAAAATTAGTTTATGTGCGGGTCTATTCAGGGGTGTTAAATACAGGAACGTATATTTTAAATTCTACAGTTGACAAGAGAGAGCGCGTCGGAAGGATTGTGCGCATGCATGCTAATCAAAGAGAAAATATTGATTACGCCTGCGCCGGAGATATTGTAGCGGTTGTCGGTTTATCAAATACAATTACAGGGCACACGCTTTGCGACCCGGGTTACCCGATACTTTTAGAAGCAATCCAGTTTCCTGTGCCGGTTGTGTCATTGAGTATTGCTCCAAAGAGCCGCTCGGATCAGGATAAATTAGGAAGGGGCCTTGCCAAGCTTGCCGAAGAGGACCCGACGTTCCTGGTGCAAAGCGACGAGGAAACCAAAGAAACAATTTTGACCGGGATGGGAGAGTTGCATTTGGAGATTATCGTTGACAGGCTTAAGGAGGAGTTTGGGGTAGAGGCAATTGTGGGACAGCCTAAGGTTGCTTATCGCGAGACGATTATGGAGCCTGCCCAAGGGGAGAGCAAATATATCAAGCAATCCGGAGGCCGCGGGCAGTATGGGCATGTAATGCTGCGTCTTACTCCGCAAACTGCGGGAGAAGGATTTGAATTTGTAGATAGTATCAGAGGAGGAGCGATCCCGCGGTCATTTATCCCGGCAGTAGAAAAAGGCGTGATTGAAGCAATGCAAAAGGGCGCGTTTGCAGGTTTTCCTGTTGTGGATGTAAAGGTTGATCTTTATGACGGATCATTTCACGAGGTGGACTCTTCGGAAATCGCCTTTAAGATGGCTGCGATACTCGGGTTTAAGGAAATATTTATGCGGGCAAAACCAATTCTTTTAGAGCCCTACATGTCTCTTGAGGTGAGCACTCTTGAGGAGCATGTGAATGGTTGTGTGGGTTTTATTTGTTCTCGGCGGGGAAAGATTATTAATATTGATGTAAAGGGTAAACAGAAAGTAATTTCTGCTGAGGTGCCCCTTGCGGAAATGTTTGGTTATGTTAGCAGTTTTCGTTCTCTAACCAGCGGACGCGCAAACGCGACCATGGAATTCTCCAAATACATGCAGGTGCCGCATGAAATCGCCCAGAAGATCATTGAGGAAAAACAGGCTAAGGAAAAGAAGTAAGATTTAGGGCGTCAAGGCATATTTCTCGCAGCACCGCTTGCCCCGCCCCAGCGTGGCGGGGCTGCGCTCGGGCGAAAACTTTTGCTCTGCCAGACTTCGTTATAGCGGTGCAACCGTGCCCGCAAAAGTTTTCTAACGTGCTGCTCGAAATATACCTTGTCACCTCTTAGTTGATATTTGAGTTTGAGTAATTTTATAGAATTATCGGAGAATAATAAGTTGTCAAAAATAATTGATTACAAAAAAGAATTGAACACGGCGCAATTTGCGGCTGTGCAGTCTACTGATGGGCCGCATCTGGTGATCGCCGGGGCCGGAAGCGGCAAGACCAGGGTTCTGACTTATAGGGTGGCGTATTTAGTTGAAAAAGGCATCAGGCCCGATGAGATACTGCTGCTTACTTTTACACGCAAGGCATCAGAGGAGATGTTGCGCAGGGCCTCTTTGTTATTGGATGAACGCTGCAATCATGTTTCCGGCGGGACATTTCATTCTTTTGCCAACATGGTATTAAGAAAATACGCGCAGGCAGTCGGGATCAGCAATAGTTTTACCATCCTTGACCAGTCAGATGCCGAAGATACCGTAAATTTGGTGCGCACTCAGCTCGGGTTCCATAAAACTGATAAACGCTTTCCGCGCAAGGCAGCGCTTCTGGAGCTGATTTCAAAAAGCGTGAATAAGTCCGAGGATATTGAGAATATCTTGTATGAAGAATACTCTCATTTTATGGAATGGAGCGACGAGGTTAAGAAAATCCGTGATGAATACAAGAAATACAAGCATCTAAAATCCATGCTGGATTATGACGACCTGCTGGTTTATCTAAAAAATCTTCTTACTACCCACGAAGAGGTGCGATTAACGCTTGCGCGTAAATATAAATATATTATGGTTGATGAATATCAGGATACCAATAAATTGCAGGCTTATATCGCCTGCCTTTTGGCTTCGGAACATAAGAATATTATGGTCGTAGGCGATGATGCTCAGAGCATCTATTCTTTTCGCGGAGCAAATTTTAAAAATATTATAGATTTCCCTAAAATCTTCCCAGGAGCGAAAATAATTGCCCTTGAAGAGAATTACCGTTCTACCCAGCCGATACTTGATTTGACTAACGCAGTTATCCGCCAGGCGCGCGATAAGTTTGAGAAAAATCTTTTTACGCGTAAGCGAGGAGATAAGGCTCCGATTTTTATTGATGCTGAAGATGAGCATGCGCAGTCGCGGTTTATCGCAGATAAGATCTTAGAGCTGCGTGAGGAAGGGGTTGAGTTGGGAGAGATGGCGGTGTTATTTCGGTCGGGCTGGCACTCTAATGATCTGGAAATTGAGCTTTCAAGCCGGAATATACCTTTTACAAAATACGGCGGGCAAAAATTCGTTGAGGCAGCGCACATAAAAGACATTACCGCTTACCTGCGCATAATTTATAATTTATCCGACGAGGTTAGCTGGTACCGTGCGCTTTTATTGATGCGAGGCATCGGCCCAAAGACAGCCGAGGCAGTTATCCAGCAGATTATTGCCCAGAAAAAAGGCTTAGGCATAGAAGAAAAGTTTTTGCATAAGTCGCAGGACTTAAGGCAGCTTTTGGAGCTTTTTTCCAAAGTAAGTTCAGAGAGCCTCAAGCCCGCTGAAATGATAGAAATATTTTTAGGTTACTATCAACCGCTACTTAAAGACAAATATGATGATTTTCCAAAACGCCTTAACGACCTTGATTCTCTGATGCGCATTGCTGCGCGCTACCGGTCTTTGGAAAGTTTTCTTTCGGACATGGCGCTTGATCCGCCGGAGAGAAGCATTGTTGAAGCAGGGTTTAGGGATAAGGATGATTCAAGGCTGACATTATCAACCATACATTCGGCAAAAGGACTGGAATGGCATACTGTATTTTTAATTTATGTGGCAGAAGGATATATGCCGTCTTATTTGTCATTAGAAAATGAAGATGAGATTGAAGAGGAACGCAGGCTTTTTTATGTGGCGGCGACACGCGCAAAAGAAAACCTGTTTTTATTAAAACCGCACCTTGACCGCCCGATGCGCGGTATGATGAATGAGGGCCGCCAAATTTTTACGCAGGTTTCCAGATTTTTGGAGGAAGGAAAGATCTTGGACAGGTTTGTGGATGTGCATGAGCTTGGTCCCCTGGATGCCCTTGATGATCTGGATGTTGAAGATATCCTTGGCCGCAGGCCTCAGGGAGAAGGAAAGTTTTTTAAAGAAATGCGGGAGTATTTTAATGATGCTCCTTGACAAATGGGGATATAAATGTTAAGCTTATTCAAGTAAATTAACCCTTTAAGCTGGCCCCGGTGAGGGCGGCAAGGCAAGGAAGAATGAATTGCAAAATTATTATAAACAGGTTAACCTCCGGCTCAAGAATAGCTGGAGGTTTTTTATTGTAGGAATACCATGAGAGAAAAAGCCAAGATTTTAGATCCAGAAGCAATAAACCGGGCGATGATGCGCATTGCCCATGAGATCCTTGAGAAAAATAAAGGCACGGAATCGCTGTGTATTATCGGTATACGCAACCGTGGGGCGTATTTGGCGCAGAGATTAGCAGAGCGTATTAAGAAAATTGATGCTGCAGATGTTCCTGTAGGGGTTCTTGATATTACTTTATACCGAGATGATCTTACGCTGATTGCCTCCCAGCCTGTGGTGCATAAGACAGAGATTAATTTTGACATCAGCGATAAAAACCTGATTTTAGTAGATGATGTTTTATATAGCGGAAGGACGATCCGCGCTGCGCTTGATGCTTTGGTTGATTTTGGGCGGCCTAAAAGTATTCAACTTGCGGTTTTAATTGACCGCGGGCATCGGGAATTGCCGATTCGCGCGGATTATGTGGGCAAAAACATACCTACTGCGCAGACTGAAACAGTTGAGGTCCGCCTTCATGAATGCGACGATAAAGATGAGGTTGTGATTATTGAGAAATAAAATGGTTACTTGGGCTAATAATTATGAATTGGAATAAAAAAGATTTATTGGGCCTTGAAGAATTAAGCAAAGAAGAATTAGAACATATTTTGGCCACCGCTGAATCTTTTAAAGAAGTCTCCACGCGCGAAATTAAAAAAGTCCCTGCTTTACGCGGAAAAACCGTGGTGAATTTATTTTATGAGCCTTCCACGCGAACACGCGTTTCCTTTGAAGTGGCGGCAAAAAGATTATCTGCCGACGTGATCAATATCGCTACCGAAACATCAAGCGTAAAAAAAGGCGAAACGTTAATTGATACCGGAAGAAATATTCAGGCGCTTAAAGCTGATATTATTGTTATGCGGCATAATTATTCAGGGGCAGCGGTAATGCTGGCGCGCCATGTTGATATAAGCGTGGTTAATGCAGGAGATGGCTGGCATGAACATCCGACACAGGCACTTTTAGATATTTTTACCCTTAAAGAAAAGCTCGGGAGGATTGAGGGTTTGCAAGTGGCGATTGTAGGCGACATTGCGCATTCCCGTGTAGCACGCTCAAATATCTGGGGGCTGACAAAACTTGGGGCCGAGGTAACTGTCTGTGCCCCAAAGATTTTAATTCCTCCGGGAATTGAGGAGATGGGCGCGAAAGTTAGCTTAAATATCAATGAGGCATTAAAAAACGCTGATGCGGTAAATGTGCTACGAATGCAGTTTGAGCGCGATGAATTAAATGCGTTTCCGAAGCAATTGGAATATTTTAAGGAATTTGGGATCACGAAAGAAAGATTGAAAGAGGCAAAAAAAGGTATAGTTGTAATGCATCCCGGGCCGATAAACCGCGGGGTGGAAATGTCCAGTGAAGTTGCTGATGGTGCTAATTCAGTAATTTTGGAGCAGGTGACTAATGGTATTGCTGTGAGGATGGCGGTGTTGTTTTTAGTTGCACAAGCAAGGGATATTAATGCAAATACTCATTAAAGGCGGCAGGGTGGTTGATCCGGCAAACAATATAGACGGCATTTTTGATATTCTCGTTGAAAATTCTAAAATTGCTAAAGTGGCAAAGAATATTAAAGATGAAGCTAAATTGGTAATTGATGCTGCTGATAAAATTGTCCTTCCGGGTTTGGTGGACATGCATGTGCATTTAAGAGAGCCGGGTAGAGAAGACAAAGAAACTGTTGAAAGCGGCACAATGGCTGCTGCCCGGGGCGGAGTAACTACGCTTCTGGCTATGCCGAATACTTTTCCTGCAATTGATTCAGCTGAAAACGTTTCTCTGTTAAAAGAAATTATTAAAAACAGCGCCAAGGTGAATGTGTTGATTTGCGGGGCAATTTCCAGGCAAAGGCTGGGAAAGGAACTTACGGATATTGCCGGGCTGCGCTCTGCAGGCGTTGTGGTAATCTCCGACGACGGCTCTTCTGTTGATGATCAAGCCTTGCTGCTTGAGGCTTTAAAAAAAGCTAATCAGGAGGATGTTTTAGTATCAAGCCATTGCGAGGATAAGTCGTTATCAGGAAATGGAGTGGTCAATCGCGGATTTAATGCTACTCGCCTGGGCCTAAGAGGAATTTCAAAGGAATCTGAATATTTACGGGTAGAAAGAGATATAGAGTTAGCAGAGAAATCCGGCACAAGAATGCATATCGCGCATGTCAGTTGCAGCGAATCTGTAGAGATCATTGCAAAAGCCAAGAAAAAAGGAGTAAAGGTAACCAGCGAAGCTGCGCCGCATCACTTTGCCTTAAACGAAGAGGCGGTATTAGGATATGATACGAACATGAAAATGAACCCTCCGCTACGCAGCAAGCAGGATGTAGAGGCGATCAAGAAAGGTTTAAAGAGCGGAGTAATTGATGCGATTGCCTCGGATCACGCCCCGCATACTGAGAATGAAAAAGATATTGAGTTTGACCGCGCAGAGTTTGGAGTGATTGGCCTTGAAACCGAATTGTCAGTAGCGATTACAGAGTTGGTAGAGAAAGACGTTCTTGATTGGAAAAAGCTCGTTGAGAAAATGTCATATAACCCGGCTAAAATTTTAGGTATTGCTAAGGGTGCTCTGGGTGTTGGCAGTGATGCGGACATTGTAATTATTGACCCAAGCAAAGAATGGCTGGTAAAAAAAGAAGATTTTTTGTCCAAGTCAAAGAATTCAGCTTTTATCGGCAAAAAGCTTAAAGGAGTAGTTGAATATACGTTCTGCAGTGGTAAGATAATTTATAAAGCTAAGGAATAATAAGGGGTTCAGTATTAAAAATGGAATTCATTGCTGATTTTCATATTCATTCAAAATATTCAAGGGCAACCAGTAAGGATATGGATGTTGCCCACATTTCTGAATTTGCCAAGCTTAAGGGCATTACCCTGATGGGTACAGGTGATTTTACGCACCACTTATGGCTGGAGGAATTAAAGCATAATTTAGAAGATTCCGGGAACGGCCTTTTTAAACATAAAGGGGTTAATTTTATCCTGAGTGCTGAGATAAGCAGCATTTATTCCAAGAATTCAAAAGGTTACAGGATACATAATTTAATTTTTGCGCCTTCATTTAAAACAGTAGATAAAATTAATGATGTTTTAGGCAGGTGCGGCAATCTTGCTAGCGACGGAAGGCCGATATTGGGCTTAGACGCCCAGGAGCTTGCCAGGATAGTTTTTGATATTGATGAAAATTGCATGGTGGTTCCTGCTCATATTTGGACGCCGTGGTTTAGCCTGTTCGGCTCTATGTCCGGATTTGACAAAATTGAAGATTGTTTTGGAAAAGAAACCGATAAAATTTTTGCCTTAGAAACCGGTTTGTCCAGCGACCCGGGTATGAATTGGCGCTTAAGCGCTTTAGATAGATTTAGCCTGATCTCTAACAGTGATTCGCATTCTCCGCAGAAGATCGGGCGTGAGGCAAATGTATTTAACTGTGATCTGGATTATAAAACGATACGCGAAGTTTTAAAGGCAAAAGACATGAGCAGATTTTTGTACACAATTGAATTTTTTCCTGAAGAGGGGAAGTATCATTATGATGGCCACAGGCTTTGTGAAACCAGGATGTCTCCAAAAGAAACCAGGAATAATAATGGCAAGTGCCCGAAATGCGGTAAACCTGTAACTGTGGGTGTGATGAACCGTGTTGAAAAATTAGCAGACCGCGCAGAAGGCTTTGTTCCTACTGTCAGCATTCCATATAGAAATTTAATTTCTCTTGATGAAATAATTGCTGACGCAAAAAGTGTTGGGAAGAATTCTATTAGTGTAGAAAGAGACTACCGGAGTTATGTAGCAAAATTCGGGACTGAGTTTGAAATTCTTCTGCGGGCTTCAAAAGAGGAGTTGCTTAAAGCTCTGCCTGCGCGTGTGGTTGAGGGGGTATTGCGCGTGCGTGAAGGCAAGGTTAATATTAAAGCCGGTTATGATGGCGAGTATGGTATTATCTCAATCTTTGGAAACGAAGAAAAAGAAAAAAGCGAGAAACAATTAAGTTTATTTTAAAATATTCTTAATCCCGCTTTCCCCTTCAAATTGGAAACAGTTTCCGCTTTAATCCAGAAACTGTTTCCAGGGTAATCGGGACAGTGGGTCTGGGTCAGTTGTCAGTTGTAATTGAAATACGCCCCTGTCGCCCAATGGATAGGGCACTGGCCTCCGAAGCCAGTTGTACAGGTTCGACTCCTGTCAGGGGCATGAATAAGCCGTGGAACAGGTCAATTGTAACTGCTTGTAAGTCAATGAGATAATGAGAAACAACCCTGAATTTGAGGAGAAATATGCAGAAAAAAGTAGTTGGGGTGGTTGGTGGGAGGGAATGCACGGTTGAGGTGGAGCAACTTGCCCATAAGTTAGGCAAAGAACTGGTAAGAGTGGCAGATGTGTTAGTTTCCGGCGGTTTAGGTGGAGCAATGGAGGCAGCAACATCAGGTTTTAAAAGTGCTGGAGGCTTAACCATAGGTATTTTACCCGGTTACAACAAAATTGATGCAAATAAACATGTAGACATAGCAATTCCTACAGGTTTAGGTTTAGCGCGTAATGTTTTAGTAGTTAAATCAGCTGATGTGGTTGTGGCTTTGCCGGGCAATGCAGGGACTCTTTCTGAGATTGCTTATTGTTTGCAGTTTGATATTCCGGTAATTAGCTTAAATTCCTGGGATATTCCCGGGGTTATAAAGGTAAATACAATAGAAGAAGCAATTGCGCAAGTGGCATTGCGATTGGAGAAGAAATGAAGCAGAGTGTTGTAATTTTAGGCGGTGGCCCAAACAGGATTGGCCAGGGTATTGAATTTGATTATTGTTGTTGTCATGCTGCCTTTGCCTTAAAAGAAGAGGGTGTTGAAAGTATTATGATTAATTGTAACCCCGAAACAGTCTCCACAGACTATGATACTTCAGACCGCCTGTACTTTGAGCCGCTGACATTTGAAGATATTATGAGCATCATTGAATTAGAAAAACCAATGGGTGTTATTGTGCAATTTGGAGGGCAGACGCCTTTAAATCTTGCGGTTTCTCTGCGTAAGGCAGGGGTTAATCTGTTGGGGACCAGCGCCGATTCAATTGATATTGCAGAGGACAGGAAGCGTTTTAAGCAAATGCTTGACAAACTTGGTTTGTTACAGCCTGCCAATGGCACGGTATTTACTTTTGAAGAAGCAAAAGAAGTTGCACGGGAAATCGGCTATCCTGTGTTGGTGAGGCCTTCTTATGTTTTAGGCGGCAGGGCTATGGAAATTGTTTATGACGAGTCAACTCTTGCCAGGTTTATTAAGGAGGCAGCTGCAGTTTCCGGAGAGCATCCGGTTTTAATTGATAAATTCCTTGAAGATGCGATTGAGGTGGATGCCGACCTGATTGGAGACGGAGAAAACTTTGTCATCGGCGGGATTATGGAGCATATTGAGGAAGCGGGGATTCATTCCGGCGATTCAGCAATGGCCCTGCCTACCTTTACGCTTTCAAAAGAAATCCTGGAAAAGATCCGTGAGGCCACAATTAAAATGGCAAAAGAATTAAATATCCTGGGCCTAATGAATGTGCAATACGCGGTTAAGGATGGCAAGGCCTTTGTTTTAGAAGTTAATCCGCGCGCCTCCCGCACCGTGCCTTTTGTTTCAAAGGTCATCGGAGTGCCGCTTGCGAAATTGGCCACTAAAATCATGCTCGGTAAAAAGCTGAAAGACCTGGGTTTTAGTAAGGAAATAATCCCAAATCATGTGGCGGTAAAAGAATCTGTATTTCCATTTAACCGTTTTCCGGGAGTGGATATAATCCTTGGCCCGGAGATGAAATCAGCCGGAGAGGTCATGGGGATGGATGTTGATTTCGGCAGGGCGTTTTTAAAAAGCCAGATTGCCGCCGGGCAGCATTTACCCAAAAAAGGCAATGTGTTTATTTCAGTGCGCGACCGCGACAAGAACGCGATTGTGCCGATTGCAAAAAAACTGGCAGGCCTTGGTTTTTCTTTGTATGCCAGTTCTGGCACAGCAGCCTCGCTTGTGGAAAATGGGGTTGAGGTTAAGATTCTGCCTAAGCTCGCTGAAGGAAGGCCGAATGTAATTGACTTGATGAAAGACGGTAAGATCCAGTTGGTAATTAATACGCCTTCAGGCAGGGTGCCGCGCGAGGATGAAGTAAAAATACGTTCTCATGTTGTTTGGTATAATATTGCTTATACTACGACTATTTCCGGAGCGCAGGCAACAGTAAATGGAATTGAAGCCCTGTTGAAGGAAGAATTGGGAGTAAAACCTTTGCAGGAATATTATAGTAAGGGAAAAAAGAAACAAAAATAAATAAAATGCCTGAATTGCCAGAAGTTGAAACTGTAAAAAGAGAATTGGCCCAAGCGATTGTTGGTAAGAAGATAGTTGAGGTAATTATTAATAATCCTAAGGTTATCCGCCAGCCCAAGCCAAAAGAATTTTCCGAAGGCTTGAAAAACCTGAGCGTTAAAGAAATACTTCGTAAGGGGAAGTTATTAATTATTCAGCTTTCAAACGGCAAATCTTTGGCAATTCATTTAAAGATGACCGGCCAGCTTATTTTTCCCGGAGACGGTTCAAACAGCAGGGTAAGTTTTAAGTTTTCAGACGGTAAATTTATGGACTTTCGCGACCGGCGCCTGTTTGCAGAGCTTTCTCTGGTAAACGACTGGAGAGAGCTGAAATTTATAAAATCATTAGGGCCGGAGCCGTTTGATTTAACCCAAAGCGAATTCAGGCAGATGCTTATTAAAAAGAATTCTAAAATAAAGCCGCTCTTGATGGATCAGAATTTTGTTTCCGGGATAGGAAACCTTTATGCTGCCGAGGCGTTGTTCCGGGCGAGGATCCATCCTGAGAGAAAGGCCTCTAGTTTAACTGAAAAAGAAACAAACTTGCTTTTTAAAGAGATCAACGGCACACTCCATGAAGCAATTAAGTCTAAGGGTTCATCAATAGACCAGTATGTGCAATTAGACGGCCAGCGCGGAGGGTATGTTAAATATCACAAGGTTTATGGCAGGCAAAATAAGCCTTGCCTGGTTTGTAAGATGCCGATTAAAAGGATTAGCATGGGGGGCAGGGGTACATATTTTTGCCCAAGGTGTCAAAAATGAAAAAACGCATTAAAATTAACGGGGTTATAATATTTCTTGCTGTGGTGGTAATGGCGTTATTCCCAAAAGTTTTCTTCCGTCAGGCAGGAGGGCTGTTTGGAGATGTTGCAGAAATATTTGGCATCATTTTTGTTTTGTTAGGGCAGGTCTTACGCATTTCTGCTCGTGGATACAAAGCAGAAAATTCCCAGAACAGCCACAGGCTTATACAAGAAGGCCCTTATTCTTTGGTGCGAAACCCCATGTATTTAGGGATATTTCTTATAGGTTTTGGTGTGGTGCTTTGGTTATTTCAGATATGGGTAATTGTGGTTTTTCTGTTATTTTTCATCGTGCGTTACAATTTACTGATCATGGAAGAAGAAGAAAAGCTGGTAAAGTTCTTCCCCCAGGAATATCCTGTTTACCAGAGAAATGTTCCGCGCATCCTGCCTAATTTCTTGAAACTGAATAAGCAGGATATCGCAGAGTATCTGCCGGTAAAATTAAATTGGATCAAGAAAGAAATCAACTCCATTATACCGGTTTTGGCAGTGTCTTTTTTTATCGGGGCCTGGAAACAATTAAGGTTCTCCGGAATAAGCGGGCTTGTTAAAGAAGCAGTTATTTTTGACAGCGTGGTTATCATATTTATCGGTTTGATACTATATTTGGCAAGAAATACAAGAGCAAATCTTAGCGGAAAAGAAAAAGGATAAAAAGCGTGTTTCAGGTAAAGGCAAAAATAATTCAAAACAAACAGGTTAAAAAGAATTTCTTTCATTTGTTGGTGGATGCCCCGGAGATTGCCGGTAAAGCATTGCCCGGGCAATTTTTAAATATCAAGGTTAGCGATAATTTAGAGCCTTTGCTGCGCAGGCCGCTCGGAGTGCATCGTGTCAGTAAAAATAACATAGCAATGCTTTATGAAGTTGTCGGAAATGGAACGCAGATTTTATCGCAAAGAAAAGCCGGGGAATATTTGGATATTATCGGCCCCTTGGGGAATGGTTTTGATTATCAGTCACCTGTCACCTGTCACCTGTCACCTGTGTTAGTTGCTGGTGGTATGGGGGTGGCTCCGTTATTATTTCTTGCGGATTTTTTAGCCCACAGTAAAAGTTTTAAAAGCTTAGTTTTTATCGGAGCCAAAACAAAAAGCCAGTTGACTTGCGTGCAGGAATTTAGAGAATTAGGTTGCAAAGTAAAGATTGCCACCGACGACGGTTCAATGGGGTTTAAGGGCAGAGTTTCAGATCTTTTAACACATTTTCTACAGGCGACAGGAGACAGAAGACAGGCGACAATATTTAGCTGCGGCCCGCGGCCTATGCTTAAGGCAGTATCAGAAATTTCCAGGAAGTTTAAGATTCCTGCGCAGATCTCTCTTGAAGAGCATATGAGTTGCGGCATAGGGGCTTGTATGGGGTGCGTGGTTCAAACCACAAGCGGCTACAAGAGAATTTGTAAAGAGGGCCCGGTTTTTCACGCAGATGAAATTGTCTGGGAGAGGGAGAAATGAACCAGTTGTTGTATATTGTTTTAGGAGTAGTTGCAGGGATATTTGGGGGGATGTTTGGTGTTGGAGGTGCAACAATTTTAGTGCCAGCTCTAATATATTTGTTCGGCCTTACGCAACATCAGGCTCAGGGGACGACCCTTGCGATTATGATCCCGCCGATTGGTTTATTGGCTGCAATGAGATATTATTATAGCGGAAACGTTAAGTTGGGCATGGCAGGATTTATCTGCATAGGTTTTCTTATTGGAGGATTATTTGGAGCGCACCTTGCCCATTTTATCCCTGATCAAGCGTTAAAGAAAATATTTGGGATATTTTTATTGGTTGTAGCAATAAGAATGATTTTTTGGAAATAAAATGATAACTAATTTAACTGTAAATATTGGGAAGTTAAAATTAGAAAACCCTGTTATGGTTTGCTCCGGTACCTTTGGGTATGCCGGGGAGTTTAAGGATTTCTTGCCGCTTAAGAAGTTAGGGGCGATAGTAACCAAGACAATTACTTTAAATCCGCGGCAGGGGAATTTTCCTCCACGCACCTGTGAAACTCCGGCAGGAATGTTGAATTCTATTGGTTTGGAGAACCCGGGGTTGGCAGGATTTCTTAATGAAAAGCTTCCAATTTTAAAGAAAATCGGGGTTCCTGTAATTGTAAGTGTTGCTTCAGAAGGCGGCATAGCTGAATTTGTTAAGGCCGTTTCTGAATTAAACGATTTTAAAGAAGTCGCAGCTATTGAATTAAATATATCCTGTCCGAATATAGAGTCGCCAGTCACCAGTCACCTGTCGCCAGTCACCGGTCGCCAGTCACCTGTCGCCTGTCGCCGGTTACCTGTGTTTAAGAACCGGCGGTTGATCTCCCAAGATCCACAGGCAACCTATCAACTGGTAAAACAAGTGCGCAAGGCAACGAAGAAAACTTTGATCACCAAATTATCACCTAACGTAACTGATATTTCTGAAATTGCCCTTGCCGCCGAAAATGCAGGAAGTGATGCAGTCAGCTTGATCAATACGCTAATGGGCATGAGCATTGATACAAAAACCATGAAGCCAAAAGTTGCGGCTGTTATTGCAGGATTAAGCGGGCCGGCAATCAGGCCGGTTGCTGTAAGAATGGTCTGGGAAGTCTACCAGAAAATTAAACTTCCCATAATAGGCATGGGTGGTATAATTGATACTTCCAGCGCCTTGGAATTTTTTCTGGCAGGCTCTACTGCTATTGGTGTCGGGACAGCAAATTTTATTGATCCTGCAGCTACAATCAGCATATTGCAGGGCATTAAATCTTATTTACGCAAAAACAGAATAAATAATATCGCTAAATTAATCGGGGGATTGAAGGTATGAGCAGTGCCTCGCAAATCATCCTTGCTTTGGATGTGGATAACTTACAGGCAGCAAAGAATTTTGTGGATAAGCTGTATCCGCAAATAAAGATTTTTAAAATCGGTATCCAGCTTTTTACTTCCTGTGGCAGGGAGATTGTTGACTACATTAATAATAAAGGCGCAGAAGTTTTCCTGGACCTGAAATTTTTTGATATTCCTAATACCGTTGCCGGAGCTGTGCGAGAGGCAGTGCGCCTTAAGGTAAAAATGCTTACTATGCATATCTTGGGCGACGAGGAAATGCTTAAGGCGGCAGTTAGCGCCAGAAACGATGAAGCTGGAACTTTAAAAATAAATAAACCGCTTTTAATAGGGGTTACTGTTTTAACCAGTAAAGACACGGCTTCAAGTGACGTATTGACATTGGCTAAAATCGGCATTGAGTGCGGGCTTGATGGAGTGGTTTGTTCTGCCCGGGAGGCAGGATTGCTGCGCAAGGAAATCAAAAAAAGCTTTGTAATTGTTACTCCGGGGATAAGGCAGGCGAATACCGCTTCAGACGACCAGAAAAGAACCACGACAGTCCAGGAAGCGATTGCTTCCGGAAGCGACTTTCTTGTTGTGGGCCGCCCAATATTAAAAGCAGACGACCCGTTAAGAGCTGCAAAAGAGTTGGTGTAAGGAGAAAACTTATGTCAGAAGACTTAGAAAGTTTGATTGAAAAAATAAATCAGGAAGGCGTTAAGGCGGCAGAAGCAAAAGCAAGGTTGATTGAGCAGGAAGCGAATAAACGCGCAGAAGAAATTATCCATCAGGCACAAAATTTGAGCCGCGATAAGTTGTCTGAAGCAAAAGAGCAAATTGCCAAAATGGAGGAAAAGACAAAAACACTCCTTGTCCAAGCGGGAAGGGATTTGCTGCTTGTTTTAAGGAAAGAAATAAATTCCCTGCTTCTGAAGATTGTTTCACAGGATCTGCGCCAAGCGTTGAGCCCGCAGGAATTAATTAAAATCCTCGCTTCTATAATTGAACAAACCATAGTAAATAAGGAAGGCCTGGTTACTATTTCTTTAAACAAGGATCAGTTTAAGGACATTGAGGCTGGTTTATTTGCCGTGCTTAAAGAAGAAGTAAAGAAGCAAGTGATTTTACGCTCACAGGACGACCTTCATTCCGGGTTTGTGATCAGTTTTGATTCCGGAAAGTCGCAATTTGATTTTAGCGACAAGGCTTTGGCAAGTTATATCGGAGAATTTTTAAAGCCAAAACTAAAAGATATCCTTGATGCCTGATGGAATACGTTTATTTTATTTCCAGCCTGCCAATGCTGCAGTTTGATGCAAAGCCGCCATTTTCTTTTGAAAATTTCTTGATAAAAGCAGCAGGGTTTGTTTCCGCTAAAGAGCTTGAAATTTTACGCGGGCTTTGTGATGAAAATATTTCTTCTGTGAAGCTTTCGTTAATTGAGCGCTGGCAGAGTTTTGATACATCGTTAAGGAATGAACTGGTAAAATTAAGGGCGGCAAGAAAAAAAGTTGACCCGCATAAATATCTGCGACCCGACGGTGTTATTAGCAGTGTTTTGGCGCATGTAGTCTCCAGCGCCCAAAGAAGCCATTCCCCTTTAGAAGGAGAGAAAATTTTAGACAGGGAAAAGTGGAATTTTTTGGATGAATTAAGTTTTGGGCATTATTTTGATTTTGAGGTTTTGGTTATTTACGGGTACAGGCTTTTGATTTTGGAACGCTGGGAAAAGATCAGGCAACAGGATGCAGGAAAAAATATAGAAGGCTTATTAATAAGTAATTAAGCGGGGTTGTTATGAGCGAAAAAAGATTTGGTTTTGTTACAAGAATTAACAGCAATATAGTAGCCGTTAGTTTTGACAGTTTTGTTGTTCAAAATGAAGTAGCGTATATTTCAACCGGAAGCCAGCGTTTGAAAGCAGAAGTGATCCGCGTGCGCGGTAAGAGCGCTGAGATGCAAGTGTATGAAAACACATCAGGCTTAAAAGTTGGTGACAAGGTTGAATTTACAGAAGAATTACTGTCTGTAGAACTTGGGCCGGGCCTTTTGGGCCAGATTTTTGACGGCCTGCAGAATCCCTTGCCTCAGTTAGCCAAGGAGTGCGGATTTTTTCTTAAAAGAGGAGTTTATCTTAAGGCCTTGCCGGACGAATCTGTCTGGGAATTTTTTCCGCTTGTTAAACCCGGGGATAAAATCAGGGCAGGTGAAAGGCTTGGTTTTGTCCACGAGAAGATCTTTAAACATTATATTTTTGCGCCTTTTAATTTAAGCGGATCCTGGGAAGTCGTAAATATTTCTCCAAAAGGTAATTATAATTTGAAACAACCCGTCGCACGTCTTAAAAATAGCGACGCAGAAGAGATAGACGCTTTCTTGTGCCAGAATTGGCCGGTAAAGATACCCATACAGGCATATTCGGAAAAAATAAAACCAAAAGAACCATTGGTTACAAAAATGCGCCTGATAGATTCTTTGTTTCCGGTTGCCCGAGGAGGGACTTATTGCATACCCGGGCCGTTTGGCGCAGGAAAAACAGTTTTACAGCAGTTAACCAGCCGGCATGCCGAAGTGGATGTGGTGATCATTGCTGCCTGCGGGGAACGCGCCGGAGAAGTTGTTGAAACTTTAAGGACTTTTCCTGAATTAATGGATCCGCGTTCAAATAAACCTTTGATTGACCGTACAATTATTATTTGTAATACAAGTTCAATGCCGGTTGCAGCAAGAGAGTCCAGCGTTTATACGGCAGTGACCCTGGCAGAATATTATCGCCAGATGGGTTTGCACGTTTTATTATTGGCAGATTCCACCTCCCGTTGGGCGCAGGCAATGCGCGAGATGTCCGGAAGATTAGAGGAGATCCCCGGAGAAGAAGCGTTTCCTGCATATCTTGAGTCGCGCATAGCTGCATTTTACGAGCGCGCCGGGTTAGTGAGGCTTTATGATAATAGCATAGGGTCGGTAACTATCGGCGGCGCAGTGAGCCCTGCCGGAGGAAATTTTGAAGAGCCTGTAACACAGGCAACGCTTAAAGTTGTGGGGGCGTTCCATGGCCTCTCGCGCGAGCGTTCTGATGCGCGCAGGTATCCGGCCATTGACCCGTTAATCAGCTGGAGCAAATATAAAAGTTTTGTTGAAGAAAAGATCATGCGTAAAGGCCATGAGATTTTACATAAGAGTAACGGGATCCTGCAGATGATGAAAGTTATCGGTGAAGAAGGCATTTCTTTGCTTGATTATGTTGAATATTTAAAGGGAGAGTTTTTTGATTTTGTGTATCTGCAGCAGAATGCATTTGATTTAGTTGATGAATCTACTCCTGCCGAGCGCCAGCAGTATGTGTTTGGTTTTATCCATGCAATCCTTGATTCGGATTTTTCTTTTAAGGATAAGCCGGATGCCCTGCATTTCTTTCAGCAGTTACGCCAGTTGTTCCGCGGCTGGAATTCAACTGCCTGGCAGTCAGAAGAATTTTATAAAACCGAGGCAGAAATCAATACCGCCTTAAAAGAAAAACAAATTAAGCAAAAGGAAAAAACGCATGCATAAAGTCTACACGAGCATTATTCAAATTGCCGGAGATGTGATTACCGTAGAAGCAGATGGAATAGGCTATTTGGAGATTGCCGAGATTTCTTCCCGCAGGGGTAAATCATTGGCGCAGGTAATCCGTATTGACGAGAAAAAGGTTTCCCTGCAGGTATTTGCCGGCAGTAAAGGTGTTTCAACCGGGGACAAGGTAAGGTTTCTTGGGCATGCCATGCGTGTTTCAAGCGGAGAAAACTTGCTTGGCCGCATTTTTAATGGAAGCGGAGTTCCTTTGGATCGCGGCCCTGAATTAACCCAAGACATGATTGAGATTGCAGGCCCGCCGGTGAATCCTGCAAAAAGAATTATCCCGCATAAAATGATCCGTACCGGTATCCCGATGATTGATGTTTTTAATTCTCTGGTGGAGTCGCAGAAGCTGCCTATTTTTTCTATTGCCGGCGAGCCGTATAATGAGCTGATGGCCAGGATCGCTATTCAGGCAGAAGTGGATATTATTATTTTAGGAGGCATGGGGCTAAAATATGACGACTACCTGTTTTTTAGGGATACGCTTGAGGAGCAGGGGGCGCTTTCGCGTTCAATCCTGTTTATTCATACTGCAAGCGATCCGGTAGTGGAATGTTTGTTGGTGCCGGATATCAGCTTGGCAGTGGCCGAGCAATTCGCCTTACAAGGAAAAAGAGTCTTGGTCTTGTTGACTGATATGACCAATTTTTGCGACGCGTTAAAAGAAATTTCTATTACGATGGAGCAAGTGCCTTCAAACCGCGGTTATCCCGGTGATCTTTACAGTCAACTTGCTGCTCGGTATGAAAAAGCTGTTGATTTTGAGGGTGCAGGTTCAATTACTATTTTAGCCGCCACCACCATGCCCGGGGATGATGTTACCCATCCTGTGCCGGACAATACCGGTTATATTACCGAGGGGCAGTTTTATTTAAAAAATGGAGTAATTGAACCGTTTGGTTCCCTGAGCCGTTTAAAACAGCAGGTGAACGGAAAAACACGCGATGACCACCGCACGATTATGGATACTATGATCCAGCTTTTTGCCAGTTATCGGCAGTCAGTAGAAAAACAGGCAATGGGTTTTCAGATGAGCGAATGGGATAAAAAGCTTTTGCGTTACGGTGTGTTGTTTGAAGAAAAAATCATGTCTTTAAAAGTAAATATTGCGCTTGAAAAGGCCCTGGATTTAGGCTGGCAGATCTTGGCAGAGTGTTTTAGCCCTGAAGAAACCGGCATAAAAAAATCTATGATAGAAAAATACTGGCCGCAAAACCGGCAGTAATTTTGTATGGCAAAAATCAAATTAACTAAGGGAGAATTAAAGCGCCAGCGTGATGCCTTGGCGCAATACCAGAGGTATCTTCCCACATTGCAATTAAAAAAACAGCAGCTGCAGTTGGAGATTCTACAGCAGGATAATTTGCTTATTGACAGAGAAAGCTCGTTAGCCAAGAAAAAAGAACAAGCCAAAGTTTGGGCAGGGCTTTTATCAGGCCCTGTGGATGTGAGGCCATGGATTAAGCCGGCGCGCATTATATCCGGAACAAAAAATGTAGCCGGAGTTGATATGGCTATTTTTGAAAGAGTTGAGTTTGCCGCAGCAGAATGTGATTTGTTTATTACTCCTTTGTGGGTTGATTTTGCGATTGAAGCTCTGCATAGTTTAGTGAGTTTAAAAAACGAGATCATGCTTATAAAAGAAGGGATAGCTGTTTTAAAACACGAGTTGCGCATTACAACCCAAAGGGTCAATCTTTTTGAAAAAGTAAAAATCCCTGAAACCGAAGAAGCAATTCGTTTAATCAAGGTTTATATCGGTGACCAGATGGCAAATGCCGTCGGAAGAAGTAAGATTGCCAAAAGAAAAATAGAAGAAGCTGTTTTTGCAGGAGCCCTAGCATGATTATAGCAATGAAAAAAGTTGCAGTGATTATGCAGGCAAAAGATTCTGCGCAGGCGCTAAAGGCGCTGCGGTCTTTTGGAGCGGTGCATGTAGAAAATCAGCAACCGCCAAAAAGTGCTAATCTAAACAACCTGCTGGATGATTATGCGTTAGTCCAACAGGGGCTTGAAGTTTTTTCTGAGGAAGAATTTATTGAGCACTGTCATGGGGATTTAAGGCACAAAGAAACTCCTGATTGGAAATTAACCTGTCGCCATGCACTGGATCTCTGGAAGCGCATTGATCATCTGGAAGGCTACTCTTTTATTTTAAACCGAGATATCAAGGAATGGGAAAAGTGGGGAGATTTTGACCCGCAGATAGCAGGCCAGCTATTAAAAAAGAATATCTTCTGCAGTTTATATAAGATCCCGTTGAAAGATTTGGCAGGTTTGTCAGGCGGCTATGTAATAAAAAAAATTTATCTTGAGGAAAATATTGCATACTGCGCAGTTATTTCGCGCACAAAACCGGAGCTTAATTTTAAAGAGATTGAATTGCCGAAGATAAGCCTGTCTACAATGAAAGACAAGCTTGCTGAGAATAAATTGACAATAGACAGGCTAAGGCAGGAATTGCATCAGCAGCTTTGTTTTCGCGGCTCATTTGTGAGGGCCGAGGTTCAAATAGAAAAAGAAATTGAATTTGAAAATGCCTTAAGCGGTATGGCGCAGGAAACTGAACTGTCTTATTTGGTGGGCTTTGCTCCCCGGGAGTGCGAGACACAATTATTGGATTTGGCCAAAAAAGAAAAGTGGGGGATTTTGATCACTGATCCGTCTGATGAAGATAATGTGCCGGTTGCAATTCGTAACCCGAAGTGGATTGCCTTAATTAGCCCGGTATTTAAGCTTTTAGAGATCCTTCCCGGATACCGTGAACTGGATATCAGTTTGTGGTTTTTGTTGTTTTTTGGGATTTTCTTCGGGATGCTGATCGGGGATGCTGGTTATGGTTTAACTTACTTTTTGCTTACTCTTTTTGTTCATGCTAAATTCGGGAAGAAAGTAAAAGATAAGTCGCCCTTTTTTCTCTTTTACCTTTTAAGTTTCTGCGCTATTATATGGGGGCTATTAACCGGTGTGTTTTTCGGGCAGGAGTGGCTGCAGAAGATTGGATGGAAGCCGCTTGTACCCGCCTTAAATGATGCAAGGATAATCCAGAGTTTTTGTTTCTTGCTCGGGGCGGTGCATCTTTCTATTGCTCATATCTGGAAAATAATTTTAAAGATCCCCTCTTTGTCGGCCTTGGCTGAATTGGGGTGGGTAGGTATTTTGTGGGGCGCTTTTTTTCTTGCACGTTTTCTAATACTTGGGTACGAATTTCCTTTCTTTGGAAAATGGCTAATTTTCGGCGGGATAAGCCTTGTCATTCTTTTTACGCAGCCGCAGAAAAATATCCTTAAAGCAATCGGTTCCGGGTGCGGTACGCTTGCCTTGAATCTGATGAATAATTTTACCGACGTGGTTTCGTATGTGCGCCTTTTTGCCGTTGGTTTGGCCGGGGTTGCAATCGCGAATACTTTTAACAGTATGGCAGCAGGCATACGCGGCGAGAGCATCCTGGGGTTAATATTGGCAATAGTTGTTGTTTTGTCTGGGCATTTGTTAAACATTGTTTTGGGATTAATGTCGGTGCTGGTGCACGGTGTAAGGCTTAATGTCCTGGAATTTTGTTCTCATGTGGGAATTAGCTGGAGCGGCACAGCCTACAAACCATTTAAGGAAAATTAATAACATAGGAGAGAATATGGAAACAGGAGTAATTACGCAGTTTAAAGATTTGGGCTTGATTATGGTGCTTGCGCTATCTGCTGTTGGTTCTGCGGCTGGGGCTGGTGTGGCAGGAATGGCTGCAATAGGCGCATGGAAGAAGAACTTTTCGCAAAACAAGGCTGCTTCTTTTATGTTAGTGGCTTTTGTAGGCGCTCCGCTAACTCAGACAGTTTATGGCATGATCATTATGAATAAAATGATTGAGCTTGCTAACAAAGGGCAGTACCTTTGGGGTATGGGCATCTTCGCAGGTCTTGCCATAGGCATGTCTGCGTATTGGCAGGGAAAATGCGCTGCCAGCGCTTGTGATGCCATGGGAGAAACAAATAAAGGTTTTGGTAATTATATTGTGGTTTTAGGGATCATAGAGACTGTTGCTTTGTTCGTGATGGCATTTACATTAGGGCTATTGGGAAAGCTATAAATTATTCGGGCGATTAGCTCAGCTGGTTAGAGCATCTGCTTTACACGCAGAGGGTCAGGGGTTCAAGTCCTCTATCGCCCACCAGTTTTAGAAAAAGGGTTGATTTGTTTGATGTTCTCTGTATAATATGTAATCTCTGTTAATAAGCAGAGTTTATTTCCAGAGTTCTTTTAAATTTGGGGTCGTGGTGTAGCCTGGTCTAACACATCTCCCTGTCACGGAGAAGACCGCGGGTCCAAATCCCGTCGACCCCGTTAAAATTTTTGTTAAAAAAATTTTAACGGGCACTAAAGCGAACGTTAAACAGCCCGGCAAGGGCTGTAGTGAGCGTAGTGCCTGAATAAAAGTTTTGCCTTATAGGCAGAGCACAGCGCCAATTTTATCATTAAGCTATGGTTTGTTACTTAAAGAACTCTATAGCATTTTTTATATTAATTATTTTAACTCTTTGTTCTTCGCCTGCATCTCCCCAAGATTCCAATCCTTCCGCGGATAATAAGACCCCTTTAACAGAATCCATCTCTTCCGAAACAATTACAAAGGCAGTGGAAAAAGCAATTAAAGAAACCGAAGCTGAAAAAGAAAAGAAGAGTATTCAATTAAACGCACACCTAAGATCAAGGCTTGATCAGGCAATTAGCGAGTGGATCAGGCAAGCCAGGCAGATAAAAAGCAAGGACCTAAACAAATTATTGCACGAGAATTGGAAGAATATCGTTACGGTTACCCTGCCAATTCCCAATGATTATTATTTGCGCAGTTATGAATATTTTGTTATTAAAGAAGAATGCGTTAAAAGCGACTCCATTATTTCCCCTTATACGGCAGCCGTAGTAATCACAGAGAAACTTTATGTTGAAGGGTATCATTCACCAGGCATAAGCAATGTTTCTCCCTACCTTTATACTATAGTCCGTCCAATTACAATAAATCTTAAATACAGCCAGGATGACTTTATTGTTACAAGTACTGAGTTTGGTCCCCTTGATATTTCCTCCGGCTGGGACAAGCAGTAATCCCGTGGCAATTGTCGCATCTCTTGTGGCAGGCTTAAGAAGATTGACAAGCAGGAATTAGATAGTAAAATGAAGTCGCTATGAATAAAGCGGAAGTAATAAACAAAATTGAAGGATTTATTGCTTTGGAGAAGAAAGCGGAAAATGATTTTCTGCCGTTTCATTTACGCCTGCTTAATGATTCTTCTGTCTCTCAAGATAAAAAAACCCACTGTAAGCAGATCATTGATAAGCTTACCCAGGATTCTATTACACATGCAAAAATTTTAGAAGAACTGAGAGATTTGTTGATAAGGAGCGAAGAAGATGATTTCTAATGAGCAATTGATAGAGCGCTTCAAATCAATACTTAAGTTTGAAGAAGATTTTAAAAATGAATATGAAGAATTCTTGGGGCGGTTGCATAACCAGGTAGCAATGGTTAAAATTAAACTTATCAGGGATTGGGAAATAGAGCATATTAATCTTGCCCAGGAGCTGTTGAGCATCGTTCAATATACAGATTAGCTTTAGTAAATTTGATGAGCAAATTACCCATAAATGAGAAAAATCATCTGCTTGCCTTCCCTGTTTTCCCTTGAGCTGGGGTGGGATTATTATAACTTAGAGAATAAATGATTATCAGCAAACAAAAACCATTTGAAGAGATTACCGCAATGCTGAAAGAATACCAAAAGGTATTTTTAGTAGGCTGCGGCGAATGCGCAACTACCTGTAAATCAGGGGGAGAGCCGGAATTGCAGGAGATAAAAAAACAGCTTGAACGCGCAGGAAAGATTATTGTCGGAACGTGTATCCCTGAGGCTCCTTGTTTGGCAGGTAAGCTAAAGCAGGAGTTGGCAAAGAACGTAAAGGTTTTGCGCGAGGCTGAGGCAATCTTAGTTTTTGCCTGCGGATTAGGAGTGCAATCTGTAAAAAACAACGACCGGCTTGGGTTAAAGGTTTTGCCGGGCGTAAACACGGTTTTTGGGGCGGTAATGGATAGTAAGGGAAACTTCTTTGAAAGGTGTTCAATGTGCGGCGAGTGTGTTTTAGATGTCACAGAGGGGATTTGCCCGGTTACCTTGTGCGCCAAGGGTTTAATGAATGGCCCTTGCGGAGGCATGGATAAGGGTAAGTG
The DNA here is from genome assembly GCA_016208765.1 of Candidatus Omnitrophota bacterium. Classification (GTDB taxonomy): domain Bacteria; phylum Omnitrophota; class Gorgyraeia; order Gygaellales; family Profunditerraquicolaceae; genus JACROS01. Next base: position 53,384 of record JACQXK010000009.1, read on the forward strand.
TGAAGTAGATAAAGATAAAGATTGCGCATGGATTTTGATTTATAAAGAATTAGAAAAGAAGAAGAAAACAACTAAATTCAGGCAAGTTCTTCCACCCAGGGACCACAGAAAATCCGGGAAACCGCGTCAGTTGATTATTAAGTAGTATATTTATGTTAAAAAAGTTGAATTTAAGATTAAATCTAATAGCAAGCCCAAGATTGACAAAGGAGGAAATTCGTAGTAAAATCTTTGTTGAGTTAAAGAAACAAAGGGAGGACGAACGAAACCGAAAAAGCCGGCTTATTTACAAGAGGCTTTTTAGGACAAAAGCTTTTAGAGAAGCTAAAAATGTGATGTTTTACATTGCTTTTGGTGGCGAGGTTAATACAGAAGAAATGATTAAAGAAGCCCGAAGATTAGGAAAAATAGTGACAGTGCCAGTATGTAGAGAAAATAGAGTAACAATGATGCCATGTATATTAGACGAACACGCGACACTCAAAAAAGGGCCTTACGGGGTCCGCGAACCGGCCTTAAAAAAACATACTTCTTTGCGCGATTTAGACTTGGTGATTGTGCCGGGGTTGGCCTTTGATAAAAAAGGCAACCGTTTAGGCCGCGGTAAGGGTTGTTATGACCGTTTTTTGAGCAAGCTTTCCGAACATACGCATTCCATTGGCCTGGCTTTCGGTTTTCAAATCTTACCTTCTGTCCCCACCACCGAACATGATGTAACCGTCAAGAGAGTTATTTTCGCTTAATCACTGAAATAACAAAACGAGTTATCTTAATTTCGCTTTTTGCGCAATTGGGACTCTGCCCTGTAAGATAAAATCCCGGGGATAGGGTTTATTCAGTGTTTTAAGTGCATCAGAGGAGGAAAGCCAGATGTTAGTCAATATAATTATTTTCTTAGTTGGAATTTTGGTTGCATTAGGAGCAGGGTATTTTTTAAGAAAGATCATTGCAGAAAAGAAGATTCAGGCAGCTGAGTCGCAGGCGCATCATATAATTGAGCAGGCGAAAAAAGAAGCCCAGGATCGCCGTAGAGAAATAGAGCTTGAGGCAAAGGATTTGCTTTACCGCATGCGGCAGGATTTTGAGCGGGAAACCAAGGACAGAAGGCTTGAGATATCAAATCTTGAAAAACGCCTGACACAAAAAGAAGAAAACATTGATAGGAGGTTAAATCTTTTAGAAGGAAAGGAAAAGGAAATTGAGCAAAAGCAGGAGAATGCCAGGAAGCAGGAAGAGGCATTAAAATTAAAAGATGCTCAGTTGCATCAGCTGATTGCCGAGGAAAAAGAAAGGCTGCAAAAAATCGCTTCTCTTTCGGCGGAAGAAGCAAAACAGATCTTATTGAGCCGTTTAAGCGAAGAACTAAATGCCGAGAAGGCAGTGTTAATTAAGCGCCAGGAAGAGGAATTGCGCGCTGCCGCAGACAAAAAATCAAGAGAAATAATAAGCCTTGCTATTGAAAAATGTGCCGCAGAGCATGCGGTGGAGTCTACTGTAAGCGTTGTTACATTGCCGAGCGATGAAATGAAAGGCAGGGTGATCGGCCGCGAAGGAAGGAATATCCGCGCCCTTGAGATGGCCACTGGAGTAGATGTAATTATTGACGATACCCCTGAGGCAGTAACCCTGTCTGCTTTTGATACGGTGCGCAGGGAAATAGCGCGGCTGAGCCTTGAAAAGCTGCTTGCCGACGGCAGAATTCATCCGGGAAGAATTGAAGAAATTGTGGAAAAAACAAAAAAAGAAATGGATGAAAAGATCCGCGAAGAAGGCGAACGCGCTGCCTTTGAAGCAGGTGTAAATAATCTGCACCCTGAATTAATTAAGTTGCTCGGCCGTTTAAAATACCGCACCAGTTTCGGCCAGAATGCCCTGCAGCATTCTAAAGAGGTTTCTTTTATTTTAGGGACGATTGCCTCGGAGATAGGGCTTGATTTTAAACTGGGCAGGCGTATTGGGTTGTTGCATGATATTGGAAAGGCAGTAGACCATCAGATAGAAGGGACCCACGCTAAAATCGGCGCTGATCTTGCCAGGAAATACAACGAGTCTCCGGAGGTGGTAGGAGCAATTGAGGCGCATCATGAAGAGACCCAGCCGCAAAGTTTGTATGCGGTTTTGGCCATTGCCGCTGATGCAATTAGCGCTGCCCGACCGGGTGCCAGGCGCGAGACCCTTGAAACATATGTCAAGCGTCTAGAGAAGCTTGAGTCAATCGCCAATGTTTTTAAAGGAGTTGAGAAATCTTTTGCAATACAGGCAGGTAGAGAAATACGCGTAATTGTCCAGCCGGAAAAAATCAGCGATGCAGACTCTATAGCAATGGCGCGGGATATCCGCAAGAAAATAGAAGAAGGCATGGAGTATCCGGGGCAGATCAAGGTGACGGTAATCAGGGAAACAAGAGCGATAGAATACGCGAAATAGCATAGGGCTTATCGTAAATCGCATATCGTTTTTAGATAAGCGATACGCGCAAACAAATATGAAAATATTATTTATTGGGGACATAGTTGGCAGCCCGGGGAGGAATGCGGTTAAGGTTTTACTCCCGCAGTTAAAAAAAGAGCATGGGCTTGATTTTGTAGTGGCTAATGCTGAAAACGCATCCGGAGGATCAGGCATTACTGTGTCAGTGGCGCAGGATTTATTTGAGTCAGGAGTGGATGTTTTAACTTCAGGTGATCATATCTGGAAGAAACGCGAGATATTTGAATTGATTACTCAGGAGGAAAGAATATTACGGCCGCTCAACTATCCCAAGGGCGCTCCCGGAAGAGGGCATAATGTTTATAAAACCAAAAATGATTTAAAGGTGGGTGTTGTTAATGTGAACGGCCGGGTTTTTATGGATGCTTTGGATTGCCCGTTTAAGGGGACTCTTGAGGCAGTCAGTGAAATCGCGAAAGAAACAAAAATAATCCTTGTAGATATTCATGCGGAAGCAACTTCAGAAAAGGTGGCTATGGGCTGGTATTTAGATGGCAAGGTTTCAGCTGTCTTAGGAACGCATACGCATATTCAGACCGCCGACGATAAAATCCTGCCGCAAGGCTCGGCATACCTGACTGATTTGGGAATGACCGGCCCGTATGATTCTGTGATAGGCAGAAGAGTTGAGGATGTTTTAGAAAGGTTTCTTACCGCAATACCTGTGCGTTTTGAGGTGGCCGAGGAAAATGTGCAACTCTGCGGAGCTGTTTTGGATATTGATGAAATAACCGGCAAAGCGAATTCAATTATCAGGATACAGAGAAAACTTCAGAGCGATGTTTAAAATAAGCAGAAAATTATATATTGTTTGTTTTATTTTGGTTGTGGCTTGCAGCCTGCTGCCTGTTTTAGGCAGGGTCACTGCCCAGGATTCTGAATTAGAGTTTACTCTTGATGCCAATTCTCCAACCGTTGTGTTGCCAAAGGTTTTTAGCCCGAACATGGATCTGAGCGGCAGGGGTTTTAGCCGCGATGGAGTCTGGCCGCAATCCCTGGCTGCGAAAGAAGTGATTGAGCGCTGGCAGAAGGAAATCGGTTTTTCAGGTTTTTACCGTCTGCAATACAGCCTTTGGGAGATCAGCCAGCTGGATAAAAACAAAGATGAGCAGAAGAAGCTGCTTGCTAATTATGACGATTTGATTAAGAAAATCAGCGATGCCGGAGGCGTAGTAATTGTTAATATTTTCGGGACCCCTGTTGGTTCAGGAGCAGTTCTTGATAAGCGGAGCCCGCCACAGGATTTATCGGTATTTAAACAGGCGTTAAAGAATACCATCCGTGAATTAAGCTGCAACAAAAAATATAATGTTTGGTATGAAATCTGGAATGCCCCGGATTTGGATGATTTTTTCCTGGGCAAGGCCCAGGAGTATCTTAATCTTTACCGTGCAGCAGCACAGGTCATTAAAGAGCTTGAGCAGGAGAGCAAGATACAAATCCCCATCGGCGGACCCAGCACAAGCTGGTGGTTCCAGAATATGGACGGTAATACTATTGTTAACCCTGAAAGAAGCCTGGTTTATGAGTTGATCAAATATTGTTATCGTTACCGGTTGCCGCTTGATTTTATTTCCTGGCACGCTTATTCTACTGACCCAAGAGCGGATAAGGCCCTTACCATTTATAAAAAGGATGCGGTTACATTAATCCGCGACTGGTTGTCATATTTCAAGTTTGAACGCAATACTCCATTGATCATTGATGAATGGAATTTTGACCGAAATGTAAATGTCTCTGAAGAGAGAAAAGACAAGGCTAATATTTGCGCAAGTTTTATACCGGCAAGGCTTAAAGGCATGTTTGAACAGGGCATTGATAACCAGGTTTATTTCTGTCTTGAGGATTTCCAGGCAAATAAGGATAATGTTACAAGGAATACCGGCGTTTTTTCTTTTGACCAGGAGTATAAAGAATACCGCGGTAGCGCTAAATCAATTTATAATGCTTTTAGGATGCTTTCTTGTCTTGGCAAAGAATTGTATACCGCTAAGCTCAACGATGATTTTATCGGGATAATCGCGACTAAAGGGACAGACAGTTTTGTTATTTTGGCGTATAATTATATTGACCCGGATATTGCGATAAACTTTCTTTCTCGTAACATTGGCATATTGACGGCTGGCGAGAAAAAGTTTATCATAAAGTCTGTTCATTCCGATATGTTAATGAATATTCTCTCCGGCAAACAGGTAATAGCTGGTTTGCGTACCACTAAGCGCGTGAAAGAACTTATGTCCAAGGCAAAGGAAAAATATCTTGATGCGCGTAAGTTTGATTCAGGGTTTCGTAATTTAAAATTAGGTATAAAGAATCTTAAAGACAACTATCTTTATGAGAGGTACGTGATTGATTCTTCTTGCCATGCCGATTGTGATTTTTCTGTGATGGAAACAAAGGAGATCCAGGGGAATCTTTTATATGAAGAAGCCTTAAGCCTGAGCCCTTATTCAGTGCAAATGATAATCTTGAAGAAAAAAATACCATTACCAGAAGATGCAAAACAATAACCAATCCCTGTCAAAAAATATTTATACTGTTTCTGAGATCACCCGGGATATAAAATTAATTTTGGAGAATACTTTTGGCCAAGTCTGGGTAGAAGGAGAAATTTCTAATTTCCGTCCGGCAAGTTCAGGGCATTTTTATCTGACACTTAAAGATGAGCAGGCAATTATTTCTGCGGCAATGTTCCGGGGGGCAAACAGGGATTTAAAGTTTGGCCTTGAAGACGGGCTGAAAGTAATCTGTTTTGGAAAGATTGACGTCTATGCGCCGCGAGGGCAATATCAGCTGATCATTGAACGTATTGAGCCAAAGGGGATAGGCGCCCAACAGTTGGCCTTTGAACAGCTAAAAAACAAATTAGCCAAAGAAGGGATGTTTGATCCCAACCATAAAAAAGAGCTTCCCCTGATGCCTTTCTGCGCGGGGATTGTTACCTCGTCGGCAGGAGCAGCGGTCAGGGATATTTTGCAGATTTTAAAAAAAGGCGCTCCGGGAGTGGATGTATTGATCCGGTCTGTGCGCGTGCAGGGAGAAACGAGCGCTAAAGAAATTGCCCTGGGGATCCAGGAGCTGAATGAATTTGGGAAAGCCGATGTCATTATTGTAAGCCGCGGTGGGGGCAGCACCGAGGACCTTTGGTCATTTAATGAAGAAGTTGTAGTGAGAGCGATTTATAATTCAAAGATCCCGGTAATTTCTGCAGTAGGGCATCAGATCAACCAGACGCTTTCTGATTTAGTGGCGGATTATTTTGTAGAGACTCCTTCTGCCGCCGCAAAAATCATTGTGGATAAGAAAAACTCTTTGCTTTCTGAAATTGACAGTTTAAGGCACGAATTAGGATTTGCGGTTTCAGAGATCCTGAACCGTTTGAGCCATAATTTTGTGGCCCTGCGCCACATGCTAAAAAGCCCCATGGACAGGCTTCTTGAAAAGGGGCAATTCTTAGACGAACTAAATAGCAGTTTGACCAATAATATGCGGCATTGTTTAAATATGACGCAGTTAACGGTAGGGTCTTTAATTAAAAGGCTTGATACGTTAAGCCCTTTATCGGTTTTGTCCCGCGGGTATAGTTTGTCCACTTTCGTTTCTACGGGAGAGATTGTTGATAGCTCAGAGAAATTAAAACCCGGGGACATTGTAAAAACAGTATTAAATAAAGGCGCGTTTATAAGCTCTGTGCAGGAGGTAATTAAAAATGGCTAAAGAAAAACAATCTTTTGAAGAAGATCTAAAGAGGCTGCAGAAAATAGTTGAAGAATTGTCCGGCGGAAAGCTTGCCTTGGGGGAATCTTTGAAAAAATACGAAGAGGGAGTGAAGCTTGCGCAAAGCTGCAGCGTCACTTTAAACGACGCCCAGCGAAAAGTGGAATTGTTAATGAAAAATAACGGGAAATATAGCCTGGATAAATTTGAAGATACGGATTCTAAGGAAGAATAATGCTGCTTGAGAAAATTAATTCACCCGCTGATTTAAAGAAATTACCGCTTTCGCAGTTGCCTCTTTTGGCCCAGGAAATACGCCAGAGGATAATAGAGGTTGTTTCTTCATCCGGCGGGCATATTGCATCAAGCTTAGGGGCGGTGGAATTGATCATTGCCCTTCACTATTGTTTAAATGCGCCTCAGGATAAAATTATTTTTGATGTCGGGCACCAGGCTTATGCGCATAAAATTTTGACAGGAAGAAATAAAAATTTTTCAACCCTGCGCCAGTTCGGCGGGATCAGCGGGTTTCCTTCCAGGGATGAGTCGGAATACGATTGTTTTACTACCGGCCATAGTTCAAATGCAGTCTCTTTGGCTATGGGGCTGGTTTGCGCGCGTGATTATAATCTGGAGCAATACAGGGTTGCTGCGGTAATTGGAGACGGTTCTTTGAGCGGCGGGCCCTGTTTTGAGGGTTTGAATAATGCGGGTCATCTAAAAAAAGATGTATTGATTGTTCTAAACACAAATGAATTAAGCATTGCTCCGAATGTGGGGGCTATTAGCACATATCTGAATAAATTAATTTCTCTTCCTGTATATAACCGTTTTAAGGCATCCCTTGAGAGCTTTGCCACTCAGCGCCTTCCGCGCGGGAGCCGCTTGGTAAAACTGGCGAATAAATTTGAAGAAGGCTTAAAGGGTTTGTTTGTCCCGGGGATGCTGTTTGAAGAATTAGGCTTTCGTTACTTCGGGCCTTTTGACGGCAATGATGTGGAGTTGTTAATTAACAGGCTGAAGAATATTTTAACTATTCGCGCTCCGTTATTGGTGCATGTTATAACTAAAAAAGGAAAAGGTTATCTGCCTTCAGAGAACGAGCCGGTCAAGTTTCACGGGATAAGCCCGTTTGAGATTGAGACAGGGGATGCTTTAGCGGCAAAGAAAATAGAGACATATACCGATGTTTTTGGCAAAGAGATGGTTAGCCTTGGTGCAAAAAGAAAAGAGCTTGTTGCGATTACCGCAGCCATGCCTGAAGGAACGGGGTTGGATAAATTCCGAGATGCTTACCCAAAAAGATTCTTTGATGTCGGGATTGCCGAGGCGCATGCCGTGTCTTTTGCAGCAGGCCTGGCAAGGTCCGGGCTTGTGCCGGTAGTTGCGGTATATTCCACTTTTTTGCAGCGCGCCTATGATCAAATTGTTGAGGATGTTTGTTTGCAGAATTTAGCCGTGGTTTTGGCCGTTGACCGTGCAGGGATCGTCGGAGAGGACGGGATAACGCATCAGGGTATATTTGACATTGCTTTTTTAAGGCATATTCCTAACTTGGTACTGATGGCCCCTAAAGATGCTGATGAATTCAGGGCAATGCTTGAATTTGCGCTAAACTTGAAAAAGCCGGTTGCAATCAGGTATCCAAGGTCAGCTTGTCCTGCAGCAAGCAGCCCAATTCCCGGGATTGAGCTTGGTAAGCCGGAAATTATCAAAAAAGGAAAAGATTTTGCTATAATTGCCTTAGGGAGCATGGTTGAACAGGCGGCTCAGGCAATTATGATTTTGGAGAAGTCTGACTTAAAAGGGGCTCTAATAAACGCGCGTTTTGTCAAACCGTTAGATAAAACAATCCTTCAGGGTATTGCAAGAGAATATAAATATGTTTTTACAATTGAAGAGGGAGTTTTAGACGCAGGGTTTGGTTCTGCTGTTGAAGAGGTTTTAGAAAAAACAGTTACAAGGATTGGTCTGCCGTCAGAATTTGTTGTGCATGGAAAAAGAAATTTGCTTTTAGAGAAATACGGGTTAACTGCAAACGGAATTGTAAATAAAATAAAAGAGGTTGTTCATTAAAAATTATTGAAAAAATGGCCAAAGTTGTTATAAATAAAGAAAAGTGCAAGGGTTGTTTGTTATGTGTTAGTTTCTGTCCGAAAGGCTTATTGATTGTTGATACGGAGTTGAATACTAAAGGCATCAGGCCGGTAAAATTAAAAGAAGCAGCTGGATTTATTGGTTGTGCCCAGTGTGCGGTGATTTGCCCGGACTGCTGTATTGAAATTCATGAATAAGAAAATTTTGATGACAGGGAATGAAGCTTTTGCTAAAGGCGCTTTAGATGCAGGGTGCCGTTTTTATGCCGGCTATCCGATTACCCCGCAAAATGAGCTGCCTGCATATATGGCGTTAAATATGCCGCAGGTTGGGGGAGTGTTTATTCAGGCTGAGTCGGAGATCGCTGCAATTAATATGGTTTTTGGCGCTTCAGCCGCAGGAGCAAGGTCAATGACTTCTTCTTCAAGCCCGGGGATAAGCCTTAAGCAGGAAGGGATTTCTTATTTAGCAGGGGCAGAATTACCGTCGGTAATTATTAATGTCATGCGCGCAGGCCCTGGCTTAGGGAATATCTGGCCGTCGCAGTCTGATTATTTTCAGGCCACACGCAGCGCAGGGCACGGGGATAGCCACTGTATTGTCCTAGCGCCTTCTGCGGTGCAGGAGTCATATGATATTATGACGCTGGCGTTTGACCTGGCGGATAAATATCGTAATCCTGTAATGATTATGGGTGATGGTTTGTTGGGGCAGATGATGGAACCTGTTTTGGCAACTAACCAACGACAGGCGACAGGAGACAGGCGACAGGCGACTAAACCATGGGCAGTAACAGGATGTAAAGGAAGGAAACGCAACATTACCAAATCTTTTTACTTGCGGGAAGGCGATCTTGAGCAATTTAATATTTTATTACAGAAAAAATACCAAGAAATCCAGGAAAAAGAAGAGCGTTATGAAGGTTTATTTTTAGAAGATGCGGAATTAGTTTTGGTTGGGTACGGGACAATGTCTAGAATTGCCAAGTCGGCAATGTATAGATTGCGCGAAGAAAATTATAAGATAGGATTGATCCGGCCAATTACGCTTTGGCCTTTTCCAAAAAAGGTTTTTGAGAGTATGGGGAAAGCTATTTTCCTAGCCGTAGAAATGTCTTATGGGCAGATGGTTGAAGATGTTAAATTGGCGCTTAATTGCCGTTTTCCTGTGGAATTTCTTGGCCGTTCCGGCGGAGGGGTTGTATCTGAAGAAGATATAATTAATAAAGTGAAAGGCCTCATAAATAAAACAAACCGAGATGAATAAAACTTTTATTCGCCCAAAATCATTGGTTGATGTGCCAACGCATTATTGCCCGGGTTGCGGGCATGGCATTGCGCACAGATTAGTTGCTGAGGTGGTGGATGAACTTGGGATTCGCGAGAGAGTAATTGGCGTAACTCCTATTGGCTGCGCCGTGGTTGCTTATGATTACTGGGATTTTGATTGTTCTGAGGCAGCGCACGGCAGGGCTTTGGCAGTAGCAACTGCAATCAAAAGGGTCAGGCCGGAAAACATTGTTTTTACCTACCAAGGCGACGGAGATTTGGCTGCAATCGGGACAAGCGAAACAATCCATGCCGCAAACAGAGGAGAAAACCTGACGGTAGTATTTATTAATAATGCTATTTACGGCATGACCGGCGGCCAGATGGCTCCGACTACATTGTTAAAGCAAAAGACGGCTACCACTCCTTTAGGCAGAGAAGTAAAATATCACGGGTATCCCTTAAAGATTTCAGAAATGCTGGCTGTGCTTCCCGGGGTTAAATATATTGAACGCGTGTCTTTGCAATCTCCGCAGGCGGTATTAAACGCCAAGAAGGCATTGAAGCATGCATTTGAAAATCAGATAAATGATGTAGGTTTTTCTTTAGTAGAGTTCCTTTCTCCCTGCCCGACGTATTGGGGGATGTCTCCTCGTCAGGCAATGGATTGGGTTAGAGATGTAATGAGCAAAGAGTTTCCGATAGGAAGAATTAAATGATAGAACGCATAATTATAGCTGGCGCAGGCGGGCAAGGCGTAATGCTTTTAGGCAAGGTGTTAGCCGAGGCTGCGATGCGCGAAGATAAATTTGTTACCTGGCTTCCTTCTTATGGCGCAGAAGTGCGCGGCGGGACAGCGCATTGCATGGTGGTTATCTCTGATAAAGAGATCGGCTCTCCTTATATTGACAAAGCCGACACATTAATTATAATGAACAAGCCGTCTTTGGCAAAATTTGAGAAAAGGGTCAGGCCCGGCGGGCTCAGGATAGTTAATAGTTCTTTGTCCGGGGAAGATTTAAAGAAAACTGATAATCTGATAAATCAGCCTTTTACAGGCGTAGCAGAGCAATTGGGAAATATTAAAATTGCTAATATGGTAGCTTTGGGCTGCTACATCGGGCACAGGAAGATTATTGAGCCGGGGATAATTAAACAGGTGATGGCAGAAATTGCCCCTAAGGATAAACAAAGCCTGGTTGAAATCAATCAGCAGGCATTTTTTGCAGGAATGAAACTATGATTAGAGTAAGATTTGCTCCCAGCCCGACGGGATATTTGCATATTGGAGGAGGACGTACAGCCTTGTTTAACTGGCTTTATGCCCGCGCAAAAAACGGTAAATTTGTTTTGCGCATTGAAGATACTGATGTCACCCGCTCAAAACAGGAGTATGTTGATGAAATTTTACAGAGCCTTGGCTGGCTGGGGTTTAACTGGGATGAAATTTATTATCAGAGCCAGCGCGTGCATTTGTATCGCGAATATGCCGACAAACTATTAAAGGCGGGCCTTGCTTACACCGAGAAACTTCCAGACAAACCCGGAGAAGCAATTATTTTTAAAGTCACTCCTCAGAAAATAAAGGTCAAAGATTTGATTCGCGGAGAAATAGAATTTGATTCTGAAACAATCAAAGACCAGGTTTTGATTAAGTCTGACGGTTCTGCTACTTATAATTTCGCCTGCGTGGTGGATGACGCAACCATGAACATTACACATGTTATCCGCGGTGATGATCACATCTCTAATACTCCCAAACAAATTCTTTTTTACCATGCGTTAGGTTTTGAGGTGCCGAATTTTGCGCATCTTCCTTTAATTTTAGGAATGGAAGGCGGAAGGCTTTCAAAAAGAACAGGAGCAACTGCGATCAGCGATTACCGTCGCATGGGGTATCTGGCTGAGGCGTTGGTAAATTATTTATTGCTTCTGAGCTGGTCTCCGGGTGAGAACCGGGAGATTATTGATATAAATGATGCAATCAAGCTGTTTGACATAACTAATGTTAATAAAACCGCAGCAACATTTAATCTGGATAAATTAAATTGGATCAATAACCAATATTTAAAAAAAGAAGACCCTGAAAAACTAACCGATATAGTTATCCCGCAGCTTATTGAAAAAGGGTATATTGATAAGGATAATTTTGACAGGGCTTACGTAGTTTCTCTGGTTAATTTATTCAAAGAGCGCATGCAGACGCTAAATGATTTTTGCGGCTGGGCGGATTTTTTCTTTGTTAAAGAAGTTTCTATTGATCCCAAGGCTCAGGAAAAGCATCTCTCTAAAGACTATTCAAAGGAATTCGGCCTTTTTATCAAACGCCTTGATGCGCTTAGCCAGTTTGATGTTGTTAGCATTGAAGATTGCTTCAGAAAATTAGTGGCTGAGCTTGGAATTGAAGCAAAGGTTTTGATCCATCCTGTGCGCGTGGCTCTTACTGGAAAAACTGTGGGCCCCGGGCTGTTTGATGTGGTATACTATTTAGGTAGGGAGCGCGTTAAACAAAGGCTGGAGAGGTTATCAAAAAAGGAGTAGAGATCATGAAAAAAAATAAATTAATTCTGGTTTCTTTAATTTTCTGCATTTCTCTTATTAGTATTATCGGCTGTAACACAATTGAAAAGTCAACTGATGGCCTGGCCTGCGGAGCGAAATTAACCGGTCAAGGCATTGCTCAGGATTCCAAAGGATTAGTTGCGGCAATTGGCAGGGCTGATAATTGGATCAAGGAAAACCTTTGGTAAAATTAAACAGGCAATACCAGTAATAATACCGCAGTTTCAAAAAATACCACTCCTAAAATAAACCACTTTAAATTTACGATTGATTTTTGCTGCGCAGGGGATGTTATAAAAATAATTGCCTGATAAAAGAGTGTTATTCCTGAGCTAATCAGTAGCATTAAGGCAGGCGGGTTGATTTTAGCAATAGCGTTAACCTGCGAAAAATACAAGAAAGAAGAAAAAGGAGCGCTTAAGAGCAGCAAGCCGACCACGCTTGCTTTTTTGGCACCAAGAGCAACTACAAATGTTCTTATCCCTGCCAATTTATCTCCCGCGTAATCTTTAAAATCTGAGTAGAAACAAAGCAGGAAATTAATCTGCCAGATTAAAATTGCCATTGCCGCAAGCCTTGGGTCAAGAAAGATTGCAAATGTATTTTTTGGGTTGGCGCAAAGCCCGGCATAATACACGCATGGGGCAAGAAGCAGCCCAAAAATAATATTTCCTAAAAGGGGCAAATGCTTTTTTTGTTGGTAGGCGATATTCAAAAGGAAAATGAAGATATAAATTAAGCATGCCCGCGGGTTAAGAAAAAATGTAATTATTAATCCGAATATAAATAGCCACATGCTAAGCCAAATAGCAAACTTTAAATTAAGCATGCCGGTAATTAGGGGCCTTCTGGGCGCATTGTGTGTATCTTCTTTTTGCCCCAAACAGTCATTGACTACCTGATTTACACCCCAGCCAAAGAATAAAATAACCAAGATAATTATTGTCCTGGCGGTATTTACCGGCCAGAAATTTACCACCCCAATTAAGCCTACTATTACTGAAATAGGCGCTGCATAAAGGCGCATAGAGCTTAAATATGCCAGAATATTCTTTATAATTTCTCTTTTCATCTTAAGAACCCATTTTGCCTCCACCAGCGAACAGTTTTTTGCACGGCGTGATAAACTGGTGTTTGGGGAGCAAGGTTTAATAATTGTTGCGCTTTGGTGTTGTTATAGACATTATTGCAATAATATATTTTAACCCTGGCGCGGTTTAAAAAAGGAGATTTATTAATTTTGAGCGCTTTGTATAAAAATTCCAGAAAAATACCAACAGGCATAAAGAAAATCTCTGGTAACGAATAAGGCAGCTTTAGCTTTAAGGCAGAACAAAAGCTGCCAAGGAATTCTTTCAGAATTAAAGGTTTATTATCTGCTATGATAAAAATATTTGTTCCTTTGGGCATTTTCTCTGCAAGACTTGCCATATTTTTGGCCAAATCTTCCACATATACTAAATGGAATAATTTATTGCCGTTAAAGGGCATAATAGCATATCCTTCCTGCACTGCTTTTGAGAAGATGTATGGCCCTGCGTGAAATTCTCTTGGCCCATATACCCAGGGGGCACGGATAATAGTCAGGTTGACTGCTTTATCGCGGCAGAAATTTGTTGCTTCAGTTTCAGCCAGCGTTTTGCTTATTCTATAATAATTCATATTAGATTCAAGCAGAAAAGAGAGTGGATAGCTTTGTCTGGGGTTATAAGGGCTGAGCTCATCTTTAGGGGACAGTTGGTCTTCCTCGCCTAATACGGCGCAGCTGCTTAAAAGGATGAAATTATTTATGCCGTTATTAAAACCAGCCTTTAGAATATTTTCTGTTCCCTCAACATTGGTTTTAAAGAAATCTGATTTCCTGCCCCAGTCAGAGGCAAGCGCAGCTGTGTGATAAATAATATCAAATCCTGAAGTTATTTTTTTAACCTGCGCATAGTCGCGGATGTCAGCATGGCAAATTTTTATTTTCTTTAAAGGTAAAAATTTAAGCGGACTTGTTTTTCGGCAGCAAACAGTAACATCGTGTTTTAGTTTGACTAATTGCTTTACAATATGGCTTCCAATAAAACCTGTCCCGCCGGTAACAAGGATTTTCATTTTGTAATTACTTCCAATGCTTTATGCATAACTGAAATTTCCGCTGGCAGTATCCCCATTGCATCCCCATCAAATTCCACTTGTGGATGTTCAGGGCAATAGCTGATGTTGACATTATTTGCGTAAGTAATGCGCGCGCCGTTATATTTAAGAAAATTTCCAAAATAAAGCTTGGGTATATTTATGAAAAGCTCAATCCAGGACGCAGGGGCTATTTGTAAACAATATAATTTTCCGTCATCAGGAGAGATTTTGTTAAATACCCGCATTCCTGAGGCAAGATAAGGGTCTTTGCCAACAGTAAAATTAATCAGGTTTTTTAATTCGGTTTTTGTCCCGTCAATATCAACTTGTAAGTTAAACTTTTTAAATCCGCAAAGTGAGGTTAAAAGCGCAAGAAATGTGCCGCAGGCATCTCCAAGATATTTGCGGTAACGCGAATTAGCTTTGAAAGCTATTCTTGGCCCTAAGCCAATATTGACATTACTTGCAAAATAGGAAGTTACTTGTTTAACTGCATTTGGCTCAAAGCTCTGATAAGTAATCTTACCGATGTCAATTAACCTCGTTTTTCCTTGTGTAAGCGTATGAATTGCCGCAGGGATTTGTATCGGGATATTATGGTATTTATTAAAATCTGGGCTGGTCCCGATATGAATAACTCCCAATTTTGGCATGTTGGATGTGGTGTTAGCTAAAAATAATCCCGTGATAACCTCGGCAATTGTCCCGTCTCCGCCAACTGCGACTACAATAGGGTAGTTTTCTTTTTTGGCAGTTTGCGAAAACACGATTGCCTCTTTTGGTTTTTGAGTAAGGGCATAATCAAATTTAATTTTTAATTCCTGTAATTTATTGATAATAATTTTATATTCTTTTTTTGCCCTGCCCGAGCAGGCTGTGGGGTTAATAATCAGGAAATACTCTTTATCGCGGATATTCATTTCTGATTTTCTTAAAGATTGTAACGCTTTTTTTGATGTCATTATTGTTTAAATAAGTAGATACTGATAATCTGATCCGTGGAGAATCATGCGGGACGCTTGGCGGGACAAACGGGATAGCATAAATTTTGTTTGAAAAAAGCAGTTTTGAAAACCTTAGAGTAGAATAAGTGTCAGGAAACAAAATAGAGAAAAGCGGAGCCTGCGATGGCGTGAGTTTATAATTCATATTTTGTAAGGCAGCGTACAATGTATTTTTCAAATTAAATATTCTCCTGCGTGCTTTTGCGGATTTTCTTATTAAATCCAGCGAAGCTGTTGTTGCTGCGGCAATATGCGCAGGAAGCGCAGTAGAGTATAAATACTGGCTGGAATTATAACGCAAATATTCAATAATTTTATTCTTGCCGGCGATAAATCCTCCGAAAGTCCCGCAGGCCTTGCCAAGCGAACCGGTGATAAGCATGATATCATTAAACCCGCGGTAATATTCAAGGATTCCTCTTCCGGATTTTCCTAAAACTCCGATCCCGTGGGAGTCATCAACAATAATTCCTGCCTTATAGGTTTTACCGAGCGCAATAATTTTATCAAGATCAGCAATTGTCCCGTCTGTGCTGTAAAGCCCTTCAATGACAATAAAACGCATACGCAAATTTTGAGAATCTTTCAGTATTTTCTCCAAATTTGCCATGTCGTTATGGGCAAAAAAAATCAGTTTCGCTTTAGAAAGCAGGCAACTGTTAATTAAGGAGGAGTGAATATCTTTATCTGCAATAATAATGTCGGTTTCTTTTGCAAACGCCTGAAATATACCAAGATTTGCCTGATATCCTGACGGATAAACTATCGCGGCATCTTGTCTGAGAAAAGATGCAAGTTTTTTCTCAAGACTAAGGTTTAAATCAGTTGAACCCAGGACAATCGGGGTCGCGCACATACTTAATCCATATTTCTTGATTGCTTTAATGGCTGCGGATTTGAGTGTTTTATTTTGTGACAGGCCTAAGTAATCATTGCTGCCGAAATTAAACATCTCTTTGTTGTTAATCTTTATTTTTTTGGATAATCCGCTATTTATTGGTTGGTAGTAAGGATTAAATTTTAATTTCTCAAACACAACTTTATCAACAAAAAGGCTGTCAGAGAATTCTGCTCGCTGGTTTTTAGCAGAGGGCTCATTGTTCAAGGCTGGTTTCTGCGCATCTAAGTAGTTTATTAAATCAACTACACTAACGGCAGGATGAAACATTTTTTCATCTATGTTGATGCCAAATGCCTGCTCAATGTTGTAGATTAATTCTATGCCGCTAAAGGAGTCAATGCCTAAATCAGCGAGCAGCTTGGAATCAGGGTGAATTTTGCTGGTATTTTTTTCTTTTCCTGCCCCGGCAAGTAATTCTTTAAGTTGTGTTATCAGGTTTTTTGTCATCAACTAATTATCACACATTTTACCAAGCACTACAACAGCGTTATTGCCGCCGAAGCCAAAAGCGTTTACCATGCCAAAACTGATATTTTTTTCTTGCGCTTTGTTAGGCGTGTAGTTTAGATCGCAGGCCGGATCAGCCTGCAAAAGATTAATTGTAGGAGGGATGATGCTGTGTTTTATGGAAAGGCAGGTAGAAATCAGGCCGATAGCTCCTGAAGCTGCGATAGTATGCCCGATCATAGATTTGGTAGAACTGATAGAGAGCTGTTTAGAATGTTTTCCGAATACATTTTTTATTGCCATGGTTTCTACACGGTCATTTGCTTTTGTTGAGGTGCCGTGTGCATTAATATAGTCAATTTTTTGAGCAGATAACTTGGCTTGATCAAGCGCTAGCTGCATTGCTTTGGCAATATCTCTTCCGCGAGGTTGGGGCATAACCATATGATAAGCGCTGCTGTTGGAGCCAAAGCCAAGGATCTCCGCGTAAATAACAGCGTTTCTTTTGCGCGCAGACTTTAATGTTTCCATAACAACAATGCCGGCGCCCTCTCCTAAAACAAAACCGTCTCTGTTTAGAGCAAACGGGCAGGAGGCTTCCTGCGGCAGGCAGTTTCTTTGTGACATTACTCTAAGTGAGTCAAAGGCGCTGAAGGTTGCATAACTAAATGGCGCCTCAACTCCTCCGGCAAGCACAGCCTCTGCTCTTTTTGATTTAATTAGATCAAACGCCAATCCGATTGCCTGCAGGCCGGAAGAGCAGGCAGTGGAAATAGTTAAATTTGGGCCGGTTGTTTTTAGCAGGATAGAGATTTGCGCGCTGACGCTATTAGGCATTACTTTAGGCACAGTAATTGGAAGCGGCCTTTTGTTTCTTTCTTTTAAGATCTGCTCAATGATATCTTCATGAAAGATGATTCCTCCCAATCCTGAACCGATGCAAATTCCCGTTTTTTCAGGGTTTTCCCATTTACCGTAAATTCCGGCTTCGGCCTTTGCCATTTTTGCCGCAGTTACTCCAAATTGCGCAAAACGATCTAGCTGATTTAGAATAGAACTATTAATGTATTTTTGTGGAAGAAAACCTTTTACCTCTGCGCCGATTTTTGTTTTAAAGTTAGATGTGTCAAAACAGGTTATGTTTTCTACGCCGGAGATTCCTCTAAGATTTGCCTTCCAGAAAGAATCTTTACCAATCCCGTTTGGCGCAATTATTCCCAAACCGGTAATTACCACTCTTGTTTCTTGATTAGTTTTTTGTTTCATGGTTTGTTTAAGAATAAACGCGCAGAAAATTCAGCCAGATAAACAGGCAGATGAGTGTTAAAAGATATACAGAAAAAACATTTTCGTATTTCGGCGGTTTTTGATTGATGAGAAAGAATTGAATTATTCCTAGTATTGCGCAGGGGATAATAAGTAGCGGCTCTAAGAAAAGAAATGCCAGCAGGCAGTAGCTAATAAGATAAAATAAGCTGACAAAGATTTTAAGCCACGGCTTAGATTCTATTTCTGTAATATTTAAACATCCGGTGAAAAAGACCAGAATATAAAATGAAAAAATATGAGGAAAGCTTAGAATTTCTCCTCCGGAAAAAAGCCAGCCTAACATTACTAATAAGATAATATTAAAACAAAGCACTGTTTTGGATAAAATTGGTACGCGGCAAAGTTTTAGCGGCGGGAGAAAATAAATAAAGATGCTTGTTATTGATAGGGCAAAGAAGAAAAAGGTGGTGAAATTTACTGTAATTGATGAAGCTAGGGCCATGCCAAAGAATAAGGCAATTGCTGTTTTTTTGCCTGCCTGAGGAGGATTAATAAAAAGTGAGTAAATTGCAAACCCAAGCCAAATCGTGGCTAAAATTAACAGAAATCCTACAAGATTAGAAAATATTATTTTTGCTGCTCCCGCTTGATAAATAGACATTCCAATAAGAAATAAAAATATAAGCTGGGCTATGGTTTTAATTTTGATTTGCTTAGTGAGCATTTTGAAATATCCGCTTTTTCCAAGGGCAAGAAGGGTCAATATTTCAATAAAAATAAAGAGCGCCAGAAAACGGATTATTGTAATGATAGAGATCCCGTCCTGGCAGCTTGAGCAGGTGAATTTGGCTAATAACGGAATAATGGAGGCTGCTAAAAGCGCAAAATATATTGCTATTGCTCCAAAGAGAGTCTTTACAAGGCTTTTTGTCTTAGTTAGAAAATATAAAACCGATAAAATCACTGATAGTAGCGCAGTAATTGTTTCTCCGGGTGTGATGTTTGCCGAGAAGAAAAAGAGATTATACAACTTTGTAGGATGAACGTAGCGGATGTCAATGCCTTTACCTTTTGAAATTATCAGGTCAATGATCGGGGCAAAAATCCCTATTGCACAAACGAGGCTTAGCGCAGAGCGCAGCGATTTTTGAATTATATCTCCGGTAATTAAGGTAAAAATAATAGAAAATAATAATACAGAAGCTATCCAGAAAAGTGTATAGTGGAAAAATGATATCCCGATACTGACACTGCTCATTAACAGGTTTGGATCAGAAGCAGAAAATATAGAGAACGGGACCATTGCTGTATCTGAAAATATTTCCAAGAAATTGCGCAGATTGATTATGCCAAGAAAACTTAAGATATAATAAGTAAGCGGGATATTTTCATCTTGGCTGAAAGAGGTGATTTTCTCTAAGAAGTGTGGAATTTTCATGGGATTAACAAAATTATCGCGGCAAAACAGATGATTGTCAAGCCATCTTTTGTAATAAGTCCGTGACAATTTTTAGCAGTAACGGGGTTTGTCTTGTCTTGTTCTCGCAGCACCGCTCGCCTCGACCCAGCGTGTCGGGGCTTCGCTCGGGCGAAAACTCTTGCTCTTCACCGACTTTTAGTCGGGGAAACCGTGCCCGCAAGAGTTTTCTAACGTGCTGCTCGAATCAAGCCAAGCCATCCGTTATTGTATTATGTAAAGCATGTTATAATCCGATTTTTTCTATTGAAAGCTATACTGTTACGCGATATAATTGGACACCTCAAGATTTTGTGAGGGATTATCAATGAATTTAATCCTCTCGAGCGAAGCGAAAGAGGATCTGAGAACCAAATATTTTTGCCCTGTCGTCTAATCGGTAGGACTTCAGATTCTGGATCTGACTATCATGGTTCGATTCCATGCGGGGCAGCCAATTTCGAGCCTGGACTCGAACCAGAGCTTGAAACTGGCAGAGTCCCGCCGCATTCTTGCAGAATGCAAGAGGCGGGACGGTCTAATGTTCTATTTTCTATTGTTCAAAAGGTGATTTATGCCTTTTATGTTTGAGAATCTTAATAAGAAAATGGTCGCTGTCCCTATTATATAAAAAAATAGAAAAATTGATAGCAACCAAAAAACATAGACAAAAAGGAGGTGTTGTATGTTTTTTAAGACAGTGGTAGTAGCCATAGCATTATTTTTTGCTGCGACTGGGGCATTTGCTCAGTTTGCGGGTCCGGGTGCAACAGACAGTGGAAATAAAACGGTAAAACAAATTCTTGAAAGGCCCATGGATGATATGTGGGTAAGCCTTAAGGGGAATATTTTAAACAAAGTTGCGCATGAAAAGTATATGTTTAGCGACGGCACAGGCCAGATTGTCGTAGAGATTGATGATGAATATTTCCCTTACAATAGGCCAATTACTCCGCAAACTACCGTAGAGATATCAGGGGAAGTGGATCATGAATTTACACGTCTTGAGATTGATGTTAAGCAAGTTACCATTATTAGCGATACCAGCACAGCGCCGCAACAGGGTGGGTTTAAAAGCAACTAGTGTCCTAAAGAGAGATTATTTAGTTATATAAGCAAGGAAGCTTAGATTTTTGGCAGCAAGCGTTCAATCTCGGCTCGGCGTTCTTTCTCGGTTCTGAGGCGGGAGATCTGCAGGAGCCTTCGGCCAGTGAAGATTTTTAGCTTCTCTTCATCGTTGCATGATTTCATATCTTGGATGAAGTCCAGGGGCAGATTATTGACTATTTTTAGCAAGTGTGCTAATTTGGACTCCGAGATATTTAGTTCTTTATGGGCTTTTGCCCAGGTTATTCTTCCGGGACCGTTATTGATAAAGACCTGGATTTTTAGGCCTTCGTAGATAGTATTTTTGATAATTCGCTTTGCCCGCTGAGGTTTCTCAGGTAAAGGATCGCCAAAACGGATCAATTGTTTCCTACTCCTACGGGTGTAGATTTTCACAATCATATGCACTATATGGAGTTGTGAAGTTCGTCTGACGACAAGTTCGGGCAGTTAAATAATGTTCCTACTTGTAATATCTGTATAACAATGTTATACTTATATTGCAAAAGCACCCGGCCTAATTGGATTGGCCGGGTGCACTTTCTGTGCAAGGAGATGAAGATATGACTCTATTGAAAGCATTTCGTTTACCGGCTGGGTTGGTTAATAGGTTAGCTTCATTGGCAAAAGCTACACATCGCAGTGAAACTTTTTATGTTACCGATGCCTTAGTCCACTATTTGGAAGACTACGCCGATGCTCAAATCGCCAAAGACCGCTTTAACGATCCAAAATCTAAGATTATTTCCGGCAAAGAGCTAAGGAAGCAGCTCGGTGTATAAGGTTGCCTATCTTGATTCGGTTGAGCAAGACCTTAAAAAGCTCGATAAATCTACGGTTAAGAAAATTCTTATCCGCATCGAGACTTATCTTGCTCAAGAGCCTAAAGAATTAGGAAAGCCTTTAAAAGGAGAATTCCAAGGGCATTGGCGATACTGTTGGGGCGATTACCGTGTTATCTATAAAATATCAGAACAAGAGATCTTGATTGTTATTTTGTGTATTAGCAATAGAAAAGATGTTTATGGGTAATCTATAAAAACGTGCAGTCAGGCGTCAATCAGGTCAGCATATGAATTATTCAAAAAAGCAGTTGCTTTTTTCCCGAAGATAAATAAAATAGTACTAAGAAGATAAACAAACTTTAATTACTAATAAAAATGGAAAGCGTTTTAACTAAAACTGAAACAAAGGCAAAAATAAAAGAAGGCCCTTTTTGCTCTATACATTTAACTGCGGATTTTATTTCGCCTAAGATTTTTATTGAAGATGCCGAGGAATTGGAGAACATTCTTTATCAGGCAGCGTTTGCTGCCAATAATACTCCGCTTAAGGCAGTAGTGCATAAATTCCCAGTGCAGGGTATTACCGGAGTCATTTTATTGGCAGAGTCGCATATTTCTATTCACACTTGGCCGGAGCACGATTATGTGGCAGTGGATATTTTTACCTGCGGAGAGAAAACCCAACCTTTAAAAGCCCTGGAGTATTTAAAAAAGAAGTTCCTTCCTGAGAAGGTCAAATTTGAAGAGGTCAGAAGAGGAAAAATATGAGCAAATCGTTTTCATTCCCCGCTAAGCAATGGTTTCTGGAGAATTCGTTTCCGGGAGTAAGAAGGTGTAAAACTGATTTATTCCGTATAGATAAGGAAATATTCAAAGGGAAAAGCAAATTTCAGGACATCCATATATTTAAGAGCCCTGGTTTTGGCAGGATGCTTTCGTTAGACAGCATAATTCAGCTTTCTGAAAGCGACGAATTTATTTATCATGAAATTATTGCGCATGTCCCGCTTCTTTCTCATCCAGCCCCAAAGAGATTCCTGGTTGTAGGAGGAGGAGACGGAGGTGTCCTGCGTGAGGCCCAGAAACATCCCTTAAAAGAATTGTATCAGGTTGAAATTGACCGCCAGATTGTTGAGCTTTCCCAAAAATACCTCCCTTTTATTTCTAAAGGAGCGTTTAAGGATAAGCGGCTGCAAATATTTTTTGAAGACGGATTTAAATTCTTAAGAAGATATAAAAAATTCTTTGATGTTATTGTAGTTGATTCAACTGATCCTGTTGGCCCGGGCAAGATCTTATTTAGCAATGCATTTTATAAAATACTGGATAATTCATTGACAGATGACGGTATTGCAATATTTCAATTGGGCCCGTTTTTGGATTTTAACCTGATTGTAAAGCCCACAGCGAAGAAACTAAAAACACTCTTTAAATACGTGCATCCGGTGCGGCTGTCTATGCCTTCATACAGCTGCGGATGCGAGTATTGTTTCCTTATCGCCTCAAAGAAAATAAACCCCGCTTCACTCACTCCCAAAGAAGTTGCAAAAAGACTAAGGCAATCGCTTGGCAGTAAAGAAAAGGCTCTCAAGTATTATACTCCCGAGGTTCACTGCGCAAGCATGGTCATGCCAAAGCTGTGGCAAATTTAAAATTTAAGGTTGCGATTATGGGCAAGGGCCGCATTGCCAATGCCCTTGGTTTTTATTTAAATAAGAATAATATTTCTGTTTGCGAGGATATTAGCCGCAGCGATCTTATAATTGGAGCCTTAGGAGGAGATTTTGGCGAAGATTGCCTTAAGGCCGCGCTGCATTACAAAAAGAATTTATTGGATATTTCTGATGTTGACCCGCCGTTTTACCTGAAACATAAATCTCAGATAGAGAGATCCGGCATTACAGTTATCCCGGGATGCGGTTTTTCACCGGGGTTGGTTAATTTGATTATCGGCAGGGAACTTGCGATAAATCCAGGAATCAGGAAAATTGAGATTAAAGCAGGGTCTCTTTCCGGAAAGAATAATTATTTTCCTTTTCTCTGGTGTTTTGAAGATTTGATACTTGGGCATAAACTTTTCTCATGGCAGCTGGTTAGAGGAAAGAAAAAGAGGTTTGCGCCTTTAGCCGGCCTGCAAAAAGAAAATTTCTTTGGTATTCAGGCTGAAAGCTATCTTTCTGCAAGCGGCATTGAGAATTTATTTACCGGGCGCGGTTTAACTGATTTTCAATACCGCGTGATCAGGCCGCTTGGATTTATTAATTTCCTGAAGTTTTTAATTAATCAGGGATTTCTAGATAAAGCTAATTTTGCACTAACTAAAAAAATCCTTGAAGAGAAAAAAGAAGATAATTTCAGTTTTGCAAACGTTAGCCTATCCGGGCCAGGAAAAAAGATTGAATGGTTACTCAAAAGCTCCTCTAAGAAAAATGAACAGTTAAATTCCATGCAGAAAATTACCTCAGCTGCTCCGGTAATTATTGCCAATTTTCTAAAAGAGAATAAAATTGGCAAAGGGTTGCTTTTTATGGAGCAGCTTGGCAGTGATGAAGTTTTATTTTCTGATTTAATTAATAGAGCCAGAGAAGAGGGAATTGTTTTGCAAAGGAAGCCTTAATAAAAATGATAAAACATTCTTATTTAAGTAAAAAAGTAAAAGTTCGCTCCTCCGGGATCAACCGTCGGGGAGTATTTGCTGTGGCTGGGCTTAAGAAAGGCGAAGCAATCGCGGTTTGGGGCGGATACATTATTACTCAAAAAGAATTTAAAGTTTTGTCCAAGAAGCGATTTAAGAATATAGATGACTATGCCACAAAAGTCTGCGACGGGTTCTACATGGTTTCCTGCAAAAACGGTACTTTGGAAGATGACGATTTCTTTAACCATAGCTGTAATCCAAATGCAGGGATAAACGGGCAGATTGTAATGGTTGCTATGCGCAATATTCTCCGGGGAGAAGAAATCACCTACGATTACGCAATGACTGACGCAGAGTTTGATTATAGCTTTAAGTGCTCCTGCGGGCAAAAGAATTGCCGTAAAATTGTTACTACCAAAGATTGGAAAATTCCTTCTTTGCAGAAAAGATATAAAGGACACTTTTCCTGGTATATCCAGGAAAAGATCAACAAATTAAGCCTCAGGCATTAACAAAATATTTGTTCTTTTGGTTTAGCGTTGTATAATAAGGCAATTAACGCGAGGGTGGCGGAATGGCAGACGCGACAGTTTGAGGGGCTGTTGACCGCAAGGTTGTGAGGGTTCAACTCCCTCCCCTCGCATAAAATTAATTCTTAGTACCTTCTTTGGGCTGAAGCTAAAAAGAAATATTCTTTATTCTTAGCGTGATTTTGATTTTTAGACTTTTCGCTCTGCCCGCCTTCAACCCTCTAAAAACAAAACCTCTGGGCAAAATCCGATGTATTTGTTGAGGTCAAGGCAGAAAAAATGCTTCCCTTTCTTGATTTTTCCTATAAATATGTTACACTTACATTAATAAAATAATCCGGTAGTCCTGTTTATGGAGGTAAACAGGGTTGCCACGGTTTTAGAAGCCGGATTGACTCAAAAGGGGTCGATTTCCGGTTTCTTTATTTTTTGCCTACTTTCTAAAAAGTTAAAAAATGCATAGAAGAACCTCAAAAATCTTAGCTATAATTTTGTCGTTTATCTTAATCTTCCAACAGTCTGGCTTTGCCCAGATTGCTGCTCAACTGGATATTGCTGGGTATTTTATCTCTCTTCAGAACGGTGTAGCCCAAGATAGATTCCGTCCTTTGCATTTACGGTATCTTCACTACAGCCCCGAAGAGAATAACTTCAGGCTCCTTTTAGACAAGGGCAATATTAAGGACCTAAAAGACCCCAACGTAGAGCAGGCCACCAAAGAGCTGTTGAATTACTTCTTTATAGGCGTTACTCTCCCTAATGATTCCTTCTGGGTAAACCTAAGACCAGACTCCCCAGATAACATCATTGATCCGTGGCTTGCCCAGACCGACGTAGGTCGTATCCTTCTTGAAGCAGACCTGCAACTAAAGAAAGACACCGCCCTTTATACCTCGCCCCAAACCCCCGAAGGTAGGGAATACTGGGATAAACTCTATAGGAAAGCAGGAGAACTCTTCGGGTTGGATAATGTAACTATTCCTACACTTACTCGCCCTTGGATAGTGCCAGATGAAATCATCGTCCGAGAAACCCAAGACAACGCCTATATCTATAAAGCCACCCTTAAAGTAATGCTGGAGCAGGACTACCTCAAGGACCCAAGCACCCATAACTTCAATGACCAACGCTCCAAACAACTCAATGAATATTCCTCACAACTTATCCGAGACCGTATCATCCCCAAACTCGCCAAGGAAGTAAATACCTCTAAGCGTTATGCTCCTTTAAGGCAGGTTTACTATTCTTTAATCCTCGCTCAATGGTTTAAGCAACAGTTTGCTGGCAAGAATACCACTTACTCTTCGCTCATTGACCGTAGAAACCTTGCTGGTCTTACCTCCCAACAAACCTGGTCTAAGACTACTTACTTTCAAGAATACCAAAAATCCTTTAAGGATGGCGAATATAATATCAAAGAGCAAATCTATACGCCCTCTGGTCAGACAATAAGAAGTTACTTTTCAGGGGGGATTGCCGTAACTACAAAAACGATTACTGCTGCTAAAGTATCCTCACCCGCAGGTGAGCCACTGGTAGTCCCAAATTATACGAAGGAAGTTTTAGCGTCTGGCACACCAGAGAGGCTTGACATAAGATTAGAAAGTAAGCAGCCACCTGATGGTAGAGCCAGCGAACTTTTTGCCAAAGATGAAAAACCATATTTCGTTATAGTAAACAAAAAAGATTACTTTGGCAAATTTACTGAAACTGCTGTTAATGTTTTGATGGCATTAAAGGAGGCAATTGAAATACCTAGTGATAAGCGAGCAAGTAGAATATCATTAATAGTTAAGAAATACGGGTTTAATGAACAATTGAGTAGCCATTTTAGTGAGGGTGTGAAGGGAACATCTATGAGAGGGGGCGATTCTTCACAGGAGGGATTTTCTTTTGAAGCAGTAAGGTCTGTATGTTCTATTCTTACTTATTATTATCCAGAGTTTGCCGATATAAGAGCTGAATATGATGTTATTAGTGAAATTGCTTTAGCTAGTGGAATGCCGATAAACAAGGAATTAAAAAATAGACTACAGAAAGTTATGGAATACTTGGAAATAGTATTGTCTGGAAAGGAAGACCCAGGCACCGTATATGACAAGCTTCAGAATGAACTGACAGAAGATAATACTTATACGGTTATTTTGCTCCTAAAATGGTGTGGCAATGTTGCAGAACTAGACAACTATCCAAATGAACAGCAAAAAGCAAGAGTATTTCTGAAATATTTTACCGGAAGGTATCTCAATGAGTATAAAGATGTATTAGATGCTTTTGCAGATTTTGTTTTTGGTAAAGTCGCGACTGCTCAAAGCAGGGTTTCTCATTTTGGGGGAGATGAGAGCGTTAAGGTAGCTATAATGCTGACAGGAGCACAGCAATTGGGGAATTGGTTAAAGGCAAAAGCACAAGCTTCAGGAAAGAAAATTGTTTTTAAGGAATTACTATTGACAATGGCAATGGTAAATTCTCTTGAGTATTTTGTAGATACGGATACAGTATTTTTAACGCAACAATCAGAAGAGTTTATGCGTAGATATTTGTCAGAAAGCGGTATATTAACAAGCGAAACCAAACACGTAGTTTTTGTTGACACTGGCTTTAAGGGGTCACTAAACCAATTCATGCATAGAGACCTTAGAGATAGAAACATTGGAGAAGACTTTCTATTGTTAGGTCAGTTTGCTTCATCTTTCCAAGAATATCTTGCCTCTGGATTAAATAAACAAAGCGGTTGGCAGGGTGATGAAAAAAGACTACGTAGATTCATCTTTGTTATGGATGATGGCTTTGAGGCATCTACGACTTCCGCAGTGCGATTCCACGATGGAATACAAGTTACTGTTGCTTCTACGCCTCGTCCTTGGTTTTGCGCGTTAGTAAAAAACGAGATAGAAAAATTAGCAGGAGTAATGCCAGAGAGACCTGCTACTGATTTGCCACAAACCAATTCTGATTCTCAAGCATCTTCTGTTGTTGGTGGTATTGATTTCCGTAACCTACCTATCGTTACGCAGGCAATAACTAACTTAAAATTAAGCTCCTCTTCGGCTATGTCTATGGTTAAGCTACAAGATATTAACCTTAATCAGGAGTTAGGGGATATCCAAAAGACGGTAGAAGCCGGAATTGTCCCCTCTACAGATAGAATCAAGGAGTATGTTGCCAGATCTTGCCTTAAAGGAAATTTAGACGCCCAGAAAGTCGTCTCTTGCATTGCCAATATGCTAAGGCTAGAAGAAGAACATTGCGTTTCAACCGACCCAATGTTACGAGATATCTTAGTTGTGCTTGAGTCAAACAGGTCTCTGGAAAGTCTTAGGGCTATTTTTGTGGATGCTAAGCCAGAAAAACAACAAACATTTCTTCTACCTTAACCTCCAAACACATTGAATTAAATCCTTTGTAAGGGGAAAAATTTAGAGGGAGGGGGGTACAAAAAGAATATATCGGGGATTATGATTTCGTTGACGAGCCGTTGTTCTCGTAGTAATCTTTAATCGGATAGGATATTTGAAAAACAGCCTTTCGGGTAGTCCTCATGCTAGGGGCATATTATTTCTCAACCTTACGTTTATCCTTAACGTAGTTACTTTTTCCGACATTTTTGGCGTAAGATTTTAAATCTGCGCCGATCTCACCGATCTGAGCAACGTGCTCAATCTTTCGCGCCTGGTTAGTTACAACTCCTATAGAAATTGAAAGAAGCGGTATATTTTCTTCTTTTCCCTGCCGGTCATGAGAAGTAATGAAGCCTTGTTTTCTGTCGGGCTCAGTATAAAAAGAAGGAACCTCTTTGTCAAAATCAGAAATGATCTTGTTACAAAGATTATCCGCATTTTCAAGAGAAGTGATAATTACGAAATCATCTCCTCCGATATGCCCGATAAAAACTTCCGGCCCGCCATATTCTTGGGCAGCGCGGATTAGTATTCTGGCAGTTTCCTTAATAACGTCATCTCCGTGGCGGAATCCGTATTTGTCGTTATAGGCCTTAAATTTATCCAGATCAATATAGCAAACTGCGAATTGTGTGCGGTTGTCAAGGCGCTGCTGCAGTTGGCTTAAAATAGAAACATTTCCCGGAAGCCGGGTTAATGGGTTTGCTTCAAGGTCGCGTTCAGTGCGCCTTAGCACCATGCGGATGCGCGCCAGGAGCTCTTTTGGTTCAAAAGGCTTTACCACATAATCGTCTGCTCCGGCGTCAATTCCTCCTACCTTGTCGTTAATATCGCCTTTTCCTGTAACCATGATTACCGGGAGATGGCTTAATAAAAGGTCTTTTTTTATCAGGCGGCACACCTGCCTGCCGTCTATTTTTGGGATTTTATAATCCAGTAAAACCAGGTCCAGGGTTTTTGAATTGATGATCTTTAAGGCTTCCTCGCCGTCTTTTGCCTCCAGGATCTCGTAATTTTCCTCGGAGAGCGTAAGTTTTAGGACATCCCTGATATCCGCGTCATCGTCAACAATAAGTATGCGCACTGCCATTCGGTTTCCTTTATTTATGCTGGTAATGGTAAGGTGAAGCTAAAAGTTGATCCGCTGCCAACCGTGCTTTTTACCCAGATCTTCCCCTGATGTGCCTCAATAATATGTTTTACTAATGATAGCCCAAGCCCAGTCCCTTTTGCCTCCTGATTAATTGTATTATCCACTCGGTAAAATTCTTCAAAGATTTGTTGCTGCGCTTCGTGGGGCATTCCGCAACCGGTGTCACTGATATCTATTTGCACAGCGTTGCCTGATATTTTGGCATAAATATTAATTTTCCCGCCCTGAGGAGTAAATTTTAACGCGTTTCCTATAAGATTGATAAAGACGCGGTTAAGCTGCCCGCGGTCGGCAAATACCGCGTTTGCTTCTTTTGGGATTGTGTAGGAGAGCGCAATATTTTTTTCTTTCAGCTGCCCGGCTAAAAGGTCAAGGACCCTTCTTAACAATTCCTCTAAATCAAAAGTTTCCTTTTTCATGTTCATTCTTCCGGCTTCAATCCGGGCGATATCCAAAAGGTCATTTACAAAATGCGTGAGTTCATCGCTGTGGCTGTTTATTTTCTCAAGCCTTTCTTGCACCTCAGGCGGGATTCCTCCTAATTTACCGGCGAGCAATATTGAGGCATATCCTTTAATTGAGGTAAGAGGGGTGCGTAATTCATGGGATACAGCTGAAACAAAATCTGTTTTTCGCTTGCTGATCATTTGGACTTCTTCAAGGGCCTTGGTTAGATCGTGCGTCCTTTCTTCAACCTTTCTTTCAAGCTGCTGCTGGGTGTGCCAGGTTTTTTCAAAAAGGCGGGCGTTATCAATTGCCTGTCCGATTTGATGCGCAAGCACTGTGACCATTTCTTCGTCTCCCTCGCTGATTGCCATGTTGATATCGGTAGTGCCCATAAATAAAAATCCCCGGCTGCCACCGATAGGGGAAACAGAAGATATAACAAAGGATATTACGTTAAAAACTTTATTAATTTTACTTTTTTCCTCTTGGCTAAGCGAAAGCGAAGAGACTGTTTTTTTGCTACTGAGTAACTCTAAATATGCTTCTTGGTTTTCTTTAAGGTAAGACTGGATTGTTTCTAATTCTGCTTGCGAATAGCCGATGTTTGCCTGCTGCAGGAATGCTTTTTTTACAGGGTCCCATAAGAATGCGCAGGATTTCTCAAATCCAAAGTCCTCTATGCCGGTTGATTCAATGATCTTGAAAATCTTATTTTCTTCTAAGGTAGAAGAGATGGCGCGCGACATCCGCTGCAAGGCGTATAGGCTGGTGATCTTTTTGTCCAGTTCTTCCTGGGCCTTATTCAGTTCTATATCGGTGCGCAGGATCAATTTTGCCTGTTCGTCCATTTCATTAAGTGATTTTTTCAGGCCTTGGTTAGTTGCCTGAAGTTGTTTTAATTTTTCAAGCTTTAAGATGAGCAGGATCGCCAAAGCAGCTATGCCGATTACCAGTAAAATATTTAGTATGCTGAATAAATTATCAAGTCCCATAGATTAATTTTTTGTGCCGATACCTAAAATTGTAAAAGTCTGGCTGTGAAAATAACTGATCCCGTGATATCCTGCTGCAGTTAAAGGAGCCTGTTCTCCGAAAGTATACAAGCCGATTACAGGGGTATTTTCTCCTAAACTCTCCTTTACGATTTCTAATTCTCTATTAGCATCTCTTCCTAAGAGCATCAGTCTGGAGGCGGAATTAAATAATAGCGCAAAATGCGTCTGGCAATTTTTTAATTGTTCTTTTGCCTGATCTAAGGCCTGTTTAGTGGCCGAAAGCGCCGATTCTTTTGTGCCGATCATCAGCCGGACCTGGCTGTTTACAGGGACATCTCCCTGGCAAACACAGGACCCGTCGTCTCCTATTGCGATAATATTTCTAAGCAGGCATTCTTTTTCCCCTGCCAGTGTTATTCCAAGAGGGTAAAATATGGAGATGCGTTTTAATTCTGTTTTTAGCCTTGGAAGATCAAATCCAAGGTATTGCTGGTATGTGTCTGCAGCAGGCTTGCCGTCAATTTCGTAGACGGTGTTATCAACGGCCTTTGTGATATAACGGGGTTTGCCCAGTGTCTTCCAGCCGTGTTTTATGCCCAGCCCGAAATTTACCCTGCCCCCAAAAAGCAAGCCGCAGGCTCCATTGTTAAAGACTTCCTGGTTGGCATAAACAAAAGTTTTTGAGAAATGAAAGTTATCGCTTGCAGATGCCCCAACTACGGGAAAACTTCTTCCGAGTTTTTCCTGCAGGCCGGTAATAAGCCCTTTTTTTTCTTTTATTATCCCGTCGGAGAAGATGACGCTTAAGTCTCTTTGTTTTCCTGCAAATCCAGAAAGCAATTTTTCGGCAAGTTCAAGGCCTCCGGCAACTCCGCCTTTCTGATCCATGTCCTTAACAAAGGCGTGATTAACAAATATTTCTTCAGGAAAATTAACCAGCATTATTACGATGCCGTTTTTCCAGATACCTTGGTTAGAAATAACAGCAGCGCTGCTAGCCCCGATAACCGGAGTCGGGCCAAGAAGATTTGCTATAATTTTAGCAACAACGGGCCGGGCAAATTCAATAGTCGCAAAAACAATGGCAAGGCCTGCCGTTTCTTTGCCTAAATTTGTTTTGGCCTGGGAAATTGCTTCATGAACTGCTTGCAAACAATCCCTGTTTTTGCTTGCTCCAGTGCCTATTTCTAAAACACTTTTTTGCATAATTGTATTCATATATTTGTCAAAAATAATATACACTAATTAGGTGCAAATTCAACACTTATGTTTATAAATCCGGGGTAACCGGTCAGTAAAAGGGGGTAGATATTGTCATGCCCGCGAAATCCCCGCTTTCGCGGGGAGGCACCCAGGCGTTCCCGTAGCTGGATTCCCGCTTACGCGGGAATGACTTACCCTCAGTAACTGACTGGTTACAGGGTGTTTTTTTGCCTTGTGCCCGAGGCCGGTGTATGCTATGATATATTCCTGCTTGCATTTGCCAATTATGCGTTTGAAACAACAGGCAACATACCTGCCTTTAAACAAAAAAATGCCTTAAATATGGAGGATTAAGCAATGGCTACGATTGAAGATTTCAAAAAATTAGAGTTGAAAATTGCAGAAATAAAAGAAGTTACAGAACATCCTAATGCTGACAGGCTTTATGTGATTACCCTGGATTTGGGAGATAAAACTAAACAGGTGGTTGCCGGGATCAGGGCAGCTTATACCAAAGAGGACCTGGTTGGCAAACAGGTCATTGTTGTTGATAATCTTGAGCCGGCGATATTGCGCGGGGTAGAGAGCCAGGGGATGATTTTGGCGGCAACCGACGAAGAAGGGGTTGTAGTTGTCAGCCCAGGGAGGAAAATGAAACTTGGGAGTATTGTAAAATGATCAAGCAGCTGATCCCTCAGGAGTATTGTTTGAAATGTTCTGGGTGTTGCCGGTTTAGCGAGGAGAATTCGGTGTGGAGCCCCTGTTTACTGGATGAAGAGGTAGTTTCATTTATTGATAAACCGGGCCTTCCTGCTGTTTCTGTGTCTGTTGACAAGCGGATTTGTTTGGTGGCTAACACAAAAGGCCAAGGGTTTATCTGTCCGTTATTAGATATCAAAGATAATAAATGCAGGGTTTATCAGGAGCGCCCATTTGAGTGCCAGCTTTATCCGTTTTTGATTTGCCTGCGAGGGAAAAAAGTGCACTTGACCGTTGATTTAAATTGCCCTTATGTGAAGGAAAATCTTAATTCTCCCCAACTAAAAGAATATATTAAATACCTCACGGATTATTTGAATCAGCCGAAACAGCGCAAACTCCTCTTGGAAAATCCCCAAATCCTGCAGGCATATGAAGAAGTTTTAGATATTATGGAATTGGATTTAACCAAAGAATGATCCTTAAGCAGTTAAACCTTAAAGATAAGAAAACCATTGAGCAATTTCTGCGGCTGAATAATCATGAGCTTGCAGTTTATTCTTTTGCCAATATTTATATCTGGAGGGGGCTTTTTAAAATCAGCTGGGCTGTTTATAAAAGTTCGTTGTTTGTCTTCTTTCAGGATAAATGCGGTATGTTTTTGTATCTTTCTCCCCTGGCAAAAGAATTATCTCTGGATGCGTTAAGCAAGGCATTTGAGGCGATGGATAGCGTGAATAAAAACAAAGATATTTCACGCATTGAAAATGCGCAAGGATATGAATTAGATTTTTACCGCAGCCAGGGGTATTCGGTAAAAGAAAAATCAAAAGATTATATTTGCTTGAGGGAAGATTTGGTTAATTTAAAAGGCGAGGCGTTTCGGCACAAGCGTTCCAGCTATAATTATTTTGTAAAGAATTTTTCCTATGAATATCTTCCATATTGCGATGATTACGCCAATGCCTGTTTAAAGCTCTATAACTTGTGGGCGGCAGAGCGCAAATTAAGCTATCAGGAAGATCTTTATCATTGGTGCCTGGATGACAGCAAGGTTGCGCTTAAGGTATTATTAGAAGAGTATAAAAATTTATGGGTGGAGGGAAGGGTGGTGAAAGTGGGGCGGGGGATCAAGGCGTTTAGCTTTGGTTACAAATTAGATAACGATACTTTTTGTATTCTATATGAAATCGCGGATTTAAAATTTAAAGGGATTGCTCAGTTTATCTTTCGCCAGTTTTGTATGGAGCTGGAAGATTTTAAATATATTAATATTATGGATGATTCAGGATTAGAGAATTTAAAGAAGGTAAAATTATCTTACCGGCCTGTGAAGGCAGAGCCAGCGTATATTGTGAAAAGGTAGCTTAGAGAGAATAATAAATGCATAGGAGTATTGAAGAAATAGAGTTTACTATTTTTGACACAGAAACTACAGGCTTGTCTCCTGAAGATGGGGACAGGATAGTTGAGCTTGCGGCATTAAGATTCCGCGGCAACAAAAGATTGGCAACCTTTTCAACACTGGTTAATCCGCAGCGCGCTATTTCCGAGGCTGCCTTTGCGGTAAATAAAATCACTCCTGAAATGTTAAGGTCTGCCCCGGGGATTAAAGAAGTGATGCCCGGGTTTCTGGATTTTATTAAAGGCAGTTGTTTGTGTTCTTATAACGCTCCCTTTGATTTAAAATTTATTGATTCTGAATTAGCTTTAATGGGCAGAAAACCCTTGGAGGACATTATTGTGGTGGATGCCCTTAAAATGGCAAGACGCCTGCTTGCTTCTCAAGAGCGTTACGCGCTTTGGTTTGTCGCAGAGAAATTAGGGGTAACAGGCAGACAGGAGCACCGGGCTTTGTCAGATGTGGAAATTACTTTGGAGGTTTTCTCGCGGCTCAAGGAAATATTCCTGTTAAAGAATATCGGAGACTTTTCTGTTTTTGTAAGCCTTTTTGCAATTAACCCGCATATTGTGGATAATTTAAATGCGCAAAAAATTTCCCAGATCCAGGAAGCAATTGACCTGGGTGTGAAATTAAGGATAAAATACCTTACTTCTTCCGGCGGAGCTGTTTCTGAGCGCGAGGTAGAGCCTAAGGGGATCAAGATTGAAAACCGCCGGCATTATCTGGTCGGGTATTGTCATTTAAGAAACGAAGAGCGCACTTTCAGGATTGATGGCATATTACATCTGGAAATCATATAAATTAAAGTTTAAGCCCTGGGAGGCCTTTTCTGCGTTATCCGGCAGGAAGAACTGTTTTTTCCTGGATTCCAGCCTTAATTCTGTTACTGGAAGATATTCATTTTTAGGTTTTGACCCGTGTGCCATTTTAAAAACACAAGATGAGCAGCCATTTGAAAAATTAAGAAAGATTTTACGCGATTACCGGATCAATGCTTCGTCTGGAGCGCCGCCTTTTTTTGGCGGGGCAGTGGGTTATTTTGGCTATGACCTCGGTTTTCTTCTTGAGAAAAAGCTTGTTATGAAAACTTATTCCAAAGAAAAAATCCCGGATAGCTGGTTTGGTTTTTATAATACAGTAGCAGGAATTGATAATCTTAAAAAGGAACTTTTTTTTATCTGTGTGGGATTTCCGGAGAAGAAGAGCAGTTTGGCAAGGGCGCTTTGCCGGGATAACTTTAGAAAATTAGAGAATATTTTTTCTGAAATTAATCCGCAGCAAAATAAGAAAGAAAAGAGCCGGGATAGCTGCGCATTAAAGTCTAATTTTACCAAGGCCGCTTATATTGCTGCAGTAAAAAAGGCCAAGGAATATATTTCCCGTGGCGATGTTTATCAGGTGAATCTTTCTCAGCATTTTCAGGCAAGGTCAATTTTATCTGCGCAGCAAATTTACCGCAAGCTGCGGGAATTAAGCCCGGCGGGTTTTAGCGCGTATCTTGATACCGGAGATTTTCAGATCTTGAGTTCATCTCCGGAGAGGTTTTTGCAGGTGTGCGCAGGAAAAGTGGCTACCCGCCCGATGAAAGGCACGCGGCCGCGCGGGAGTAATACGCAAAAAGATATTTTTTACAAAAGGCAGTTGTTAAATAGTATTAAGGATAAAGCTGAATTAACCATGATAGTTGATTTAGAAAGGAATGATTTAGGGAAAGTTTGCAGTTATGATTCTATAAAAGTAACTCAGTTAAGAAACCTTGAAAAGTACAGCACGGTTTATCAAACTACCGCCCAGATTACAGGCAGGCTCCATCACAAAAAAGACAATTTGGATTTATTGCGCGCGTGTTTTCCCGGCGGATCAGTAACAGGTTGCCCGAAAATCAGGGCAATGGAGATTATTGAAGAATTAGAGCCGGCGCGGCGCGCAGTTTATACAGGAAGCCTCGGGTATTTAAGTTTTTCCGGGAATATGGATTTTAATATCCTTATCCGCACGATCCTAAAGAAGAAAAACCGGCTTTATTTTGGAGTCGGAGGAGGCATTGTTGCGGATTCTGTGCCTGAGCATGAATATGAAGAAACCCTTGTAAAGGCAAAGGCTATGATAAAGGCGATTTCAGGATAATTTTATGAAAGAAATTATTTTTCTAAACGGGAAATTTATTGTTCCGCAAAAAGCGCTTGTTTCGGCTTTATCTTACGGTTTTTTGTATGGCTGGGGGGTGTTTGAAACCATGCGCGCCTCTAATGGCAGAATTGTTTATCTTAATGAACATCTTCACAGGCTGCAGAGTTCTTGTCGGAATATAGGACTAAAATTACCTTACTCGTTTTCCAAGGCAAAAACGATTATTAACAAAGCTGTGAGCAAAAATGAGTTTTCTGATAATTATGTTAAGTTAGCCTGCTGGAAATCAGGAACTAATACAGATTTTATGCTGATTGCCAGAGAATATATCCCGCTTGCGGAGGATATTTACAAGAAGGGTTTTTCAATTTTGAGCTCTAATTTTACGCAGAATGAAAATTCTTTTTTAACCAGGGTCAAATCCACAAACAGATTATTGCAGGAATTGGCTTATCAGCAGGCAAAAGAAAAAGGTTTTGATGAGGCAATTTTACTTAATTGCCGAGGGCATATTTGCGAGGCGACTAGGAGCAATATATTTTTTGTAAAGAACGAAAAATTATTTACCCCTTCTTTAAAATGCGGATGCCTTCCCGGAATAACCCGAAAGGTTGTTTTTGATTTGGCAAAAAAGGAAAAGATAACCCTAAAAGAAGGCAATTTTACTTTGAAAGAATTACAGCAGGCGGATGAAGTTTTCTTGACTAATTCTCTGATGGGGATAATGCCGGTTAGCTCAGTAAATAAGAAGGATATAAGATTAAATCATAGTAATGGCTTGGCCCGATATTTTATAAAAAAATACAAACTACTCATAAATAATGGAAATTAGGAAAATTAACTTACCCTTTAAAATTAAAACTCCTGTTTTGGCTTTAGGCAGCCAGGTCAAGAATACGCTTTGTTTCGCGCATACAAGTTTGGCTTATTTAAGCCCGGTGCATCAGGACTTAGGGGAATTAAAAAGCTTTTTGGATTTTAAGCGCGATGCAAAGGGTTTCCTTAAAAAAAATCCGCGTTTAATTGCTTGTGACCTGCATCAGGATTATCAGTCAACTAAATTCGGCCAGGGATTAACTTCTCAGGGTCTTCAATTAAAACTTATCCAGCATCACCATGCGCATATTGCCTCTTGCATGGCGGATAACGGACTAAAGAATCAGAAGGTTATCGGCGTGGCTTTTGACGGAACTGGTTTAGGTAGCGAAGGTAAAATTTGGGGAGCGGAATTTTTAATTTGCGATTATAAAGATTTTTATCGCGCAGGCCATTTAAAAGAAGTTGCTTTAATAGGGGGAGAAAAGGCGATCCTTGAGCCATGGCGGCTGGTTGCGGCATGGCGGGGTTTTCTTGCGCCTCAAGATAAAATATTAAAGAAAATTTATCAAGCCAATCTTAATTGCCCTTTGGCAAGCAGCATGGGCAGGTTATTTGATGCGGCAGGAAGTTTGATTTTGGGGAAAAGAAATGCCCGCTTTGAAGCGGAGCTGGCGATAGAGCTGGAAAACATAGCAAATTCAATCTATCATCTGCAACCCAAAGTTCATAGTTATAACTTTAAAATTGAAAGAAAAGAAAAGGCATACATTTTAAATCCCGATGCGATGTTTAAAGAAATATCAGCAGATTTAAAAGCCGGAAAGAACAAGGCAGTCATTGCTTACAAATTTCATTTAACGATCGCAAAAATGATTGAACAGGTTTGCCTAAGGCTTAAGAAAGAGAGCAAATTAAATAAAGTGGCATTATCAGGAGGAGTGTTCCAAAATAAACTTTTACTTTCTCTTGCCCAAGGCTTATTATGTGAGAAGGGTTTTTTGGTGTTTAAACATAGGAATATTTCCTGCAATGACTCAGGGATTTCCCTCGGGCAGGCAGTAATTGCAGGTTTTTAGGAGAAAATATGTGTTTAGCGATTCCGATGAAAATCAGGTCAATTAACGGTGAATTTGCCGAGGTAGAAAGCGGGCGTTTAATCCGTAAAGCAAATGTCCAAATGCTGCCTAAGGCGAAGATAGGCGATTATGTTTTAGTGCACGCTGGTTTTGCAATTGAGATAGTGGATCCCAAAAGAGCAAAAGAAACTCTGAGGATTTTAACTGAAACTTAGCCACAAATCCCTCGCCTATATGCTTGTAAATTTCTTGCAAAATTTACTGCGCAGGCTCGGGATAAATTCGCGCAGATAACTTGCGTCGTTTTACAGCACTCCGTAAGTTATGCTCTCATTTATGAAATATATTGATGAATACCGCAGTAAGAAATTAGCCCAGAAGTTGGGCGCCAAAATAAAGGCTATTTCCGGGAAGAGCCAAATTAATATAATGGAAGTCTGTGGCACGCATACGCAGGCCTTTTTTAGATTTGGCCTGGATAAAATGCTGCCAAAGAATATCCGTTTGATTGCAGGGCCTGGATGCCCGGTTTGTGTCAGCCCGCAGGAATATATTGATTCGGCAATTAATTTGGCTAAAGATAGCAAGAATCTGATTTTAACTTTCGGGGACATGCTGCGTATCCCCGGCACAAGTTCAAGTTTAGAAAAACAAAAAGTAAATTTTAACAATATCCGTGTTGTTTACTCTTGTTGGGATAGTTTAAAAATTGCCCGGGATAATCCTGAAAAGAATGTTATTTTCCTGGCGGTTGGTTTTGAAACTACTATTCCTACTGTTGCCTTAACCATCATCGCCGCAAAAAAAGAAAAACTGAAGAATTTATTCTTTCTTGCTTCTTTAAAGCTTATTCCTGCTGCAATGCGTTATCTTGTCCGGGATAAACGTTTAAAACTTAAAGGATTTCTTTGCCCCGGGCATGTTTCGGCAGTGATCGGAACAAAACCCTATGAATTTTTAGCAAAAGAGTATAAAATAAGTTGTTGTGTGGCTGGCTTTGAGCCCTTGGATATTTTGGAAGGGATATATTTTCTTGTGCGGCAAATAGTAAAGAACAAACCGAGGGTAGAAAATCAGTATTCGCGAATTGTAAAGAACCAAGGCAATCTGCAGGCAATTAAAATAATGAAGAAAGTATTTCAGCCTTCAGATGCTAATTGGCGCGGCCTGGGGAAAATCCCGCATAGCGGCTTGAAAATCAGAAAAGAATTTTCTGCTTTTGATGCTGAGAATATTTTTTCAATTAGACAGGTGACAGGAGACAGGGGACAGGGGACAAAATGTAAGTGCGGCGATATTTTAAAAGGGTTGGTTTTGCCGCCGGCCTGTAAAATGTTCGCAAAGAGTTGTAACCCTGAGCATCCCATTGGCCCTTGCATGGTTTCGTATGAAGGAGCGTGCAGTGCGTATTTCAAATACAAAAGACAAAGATAAGCGAAAAGCTAAAAGCATAAAGAGTAAAATCAAAGTTTTTAAATTTTTAGTTTTTAGTTTTGGTTTTGCGTTTTACGTTTTAAGTTTTACGCTTGGTTGTAACCAGGGTAATTCTTTGGATAAGGCAAGGCAATATGCCCTTGATTCCGAGAAGAGCTATCAGATAGCGGTTAAAGAATATAAAAACCTGATTGCCAAAGGAAATAATCTTGAGAAATGGAACTTTGAGTTAGGCAATCTTTATTATCTGCATGGAAGATATGATGAGGCTGTTGAACAATTCAAGAAAACAAATTATCCGCGGGCAAAGAAACTTTTGGGAATTGTTTTGTACCGGCAGTCTAACTTTGCTCAAGCCTTAGAAGTTTTTAAGAATGAGCAAAACCCTGACGACGAGTCTTTGTATTACTACGGTTTATCCTGCGAAAAACTCAACCTCTTTGATCAGGCGCTAAAGGCCTATGCAAAAATAAAAGACAATGGATTTAAGGTAAAGGCCGACGAGCGTATTCACGTTATTTCCAGGGAAACCAAGCCGTTAAATATTAAAGAAATTGACCCGGCAATCGGTAACATTATTGAATCGGCGCCCGGGCAGGAAGCTTATCCGCAGGCAGGTGCGCTGGTTTTATTGTGCGAGGAAGAAAGTAAGGTTAGCTCAGATGGAACACAGCTAACCCAGGCGCATTATTTGATCAAAATTTTAAATGACCGCGGTAAGGAAGATTTTTCAGAAACGCAAATAAATTATGATTCAACCTTTGAAAGGGTAGAGCTTGAATACGCGCGCACCATCCTTCCTGATGCAACCGTTGCTGACGTAGGCAGCCGCCATATCCGCGACGTCTCGCGTTATCTTAATTTCCCTCTTTACAGCAATGCTCGTGTCAGGATTATTTCTTTCCCGGAAGTTTGTGAAGGGGCGGTTATAGAATATAAATTTAAGATTTATAATAACGAGTTAATAAACAAAAAAGATTTTGTCTTGCCGTATCCCTTGCAGATCAAAGAACCTCTTTTAAGGGCAAGTTTTTTACTTACTGTCCCTTCGGAGAACTCTTTAAATATCAAAACAATTAATGATAAATTTAATGATTTTGGCGCAGTAATCGCGCCTAAAAAAGAATTACTACAAAAAACAACCACCTACCGCTGGGAATTTGAAAATATTCCCCAGATCATGCCTGAGCCAAACATGCCGCCTGATTCAGAGATAAATCCGACGATCCTTATCTCGTCTTTTAAAAACTGGAGGGAGATTTATGATTGGTGGTGGGGTTTAGCCAAGGATAAAATAAGCGCGGACACCCAGATAAAAAAGAAAACCGCTGAATTAATCAAAAATAAAAATAACGATCTGGATAAGGCCAGGGCGATTTATAATTATTGCGCCCAGGATATCCGTTATGTGGCAGTTGAATATGGACAGGCCGGATATGAGCCGCATAAGGCGGAGGATATTTTTAAAAATAAATACGGGGATTGCAAAGACCAGGCAATTCTCCTGGTAACTATGCTAAGAGAAGCAGGCTTGACTGCCTGGCCGGTTTTGATTGCCACAAAAGATAATTATAATTTGGACAAAGAATTTCCTGCCGTGCTTTTTAACCATTGCATTGCGGCAGTAAGCCTTAAAGAGGGAGTGGTTTTTCTTGATCCCACTGCCCAGACCTGTAGTTTTGGTGATCTGCCTTCAGGTGACCAGGCAAGGCAGGTGCTCGTATTTAAAGAAAATGGTTTTGAAATTATGCCTACTCCGTTATACCCTGCAGGGCACAATCTTGTGCGCCAGCAATTAAATATTAAAATTAACAAAGATGAAAGCATCTTGGCTAAAAAGAGCATTTTTACCTTCGGTATTTATGACCAGGCTCAGCGGTACTGGCTTTTATATACCCAGCCGGAACTGATCCAGGAAACCCTCGGGCAGAAAATACAGGAAGTTTCTATCGGGGCCAGCCTTGAAAAATACAATATTGAGAATCTTCATGATTTGAATAAGCCGGTGGTTTTAAGCTATGATTTTCATGGCCCGGAATATGCAACTCTTGCTGGGCCTTTGTTTATTTTACCGCAATTAGCCAGTGTTGATGTTGGGATTGTCGCTAAAGAGAAGCGTAAATATAGCATTGATTTTGAGATTTTGGAAAGTAAAGAAAATACGCTGGAGATTGAGGTGCCCGAGAATACGCGCATTAAATATTTGCCGGAAAATATTTCTGTTGATACTGCCTGGCTTAAGTTTAGCGCCGAATACAAATTCAGCTCCAATAAATTAATTCTGCATCAGGCATCGTTTTTAAAGAAAACAATAATTCCTGAATCAGAGTATCTGGAATTTAAGAAATTTTATGAAACACTTGCTAAAAAACTCAAACAAAGGGTGGTTTTGGAGAAGGTTAAATAATTATGTTTGGAAAATCCAAGTTAGGGCATGAACGCAGGAAATATATAAGGCTTGACTCGGCTTTTCCCGTGCAGTTTCGCCTTGAAAGCCTTGAAGGTGAAAATATTTTGTCTGGCTGGTTACAGGGTTTTACCAGTAACATCAGCTCAGGCGGGATTTGTCTGTCGGTAAACAACCTGGATCCTTTATTTGCAGCTCTTTTAAAGGAACATAAAGTAAGAATTACTCTTGAGATTGAAATGCCTTTGGGGGTTTATCCGGTTAAAGCCTTGTCTGAGGTGGCGTGGGTTAAGGATATCAAACCGCAAAGCGGCAGGTATCTTGTCGGGCTGCATTACCTCTCAATTGAGCAGTCCGGGAACAAAAGAATCGTGCGTTATGCCCGTTCTAAAAGGATGCTCGTTCCTGCCGGGTTAACAATTATCATACTTTTTTCCATCGGAGTTCTTTTTAACGGTTTAATCAACTATAAATTAGCCCAAAGCAATAAAGAATTAGTGCATCAGCTTTTGTCTATAGCTCAGGAATATAGCATTGCCAAACAAAAGATAAAAACAATCAGCAAGCAAAGAGAAGAGTTGCAGCTTAAAATCCAGGCGCTTGAGTTGCGTATTCAATCTGCGCAGGAAGAGTTATTGAGGCTTGATCAAAAGGCCAGGAGCCAGGAGCAGGAAAAAACACAAAAAGTTTCCGGGTTAAATAAAACTATTGAGCAGTTGGCTCAGGAAAAGATAGACCTGGAAACGAAGTTGGCTGCTATACAGGGTAAAGAAAATATAGTTACCGAGGAGCTTTTACGCCTTGATAAAAAAAGAGCCATTCTTGCCAAGGCAAATTATGAAAAAATGTATCATTGGCTTAAGGTGCATCAGAATCAGCGCACCGGGCTTGTAATGAGCTTTGAAGGAGATGATGAGCTTGCGAACTGGGCATTTACTTATGACCAGTCTTTAGTTGCGCAGGTGTATACTTACTTTGGAGATTTTAATTCTGCCAAGAAGATATTTGATTTCTTTTTAAGGAGGGCCAAGACAAAAGATGGTTTGTTTTTTAACGCTTATTATGCAGATGATTTTCAACCGGCCGAATATATTGTAAACTCCGGGCCGAACATCTGGTTGGGGGTTGCTATTTTGCAGTATACAAAGCGTTCGCAGGATAATACCTATTTGTCTTTAGCCGAAAATATTGCCGCCAGGATTATGCAATTACAGGATACTGATAAGGAAGGCGGTATTCGCGGAGGATTTGATTTGCCCTGGTATTCTACGGAACACAACCTTGATGCCTATGCGTTTTTTAATATGCTGTATCAGCTGACCGGGAAAGAAATATACAAGCTCCGCTCAGAGAGTGTTTTGTTGTGGCTGGTTAAACATGCCTATGATTCACTGGAAGTACCTGTTAAGCGCGGCAGGGGAGATGCGACTATTGCCACCGATACTTATGCCTGGTCAATCGCCGCTATAGGGCCTGAGAAATTAAAGGCAATCGGGATGAACCCGGATAAGATCATGGAATTTGCCCAGCAACATTGCTGCGTGGAAGTTGACTACAAGTCTCCGATAGGAAGCAATGCAAAGATCAAGGGGTTTGATTTTGCCGCAAAAACGCATATTGCGCGCGGGGGAATAGTTTCCAGCGAATGGACAGCGCAAATGGTGGTTGCTTTTAAAATAATGGCGGAATTTTATTACAAAAAAGGCCTGCCTGCCAAAGCGCATTATTATGCCGCAAAGGCGGATGAATACCTGGTTTGTTTGGAGAAAATGATTATTTCAAGTCCATCTCCGTCGGGACAGGGGGAGGGATGCCTGCCGTATTCAAGCGAGGATTTTGTAGATACCGGGCATGGTTGGCTTACGCCAAAAGGAAAATCTACCGGTTCATTAGCAGGCACAGCCTATACTCTTTTCGCCTACTATAATTATAATCCGCTTGAATTAAGAGAATAAAAAAGAGCAAAGCGAAAAACGAAAAGCTTAAGTTTTACACATATTTATATGGA
This sequence comes from Candidatus Omnitrophota bacterium, assembly GCA_016208765.1. GTDB lineage: Bacteria > Omnitrophota > Gorgyraeia > Gygaellales > Profunditerraquicolaceae > JACROS01. The sequence continues at coordinate 96,956 of JACQXK010000009.1, forward strand.
ATATAAACTGATTTCTATTTATGATAAGCTTTCTAAAGCATTTGGCCCGCAGCATTGGTGGCCTGGAGATTCAAGCTTTGAGGTGATGGTGGGGGCAATTTTAACCCAGAATACAAACTGGGTAAATGTTGAAAAAGCAATTGTAAATTTAAAAGAAGAAAAATTGCTTGATGCAAAGAAATTATATAAATTGCCGGAGAAAAAATTAGCAAAACTGATCAGGCCGGCTGGGTATTATAATGTTAAAGCAAAGCGGCTGAAAAACTTCCTGAGGTTTTTCCTTGAGTCGTACCGGGGGAATATCAGGGCAATGAAAAAGGCCGATTTGGATATTTTACGGCGGCAATTGCTAAATGTAAATGGAATCGGGCCGGAAACGGCGGATTCAATCCTTTTGTATGCCCTGGAGAAAAATATCTTTGTGGTTGACGCATATACCAAGAGGGTTTTTAGCCGCCATAGAATAATAAAAGAAGATGCCGGTTATCATGAAGTTCAGGAGATCTTTATGCGTTTAGTAAATTGTGCCGGAAAAAGCGCTTGTAAATCAATAAGCGGGTGGGTAAGATTATTTAATGAGTACCATGCTTTAATTGTGCGTTTGGCCAAAGAGTTTTGTTTAAAAAATAAACCCAAGTGTGGACTTTGCCCCTTAAGAGGAATAGCCTAAATGATCAATAAAGAGAGCCTTGTCAGATTGTTGCAGCATCTGATCCGTATTAATTCTGAGAATCCCCCGGGAAATGAAACCAAAATTGCTTTCTTTGTGAAAGGCTATCTTAGAAAACTGGGGTTAAAAGTTAATGTTTATGAATTTAAGAAAAATCGTCCGAATATACTTGCTGAGTTTGGAAGTAAAAAGAACGGGAAGTCTTTATTAATAACTCCGCACTTAGACACAGTGCCTGCAGGCCTTGGCTGGAAGATGGATCCTTTTTCAGGCAGGATCCTGGATGGTAAAATCTACGGGGTAGGTTCTACTGATTGCAAGGTAAACCTGGCAGCGAGCCTGGAGGTAATTAAAAGCCTTGTCGCCAGGGGGGACTGTTTAGATTATAATCTGATTTTTGCCGCAACTGCTGATGAAGAAAGCGGGTCCGGACTTGGCCTTATCCCCCTATTAGATAAAGGTATCTTAAAGGCTGATGCGGCGGTGGTTCTTGATGCTGATGATTTTGATATTGTAGTTGCCCAAAAAGGCCTGATACATTTAAAAGTGAAAATAAAAGGCAAGCGCGCGCACGGGGCCTATCCTGACCTTGGCGTTAATGCAATAGATATCGCGGTTAATATTATTAAAGATTTAAAAAGCCAAAAGCAGGTATTTAGAAAAAATAAACACCTGAAGCCTCCGACGATAAATGTGGGAGTGATCCGCGGAGGAGACAAGGTTAATATTGTTGCGGATTGGTGTGATTTTGAGCTTGATTTCCGTTTCTTGCCCGGTACAGATGCAAGAGGCCTTATAAAAGATTTACGTTCGGCAGTTAAAAAATACGCAAAGAAATTTAATATTGAAATTGACGGTATCCAGCAGCCTTATCTTATAGAGGAACTTCACCCGTTGGTGCGGCAGATGTGTTTTGCTATGCAAACCAATAATATTGCCCCGCGGATAAAAGGCTCGGAAGGAGCAACAGTAATTACTTTTTTTCAGCATCAGGGAATTCCTGCGATTGCCACTGGTTTCGGCTCCGGAGGATGCGCGCATTCTGTGAATGAATATGCGCGGGTTGATAATTTATACAAAGGGTCATTAGTGTTAGAACAATTCTTAATGAACTACCGATAATGGATGCATTATTGGTAGGAGGCTCAGTAAAGGAGTGGAAATGGAAGGAATAAAGATTACAAAACGGCCCCGTTTAAGAAAACCGTATTTAATTATTGCCTGGCCGGGGATGGGGGAGGTGGCTTTTAAGGCAGTTACTTTTTTGGTTGAAAATTTAAAAGCGGAAGAATTTGCCGAGATTATCCCCGAGGAGTTTTTTTACCTGACCGGGAGCGTTATTAAGGATGGGGTTCTGAGTGTGCCGCAAATGCCGCAGAACAAGTTTTATTTCTGGAAAAATAAAAATGGTAAAAATGATCTGATCATTTTCTTAAGTAATGCCCAGCCTGACCTGATGAAGGCAGAAGAGTATTCTCGCCGGATAATTGAGTTTGCGAGATTGTATAAAGTTGATACTGTGGTTGGTTTCGCATCTATGCCACAGCCGATTGAGCACGCGCATGAGCCTGGGGTGTGGTATACCTCAACATCTGCTGAATTAAATACTTTTTTGAAGAAATATAACTTTCGTAACCTTAGCGAGGGGCAAATTAGCGGGATGAACGGGTTATTCTTGGGTATTGCCAAAAGAGAAGGGCTTAATGGATTTTGTCTTTTAGGAGAGATACCTCTTTATACAATTCAGATTGAAAATCCCCGGGCTTCCCTTGCGGTACTGGGGGCATTCGCGAAAATATTCGGCATACAGCTTGACCTGAGTTCCTTAAAAGAACAGGCGTATGTTATGGAGAATGAAATCAATAAGCTTTTGGATTACCTGAAATTGGGGCCGCAGGGAATGGGGCCTATCGGGGAAGAGGAGATTGAAAGAATCAAAAAAACCCTCGGCCAGCTGACCAAGCTTCCGCTTTCTGTAAAGGAGAAAATTGAGAAACTTTTTTCCGCTGCAAAAGGGGACCTGGCCAAAGCCAGCGAGCTCAAAGTGGAACTTGACAGGTGGAATGTTTATAAAGAATATGAGGATAAGTTTTTGGATCTGTTCCGTAAAGCAAAAGGGAAAAGCAATTAATGAAGAAGAGAATTAAAGGCGTGATTTTTGATTTGGGAAATGTCCTGATTGATTTTGACCATAACATTGCCGCAAACAGGATTTGTGCTTGTTCAGGAAAAAGTATTCCTGAAATTTACCAATTCTTTTTTGATTCCCCGCTAACCGGCATGTTTGAAGAAGGCAGGATTTCTGCAAATGATTTTTTCTCCGAAGTAAAAAAGGCCCTGGAGTTGAATATCAGCTATGAACAATTTCTTCCCATCTGGAATGAGATATTCTTTTTTAGCCAAAAGAACCGGGGAGTTTATTCCCTTGCGAAAACTTTGCGGGAAAAATACAAGGTCATCATTCTTTCAAATATAAATGTTTTGCATTATTCGTTTTTAAAGAAACATTTCCCGGTATTTGATGTTTTTGATGATGTTGTCACCTCATTTGAACAAGGTATAAGAAAACCGGATGCACTGATTTATAAAACCGCCCTTTCTAAATTAGGCGCCCTCCCGGAAGAAGTTTTTTATACCGACGACCGGCAGGATTTAATTGATGCCGCGCAGAAATTAGGGATCCTTGGTTTTGTTTTTCAGGGGACGGAGAAATTAGAAAAAGATTTACAACTTGTTTTAAACTAAGGCCAATGGAAAAAATATTACTCAGCCATGGAAGCGGCGGGACTCTGATGCATAAGCTTATAAAAGAGGTGTTGTTAAAAGAGTTTAACAACCCTATTTTAAATGAGCTTGGTGACAGCGCCCGGCTTAGGTATAAAGATAACTTGGCTTTTACCACTGATTCTTTTGTGGTCAGCCCTCTGGATTTTCCCGGAGGGGATATCGGCAAGCTGGCGGTTTGCGGCACAATTAATGACCTGGTTATGTCAGGGGCTGTGCCTGAATATTTATCGCTGGCGCTGATTGTTGAAGAGGGCATTGAGAAGAAAACTCTGGACAAAATCGCTGGCTCAATTTCATTCTGGGCTAAAAAAGCAGGGGTAAAAATTGTAACCGGAGATTTCAAAGTAGTTGAGCGCGGTGCGTGCGATAAGATCTTTATTAATACAAGCGGTGTAGGAAAGATAATCTCCAAAAGGAAACTTTCTGCAAAATGTATTTCAGCAGGAGACGAAATTATTATTACCGGAGAAATTGCTCAGCACGGCTTCGCGGTCCTTTCTGAAAGAAAAGACCTTAATTTAGGGCTTGGCATAAAGAGTGATTGCGCGCCTTTAAATAATTTGCTTGTAAATGTTTTAAAACAAACAGGTGACATAAAATTTATGCGTGATCCTACCAGGGGCGGCCTTGCTACTACTTTAAATGAGATTGCGCAACAAACAAAGTTAGGCGTTGTTGTTAATGAAAAGAATATTCCACTTTCTGCCAAGGTGCGCGCGGCAGGGGAATTGCTGGGGATTGACCCTTTATATTCTGCAAACGAGGGCAAGGCAGTAATTATAGTGAAAAAAGGCTCTTCTGCAAAAATCTTGAAAATGCTTAAAAGACATGCCTTGGGCAGAAAAGCCAGTATTATCGGCGAGGTCGTGAAATCGCCGAAACAGATGGTAATACTTAATACAGTAATCGGGTCACAAAGGGTGCTTGATATGCAAACCGGTGAGCCGATGCCAAGGATATGTTAAAATGAAAAACATTTTGTTTCAGAAAAGGTTTTACCGTGGGTGGGTAAACGCAAAAGACCTGCATGAAGCGCGTTTTGTGGAAAAAGAAACTGATTTGCAAATCTCTACCAACAAGAAACTGGATTTGGATTTTGTAAAAGAAAGGATCCATGCTCTTCGCTGGGAGATTGAAACATATATTGAGAAGGATCGCAGGTTTTTAGTTGCCCTAAAGCCGATTGTTGTGGAGCTGCATGCTCCGGCCTTAATAAAAGACATGGCTGAAGCTGCCAAAAAAGCAAATGTGGGGCCGATGGCTACTGTGGCAGGGGCAGTGGCGCAATTTTTAGGAGAAGGCCTGATAAAAAAAGGTTACAAAGATGTGATAATTGAAAATGGCGGGGATCTTTTTATTAAAACCACCAAGACGCGTGTGGTCGGTATTTATGCCGGCAGGTCAAAGATATGGAACAGGCTTGGGTTAAAGATAAAGCCGGCAATGACTCCTGTTAGCGTTTGCGCATCATCAGGGACAATTGGGCATTCTTTAAGCTTTGGTAGCGCCGATAGCGTGATTATTCTTTCAAAAGATGCTGCATTGGCAGATGCAATGGCAACAGCAACTGCAAATAGGATAAATTCCAAGAAGGACCTGCAACCTGCGCTTGATTTCGCCCGCAGTGTTAAAGGGGTTTTGGGAGTAGTAATTATTTTAAAGAATAATTTAATCAGCTGGGGGTGTGTGGAGTTTGAAAATACTTGACAATATTTATATAATATGTTAAAAATATATCCAAGAAAGGGAGGTTGCAAAAACAAAATTGAAAAATCAGGAACGTTTCTTATAGGCTCAATGGACAGGTGAGCCTTTTTTTATAACTTAAAATGAAAACAGTCGGATTAACATACGATTTAAAGACAGATTACGAATTTAAAGCCGGTGACCCGCCGGATGCCAGCGCTGAATTTGACCATCCCACCACCATTGATGTAATCGCCAAGGCAATTGAATCGCAGGGCTTCAAGGTGAAAAAAATCGGCAATGCAACCCGCCTTTTGGAAAATATAAATAATTTAGGGGTTGACATTGTTTTTAATATCTCCGAGGGAACAAGCGGCAGGAACCGCGAATCGCAGGTTCCTATTTTACTTGAAATGGCTGGGATCCCTTTTGTTGGCTCAGATGCCTTAACGCTTGGCTTGACACTTGATAAAGTTATGGCCAAGAAGATCTTTATTGCCGATAATATTCCTACCCCTAAATTTCTTGAAGTTAAATCAGTGGAAGATTTGAGCAGCCGCAATCATTATAAATTTCCTCTAATTGTTAAACCGCGCTTTGAAGGTTCATCCAAGGGGCTTTCAGAAAGTTCGCGAGTAGAAAATGCCGAGGATCTCAAAAAGCAGGTGGAGTATATCACGACTACTTATAAGCAACCCGCCTTGATAGAAGAGTTTATTTCCGGGCAGGAATTTACTGTGGCTGTTGTCGGCAATGACCCTCCGGAGGCACTCCCGATCGTGCAGATAAAGATTGACGGAAGACTGAAACTTAACGATAAATTTTATACATTCTCGCGCATAACCTCAGACCGCCTTGAATATGTATGCCCGGCGCGGGTAAACCAGGAATTAGAAAAGAAGATTAAGAATTTGGCAGTCAAAGTTTATAATGCTGTAGAGTGCTGCGATTTCGGAAGAGTTGATTTTCGTCTTGATCAGGACGGCAATGCTTATGTTTTGGAAATTAACCCTTTGCCGTCTCTTTCCACAGAAGATGTTTTTCCGATGGTGGCGCGGGAAGTAGGCATGACTTACGAAGAGATAATGGGCAAGATCCTTAATTGCGCATTAAAAAGAAATAACTTAGCTTAAATGCATATTGCCTTAACTCATAACCTAAAAGAAAAAGATTCCAGTAAACCTGCGGATTATTTTTCTGAATTTGATTCACTGGAAACAATTAATGCCATAATTTCTGCGATAAGCCGCAAGGGCCATAAAGTCTCGGCGGTAAATGTCAACGGCTCGGATGTGTTTGATTATTTTAAGAAAAACCGTGTGGACATGGTTTTTAATATTGCCGAGGGAAAACACGGTAAATTCCGCGAGTCAGAGATACCGGCAATCCTTGATTATTTTAATATCCCGTATACCGGTTCAAATACATTTGCGCTTGCCCTTGCCTTAAATAAGGCACTGACTAAAAAGATCCTCAAGGCGGAAAATATTCCTACTCCTAATTTTCAGGTTTTCTCAAGGGGGAGTAAAGAATTGGATCCATCTTTAAAGTTCCCTTTAATTGTAAAACCTAATTTTGAGGGTTCTGCTAAAGGGATAGACAAAAAGAATGTTGTGCAGGACAGGGAAGAATTGTTTAAAGTGATCAATGAAATCATCTCGCTTTATAAACAGGATGTTTTAGTTGAAGAGTTTATTGAAGGGACCGAGTTGACCGTAGGTATCCTTGAGAACGGAAAATGCACGGTTTTACCGATATTAGAAATTGATTTTTCAAAATGTTTAAACAGCGGCGAGTATTTTTATTCGTGGAAGATGAAAGAGTTTCAGGGGAATAAAGAGATGGGCCTGGTGCCTGAATTTCATTGCCCGGCGAGGCTTGATAAAAATACAGAAGCTTTGGTTAATGATACTGCTTTAAGGACGCATCATGCAGTAGGGTGTTTTGATATTTCGCGCACGGATATACGTTTAAGTAAAGACGGTATTCCTTATGTCCTGGAGATCAATCCTCTACCGGGGCTTAATCCTAACGAGTCAAATTTTCCTCTTATGGCATATGCGGCAGGCATGAAATACGAGGAGTTAATTGAGGCCATATTAATGAGCGCCTCGGAAAGGAATAGGCTAAATTGAGTAATAATACAGCGGTTGAGAGCCCGAAATTACAACAGGAAATTTTAGTTCCCGCGCGTACATCAAGAAAGCCTTTGGACTACCAGCAGATTAGTTTATTCAAAGATGTTAATCCCCTTGACTGGGAAGATTGGCATTGGCAGCTTAAGCACAGGGTGCGTAATAAAGAAGACCTTTTACAGATTGTTAAACTAACGCCCGAGGAAGAAGAAGGAATTAAAAAAGCAACCGGGCGACTGTCAATGGCAATTACTCCTTATTGGGCGGCTTTGATGGATTCTGAAGATGCCGCATGCCCCATTCGCCGCCAGGCAGTGCCTACTTCTTTTGAATCAGCTGTCGGGCCGCACGAGATGACTGACCCGTGCGCCGAGGATCGCGACAGCCCGGCACCGCATTTGGTACATCGTTATCCGGACAGGGTTTTGTTGCTTGCCACCGAGCATTGCGCGATGTATTGCAGGCATTGTACCCGTCGCAGGTTAGTAGGGGATCATAAAGAGGATAATTCTGCCGCAAGTTTTGACGCGGCTATTGAATACATTAAGTCCAATAAAAAAGTGCGTGATGTTTTAATCTCCGGCGGAGATCCGCTTCTTATGGAGGACGAAGAAATTGAATCTTTGTTAAAAAGGATCCGTGAGATTTCGCATGTGGAATTTTTGCGCATTGGCACACGTATTCCTGTAACTCTCCCTCAAAGAATTACAGAAAAGTTAACTAACATATTAAAGAAGTATTCTCCTGTCTGGATGAGTATCCATTTTAATCACCCAAAAGAAATTACCAAGCGCTGCAAGATTGCCTGCGACATGTTGGCAGAATCAGGCGTTCCTTTGGGGAGTCAGACAGTTTTGCTAAAAGGTATTAATGACCGTCCGTATATTATGAAGAAATTAATGCATGAGTTGTTGCAGATCCGCGTGCGGCCGTATTATATTTATCAGTGCGACCCTGTGCGCGGCACCCAGCATTTCCGCACTCCTGTTGCTGTGGGAATTAATATAATGGAGAAGCTGCGCGGAAATACTTCCGGATATGCTGTTCCTACCTATGTGATTGATGGCCCCGGAGGCGGCGGTAAAATACCTGTTGGCCCGAATTATATTCTTTCTCAGGCTAAGGGTAAATACGTATTACGTAATTACAAAGGTAAGATTTATACTTACCTGGAGTAAAAAGAAACCGCTTTCCCAAAACCCCTGTTTTGCCCTTGTTTTGGCCCTTCTGTATATTATACTTATCTTACCTATTATATTGGGCTGTTAAGCCCGCAACTCATAATTTGAAGATAACCTAAATGTCTAAAAGACTAAACAAAATCATAAGTATTCTTATTTCATTTCTACTCCTCTTTGAGCAATCTGGTTTTGCAGCAGGTGGTGCTATAGACCTATCCAGCTCGTTTGCTAAATTAGGTTCAAGCTTTGTTAAGATTGATACCTTTCGCCCCGTTCACCTCAGATACCTGCAATACTTACCTCAAGACAGTAACTTTAAATTACTTTTAGATAAAGGCAGCTCTTACAATGACCTGCAATCCACCACCCAAGACCTAATGAAGTATTTTTACATCGGTCTTACCCTGCCAAATGATGCCTTCTGGGTTAACTTGCGGCCGGATTCTCCAGATAATATTATTGATACAGCTTTAGAGCGTACTGATGTGGGAAAAATTCTGCTTGAAGCCGACTTACAATTAAAGAAAGACACAGCTAATTTTACCTCTCCTCAAACTACAGAGGGTAAGGAATACTGGAATAAATTATATAAGAAGGCAGAAGAGCTCTTTGGCACTGATCAGGTTACTATTCCTACATTAACCCGGCCCTGGATTGTTCCGGGAGATATTATTGTGCGGGAAACCCAAAGTTCAGCCTACATCTACAAAGCTACCTTAAAAGTAATGCTTGAAGAAGACTACTTGAAGGGCACAGAGAACAGAGTACAGATAACAGAGAAAACAGACTACTCATTTAACGACCCCAGGCTTAAAGAACTAAACAAATACTCAACCCAGCTCATTAAAGAACTTATTATTCCTAAGCTTACAAAAGAAGTTAATTCTTCTAAAAGATATGCCTCGCTTCGCCAGGTTTATTATTCCTTAATTATGGCGCAATGGTTTAAGGCGCGTTCAATTGGCCAGTCAAGCGTTTACGCAGGCCTGATTGATAAAAAGAATATTGAGAAGTTTGCTTCTCGCCAAGCCTGGGACAAAAATGATTATTTTAAGCAGTACCAGAAGTCATTTAAAGAAGGCGAATATAATATTAAGCAACCTGTGTATACTCCTTCCGGTCAGGTAATCAGAAGTTATTTTAGCGGAGGTATGAATTTTAGTTCTGCGAATGTTGCTTTAGGAGTACGAAGGCAAAATGGCGTTTCTTCGGCTGTGTCTGTGCCAGCGAAAACTTTAATTCCCAACATACCTGTTGGTATGGTTGCAGCAACTGCTTGGGATGCAATGGTTGAAGTTGGCAACGTAGCTGACGATGATATTGTCCTTGCTAAACAAGAACCGGGTGTTCAAAAAACCGCAGAAAGCACCAACGTGCCTTTATTTACAAAGGTTGATAATTTTATTCTTCACGCATGGGCTAGTTTAAACAGCAGTTTCGCAGTGCTTAAGCTTTCGCAGGTAACAGGTTCAGCGGGAAATAGCCTGCAAAAACTTCCTCGCCCGATAAGGCGGGTGGTTGCGCCAGCCATACGTTTTCTTCCGGCAATTTTCGGAGTTGGTTTTATTAGTTTATTTATTGCACCAGCTGCTCAGGCTATGGGGCTAAGTTTAGAAACCGGTGCAGATGGCCGCATCACCGGAATAACCGCAACCTTTGATAAATGGAACAATCAAACTTCTGCGGATAATACTTTGAGCGGGTTAGGTTATGCTGTAGGGAAATCTCTGGGGTTAAGCGGGAGAGAATTGCGTAATTTTGTTTTCCGGGATTTTGTACCGCAGATGAAAGAGCATTTAAATCTGCATGATTCAGACATGATACCGCAGGGAATGCGTGTCTCTATTCCTCAGAATATTTTATCTCCTTATGCCGGTAACGCAGATGTTAATGTGCAGGCCGCTCAGGAGAAAATCGCGGAGTTAAATAATACGCATAAGTATAATATTACCGTGCAGACACCGGCAAGCACTGATACTCATAACAATGCGGCTCCTGTGGTGCAGCAAGCAACAACTACGGCGCCTACTTCAACAATTCCTACAACAACCAGCACAACAACGACGAGCACCACATCAACTACTTCAACAACATCAACTACCTCTACAACGACTTCAACTTCAACCGAGCCAACTACTACAACTTTAAGAAACGCTGACGAATTGACAGGTAAAGCAGGCGCTGAAAGCATTACTCCGGCAGAAGGAAACGCTAAATCCGGTAGCATGCATCATGACAGCGCAGGAATGTTTCATTCAATGGTTTCATATTTGCAGTCAATAAGCTGGAGTGAATGGGCTTTGATTGCGGCGGGAATTATAGGGGCAGGTTTATTCTTATGGGCAGGAATAAAATATTACAAGTCGCGGCAAACAGAGAAAAGAAGTGATAAAGTTGAAGGAACTGCTGGCGGAAAAGAAAACGATTCAAGCTTAAAAGCCGGAGAGCAGGCAGGAACAAAAGGAAAAGGTGAAGGAGAGAATCCTGCAGCAGCCCCTGCAATTATTATTCCCGAGTTAGAAGGTTCAGACGGTAAGCCCATAGAATTACCACAAGTTACTTCAAGGCGGATACGTCATAGTATTGAACAAATTCTTACCGCTAAGAATAAGGAACAAGTAGCGAGCAGAGAAAGAGATGCAAAATCTGTCTTAGGGAAAAATACTGATATCAAAGATGATGACCGTAATAAAATTAGCCAAGCAATTGACAGGGCTGTTGAAATTGCGAGTGCGCGTATTGAATTAGAGAAAGAGCAAAAAAGACAGAAAAGTGAAGAAGCCCGTAAAAAGCGCGCTACCGTGGAAGATGCGGATGCGCCTGATGTTGCGGCCGCGGGGACAGGGGATGGGCCAGCAGAGCAACCGCCTGTTTTAGATGGAGTAGTTCCGCCTGCAAAAGAAACTGGCGCAACTGCCCTTGATTATGAAAAAGATCTTTTTGGAGAAGGTGGAAGAGGAAGTTTATCTTCGGAAAATCTTCAGTCGGGTTTAGGATTTGGCGCTCCAACTGCGCATGGGCTTACTGTTGCGCCAGCCGTGGCTCCTGCGCCAAGCGTTCCTGCGCCGGCCTTGGTTCCGGAAGATCGTGGACAAAGAAATGATGAACGTTTGGTTGATTTAAGGTCTGAGCTTGCAGCGAAAGAGCAGGAAATAAAATTGGCCGAGGCAGAAATGGAAACTTTAGATCCGGGAGGAGAAATTAGGAATGAAGCTGAGAGCGATGCAGATTGGCCAGAAAATCTTAAAAATGTTCAAGGAAAAATTGATGGTTTAAAGTATTCTCGCGACGAGATACAACGTAGCATAGGAGAGATTAAAAGAGAGGAATATCGTAAAAGTAGCAAATATGCAGCTGATCAAGAATTAAATACAAGAGTACAGTCTAAGGGGGCTCAATTGATGAGGAGCAGAAAGCCTGTTCCATCAGAATTAGATAGAATTTGGGTTAGAATAGTAGATTTGCAGCGTTCAGAAATTCCTCTATCAGATGAATTGGTTGCTGAAGCCAATTTAATTCTTGCTGAGTTAGAATTTGCTGAAGATGCTGATTTTGCGGTAAGCTGGCTAAGCAAAGCAGTCAGCCTTAAGCAACTTGAGCGTGATTATAATAATGCGGTTAACGACTTAAAGAGAGAAGCTGTAAAAGCAGGGATTGATGAAGGGATGCTGCAGAAGGGATTAGATGCTTTAAATAAAGCGTTTGAAGAAACCAAGGCTTTGCTTATTCCCCCAGCTCCGGTTCAGCCTGTTCAAGCGCCGGCTGGCATGAAGGATGGTTTAGAAAAAGAATTTAAACCTTGGGATGAGCTTGCTCCACAAGAAAAACACGAGTGGTTAATTATTTGCAGCCCGGGAGGGAAAATCCAATATCATAATGGTATGGCGCTTGGACAGAGAGAAGATGACCTTTATAAAGCAACCAGAGGAGATTTAAGTTTAGCAAAAGAATTGTTGTTGATACCAAATATTGGCAATGGTTATAGTGTTGCGTTGCTCTATAAGGCAACTCAGGGGAATATAGAACAGATTAAAGAATGGATGGGGATTGATGGTATTACTAATGGTTGGCTGGCCGCCAGGTTGTACGAACATGCAAACAATAATATTGAGTTAGCAAGAAAAGTCTGGCCTTTGATGGAAAAGGATAAATTGTTTCATAATAACTTTAGCGAAAGATTTAATGCTGCTAAGAAAAAACTAGAAACACCAGCAGCCCAAGAAAAGGGGCCAGGCGTTTTGGTTGCTGCTGGAGGTCAAACATTAGCTGAAGGACAAACAGGTGCTGGAGATTTAGCGTTGCATGGTTCAGTTGAAGGAGAGCGCGGCGCTTTTGTAGCTGGATTAGGGCTTAAGCCAGAACTGCCTGAAAGAGCGCAGGCTTTACCGGGATCAGGCGCTAATGTCTTTGAAGGCGTAAAATGGGATATTCCTCCGGGGATTCGTAAAGGAAAAGCAGGTGAGGCTACAGCTGGTAAGAAAGTAGAGATAGGGGTAGATGCGCAAGGCCCTAATCAATCAACTGGAATCCAATGGAAAGCCGGAGATAGATTTTATACAGTGGATGATGCAGGGCAGATCTTTGAGCATATTGTTGACAGGGTTCTTGATGAAGGTGAAGTTTTTGATGGAAGAGATGTTAATTACGCGAATGATGAGATGTTAACGCAAGAACAAGCAGAAAGTAAAGCGGCTGAAATTAAGGCAAGTTTTGCGCCGGAAATAAATGTTTCTGATGCAAATGGAGTTGAATCTGTCTTAAGGACAGGACAAACTGTTTGGTTTATCTCAGAAGATTTTGATGGAGAAAAGAAACTATCTCCATTTATTGTAAAATGTATTAATGGCAGAGAAAAAACCGTAGTTAATAATTATGGAGCAAGCCGTTCTCTAAATAATCCTTTTTATGTTACTGAGGCCGCAGCAAAACAGGCAATATTAGGGAAACAAGGTGATGGAGAGACTGAGGTTCCTATAATGGATATGAATGGTGGTTTAACTTTTAGCCGGGTAATTTCATGGGTAAGAAATAAGACACGGGCAGGTCAAACAAAATTAGTTGCTGCTCAAGAAATAACAACAGCATATCCGGGTAAAAGTAGGGTTAACCAGGATGCTGTTCTTGCAGATGAAGGGCTGCGCCTTGCTTTGGTTGCTGATGGTATGGGAGGATATGCAGGAGGGGAAACGGCAAGCAATCTGGCAAAAGTGATTATTTCAAAAGCGCTATCCGAATATCTTGCTACTGCAAGGGATCCGGAAGATTTATTGAATATTTTAAAAAAAGGGGTTGAGGATGCGCATCAGGCTATTCTTCAAGAAGCAGTAAGGGATCCTTCAAAAAAGGATATGGGCACTACTCTGTCTGTCGCGCTTGTTTGGACAGATGCTAGTGAAAAGCAATGGCTGGTGGGGGCAAACATTGGGGACAGCCGGATTTATCTCAGGGCTAAAAATGGTAAAATAAAACAATTAAGCAAAGATGATTCTTATGTGCAAATGTTGGTTGATGCTGGTGCTATCAGCGCTGAGCAGGCTGAAACACACAGGGATCGTAATCAGATTGGTATTGCTTTAGGGCGCGAAGAAGCAGGGAACTTAAAACCTCATCAAACAATCCGAGAGCCTCTTAATGTTGGAGATGCGATTATCTTAATGTCCGACGGAGTAATTGATAATCTTGGGCAGAAGAAGATAGCACAGATTATGCAAAAGAATAAAAATCCAGCTGACTTGGCAAAGGCCTTAAAGGATGAAGCTGTGCGTATTGCTTTGCAACCAGACAATGATACTGAAAAGAGATATAGCAAGAGAGACGATATTTCTGTGGCAGTGATGCTGGTTCCGTCAGCATCTTCAGCATTAACCGCGTCGTCTGGTATTCATAATGAAGAAGGTTATAGAGATGTTTCAAATCTTTTTGAGGGGGATATGGGGGAAGCAGAAAATTGGTTTGCTATACCGGGTATTGAAAGATGGGGGGATGTTTTCAGGCTGCACCGTTTCACTAACGGCAACAGGGATTATGCTGAAAGACTCTGGCCGTTAATAGATAGGAGCAGCCTGTTTTATAACAAGAACAATGATATTGATTACTATCTTAATTTAGAAGAGCAGATGATTGCGGCAAATGAAAAATTGACGCAAACATACCCGCAGTATGGGCTGAGAGAACGTTTTAAAGAAAAATCAGCTGATGAAATAATTGAAGATTATGAACAGGCTTTGAAAAAAGGTAGGCCTGATGAGGCATTGGTAAGCATCTTTCTTTTGCAGTCAATATTTGGAGATTTAACGCAAGAGCAGGCTGAGAGATTTAATAAGATCGTGCAGGAATGGAAAGCGCTGCGTGTCCTTACCGGTAAAAACGCAGCTTATGTTACTAAGGTACCTTTTCGTAATAGGGAATTAGAAGGCCAATTTCAGAATGAGCGTGGTATAGCAACAGAAGTAGAAGACCGAGGATACAGTATTAATATTCTTCAAAATTTCTTACGCAGTAATTTTGATTTAAATTCTTCATTGAGTTATAAGCGGGAATTAATGTTTGATATGTTAAAAGGGGGTAACAAGGTAATAGTAGTAATAGGTAATCATCAAAGATTGCTTAATCGTGTGAAGTCTTGTTTAAACATGTCTACAGATAATATAGCTATGTTGCTGGTTATTTGGGAAGGGCCTAGTATTGATGTTAGAATTGGAACATTTATGGTTTCTTTCTTCCTTCCCCAATCAGAATTTGACCAGATAAAACCGGCATTGGAAAATAATCCCAAATTAATTATTCAGGGGCTGCGTTTGCGATCCCCTAAACTATATGAAGGCACTCTTCAGAGAGGGGTTGAAAATAAAAAGCTTGCGGTATTGGCTGAAAATGATATTGGTTGGAATGATTCCGGTCAAATAACTGACCATGAGGCAGATTTTATGCTATGGACAAGACTTAAGAGTGAGGAGAAAACACAGTGGTTGAATATTAAAGGCATTAAAGGCGTTTGGTGTGCAGCAAAATTATATGAAGCCGGTAAAGGCAATATGGAATCAGTCCAGGGGGCTTGGTTAATAATGGATAAAGAAGATTTAAGTATTTTAAATTTTAGTGAAAGATTTTCTGCGGCCAAGGAAAAATTAGCTGAACAGGAAAAGGCAGAAAGATCTAACCCGGAGGTGGCGGCTGATGTCCAGGAAGAAGCGGTAACGGAATCCACTCCTGTGATTAATCAAGGGCTTGCTCAAAAAGGAGAATCAAGATTAGGAAGTAATACGGGGATCATGAGAAATAATGTTTTTGTGCCCTGGAATAATCTTTCTTTGCAACAGCAGTATGGTTGGTTTGTTATTTGCAATCCGGGAGGAAAAGTTGAGCATCTTAATGGCAAGCATCAAGGAGAAGACTGGCTTTATGAATTAACTAAGGGGGATTTGGATTTAGCAAGAAAACTGTTGGCTATACCTAATATTGGGAATGGTTATGGTGTGGTATCTTTATTTCATGCAGTGCAAGGTGATATACAAATGATGCATAAATGGATGAAGATTGATGGCATTACCGGTGCGCAGGCAGCAACTTTATGCAAACATGCAAAAGGTAACTTTGATTTGGCAAAGAGAGCTTGGTTTTTTATGAACAAGAATGGATTAAACGAAGATAATTTTGGTGAAAGATTCTTTGTAGCCAAGGTTAAATTAGATAAACAAAATAATCCTACCCAGACAGATAATAAAGTTGTTGATAGTAATGAAGCTGGAGGAGAAAAATCATCAGTAAAAAGTCCGTCACTTGTGAGTAGAATTCTTGGTAGAATTGGAGTGAAAAAAGGATCCGGCACAGGAAAATCTAGCGCTTCTTCATCAATTGAGGCGCAAGAGCCAAAAGAAAACACTCCTTTGAATTTAAACCAAGATAATGATTTCGGTGGTATTGATCTGCGTTCTTTACCCATTGTAACAGAATCAATTTCATCGCTGCGCATAAAACTTTTAACTTCATCTATCGGTGGTTTACAAAATCTAAGTTTAAGCCGCCAATGGCAGGAATTAAAAAGGCTTTTAGAAGCCGGCATAACGCCATCTTGTGAGAGGATTAAGGAATATTTGCAGGCGTCATGTTTGAGTAATTGCCTGGATACCGAATCTTCAAAGATTGTTAGTTGTATTGCAGATATTTTAAGAAGCGAGGAAGAGCAGTGTTGTTCTTCTGACCCCGTACTAACAGACATCCTCGTAGAAAAACAAGCCTCACTGAAGCAATACTTTTTTTCGCAAAAGCCACTACGCGAAAAGGGAAAATTGAAGACGGGACAACAGTCAGCGACTATGGTTTTGATGAAATAGAAAGAAAAAGCTCAATTAACTTGAGCCTTGCGTTCTGTGATTATAAGGGAAATCGTATCCAGATGCTGGATGCCCCGGGCTACACTGATTTCTACGGAGAGGTTATTGCCGGCATACGCGCAGTTGACAGCGCGGTGATTGTCGTGGATGCTTCCTCTGGGGTAGAGGTAGGCACTGAACGCGCCTGGCAGGTTTGTGAGGAAAATAATTTGCCTCGCCTGTTTTTTATCACCAAGGCCGATAGAGACGGCACAGATTTAACTAAATGTATCCTGGGTTTACAGGAAACTTTTTCAAAGGCAGTTATGAAGATTGAGTCGCTGGATGCCCCGGAATTAGCCGAGGCAGTTGCAGAAAGCGACGATAAACTTTTAGAGAAGTATTTAGAAAGCGGTTCTTTGTCAAAAGATGAAATTTCTAACGGCCTGCGGCAGGCAGTGATCAAGCGTAAATTATTTCCGGTTTTTTCAGGTTCAGCCTTAACTGAAAAAGGGATACAGGAATTATTGGACGGGGTTATTAATTATCTGCCCAGCCCGCTTGAGCGAAATAATGTAGAGGTGGCTGATCCGGCCAAGCCCGATGACAAAAAAGACTTGTCTTTATCTGAGTCAGCGCCTTTTTCTGCTTTTGTGTTTAAGAATATTGTTGATCCTTTTGTGGGGCAGCTTACATTACTGCGTGTTTTCTCGGGGACGCTTACTTCTGCCACGCATTTTAACAACGTGAACAAGAAAACCAAAGAAAGAATCGGGCAGATTTTGTTGTTGCAGGGGAAAGAACAGCGCCCGGTGGAGGCAGCGACTTGCGGAGATATTGTGGCAATCGCTAAATTAAAAGAAACTTCGGTTTCAGATTCGCTTAGTAATGACAGGGCCCAGTTTTTGTTTGATCCGATTATGTTTCCTGATTCGGCAATCTCTGCTTCGGTAAAGCCGAAGTCGCGCGAGGATGAGGAAAAAATTTCAGACGCGCTGCACAGGCTTTGCGCAGAAGATCATACATTTAAAGTGTCGCATGACCCACAGACCAAGGAGTTGATTATCTCCGGTTTGGGCGATTTGCATTTAAATGTGATGGTGGGAAGGCTTAAGAAAAGATTTAATGTGGCAGTTGAGGTGGGTACGCCCAAGGTTTCTTATAAAGAAACGATTACCAGGCATGCCAAAGTTCAGGGTAAATTTAAGCGGCAGTCCGGCGGGCGCGGGCAATACGGAGACGTTTGGATTGAGGTTTGTCCTCTTGAAAGAGGAAAGGGGCTTGAATTTGTGGATAAGGTCGTAGGAGGAGCAATACCGCGTAATTTTATTCCTTCTGTAGAAAAGGGTGTGCGCCAAGCAGCTTTGGAGGGGGCAGTGGCCGGGCATCCTATTGAAGATATCAGGGTAACGCTTTATGACGGCTCGTATCATGATGTGGATTCTTCTGATATGGCCTTTCAGATTGCAGGGGCCATGGCTTTACGTAAGGCTGTACATGAGGCCGGGCCTGTGCTTTTAGAGCCGATTATGGATGTGGAGGTCAATATACCTGAAGAATTTTTAGGGGCAATTTCCGGGGATATTAATTCTCGCCGGGGGCACGTTGTAGGAATGGAGGTAAAAGGGAAAACACAGATAGTTAAGGCTAAAGCTCCTTTGTCGGAAATGTTTAAATATGCCAATGACCTTCGTTCAATTACCGGAGGAAGAGGCAATTATACGATGCACTTCTCGCATTATGCAGAGGTCCCGCATAAGATTTCCGCTCCGATTATCAGCCACTATCAGGCTACCAGGAAAACAACCGAAGAATAATGAGATTTATAGGTTAATCTAAAGGAGAAATAAATGAAGATTAGTGTGTTTTCGTTGCCCGATATTAAATTGGGTAAGTACAATGTTAAAGATTCACGTCTTGATGAGGTGGATAAGATTACTAAAGCAAAAAAGAAGACTTATATACAGGTTGAGCTCGTGGGTGAGGATGCGGCAATTGATGCCGATGCAATCTTGGCGGCAAAAGACAGCGCTGCAGATTTAATTTTAAAGGATATTGATTTTGTAGAAACACGCCTGAGTAGAAGCACGGATGAAAAAGAAAAGGCGCTGCTTAGTAAACTAAAAGGAACTTTAGAAAAAGAAGAATTTATTTTCGGAAAAGAATTTAATGAAGATGAAAAGAAATTAATGGCTAGTTACGGTTTGTTGACAGCCAAGGCAGTGGTAACTGCTCAGGCTCAAGAGTTGGAAGATTTGAATGGTTTATTAGCTAAGGCGGTTGCTGGCGCTGAGTATATCAGTTTCTTTACCACCGGAGAAAAAGAAACACGCGCATGGTTGATTAAAAAAGGAATCAGCGCCTGGGAGGCGGCAGGGACAATTCATTCTGATATCCAGCAAGGTTTTATCCGGGCGGAGATCATCAGCTTTAATGATTTTATACAGTCAGGCGGGGAGACAGGCGCAAAACAGGCTGGTAAGCAACGCCTTGAGCAGAAGAATTATGTGATGCAGGATTGTGATTTGGTGAATTTTAGATTTAATAAGTAATTTTAGGCATGTTTAATGGAGGGATAGATGATTCAAATAAAACGCGCGCTGGTCAGTGTTTCAGACAAATCGGGGGTTTTAGAATTAGCCAAAGTTTTAAATAAATTCGGCGTTGAAATTTTATCTACCGGCGGCACAGCAAGATTGTTCCGGGAAAATAATATTCCTGTAAAAGAAGTTTCCGAATATACCGGTTTTCCTGAAATGCTTGACGGGCGCGTTAAAACGCTTCATCCGAAAATTCATGGCGGGCTATTGGCATTAAGAAAGAACCAGGAGCATATTCGTACAATTGAGAAACACGGCATTGGTTTAATTGATATGGTGGTGGTAAATCTTTATCCATTTGAGAAAACTACCCAAAAGCCGGGGGTTTTGATAGAGGAAGTAATAGAAAATATTGATATCGGGGGGCCATCAATGTTGCGTTCTGCGGCAAAAAACCACCAGTCAGTGGCAGTAGTTTGCAACCCAGGGCGTTATAAAACTGTAATTGATGAGCTGGAAAGAAATCAAGGTTCTTTGCCGGAGGAATTACTGCGTGATTTAGCAATTGAAGTTTTTGCACGGACTAGTTCTTATGATGCGGCGATTAATAAATACCTGAGTGATTGCTTTAAGACCAATCAATCTTCTGCCGGGTTTTCACAGAAATGGTCATTAAACTTTGAAAAGATCCAGGAATTACGCTACGGCGAAAATCCGCATCAGAAAGCAGCATTTTATAAGGAAGCTGGAAAGTCAGGCGGCTTAATCAGTGCAAAACAATTGCAAGGGAAAGAACTTTCTTTTAATAATATTTTAGATTTAAATTCTGCTTTAGAGCTGGTAAAAGAATTTTCCCGTCCGGCAGCTGTAATTGTAAAGCACAATAATCCCTGTGGTGCTGCTGAAGATAAAACATTAGTGGCGGCTTTTGTAAATGCGTGGAAATGTGACAAGTTGTCGGCGTTTGGAGGCATTATTGCCTTAAACCGTAAGATGGATAAGAAAACCGCCGTTGCAATTATTAAAAGCGGATTTTTAGAATGCATTATTGCTCCGGGTTTTGAAAATGGCGTTAGTGAAATGTTCAAAGAAAAAAAGAACCTGCGGCTATTGGAGCTTTCAGATTTAAGTGTAGTTAATGAGCCGGAGTTTAAGCGTGTTTCCGGAGGCATGCTTTTGCAGGATAAGGATTTATTGACCCTTGATGAAAATAAATTGCGGGTTGTTACTAAAAAGAAGCCGACAAAAACGCAGATGGAAAGCCTTGTTTTTGCCTGGAAAGTAGCAAAGCATGTTAAGTCTAATGCAATTGTTTTTGCCAAGGGCACAAAAACAGTTGGAATCGGAGCCGGACAAATGTCCCGGGTTGATTCGGTAACAATCGCTGTCAAGAAAAGCGCTGAATTAAGCAAAGGCGCTTGCATGGCATCAGACGCATTTTTCCCCAAAGAAGATGCTTTGGTCAATGCAGCCAAGGCAGGCATAAAAGCGGTGATCCATCCCGGAGGCTCAATTGCCGACGACAAAATTATCAAAGCTGCGGATAAATACAAGCTTGCCATGGTGACAACCGGAGTCCGGCACTTTCGCCACTAAACTCAGGAAACTGTTTCCCTCCCAAAGCGGAAACTGTTTCCTGATTAATCGGGACAGTGGGTGCTCTGCTTTCCCGAATAAATTGGAAACTGTTTCCATGATTCAAGCTATACGCTATATAGAATCTTTTATTAATTACGAGAAGATTCCTGTTTATCCGTATGAACAATTTATAAAGCTGGAACGAATAAGAGAATTTTTACGCCTAATTGGCAATCCGCAGGATTATTTGCGCTGTATCCACGTGGCTGGTTCAAAAGGTAAAGGCTCTACTTGCGTTTTTATTGCGTATATTTTGCGTGCAGCCGGGTACAAAGTTGGATTGTATACCTCGCCGCATTTGTCGGATTTTAGGGAGAGAATCCGCGTTTTGCAAATCGCATGCCGCAAATCGCATGCCGCAAAACCAGAATTTGAGGGTATGATTAGTAAAAGAGAGTTTGTCAATTTGGTAAGGCAGCTAAAGCCGGCAATAGATAGGTTTAACAAGCATTCTCAATACGGGCCGCTTTCTTTTTTTGAAGTTTATACTGCACTGGCTTTGTATTATTTTAATAAAAAGAAAACTGACATTGTTGTTTTAGAAACCGGTCTTGGCGGCAGGCTTGATGCAACTAATGTGGTTGATCCTTTGGTTGCAGTAATTACGCCTATTAGCTTAGAGCATACAGATAAGCTTGGTAATACTCTGGTTAAGATTGCCGGAGAGAAGGCAGGAATAATTAAAGTTCTTCGCTCCCGTATTCCTCTTCCTGTTGTTTGTGCGCCGCAGGAGAAAGATGCGTTTAGGGTGATAAAAAACAGGTGTTCTAAAACCGGGGCAAGGTTAATTTATGTTAAAAAACCTGACCCAAAACTTAAAATTAATTTAATAGGTTCGCATCAGTCGGTTAATGCAACAGTTGCAAAAACAGCTGTTGAAGCATTAAGTAAAATTGGTTACAAGATTGGTGTTGATAAAATTAAGTCAGGGCTTAATGATACTATTTGGCCCGGTAGATGCGAGGTAGTTTCTTATAATCCAACTGTGGTTTTAGACGGGGCGCAAAATGAAGCTTCGGCAAAAGTTTTAGCCGAGGTGATTAAGAGCAATTTTTCATACCGTAAGTTGATCCTTGTTTTAGGAATTTCCAGCGATAAGGATATTAAGGGGATTTGCCGGAGGATTTGCCCTTTAGCGGATATAATAATTTTGACTAAAGCAGATACTCCGCGCGCAGCAACAATCCAACAGATAGAAAATGATGTTAAAAAATGTCTAAGCGATTGTAGCAAGCAGATAATTTATACAAATGGGGTAAGAGAGGCAAAGAAAAAGGCGTTTCTTTTGGCGGATAAGAAAGACTTGATATTAGCAACTGGTTCATTATTTGTGGTGGGTGAATTCAGAAATGGTAAAATATAATTTAGACGATACGATTGCCGCTGCAGCTACGGCTATGGGGGATTCAGGAATTGGCATTGTGCGTATTAGCGGTAAATGCGCAATTAGCATTGCTGATAAAATATTCTCGGCAAAAAACGGCAAAAGGCTTTCTACATTCAAGAATTTTACTCTGCACTATGGCTGGATTGTTGATAGTCGCCTGTCACCTGTCACCTGTCCGTTGTCTGAAGATTTAGACAGGCGACAGGATGTAATTGATGAGGCCCTTCTAAGCGTGATGCGCGCTCCGAATAGTTTTACCAAAGAAGATGTTGTGGAAATTAATTGTCATGGGGGGATTGTAGCAATGCGTGATTGCCTGGAATTAGTATTGGCTAATGGCGCGCGATTAGCCCAGCCAGGAGAATTTACTAAAAGGGCGTTTTTAAATGGGAGGATTGATCTTGCTCAGGCAGAGGCGGTTTTGGATATTATCCGTGCAAAAACTGACTCTTCGCTAAAATTAGGGGTTGAACAATTAAAAGGAGTTTTATCTAAGGAAATAAATATTATTAGAGATGAACTGCTTAATGTGCTTACTATTTTGGAAGCAAATATTGACTTTCCAGACGAGGAAATAGGTTCTGTTAATACCAAACAAATCCGGCAAAAGCTTGAGAGTCTTTTGCAGCAGTTAAATAATCTTCTTGAAGGCGCTAAATGCGGCAGGTTGATGCGCGAGGGGATTAAAGTTGTAATTTGCGGGCTGCCGAATGTGGGCAAGTCATCGCTTTTAAATGCTATCCTTAAGCAGGAGCGTTCTATTGTTACTCCGGTAGCCGGCACTACGCGGGATACTATTGAAGAGGTAATTGATATTAAAGGTATTCCGGTGAGGATCTCTGATACTGCGGGGATCTTAGAGCCGCGTGATCTGGTGGAGAAGAAGGCGGTTGAGCGCGCGCAGAAACATATCCAACTGGCAGACCTGGTAATTTTGGTTTTTGACGGCACTAAGAAATTATCGCAGCAAGATTTAGCCTTGATAAGAAAATTAAAGAAAAAGCCGGTCATCGCAGTGATTAATAAAATTGATGCGAGGCAAAAAATAGATAAAGATAAAATCAGGAAAGAATTCCCTCGCGTAATTGGAATCTCGGCTAAGAAATTAAAGAATTTATCTTTATTAGAGGATGAAATTTCCGGTTTAGTTTTAAAAGGAAAAGTTATGCCGCAGGAGCCGGTTTTTGTTTCAAGGCAAAGGCACATTCAGGCTTTAAAACATATTCAAAAACTTGTTGAAGAAGCGCGGAATTCATTGGATAATAAAACTTCCACAGAATTTATTGCCCAGGACATTAAAGAAGCCCTGGGCCATCTTGATGATATTTTGGGAAAAAAATTCTCTGAAGATTTACTGGATAAGATATTTAGCGAGTTT
This sequence comes from Candidatus Omnitrophota bacterium, assembly GCA_016208765.1. Taxonomy (GTDB): domain Bacteria; phylum Omnitrophota; class Gorgyraeia; order Gygaellales; family Profunditerraquicolaceae; genus JACROS01. The sequence goes on from JACQXK010000009.1 coordinate 120,670, forward strand.
TGTATCGGAAAATAGGAGCCCTGATGGATAAGAATAAAATAGAAAAAGCAGTCCGGGATATTTTAGAGGCGATTGGCGAGGATCCAAAGAAGAAAGATCTGCTGGATACGCCAAAACGTGTGGCGGAAATGTATGAAGAGATTTTTGCCGGCATTAACCAAAAACCAGAAGATGAATTGGAAGTTATCCTTGACCAAAAGCACCATGAGATTATTTTATTAAAAGGTATTCCTTTGTATTCTGTATGCGAACATCATCTTTTGCCCTTTTTAGGCAGGGCGAACATTGCTTATATTCCAAAAAACGGCCGAGTTACGGGCTTGAGTAAATTGGCGAGGGTGGTGGATATTTTGGCTCGTCGTCCACAAGTGCAAGAAAGGTTGACTACTCAGATTGCCGAGATCATTATGTCTAAACTTAAGCCTTTAGGAGTGATGGTGGTTATTGAAGCTGAGCACCTTTGCATGTCTATGCGCGGGGTAAAAAAACCAGGGACCATGACAGTCACTTCTGCTGTGCGTGGTATATTTAAGGAAGACGAAAAAACCCGCGCCGAAACCCTGTCTCTAATGAAATAATAAATTCCTCCCTGTTTCTCTTCTGAAGCGGAAACTGTTTCCAATCTGATAAGGACACTGGGCACAGCATTCAGATTAATAGCTCATCTAATAGATTATAAGGGTATCTATCATTTAGATTTCTTTCACCGTAACTGCTGAATTTATATTCCGTTATATTTTTTGCAATATTTGCCCTTAATGGGTTCTGTTCTACATAAGCGATGCAGTTTAGTAAATACTGATCTTTAGATATAGTTTTTGTTTTATACCTGCTCTGCCAAACATGGCCGACTTTGTTATATTTTTTATTATAATGAGCAGTATATGATCGTTGTAAACATTGCATAAATTTAGGCAATGTTTCTGGGTCTGAAGGCTCGCCAACTAAATGAATGTGGTTGGGCATTAAACAGTAGCCATACAAAAGAAATACATATTTACGTTTATAGTGTTTTAATTGTGAGAGATAAAAATCAAAGTCTTCGTCATCAAAGAAAACTTTTTGTTTTTGGTTTCCTCTAGTAAAAATATGATAACAGGCGTTTTTTATAAGCAATCTTGTTTTTGTCATTTTTCCTCCTTGTATTATTATGTTTGCCTTTTTAGCCCACTGTCCCGATTGAAACGGAAACTGTTTCCCGATTGAGTCGGAAACTGTTTCCATAATTAGAATTGGCGGTCTAAGCTTCTATACTGTACTGCCTCGGAAATGTGCTCAGATTTAATTATGTCGCAACCTGCTAAATCGCTGATGGTCTTTGCGATTTTTAATATTTTATCGTAAGCGCGAGCTGATAATCCTAATTCTGTTAAGGCCATCTTGAAGAGCTTTTTTGCCGAGTCATCCAGCAGGCAATATTTTCTTATTAATTTAGAATTCATCTGTGCGTTACAAAAATAGCTGTTGTCTTTGAGCCTTTCTCTCTGGATTGCGCGCGCCTGCTCTACTCTTGATTTTATAGCTGCCGAAGATTCCGCCTCATTTATTTCCGTAAGTTCTTTGTATTTTATCGCCGGTATTTCAACATGGATATCAATGCGGTCTAATAGAGGCCCGGATATTTTGCCCATGTAATTTGCTATTTTTGTAGTATTGCAACGGCAAACCTTCATTTTATCTGTAAAATACCCGCATGGGCAACCGTAGCCAACCTTTCCACAAACACCCAATCAAACTGACATTCAAGATCTCCCGTTATCCAGATAAAACTTCAGGACAAAAAATCCGTAAGTATAGACTCGAGAGAGAGTTAAAGCAGATAGAATTAGCAAGGTTGCTGAAGGTTGATGAAATGACTATTGTTAATTGGGAATTGGATAAAACAAAACCCAGGGATATGCTTGCAAATAGAGTAAATAGGCTTTTAGGAACAGAAATTTATCCTATACAAACATCGGCTTTATTAGGAGTAAAACTAAAATGATCCCCACAGGCATATCCCCTACAGAAGCGGCATTTGAAGTTGTTGGTTTGGTTAATGCCAAGTCAATAATAGATTTCTTGTTTTTTGAAACCAAGATAGGTTTAGCCGTTTTTCTTATAGGATTTTTGACTTCTTTATGGAGATCTGTCAAAGAATCCGATTTTTCAGTTCTATGGAGTTATTTGGTGATGTTTTGTATTCTTTTGTTTATTTTTATTAAGCCTATGGCTAGTTTGGAGAGCTCTACTTCTACCATGGAAGCAGCCGGATGGAAAGGCACCTCAACTCAAGAGGCATTAAAAGACGTCTTTATTGATACCGGTAAAGCTCGAGCTGGTTCTCTAGGTCTTGTTTTCATAAGCCAAGGTTATAATGCCATTGTTTATGGCACGATAAGTGCTATTACCAAGGTTACTCAACAGAAAGATTTTAACTATCTGAACAATCCTTTTATCGTCAATAAAGTGTCTTTATATCTACAGCATTTTAGCAGTGAAGGAATCAAGAAAAACAACGCCTTAAGAAAAGACTTGGAAGGTTTTCTTAAAAACGATTATCCGCAGACCTTAGGAAGGATGGTTAATAATGGCAAAACTCAATCAGGTATATCCAAGAAATGGTGGCCTGGGGATGAAGAGGTAATAATGAACTATGATTTGGATCAGAGAAAACGTTGGGAAGCTTTGGACTTAAGATTAACCGACTATATCAAAACAGAGATAGGCAAATTAGGCGCTAAAGGTCAATTTACCGACCTCTTCATAGACTACAAGGCAATAAAGATAAAGCTTCTTGCCGGACATACTGAAAAGGCAGCTACGGATATAGCCTCTAACTTGACCGGTTACGGCATAGAGCCTAAGAGTGCCAGCTTAAGCTGGTTGATGAGGCAGCCTGCTAGTTGGCTAGCCTATGCTTCATCATTTGTAGGGCAATTCTTTTCAACCACTTTATCAGAGTTTATGATTAAGGCACTTCCATACTTACAGGGCTACGCGGTAATGATTATTTACAGCCTGTTTCCGTTTACTTTATTACTGTGCCTTTTATTTGGGACATTCAGCATATTAAAAGAGTATTTTATTTACCTCTTTTGGGTTAAATCCTGGGTCATTGTCTGGGCTCTTATTCATTATGCAGCTATCTATATGTCTACCTTACAGGCAAGGTTGGGTTCCGGCACCAGTTCCTGGTTTTTTGAGAAGCCTTATTTTAATACGGTTACGGGAGTGCTTCTGGTTATGTCTCCAGGGATTGCCTGGTTTATGACTAAGGGGGTATTATCTGGTATAGGAGAAGCAGCTTCGGCTTTAACCCTTCATGCTGATAAGGGAGTAGGTAAGGTAGGTTCTAAAATAGGGGTGTAGATGGATAAAATAATTCGCAAATTAATTTTTAAAAAGTTAGCGGTTAGGTGCGAATTATCCCAATTTGATTACGCTAATTATTTTGCGAATTATTTTTTAAGTATATTTATTATCCCCAAGCACTTAAAGTTATTTGCGGGCGGTATGCCTTCGGGTGGTTTCGTCAACAACCCTCTCGAAGGCTACCGCACGCTCGTTCCAATCAAAACCACCCAAAACCCCCTAACCCAAAAACCCTTAAGGCAGGGCGGGGCTAATAAAGGAGAAGCATGAGAAAAGGAAGATTAACAAAAGAAGAACAAGCGCGTAGAATCAAGTCATTACTTATCTTTATCTATACTTTTCGATATGCAACGAGGAATCAATTGGAGATGTTTATTCAGGTGGTAATGAATCTATCTTTTACGCGCTGGCTTATAGATTATTCTCTTAACAAGGGCTTCATCAATGCTTACTACGAGTCTTTATTCAAGACAAAAATCTACTATTTAACCTATAAGGGTAGGGAAATGATTTGCGATCAAGCCATGGTTGAACATTACTATTTTGAGAAGGCTCACGCGGGGTTAAATACCTTTATTCATCATAATAATATGATAGAGGCCTTTATGTTACTTAGAAGCCACTTGAATATCGAAGAATGGGTGTGTGAGTGGGACCTAAGGAGGGGCAAGAGGGCAGGTGAGAAAATTCCCGATGGTTTAATAAAGCTTACGGAAGGAATCAATATGGCTTTGGAAGTGGAAACCCGCTATAAAACCCTTGGGATCCTAAAGACATTCATTAAGAGATACCGCTACGATATAGAGAAGATTTCTAGGTATCATTGTTTATTGGTTGTAGCTTCAAGCAGGTTTAATTATGACGGCTTAAGAATGAGGCTGTATAACATTGCCCCGGAATTCTGTTCAAAAGCTCTTATTTTGGCTGATCTGGGTATGCTTGAGTTGGGAATGTGTTTCTACCAAGGCAAGCTGATACATCTTGAAGAAGCAATAAAGTTGTTAAAAGAGGGAGGGCAAAATCATGGACAAACCGTTTAGTTTAAAAGGATTCTTTATAAAGATATTGGTGTTGGTTCCGCTATTCTATATCGGCTTCGGCTGGTATATCGGTCTCAACTACGGAAGAAAGGGCGCCATTTTGGGACCCTTTGATAATATCCCTGTGGTGATGAAGACTAGTCTCTTGGGCTCATCCCTTGAGGATATTTCAGGCAGTAAAGCTTTGGTAATGGTTGTGCCGCCAAAAGAAACCGGTAAGTCTGATCAGGACTCAACTTATTTTAAGATAACCGGTTATTTTGAAGTGCCCGGGAGTTGGGCTTTTGATTTTGCGCCTTCCGGCAACGATATTGTCCTTCCAAAGACCTTTGCTATGACTGGAAGCTATTCTAGGGTCATTTGCTATGAGCTTAAGAATCCCAGGCACAGGTTAGGAAGCTTGTCAGTAAGAGAGCTTAATGATCTTCTTAAGGCATCCGGCAGAACCAAGGATATGTTAAGTTTGATGCCTTATCTATTTCTTTCAAATATGGAAGAGAAATACCCTTGGCTCTACTCTGACACAGTACTCTTGTCCAGAGCAATGGGTAATATCTTTAAAGACAATATGCTTCCCTACGACATATTAGGGTTAGCAGGTATAGCAGTTTTTTTTATTGCAATGGCTGCAAGAAGCTTCTGGCTATGGATATATTACTTGTATTGGGTGTTTGCTTACTGGTTCGGCAGGATTGGCTACCATGATATAAATCTGTCTTTTAGTAACGATGGCTGGCAGGTAATCCGTTGGAGCTTCTGGAACGGTTTTATCATAAAAGAGGGAAGGTTATTCCTGATTATAGCCTTTGGTTTGTCAATTATCGGATTTACAGGCTTGGGTATTATTTATGTGATTAAACACGTGATACCGCGTAAAAGGCGAGAGCTGGAGGATTTCTTAAAGATAGACAAAGAAACACAAAAGAGAAAAGAGCTTTCCATTGAAACTGTTGAGTTTAAGAAAGTCCACTTTAACATCAACAAAAAGTTAAATCAATACGCCAAGACAGACAAATATTTTCTGGCTGTCTCAGATGATAAGCTGGATGTGGTTGTCGAGGAGGCTGTGCTTAACCGTCATCTGCACGTATTAGGTCCTACAGGAGGCGGAAAAACTTCATTAGTGATCCTTCCTTTAAGCAGGCAGGCGATAGAAAAAGGAAGAGGCTGCTGCTTTATTGATTTTAAGGGCGATGAGGTTTTTAAAAAGTATGTCCAGCAGCAGGCAAAAGAAAAGGGTAAGAATTTTTATTATTTCAGCATTGACCCTAACGAGCCGTCATCAGGGTATAATCCGCTCTCCTCAGGAGATATCCATTCCAAGGTAGACAGGATTATGACGGCACTTGAACTGATTTATCACGGCCCGGCCGGATTTTACTCTAACGTGCAGGCAATGGCATTCGTTGCATTATTAAAAGAAATGGCTAAGGAAAATAAAGAGATAAATTTTCTTTCGGTTAAAGAAGAATTGGATAAGCCGGACTTTTTAGAAAGAACGGATGTAAGCGCTCAGGAAGTAAAGGGGCTCGTGGCAGTAATTTCTTGGATTGCAGATATCGATGTAATAAACCGGGATGAACTGGATTTAGCCAAAGCGATTAAAAACGGCGATATTGTATTCTTCGCCTTAAAGAGCCAGGTGAATACGCGCCTGGCCGAGGCAATAGGTAGGATGCTTATAATTGATCTTAAATGCCATGCAGTATCCCGCAAGGAAACGGATCCACCTTACTTTATCTTCATTGACGAATTCCAGAATTTAGCTTGTTCGCATTTTGTAGATGTTATTTCTAAAGTAAGATCCGCTAATTTCTGCTTGGTTTTATCCAATCAGTCGCGGGGCAACTTATCCAATGTATCAGCTGCATTCGAAAATGCGATTTTCACCAATACCGCAACCAAGGTAATCTTCATGCAGGAGGACCCTTTTGATGCGAGGTTCTGGTCAGATAAGACAGGGCAGACCACTTATCAGGATAAGAGCGTGTTTCAGGTGGATAACATAAGTAATGATAAGGCAGGTGCCAAGCTTGACGGTTTAAGATCCGCTCAAGGCAATATCCGGACCGCTCTTAAGAACTACATTTCAGAGAACGTGTTTTTAAGGCTGCCGTTTCATAAGTCTGTTATTTTTTTAAGGGAAAAACTCACCGTAATAGCTAACCATGAGTTCTTATTTGACAAAAAAGAAAGAGACAGGCTTATCGCGAACCCGTTTGAATATGACAAGAATAAAGCAGCATAAAATAAAAGGAGGGAAGAGAAATGTGTAGAGATATTAAAAGAAAGAGCTTTATATTAAAGACCTTTGCGGTCTTGTGCTTGGTTCTCGGATTTTCAATGGCGGTGGCACCTTTTGTCTTTGCGGAAATAAGCACCACCCAGGAGCAACAGGTAGTAAGCGACTTCGCCACGTTTATCATCAACATACTCACCGGACCTGTGTCAAAAATCCTGGGGGCAATATTGTTGATTGGCGGCGTGTTTGCGCTCTTAAACGGAAAGCAGGGAGTGGCTATAGCCTGCGGTTTTGGGTTCATGATTCTTATGTTTATACCCAAGATTCTGGAAGGATTGTTTAAGCAGTAATGAGAAAATGCCTGCGCACTATTGATAAACCGCTGCTGCTCTTCGGGCTTGAGCCTGAAGACGTGGGGATACTGGCTTTGGCCTGCGGCTCGATGATTTTATTCTTTGATACCTTTTACGCAGGCCTGGTATTCTTTGGGGGCTGGATGTTTTTAAGGTTAATAAAGCAGGGCAAGCCCCAGGGTTACATTACACACATGTTTTATAAGTATGGGATTCGGATAAAAGGCTTGATTGCCCCGCCAAAAAAAGTTAAAATATATTCAGTTTTTAGGAAAGAGGATTAACTATGCAGATGCAAAATTTTACAATACCAGGATTATTATTGGTTGTCTCAATCGTTGTCCTTTATTTCCTGCCGACATTGATTGCGTTTTTAAGGAACCATAAAAATAAGCTGGCGGTATTTTTACTAAACCTGCTTTTAGGTTGGACAGGATTGGGATGGGTGGTATCACTTGTCTGGTCGGTAATGAAGTAAATAATGCAAGATAATTTAGCGGTTCAGGAAAAAATTTATATAAAAAATCTTGACAATTTAAAATTATTGTGTAATATTAAATTAACAATTAGGTAAAGTAGATTTAACACAGTCGCTATCACTCGGTCGCAAGACCGGAGAAAAATAGGGCTGGTTTTCTGAAAGCAATTTCAGAGAGCCAGCCTTTTTTATTTGCCATGAATGATTTTAAACCAGAGAAATTAAAACGCACCGGTTTCGTTGAGAAATGGGCTCATGCAGAACAGACTTCTGCATTTTTGGGGATCAGCCTTTACGCTATTATTATTTTTTGTATAGCCTTATTGCTTACGTTATTTAAGGTATCCACAAAGCCCCAGGCCATTTATTACATCCCAAGCGCACAAGAAGCTGGCATTGCTTATCCTAACCGCATAGATAAAACAATGATCTGCGGTTTTGCTTCAAACTGGCTCTTAAACCGCAATAACTTCACTCCCGCCACAGTCAAGGACACTTATCAAAGAGCAATGCGTTATATGGCGCCTGGGCTACTTTCCAGGACAAAGGCAAGCCTGGAAGATGAAATATTAAGAGTTACGCGCGACAATATCTCTTCGTTATTTTCCCTAAGCAAAGAGCCGGAATTAGAAGACTCAGGTACGGATTTTAAGGTAACGCTCACTGGAGAAAAGATTATTTTCATGGGCAAAGAAAAACTTGATGATCGTATTCTTCGTTACACTATGACCTTGCAAAGAATTTCGCCTATTGAGACCAACCCTTACGGAATAGTGATAGCGGGAGTAAAACAGGAAGAGGTAGAGACACAATGAAAATACTTAAAAAGTTATTTATTTTAATGCTTGTTTCTAGGTTGGTTCTTACGGGGCAAGTTAATGCTTCAAGTGCATCGGATTACAGCGATGAGATTACCTTAAGGTTAAAAGCAGGCATGATTACCGAAGCTGAGTTTTCGGAAAAAATCACCAATGTCACAAAAAGTGCGGCAAGCGACATGCTGCAGATTGAAACACTCGGAAATAGGATTTTTTTGCTGCCCAGAGAAAATTTAGAATCGCAACTATACGTAATCACCCAGGACAATGTTTCCTATTGCCTGCATTTAATCATGGATGAAGCACAAGCTCCTACCCGCATAAAAATTAAGAAGCCTTATCAGAAGATAAACGAAGAGCAGGCCAATGTCACGGCAAATACGGTTGAACTAATGAAAGCGCTTCTTACTGGCAGGCAACCGGCGGGTGCAGTCAGCTCCAGGCTGCATCCCCAAGAGATTTTTAATAACGGTAAATTCCGTATAGTTATAGATGAGGCTTATGAGTTTTCCAATAATGTAAAAGCCCTTGTTCTGACTTTTGAGAACTTGGATCATAAACCGCTTGTCGTACCTATTGAGCATATAGAGCTTCCGGGTTTATTGGCCATAAGCATAGACAGTCAGATATTGGAGGCAAAGCCTTATGGCACTAACAAGAAGCATTCAAGTTACGCTACAAAGGCTTACATGATTGTGGAAGGGTTAACACAATGAAAATATCGCTTGATAAGATTCCCGGTTTTAATAAGCTTCCGCCGGTGCTGCGTAATAATCCGAAATTAGCTTTCGTGATTATTTCCTGTCTGGTTGTGGTTCTAATATTTTTGCTGTTTGCAGGAAGCAAGGAAACCCAAAAAATACAGAAAAGCCTGGGGTTAGTTGAAGCTAAGAAGGGTGCCGGCTTGACGGAGGATAAAGATGTCGGCGTTTTAGTGGGCTCTGTGGATACAAAGTCTTATGTTTTGCGCATTGAAAAGCAATATTACGACATCAGCTCGAAGTTTGATTCTTTGAATGAGCGCATCGGAGCACTTGAAAAGAACGATCAGGATTTACGTAAAAACCTAGGCGATGTAAGCAGCATTGTCATGGCCTTTGATAAGAAAGTAACGGATAAATTTGAGCAGAAAACCGGCTTAACAAAGAAAAGCCTTGAGCGGGGGCAGAGCATCGGTTCTATTGAAGAGGCGTTAATTAATCCTTTTTTCATGTCGCAACCAGCCGGCAAGACAATTAATCTGGAAATGGCTAAGGTTGGCGAAATAAGAAATGAGGAAAAAGCTCCCGGGAAGAATTACGTTTATCTTCCTTTGGGCAGCTTTGTCAAATGTACTCTTCTTACCGGCGTGTATGCCCCTGCTAATGAAAGCAACCCCTTGCCGGTATTAATCAGCGTGGATGAAGCTTTTTACGGCCCGAATAACACAAGGATTCCCTTAAAAGGTGCCTTTGCCATCGGCAAGGCAGTGGGCGATGTGGTCTCGAAAAGGGCAATCATTCAGATTGTAAGTTTTTCCGTAGTATTGCCAAATGGACAAGTTTTTGAGCATGAGGCGAATTTGGGGTACTTGGCTGATAGCGACGGACGTTTAGGCATACAGGGTGAGTTAATTTACAACACAGGAAAACAATTAGGCCTGAATTTTTTATCCGGATTCCTTGCAGGAGGCTCTGAGGCGCTCTCCCAGGCAGAGACCTCAACCGTTACCGGCGCATATGGACAAACTTCAAGGAATGTTACCGGCAACACCGGACGTTATTCCATGTTTTCAGGCCTGGCTAATAGCGCGCAAGGGATGTCAAGTTACTATCAAAAACAGTTAGAAGCCATGATCCCTGCGGTAAAAATTGAGGCAGGAAAAAAAGCTGTTTTAGTTGTCCAGAAAGGAGTGCAAATTGAAGGCCTTGAAATTTCCAGTGATAATTTTGCTTCTCTTGATGACTAGCGGATGTGTTGCGTCTAAAGGAATAGTGAAGGACAGCCCAAGCAGGGTAATGGATGTATACCTGGAGGCTGTTTCTGGCGGAAGGATAGATGCAGTTAACTATATAAAGGAAAACTTAAAAATTGATAAAGCCTTTGGCTATGTAAAGCCCTATGTTCCGGTGGTTGAGCCTGCGGATGTGCGCATGGTATGGCTGCCGGCGCATAAGTCAAAATATTCATCTCAAGTTTTAGTCAGCGGCCATTGGGTTTATGTCATGGTGAAAGATTCACGCTGGTTTATTGATACACAAGCTAAAGGTGAAGCAAAAATTCCCTTGATAGTCCCTTATAAGGAAGTTAACAAAAAATGATGAAGACGCAAAGCATAGAGTCTTTTCTTGAAGAAGGCAAATCCTTTACAGAGCTTCTGCCTTATTATGCTCATGAAAACGGTTTTTTTGTGCTTAAAGACGGAAGCCTGGGTCAGGTTTGGGAAGTTTCCTTAATCGAGAGCGAGACAAAATCCGTTGCTCATTTAGAGCAGTTAGCTCAGATGATAGAAGGAATCATAATCCGGCTTCCCGAAGACCTGGTCAGTTGCCAGTTTATTCTTATGTGTGATGAAGATATTGACGATAAGCTCCAGAGTTATACGGATTTTTCCAAGGGTTTTGACAACGAGATAATAAGAGAGGCCGGTAAGGCTAAGCTTGGGCACCTTAATTTGGGAAAGCACGGTTTTTTTGAGCAGCATACAGGGCGCTATTCCTCAAAGAGAATACGCTGCTTTTTTACTTTGCGCTATTTTCCTTCCTGGTCGCATACAAATTTTTCCGATAAGCTTCAGTTCTATTTTACCGGGAGAAACAGGATAAAAGAAAAACTCTCAGATGATTTCTTGGTAAATTGCCAGAGTATAACCCGGTTTTCGGATGTGGTGGAAGGCGTATTTAAGGCCTGTGAAATCAGGTACTCTAAACTTTGCGAAACAGGTCTGCACCGGCTGCTTTATAAACTGCTGAATCCTAAGCGCGCGGATACCTTGCCTATGCCGGTATTTAGGGAATACGAGTCTCTTATAGACCAGCTTTTATATAACTCGCCTCGTGCCTCGTTAGAAGGTTTTGAATTTGAAGATAGATATTTTAAGGTGGTTACTTTAAAAGAGTTGCCTCTGTCTACGGAAACAGGCATGTTCACCGCAGAACTTATCAGGGGAACGCGTTTTTCCATGCTGGATTTATTGAAAGATTTTATCATGGTGATTAACTTTTACATACCAAAACAGGAGGAGGCAATAAGAAGGATAAAGATGCAAAAGGCCTTTGCCTTTATGCAGCGCTCTACATACTTCGGTGACAAGTCAATTGAGGCCTCTGAGAAAAAAGAGGAACTTGATTCTGTGATCAGAGAGACATTCAGTTCAGGCCACAAAATAATCTATCCAAGGATTCATTTTATTGTCTCGGAAAGCTCGCATGACAAATGCGAAACTTCCATTGCCAATATCTTAAATGTGTTATCCCGCATGGGCTGCGAGGGTCTAAAAGAAGAAATTATCGGCGCATCATTATTTTTATCCTGCCTGCCTTTGTGTTTTGACCACGCTTACGAGAGATTTATTAAGCGCACCCGGCGCATGATTTCTTCTAACTTGAGCGACATGCTTCCTTTATACGGTTCAGTCAAAGGAACTCAAACCCCTGCGCAGGTGTATCTCAATAGAAGAGGGGAATTGGTTAATTGGGATTTCTTTGATTCCAATACCAATCCGCATGCGATTATTATCGGGGCATCAGGGGCGGGGAAAAGTTTTTTTGTGAATGATTTTATCCTGCAGAATGCCCGGCTGGACGCACACTTTTTTGTTTTAGATAAGGGAGATTCTTATAAAAAACTCTGCCAGATCTTAGGCGGCCAGTACATCAGGTTTGAACTGAATGATCCGGTGACCATAAATCCTTTCTTAAAAGAACCGGATGCAGAACATTTGGCATTTTTGGTCACGGTATTATCCGAGATGTGCTCAGGGGGCGATGAAAGAGAGCGTCTTTTCAGGGAGCAGGAAGGCGTTCTGCAAAAGGCGATTCTCTCTGCTTACCAGGAGAGAAAGAATAAAGATGAGGAAGTAACGTTATCGGATGTCGTCGAGAAACTCAAAAGCCATGCCTGTAACAGGAGGCTGGGATTAGGCGAGAGCATTGGCTTAAAGCTTGCCCTAAAACTTACGCCTTTTACCAGGGAAGGTTCATACGGCAGGTTCTTTGACGGCAGGAATCAATTTAACCTGGGTACCAAGTTTACCGTATTTGAGTTGGGAAATTTAAGCGCGCATTCCGATTTGCAGCTTGTAGTTTTATTAAACATTATGTACTTCATTACCAATTTTGTCTCATCAAGCGAAATGAAGCCTAAGCGTAAATTCCTGCTTATAGATGAAGCCTGGAGCCTGCTGCGTTTAAAGAACACCGCTGAATTTATCACCAATTCCTTTAAGACTTACAGGAAATACCATTGCTCAGCTGTGGCCATAACACAGGAGATAGTTGACCTCGTGGGTGGAGACTGCGGTATTGCCATCCAGGCAAATGCCGCAAACAAGGTATTTTTAAAACAGGAGCCAAATGTTGTCGATTCCCTAAAAACCTTTGCCTCTTTGACGGATAAGGAAATAGAGCTCTTGAAATCTGTTGAGACACAGAAGGGTAAGTTTTCAGAGGCTCTGATTATTTCTGATACTTCCCGTGGCGTAATACGTCTGGTGCCTGATCCGTTTCTTTACTGGGTAGCTACGAGTGATGCAAAGGATAATGAATATCTGGAGAATAAAGTACAGCAATTTGAAGGTAAATATTTAGAAGCGCTTGAAGCTTGCGCAAAGGAGCGTCCTTATGGGATACATTAAAAAGTTTTTAGCGGTTAGTTTTATTCTGTTCTTAGTAGGCTGCTCTACTTTTGGCAAAAAAGACAAAGTTCTTGAAGCAGGGTATCGCACCGGGGTAAGGGAAAATATGCAGGATTTTGCTCAAAGCTTCTATGGAAATGATTTTCCTTACTTTTATTGGGAAAGCCCGGTTGTGCAAAACGTTAAAATTCCTGCACACATTGAAAACGGCGTATTTATACCTGAGCATAATGAGCCGGTAGTGATTGATCCGGCCCAGTGGAGGAATAAACCAAGTTATCCTATAAATTGTCCCAAACCAGAGAAGAAATCAAACAAAAAAGAAGGAGGAGAGCCGTATGCGTTTAATTACCTTAATTTTAGTGTCAGGGATATTACTGTCTTGCCCGAATCTTTTACTTGCGTTAAACCAGGAGCAAAAAACAAAGATAATCGCTAGCGAGTGGAAAGAAGCACTAGCGCCAAAGAGAGATGTTACCGAAGTAAAAGAAACTCAAAACTGGCGGCCTAAGGAAAAAGCAGAAAGCCCTAAACTGGAACTGCCCCTAGTCTTTGACAAGAAGATTACCTTGCGCTCATCCGGGGTAAGTTTAAAAACGCTTACTGCTAAAATCGGCGAAGTGACCGGATACAACGTTATCTATGATCCTGAGGTTGATTCAAATACTAGCGTATCGCTTGATGTCCAGGACGTGCCTGTATGGCGTGCGTTGAATACCATGCTTTTTCCCTTAAGCTGCGGATTTAAGATAAAGGGTAATGATTTGATTATTCTTTCCAAGGAGACGCGCACCTTTAAATTAACCTTGCCGCCAAACACGCAGACCTTTTCTGATACCATCAGCAATGAATCATGGACAAAGCCGGATGAAGCGACTGCATCCTCTAGCAGCAATAACAATTCCAACATGAATATAAAGGTAGGGGCAAGAGTTTTTGTGGAAAGCAGGGAAGACGCCATGTCCTTTTGGAAGGATGTAGAGCTGAACCTGTCGAAGATGATTTCACCGACCGGAAAATACTCTTTTAACAAACTTGCAGGCTTGGTTATGGTAACAGACAGCCCGCAGGTCTTGGATAAAATAGCCAGCTACATTGACCTCGTCAACGCTGAGACTAACAAACAAATATTAGTTGAAGTAAAAATACTGGAAGTCACTCTTTCCCGCGAAAACACCTTTGGCATAGACTGGAATGCCATTTACAAGAACTTAGGCGACATAAAACAACTGACGTTATCTTCTAATTTTGCCGCGCAGAATCTTCTCAGCCCAGGGCTCTTTACTCTTACTGCTTCCGGCCCCAAAGAAGACTCAGGCACAGTTTCCAGCGGATTAAACGCGCTGATAAAAGCGCTTCAGTCGCAGGGACGAGTGGAAGTGGTTTCGCAGCCAAAGATAATGCTCTTAAATAACCAGGCAGCCATGGTTCAGGTGGGAACTGTGACGAGCTATGTTGCTAACACCACAACTACGACCACACAGGCAGGCCTTGCTTCCACAAGTGCAACCACTGATCAGGTACAGGAAGGAGTATCTTTAAGGCTTATGGCAAGCATATTGGATGATCAAATTCTGGTGCAGCTTACTCCTGTGGTAACCACACTTGACCAAATCCGAAGCATTAACATGGGGTCCGGCACAACCATTGAAGCGCCCAAGACTTCCACTAAATCCATGCACACCTTGGTTAAGATTAAAGACGGCCAAACTATCGCAGTTGGAGGTTTGATTACCTCTAACGACAATAATAGCGAGAAGGGCATACCGCTTTTGCGCGATTTGCCGTTAATCGGAAAGTTTTTTGAATATAAGAGTAAGACCCATACGCGTACAGAGCTGGTAATTTTTATAACCCCTAAAATATTACAAAGATGAACTACCTAATTTTTGATAACGATGTTTATTACGATATAGACGCTAAGACCGGCGTTGCATCTAAATACGCGATAAAGGCTGTTTTTGAGGGATCGACAAAGGAAGTTTCAGTTGCGGTTATCGACACTGTTCAAAAGCAGGTAGTTGCCCCGGAAAAATCCCCTTCCAAGAAAGACGAAGTTATAGCCTCAAGCTTTACAGGCGAATACCTGACGCAATCAGAGAGAATAGCGGAAAATTTATTTCAGGTTATCGCTGTCGAGAAACCCAAGATTAACGAGGTCTATAAATGCCTTGGATTCGAAAATGTCCGGCTTGTGGTTCCCTACGGGATAGCCTTAAGAGAATTTCTGAAAAACAATAACATAGCTGGTGATAAGAAAAGAGTAGTCTTTCTGGACCATTTAGGCGATCAGGTTTTGCTTACGATTTTTAACAAGGATGTATTTACCACTCCCCGGCGCCTGTCAAAAGTGCTTCCGCAGGTTACAAGAGAGTTGATGAGGAGCCAGGAAAGCTACAGGTCCCAGAATAAAACCGATGCAGAGATTAACTTCCTGATTGTTACTAACAGTAAAGAGATAATTGATGAGATTGTTTCAAACGGCGTAGAAACAAAAGAAAATATTGTTTTTGTCCAGGATGCTTATCCGGCATTAACCGGCTTAAGGCAGGGTAAGTTTTCCATGCACTATATGCTGCCTGAGCAGTTTATCCGCTTAAGAGAGCTAAAAGAAGCAAAGAGGCGCGTTTTAAAACTCGGGGTAATGTTGAGTGTTTTGGCAGTTTTTCTGATTTTACTTTTAGCAAGCTTTAGCGTAAACAAAACCGCTTCCGTACATTTAAAAAATTTGCAGTTTGAGGAGGCCTCTTCTAATGAGACCTTAAAGAACGCCTACCTGGAAAAATATAAAGATATCTTAAGGCACGAGAAGAAGATAAATTTCCCTTATTACTTTAGCCTGTTTCTTCAGCCGCTGTCTCCCGAATACAGAGTAGAGTCAATAACTATAAAGAGTTTATCTAATGGCCGTTACAGGTTTGAGGCAGTAGTGTCTTTAGGTACAAAGGACAAGCCTTTTACTAAGATGAACCTCTCCCGCGTTTTTAAGCAGGCAAGAGTAGAAAACATTTTAGTAAAGGATAATCCGGGGCTAAAGGTCACTCTGGATATTTTCTAAAAAAGAAGGGGGTGAAGCAGATGTCATTTATTATTGGAAAAGTTACGCGCAAGGTAAGTAAGCAGCATAACGAGTATTTTACAGGAAAGGTCTGTAATTTGCCGGTAAGGGCGTCTTGGGCAAAAAAGGGCCAGGATGATTTATGTTTATTCCTGGACACAGAGAAAATCAATTTTCTTTCAGAGCAGAACAAAGTTCCAGGCGGTGCAGGCGCTCAGCAAGAGAATAAACAATAACGGTTAAAATCCAGAGTGAGCCAGCCGGATTATTCAGGATCCGCTGGTTCACTCTCTAAACTTTAGAAACCCATGAGAATAATAACCTTTGTTTTTGTAATAATAATTTTGGTCTTATCAGCATTGTTATGGAACTCTGCTTTGGATACCCGCTTTCTTTCCAGGCAGGCAAAGAACACCTCAGAAAGAATCAGCGCAGTTAAACAGGAGAAAGACGCTTTGCTTAAGTATAAAAGCCAAGCTTCGCTTCCCTTGGAAAAGTTTTATCTGGAAGTTTTTAACGATATAAAAGAATTATCTTTTTATTACCGCGCTGCTTCCGAAGTTAAGATTATTGAAGCAAAAGAGCTTGTAAATATACAGACATTTTTTAAAGAATCCCAATATAAGGGGATAAAGTATGTTGATGTCTTATGTCGGGTTGATTTAAAGAATCAGTTTGATACGTATTTATTTGATACGCTCTATAAAATGCTAAAGGACAGGCCTATTGAAGTGCTCGAGGCAAGCTTAGAGAAAAACATCCTTAATTTAACCATGCGTCTTTACGGACCTTAAAAAGGAGGGTGAGTAAAATGAGAAGAATTTTGTTTCTATTTTTATTTTTCATGGCTATGGCAGGGTTTAAATACGCTTATTGCCAGGATAATCTTTTGGCGGTGGATGTCGTTGATAACAAACAAAAGGCTTTAACACAAGAAAATAAACCTCTTGCCAAAGACGTGAATGTCAATAAGGCCGAAGCGGCTATAGAGGAAGTAAAGCCGCGTGATGATTCTGAACAAGACCTTAAAGAAATAAAAGCCTATAGAGGGCTCTTAGAGAATAAACAAAAGGAACTTGAGGTAATCAGGCTTGACCTTGAGAAAAGTGATCTCATGTTAAAGAAAAGGCAGGCGGAAAAGGAGATTTATGAAATTGACAAGGCCCTTCCGCAGGGAAAGGCCGAAGTTTCTTCCTTGCCGGGTTCGTCTGCTCAAGCGGAAAAAGATTCCCTGGTTGATACCTCTGATATAAAAATACAGCTTCTATTGATAGCTGGTGATTTAAAGCAAGGCCAGGTCAGCTTAAAAGGTGTTCCTTACAGTTTTAAAGAGGGGGATTCTGTCGCCTCAAAATTAACTGCTCAAGAAATTGCAGCGTCGGGTGTTACCTTCAAGCAGCCAGATGGAAGTATTTTTAAGCTTAATTTCATAAACTAAAATGCCTGTAGAAGAGATAGGACACATACTTTTAAATTCTAAGGTGATCACTAAAGAGCAGCTTGAATTTGCCCTGATGATCCAGAGGAATATCAGCCCTGCTCAAAGATTAGGAAGAATCCTTAAGTATTATAACTTTGCAAGCGAAGAGGCCGTGGCCAGGGCTTTAGCTAAGCAGGTCGGCTGGAGGTATTTTAACAAAAAATACGTGGTTAATCTTCCGATGGTAGAAAAAATAGGCCTGGAGTTTCTTGCAGATAGGGTTTTCCTACCTGTGGAGACTGAAAAAGGGCTGTGTTTTGTTTTTGCCTATCCTTTTGATATCGAGGCAACCGATCTTCTTGCAAGCGCAGGCCTGCAGAACAAAGAGTTTTACATCGGAAGCGAAAACGCAATCCGGCATCACCTGGAGATGTTTAAAAATAAGAAAAAAAGAGAAGAGATTGACAAAAGAATCAACATGCTTAAAGAAACAGGCGTTGTCGGCGATGAGCTTAAAGAGTTGCTGGATGAGCTTTTAGATGATGCAATAATTCATAACGCTACTGATATCCATATTGAGCCGGAAGAAAAAATAAGCACTATACGTTTTAGGATTGACGGAATTCTCTATTTTAAGTTCTGCATTCCCTTGGAAGTGCACAACAACCTCATTAATGTGGTTTTCAGCAGGGCAGAGATTACCGTGAGCGATTTTTACAGGTTTCATGATGCCAGATTCCAGCATGTCTATTCAAATCAGCCTGTGGATATAAGGGTATCCTGTATTCCTTCAATATTCGGTCCGGCATTAGTCTTGCGGCTTCTAGGCGTAAATAAAACCTTAATTACTTTGGAAAACTTAGGATTCCATAAAACGCACTTTGACACCATAAGCCGCATAACCAAGAAGCCCCACGGCATTATCATTATCACCGGGCCCACCGGAAGCGGTAAGACTACGACACTTTATGCTATCCTCAGCCAACTTAAATCCCTTTCTACAAAAGTAATTACCATCGAGGATCCTGTTGAGATTAAAATGCCGCTTATAAACCAGGTACAGATTAATGAAAAACAGGGCATTACTTTTGCTCATGCCACGAGGGCATTTTTACGGCATGACCCGAATATAATCTTGATCGGCGAAATAAGAGATCACGATACAGCCCAAGAGGCGATACGTGCTTCCATTACCGGACACAGAGTATTATCCACGTTGCACACGAACACGGCAGCGGACTCAGTTTACCGGCTGCATGATTTGGGAATAGAGCTTAGACATATCGCAAACAGCATTCTTTGCGTTATCTCGCAAAGGCTGATCAGAAAGCTCTGTCCATTCTGCAAAAAAAGAGCCATTGTTAAAAAAGAGGAACTGCCGGAATTCTTTATGAAGTATCTTAAGGAGGATGAAAGCGAAATCCGCGTATATAAGAGTAAAGGATGTCTTCACTGCCAGGCGGGTTTCCTCGGTCGTACTGTCATTGCCGAGGTTTTAGAGTTTAGCGATGATGTCCGGGATTTAGTCAACTTGGGAAAACTGGATCTAGTCAGGCACAAAAATAAAGAAGAAGGCTTCACCAACCTCCAGCAGGATGCGGTAAGACTTGTACGCGAAGGCGTTACTTCTCTTGAAGAGGCAATGAGGGTAGCAGGATAAATGTATTATAAATTCAGCGTCTTATCAGAAACAGGAAACGAAATAAACGGTATTGAGCAGGGTTCCTATTCAGAAATAAAGAACAGCTTAAGGCAGAAGAACTATTACATTTTGTCTTTGGAAGCGGATTTTTTTAAGTCAATAAGGTTTGCCTTGGAGAAAAAAACAATTAAGGCGCAAACGCTGGCAGTATTTTTTGAGGATTTGGTGAACATGCTAAAAACCGGCATTGCCATGAATGAGGCGGTTAGCGCCTTACGGGAGTCGTCTGTTGAGCCCGTCCTGACTAAGGCTTTATCCGGCATTGAGTATGATCTTGTTAACGGTTTTTCTTTGACTAATGCCTTTAAAGAAACAAAAGTCTTTCCATGGCTGGTTTTAAATATGCTTAAAGTCGGCGAGAAATCCGGCTCTCTTGAGCAGGTATTCGAGGATTTAGCCAAGTATTATTCCCGGGAGGCGGAATTCCTGAGTAGTTTAAAGAGCGCGGTAATTTATCCAATAATTGTATTCTGCATGCTGGTCGGGATAATGTTCTATGTTTCCTTTAAGGTGTTACCTCATTTAGAGGCGCTCTTGCCCATAAGGGGCAATGCTTATTTTTCAACCCGACTGCTTTTATCTTTGAGCCATTTCCTGAAAGACTTCTGGTTTGTCTGTTTATTGTTTCCGGTTGTATTAGCGTGTATCTATTCAAGGTTTAAGAAAAGCTCGGTTGAAAGAATTGCATCATTCTATTACAAGCTTCCCCTGGTAGGTTCTGTGGCTAAAGACGCAGCTATTTCTAACCTTTTTTCTAAGCTCGCGGTTCTCCAAAGAAACGGCATCAATATCGCTGACGCGCTTTCCTTAATCGAAGAGACTACTTCTTATCAATTTTTAGCTAAGAAAATACAGAAGCTTAATGATCTTATTGTAAGCGGGCTTAGCTTCTGGCAGGCCCTGCAAAAAGACCCATTTTTCCCAAAGCTTGTTTATACAACTGTCAGAAAAGGCGAGGAGATGGGCTCGCTTGATGAGTATCTGCAAAGCCTTTCCAAGTATTACTTTGATAAAGTCTCAAGGAGCATACGCGTAATTTTAGGTTTTATCCAACCGGCACTTTTAGTTTTCTGCGCAGCAGTTTTATTGTTTGTTGTTTCGGCATTCATCATGCCGGTTTACAGCAATCTTTCAAACATTGCAGGCGGCAATGTTAAGTTTTAGAGGAGGTGAGGAAAAGATGAGGAATAGGGGAGGTTTTACGCTGATCGAACTGGTGCTGGTCATAAGCATTATCGCGCTTTTAATCATGGCGGTGGGATTAACTAGCGGCGTACGGGAAAATGCCAAGGTGCATTCGGCTTCCGAATCAGTCAAGGCATTAAGGACAGCTGCGGAAAGCTACATCGCAGCCGGTAACATGACCTACACCGGGATAACGATTCCTGGCTTACAGACATTAGGGTACTTGCCTGCCAGTTTTTCTGCAACAGGCTCAAACCCTTGGGGCGGGAATTATGTCATAGCCCCGAATACCGACACTAATAAGGTCGATATCTCGCTTACCGGTGTAAGCAGTTCTGCGGCAACAAGGCTTTCGGCTTTGTTTGCTAACAGTGCAGCAGCAACTAGCTATGCATCCGAAACATGGACAATAACGTTTTAGCAAAGCGTGGTTTTAGTTTGGCTGAGCTGAGCCTTGTGCTGATGTTAGTTAACGTATTCATTGCCGTATCTTTTTACTCTGCGGCAAAGATACGGCAGGCTGCTTCAGCACAAAGGGTAATTGAGGAGCTGGATGCAATAGCTGCAGCAAGTACCAGATATTACAGCGAGCATGGGGCGTGGCCGGTGAATTTAGCCGACCTGCGCCCCAGCTATCTGGTGCAGCAGTCTAGCGACCTTAATCCCTTTGGCAATGCCTATACAATTACCTCTAATGCTTCAAGTTTTTCAATATCTACGCTTTTGCCAAAAAACCTAGTTACCAATAAAAGCTACGGCAGCGAGGTTGTGGTTGTAAATCAGGGTAATAATGATCTGGTTAGCATCACTAAATCACCAGAATCAATAAACTGGAAGTTAAAATATGAGAAGAAGTACATCCATAAACAATAAAAAGGGTTTTTCTTTAATTGAGCTTTGTATAGCGCTTGGGGTTTTGGTTATCCTTACCTCATCCATTACCCCTGTTTTTATCAAGAGAATACAGGTTAAGGCAGGGGAAAAGACTGCGCTGGAGATGTCGGTAATACAGCAGGCAGCGCTTTCGTATTACGCAGCTAATAATGCTTGGCCTGCGAGTATCCAAGCTTTGCAAAATGCAGGATACCTTAATCCTTCTTGGTCTGCTAATAATCCCTGGCAGAATGCTTATACTATTTCCTCAACTATCAGCGCTTTTACGGTCTCAACCACTGTGCCTCAGGAGTGGACAAATCTTGTAGCAAGGGACCTGCCCACTAGTTCTGTATTGGGAACTATCGTCGGCAGTGTTGTGCCTGCGCCTGGCAGCGCTCAAAATGATTCGCTTCCCATAGGTTCAATTGTTATCTGGTCAGGTGCTGTTGCTTCCATACCTACTGGTTGGCAGCTTTGCGACGGAACTAACGGCACGCCTGATCTTCGGGATAAGTTTGTGGTAGGGGCAAGGCAGGATTCAGGCGGTGTCTCAATGACGAATGTTTCCGGTTCATTAACCAAGATTGGAGGGGAAGCAAAACATACATTAACTATTGCCGAGATGCCTGCACATACGCATTCTTATCGCTGGTGGCCGGGATGGTATTTTTCAGGTAGCTCTGAATACGGCGCAAAAGGCGGCCCTGACGATAACCATCAGACCGGAAGCGTAGGAGGCGGACAGCCGCATAACATACTGCCGCCTTATTATGCCCTATGCTTTATCATGAAAATCTCTTAAAGACAAATGGTTTCAAGATTTAGGAAGGCTTTTATTGTTATTTTGTTTTTGATCTTTTCTTTAGGAAAAGTTTTTGCTCTTGAGACAACCGATATCTTGGGGATGGTAAACTTAAACTGCATAGATTTAAAGGTAATCGGCGTATGCGTAAATCCCATTGGTATTCCCGGTATTGTGATTATGTATTGGGAACCCGCCTTGCTTATTGAAACCGTCAAGCGCCCGGGCGACACTGTAATTAATTCGTTAAAACCGGTTATCGCTGATTTTGCTTCACAGGGAACTAAAAATCTTATGTCCGGGCTTACAGGATTGCCTGTAGTAATATCAAGCGGATCTAGTTCTAGCAAGCTGACTGGAACAAATTTGCAGTTTAATGAAGCACACGTGTATGAGTTTCCATTTAGGGATGAGATTATGTCTTTCATTGATATGCAGTGTCCGGATAAACTTCCTACAGGTTTATTTATCAAGTATCTTTCGGAATTGGATTCTGCGGAATGGCGTATAGGCGCTATTGAGGCCTTGCATCCGAAAAGTATTGCTTCAGCGGCAAGTGGTTTAACCTGCGCTGCAACAGGAGCATTCCTGGATGATCTGTGCATGGGTTTTTGGGGAGCAGCTTATCCAAGACGAGGTTTTGTTACGCACCAGAGCGAAGTAGTGGGGAGCGCAATAGCAGCAACTAGAGCAGTAAGCATTGCCTCACTTTTAGGCTCTACTTTTCATATCGTCTTGGAGACCACAGGTTTTATTCCTTCCTTTGATAGCGATAAGCTGGAGTTAATTTATCCAAATCCAAGCGGATGCATCAAAATAGGCCAGCATCCGGCAACCTGGGAATCCGGCAAATTGTCTTCATCCGGGAAATACCTTTGGGTATATTGGAGAAGAAGAATATGCTGTATTTATTAAGCGTAATTTTAAGCGTTTCTTTATTATTAAATCCGGCTTATGTAATAGCAGGATTTTTTGATGAGAAAGATGTCTCTATACAGCAAAGCGGTTGCAGTGAATGTCAAAGCCAAACACTTAACCTAAATCCGGATTTAAAAGAAAAAGTTGTAGTAATAGAAAAGAAGATTTCCAATAACCTCAATAAAAATACCAGTGGTAAAGAGATCACCTTATTTATTGATCTTAGCGACAGCTATTTTGACCAGGCGGTTAACGTATTAGTCAAATTCAAAAATGACAATCCTGACTGGTTGGTTAAAGGCGTTATTACTGGCAGCAAGAATAATTTAAAAGAAAAGTTACTTGCGAAACAGAAGTTTTTTGGCACCGGTATTGAATTCAGTATTGACCTGAGTGGCACCTTGTCAAAAGAGTTCGGTATCATTAAGACGCCGGTTTATTTGATTTCCTATAAAGGCAGCCAGCAGAAAATAACCGGGTTGTCTGATTTTAATGATTTTATATCGAGACTTAATAAATGAGAGCATTTATTCTTATGTTTATCCTTTTTTTATCGCACCTTGCTAATGCATCCGCAGAAAGTATCTTTCAGTATAAACGGATTGATTTTTTCCGAGAAATAGAAACACAAATAGAACCAGTAACAGCACAAACTAATAATTCTTCCGAAGTTATTACAGAAGAATGGGCTGAACCAATAATTGCTCCTTCCGGCAAAGTAAATGTCTATGTACCGCCTAAAGAGGTGAGGAATTTCCTGGATAAGCCCGATCCGGATAACGCAAGGGCATACTTACAGTGGAACTTAAAGAGGATTAAAAAATTCATCCTTGCGCAGGAATTGCTAAGAAAAGAAGCAAAGGAGCTTGAAGTGATTAAGGAAACGAAAAGCCTGCTTGAACCCGATTCTCCAGCAGGATTTAGGGATTCTAGTAGCAATACAAAAGTTGATGTGAGTTATCTGTTCTATTTTATGCTAAAAGGTTGCCCTGTGTGTGAGAAAGAATCCCAGGTGATAGAAGACGTCTATCTTAATCATCCAGAAATCAGAATCGAAGCCTTTGCCAAAGGCTTCTCTGACAGGGAGCTAGAAAACTTTAAGTTTTCTGCCAAGCAAGATTCTGGCATGAGCAGCCTTTTTAAGGTTGAATCATATCCGGCTATTGCAATATTTAACAAAAAGAATAAAAGGTATTTTCTTTCGGGGTTTGTAGATAAAGAGAGGATACTTAAGCTGCTTAAATGAAGAAAATCATTATTTCTTTAGCTTTAATTTCGCTATTAAGAGGTATAAGCTATGCTGATATTTTCTCTAAAGACGATACCACTAGCCCTTATACCATAGACAGCGCTATTTCCGAAGATAGGTCCGGCTTCTATTACCGGGGAGGTCTTGACTACCGGCCGACTGTTCCGGTTGATGAGCCGGGAGTAGGTTACTCTATCTTAAGTGGTTCAAAAGGATGCAGCGGTTTTGACCTTGCCTCAAGCTTTAACAGCGTTCTCTCAGAACAGATCCTGGCGGATTATATGAAAGGTATATCCAGCGAAGCAATGGCAGCTGCACCGATGTTATTATTAGAGTATGTTTCGCCGACATTGGCAGACATCATCAAACACTTTAATGCTATGACTAATATGCGCCTAGGTCTAAGGTATGCCCAATGCGAAGACATCGAGAAGGCAGCCGGGGAATACATGGATAAGCTAAGGAAAAAGAGTGAGAGCGAGTGCGTTAAAGAAAAAGTAGCAACCGGCCTTGATATTGACTCAGCGCTTAAAGCCTGCAAAGAGGGGAAAGATCCATTCGCCTTCCTGAAGAATGCTGAAGGCGTTCCCTTGGCACAGGGAGGAAAAATCGATGTACTTTCAGATATCTTTAAGAAGATAAATATCCCGGGCGAGAGAAAAGATTTTGTCAAATCAGTGGTAGGCGAGACCACCATCACCTCATCACAGATTGAGAACAACAAAGGAGAAAAATCCATCTATAAGGTAAACGATGAGTTTAGGTCTGAAACTTCCGATAAGTTTCTCTCTCTTTTCAATGAATACCTGAATTCAAAAACTGTATCCAGCGATTCATTAAAAGGCCTGTCCTTACACAATAATCCGGTGACAGAGGAACAGATTAGAGATATAGCTTTGATGCCTAAGGCAAAACAATATATAGCGATTTCCAAAATTTCCTCTGACATAGCTTATTTTAAGACTGTCTCCCAATACAGGCAGGCTATGGATGATTTATTAGAGGCAATGCGCGCGCCTGGCTTAGATGATGTGCAAAGAGGCGTGCTTGAGCGGGATTATAATTACCTGAAAGAGAAACTGGAAAGATTCAAAGAGGAAAGAGAGATTTATAAAGATTACAACGAAGCCGTAGCCGGTATCTTATCGGAATCAGAAAAAGAAAAGCTCAATACCATTATAAATGATGATGGAACAAGCTCGTATTTCAACGATACTACTGAAACGCAGGATAAAAAAGAGATGTACCTGTCTGCTACGGAAGAAAAGGAGTAATATAAAAAATGAAGATTTTAGATCATGATCTCAAACTATTAAAATATATTCAGTTTTTAGGAAAGAGGATTAACTATGCAGATTTACGAAAGTAAAACCCTTCTTTGAAATAAGGGTGTTTTTTTAATAGTTCAACCCTACGTAAGTTGAGATTGGATAGTCCATTTCTCACGGTTTCCTCGTAATATTTTTCTCGATTTCCTACCAATTTGTTCTTTCCGTTAAAAAATGTTTCAAAGATTATATGTTTGATTCTTATAAAATCATCTTTAATTATAGCATTGATTGCAAGCAATGAGTCTAATATATGCACCATTCTTAAGCAATTATCTCGATGATAAGTAGGATCAATCGATGAAAGATGTGCCCAAATATGTCGGTTAAAATTTAATAATGGCAAATCGGATCTTCTTCGTACCTGTTTATATAAAGTATTAGAAAGTAAAGTAAGTAGATTTTCTACGATGTAAGTGAGAAGCGGTTGTAATTCAGGGCGTCCTGCGCGTAGAGACATCATTCTTTGAATATTACTATTGTCTATTCGAACGAATTCCCTTTCTCCTATTAACTGGAGGATGATGCCTTCTGGCAAGGGAGTCAATACTCCCTCACAAGTAATCAAGTTTAAGTCATACAACTCTAGAAGACCGATTTCAACCAAGTGCGAGAATTTATCTATTGGCTGAAGATTACAGTATCCTTCTTCTATCAATATGGCCCGAAATTTATAAAGAAGTGTATTAACAAATATCTCATCGGCAATCATCTTCCCGTAATGTTCTTTATCTCTTAGGGTGGGCGTTCCAGGAAGGCGTTTGATAAAATCAATAAATTTTGGCTTTACAAACTGAAAAAACCAAAAAGGAGATATAACCCATTCATACTTAGTTAATTTTACATTGGCCAAATTATATGATTCAAAGAGTTCTCCATCAGTCAATATTGTCTCCTTTTTTATATATAACTTTATGGCATAGAAACTAGCTGATTCTATTGGAATTGCATAAAATTACATATTTTAGAATGCACAGGTAAAATTATATCAAAGATTGAAAAAATTGTCATTTAGATTTTGTCGTGGTGGCCACACGATTCACTTTAGCGGCTGAAATTTTTCTCTGTTTATTAGAGAACCTATCCTATGGCAGGCCTTATAAATTCTTCAGTTATCGTTTCTGAATTGGACTACAAACCATTACAGGAACGTATTTTCTCTTCTATAAAATTTTTACTATCTGTTTTGCAGTTTTTTCGATACACTAACCTTTTCTTCGATCAGACAGCTTCCTTTTCTCATTTTTTATTTTTTCTTGTCTTCAGTAATCCCCTTTCTTTTTATCCGCCTACAATAACCCAAGCCTGACTTTTGCTCAAGAAAATCCTTCGGAAAAATTCATCTCTGCCTAAAAAGCCTTTTCGTGGTTTGCCTCGGAAAGGCTTTTTTGTCATCAGAAGTATTCTGCCCCTATAGGGGAGTCTCAATTTTTCCAAAGGACTCCCAAGAAGGTCGCTCGTTTGGCTCTCGCTTCCCTTCGGGCATGTCTGTTTTTTTGACAAAAGACCGTATTTTCTGTGGTGTGCCTCAAAAAATACTTCAATTTCTTGGGTTTTAATTTTCGGCGTCAAAAGAAAGGAGGCTTACATGAGCCAAGTAAAAACAAAACAAAAAACAAATCGAAAGGAGGTGAATACTATGATTGAAGTAGCCAGAGTTTATAAAGTCGAAAAAGACGAGAGCTCCCTGAAGGCCTTTGTTGACATTAAAGTCGCTGACGCGGTTTTAATCAAAGGTATCAGGGTTATGGCTAAAAAAGACGGCGGGCTGTTCGCAGCTATGCCATCCCATTTAGCTGGCGACGGTAAGTATTACGATACCGTTCAATTCTTAACGCCTGAGGCAAAAACCGAATTGCAAGAAGTGGTTCTTGCAGCCTACGAGGCTTAAAGAATTTAAAAACTTTAAAAGCTGTCCTATCGGCTATACGGGGGAAAGGAAAGATAAAATGAACTTAAACGAACTAGAGAACGAAAAGACAAAAATTAAGCTTGCAGGGGAAGAGGTAGAGGTTAAAACTTCTGATTCCGTAAAGGATACCTTAACAAGGCTCCTTAAGGAAAAAGGCATTGATTCTTTTACCATTTTGGTTGACGGAGAAGAAGTTACCTCTACCGATGACTTGCCGGCTACTTTTGACGGTCATGATATCGAAGTTGAAAGATACGTCAAGGCAGGTTAAATAAAAAAGCCAAAGGAGAGGGAGAGATTCTTTTCTCCCTCTCCTAAAGTTTAATAAGGAGCTTGAGAAGATGATAGATACGGAATTAATCACAAAAGCAAAGAAAAAATCAACATTAATTGAAAAGATTGACGCCTCTTGGCGGGAGTTTACGGAAAGCTTAAAAGAAGGTATCTTTACGGTTCCTTTTACCGGAGGTTACAGATGCGTAATCAAGGAAGATGATATGCTTATTGAGGGCTATTCTGGTCTATTGCTCATAGATAAGGTCTACTATAGCCATAAGACCTATTCTTTAAAGATACCTGTCAAATATTACCCTTTTAAAATTTACGGCATCTATGACCAAGGTGGCTGCTTTATTGCGTTTGTTTCAGAGCCGGAGATAGGCTTCCACTATTTGGGTATGAGCGATAAGGGGCATACCATCTGCACCGGAGAGATTCAATACCTTAACCCTGAATCTTTAGGCTTGCTCAAAGAAGCCTGCTTAAAGATAGCCAAGTCATTCAGGGTAATCAACCTTGAATCCTTAGGAACCGTAATCTTACCCGAGAGATTCTCAAATTTAAAGAACATCCTGTCAAATAAAGATAAAGATGTATCATGCAAATTTTCGGAATTGGATAAGCAAGGTCTGATTGAGCGGATCATTTGAAGGAGGATAAAACTATGCCACAAGAAGCTATTTATGAACGACAGAGATTAATAGAAGGTCTAGAAATACCCGAAGTCGCCTCGGTAGTAGGCTGTGGCGGAACGGGTTTCTGGACTGCTCTTCTTCTTTCCATGTCAGGAATTAAAGAATTGATCTTGGTTGATACCGATATAGTTGAGGTATCCAATCTGAACAGGCTGCTTTTACAGGAAAGCTCTGTAGGAAAGAAGAAAGCAGAAGCCCTAAAAGAACTCATATCCGGCATAAGAAAAGAAATAAGGATTGAGATTCAGGATATGCGTATCGAAAAGCCCATAGACTGCCAGATATTACGTGGAGATATATTTTGCTGCACGGACAACTTAAAAAGCCAGCAGATTATCTGCGCTTTCTGCAAAAAGAACGAACTTGCCTACCAAAGAATTGGCTATGACGGCACAATCCTGAATGTTTCAAAGACCTTCCCGCTTTCCTTAAAAGATACAGATGAGGATCGGGGCTATACAATTACTCCTTCCTGGGTGATTCCTGCGGTATTTGCCGCGGCAGCCGGAGTTTCATCACGCACTTACAAGGAACTTTGCCTTATGGATGATATCGGGAAGGTTCATATACAGCATTCTTCTCATATCTGTCGCAAAATTTTAGACGATGCGAGAATCGAAGGCGAGGATAACATTATTGATAACATCGAAGACCATATACCTGATAACTACGGTTACTGTGATGATTGCTCAAGGATTGACCCTGACGGCTCTGATTACGGATACTGTCCTGACTGTGAAGAACATTACAGCGATGACGATATAGAGGACATAAAAGAAAAAGCAAAGAATGAGGAGTACGACCGGATAATCGGGGAGATTGAGGCAGGAGAGATTACTGACCCAAAGTTATTAGAAGCCATTAGAAAATGGGCAAAAGCAAAAGGAGGAAAATAGAATGTTTACGTTAGAAGATACTAAAACCAAAAAAAGCAATATTTTAGATGTAAGGATAAAAAATTACGGGGAATGTGGTTTTTGTACTGACCATGACCACAAAGAAACTCTAAAGATACCTTGGAATATCTGGAGTCAGTGGCAGTATATCAGTCAGCGCATACAGGATAAGGAATGGGGCGCTATATTTTGGGTTAAGGATAATACCATAACGAGCTTTAAAATCCCAAAGCAGGAGGTAGGCTCAGTAGACTGTGAATTCAAGGAAGAATTAGGGGGTGATGGCATAATCCATTCGCACCACGATATGGGAGCGTTTCATTCATCGCAGGACGATGCCCACGCGCGCAATCTCTACACTTACAGCATAGTTATAGCTAATTCCAAGGGAAGTATTGCTACAAAAAGAGTAAAGCTACCCTGTAACGGCTTTGGCTACGTCAAAATAAGCTTAAAACTGGTTGAATTACCTGAGATAGATCTTTCAAAGATAAGCGAAAGAACAAGGGAGTTAATTCCAGAGGCGACCTCAGAATTTGAAGAAAGCGAGCATCCTTGCGACAGTTGTCAAACCGGCGACTGCGAGAACTGCGAACACTTAGGTATGCCTTATCTAGCTTGCCAGACCTGTGATACCTTTAAATGCAAATCGTGCAAGACAACCGCCGGTCTGGACATCCGGGGTGTGCTTCCTTTTTGCGAGCTCTGTAATGGCTCTGATATTTGTGCTTCCTGCGAAAGAATCGCAAAATACCTTAAAAATTACCCAGAAGAGCGAGGTCATTTACAAACTCCAGTTGAGAGCCAGGCGTAGAGGTTTATAAATACGCTCGCCCCGCCCTGCCTTAGGGGTTTTTGGGTTAGGGGGTTTTGGGTGGTTTTGATTGGAACGAGCGTGCGGTAGCCTTCGAGAGGGTTGTTGACGAAACCACCCGAAGGCATACCGCCCGCAAATAACTTTAAGTGCTTGGGGGTAAAGAAATAAGTTTTAAAAAATTAATTAAAAGGGAGAGAAAAATATGAAAGTTGATAATTGGGTTGACGAATTACGAAATCAGTTAAGAAGCTTCGACGCGGAAACCTTAGACAGCGAAATGAAAATGGCTGATATAACGCTGGGCTATGTTGATACGCAAGGCCTAATTCATTACCACAAAATTGAATACAGGGCAAAAGGATTTGAGAAGAAGCCGGTCCTAAACCAGCCCTTACAGAGCTAAAATTTACGCATTAAAATTCAGGCAGTGGATGGCCAAAATATTCGGCCTTTCCATAGCTACGCGCTTTTCTCTTCATCCTCAAATTTTCTTTTCTGTTTTTCCTTGCCGTCACGTAATCCTCTTTCTTTTTCTCGCCTTAAAAATAGCCCAAGATTGACTTTTGTGCAAGAAAATCCTTTGGAAAAATTCACCTCTACCTTGTCTTTGCGGTTTGCCTCAAAGGACAAGGTATCAAGGATATCCTGCCCCTTCGGGGAGTCTCAATTTTTCCAAAGGACTCCAGGAAACTCGCTCACTTGGGCGTTCGCTTCCTTTCGGGCGTATCTGTTTTCTTGACAAAAGACGTGATTTTTGTGGGTTACCTCAAAAATCACTTCAAATCATTGGGCTTATATTTTCGGCATCAAAAGAAAGGAGGCTTACATGAGCCAAGTAAAAAAAGAAATATTAAAGAAAAACGAAAAATTTGAGGATGGGATGCTGCGCACGGATGCCTGCATGGAAAGGCATCTGGGCAGCCGTAATTCTCAATACAGGACCTATTCAGAGGATCTGTCGCAGAATTCCTTCGGTTTTTCCGCTGTCTGGGAAGAAAGACATCTTATGAAAGACGTCTACAATCTCATCAACAAGGGCTTTAAGCCAAACGGTTCTGAAACTCTGGAAACCTTTGTTGAGAAACATCGGGATTTGCTTGATGAAGAAGGTGATTTCTAATGCAGGAGTTTAAGAAGGTTACAACTAATGAAGTAACTGAAAAATTAACCATGGGCCAGATTGAGAAAGTCTGGCAGCGGGTTGATGCAAGAAAAGAGCAGGATTCAAATCAGCTTAGCCTGCAGGTTTTTTGGTTTGCAGGGGTAGAGGTTTGGGTAATAGATGAAGGTGGTATTACTACAATGATGTTTCCTAACGAAAATAAGGAGGAATGAAAATGTGGATACAAAAAGACAACTTAAAAAAAGAAATAACCTGGGAGCGAATTTTGGATTGGGTAGTAATTGACGGAGTCTTGTGGGTGGAAATTCAAGAAAAGGAGGTGAAAGACGTATGTATAGTCCAGTGTTAAGCGAAACAATGGTTAAGACGCTGTATAGGCTGAAATACAGCCAGGATAAGCCGATGACTGTGGTGGTTGAGAAGTTGCTTCTGCGCTCGATAGCATCTATAGACAAAGGGCCGGTGTGTGAGAAATGCATCAGTGAAAACAATAATGATTGCAGGAATTGTTACCTATCCTGTATTACAAAGGAGGTTTCAAATGTTAACAGAAAATGAATTAAGGCAATTTAGCGGAACAGAGCATTGGTATAAACATTTAAGCGGGTATCTTTACACTGATGGCATTCAATATGTCGCGCAAGAAGGTGGTGCATTTTGGCTAATTGATAAAGTATTGTTTATGACCAGAGCGAAAAATAATTTACAGGAATTTGGCGTTTGGAAGCTTAAGGTTAATGAAGATAGATCGGCAACACTAGTGTGCGAAGACGGTAATTACCATGAGCTCTATCGAGAGAAGATTGAGTGGACAGATTTTCCGCTGAAAAGAATTGAATTATGGTTTGAAAATGGCGTTTTAATACTGCCAAGCGAACATTAAAGAAAAAGACTGAAAAATATGTAATTAAGCGGACTACGAAGATTGCTACTAATCCGACAGAAAAATATTCTTAGAGGTATTAGGTTGTAGTTTTAATAGTTTTATTGTAGAGGAATTGTTTGACGAATAAGAAATTAGGTTTATAATTAGATTTAGACTGTTATAATATGTTACAAAAGGTGTAAACCTATAAAAGAATGAAAGAATCTATTGAAGTATATACAGTTGAAGAGCTTGCAAAGGCCTTAAAACTGCATCCTTATACTATCAGACGTTTATGCCGGGAAAACAAGATCCCGGCTTTTAAATTTAGCGGCCAGTGGCGGTTTAACAAAGACTCAATAGCTAAATGGGCAAAGGAAAGAGAGAAATTATATTATAAGAAATAAGACAGCTTAGAAAATATGCTCAACAAAAGAATTGTTATTACTGGAATAGGCGTAATTTCTCCGATAGGTATTGGTAAGGACAAATACTGGCAAAGCCTTTTTGAGGGAAAGTCAGGAATAAAACCAATTACGCTTTTTGATGTTTCAGGGCTTAAGGTTAGAACCGGCGGAGAGATTAGTAATTTTAATCCTAAAGAGATTTTAGGTGATAGCAATCTGCGTACTTTAGATAGGGCTACTTTACTGCTTGCCTCAAGCACTAAATTAGCCATCGATGACGCAAAACTGGAAATTAATAAAGAGAACAACCGGCAAATAGGAGTATCTGTTGGTACCACCTTCGGTAGCTTAAATAGTATCTCCGAGTTTGATAAGGCTTCAGTTACTGACGGTCCGCGTTATGTCAACCCTTCGGTTTTTCCCAACACTGTATTTAACTCTCCGGCAAGCCAGCTCTCCATTCGATTTCATATCAAAGGATTCAATACTACTATTTCATCTGGTATGTGCGCTGGGCTTGATGCCATAGACTATGCAAGAGATTTTTTATATCGCGGCAGAGCCAAAACCATTATTTGTGGTGCAGTTGAAGAATTTTGCATTCAAACATTCCTCGGTTTCTATAAATTAAACTATCTTGCCGGACTAAAAAATAACTCTGAGCCAGTATCTTGCCCTTTTGATAAGCGCAGAAATGGTATTGTTTTCTCAGAGGGTGCTACAACCCTGATGTTGGAAAGCTTGGACGATGCTTCATTCCGTAAAACTAAGATTTACACGGAAATCCTCGGTATTGGATCTTATTTTGATCCCTACCGTCTGACTAAATATAACCCTGAAGGTAAAGGAATGAAGCAGGCAATGCACTTAGCACTTAAGGATGCGGGCCTTAGTCCGCAGGATATTGGTTGTGTTTTTGCTAATGCTAATTCTACACAAGACGCAGATAAATTTGAAACTCAAGCCGTAAAAGATGTTTTTGGTTCTTATGCTGATAAAATACCTATTGTTGCTGTTAAGTCTATGCTTGGCGAGACATTCAGTACGGGCGGAGGCCTTGCAGTCATAGCCGCCATAGGCGGTATAAATAATGGCTTTATCCCCCCAACTATTAATTATAAAAAGAAAGATTTGGGATTAGATTTGGATTATGTTCCAAATAAGGCGCGGAAATTTAATATAAATACGGCTATGGTAAATACCTTTGGTCAGAATGGCTGGAATAAAAGTTTAATTATCGGCAGACGCAAAAAATAAAGAATATGATCAACTTTGCTTTTTTAGGCCACTATATGAGCGCGGACAATCTTGAGGATATTTACAGATTTTATCCTTTTTTGCGCAGTTTTAACTGGTTTTTGAAGAGACAACCTAGGATTTTTAGAGAAAATATTATTAAATATCTTCCGCCCCATAAATTCATGGATATAAGAAATGTTGTTTCAAAAACAGGCTTGAAAATAGACGGTATTGCTGTAATGTGTCCTTATGTGCCAAAGCAGATGGTAACATTAGGAGAAAAAGTTGTTTTAAAAAAAATAATCTCTTCGGTAAGACTGGCAAAGAAATTGGGTGCTGGCATTGTCGGCTTAGGCGGTTTTACTTCTATTGTAGGCAACGAAGGCGAAATAGTGGCAAAAGAAGTGGATGTTGCAGTTACATCCGGAAATACTTATACCGCAGCTTTAGCTTTACAGGGTATTGAAAAAGCCGCGCAGATTTTGGAGAGGCCTTTAGAGAGTTCTGTTGTGGCAGTAATTGGAGCTACCGGTGATATCGGCGGTATTTGTGCGAAAATTCTCTCTAGAAAAGCCAAAACGCTTATTCTTTGTGCAAGAAAAATAGAAGAAGCCGTTGATTTTATTTCAGTCTTGAAGAAATCCTCTAGGACAAATATCATAATTGAAAAATATGCCGATAAGGTAGCATCTCAAGCCGATTTTATTATTAGCGCCACCAGTGCCGCGACTACCATTATTTCGCCGCAGAACCTAAGGCCGGGCGCAGTAGTTTGTGATGTATCTTTACCTCCAGATATTGCTAAAGAAGTGATTAAGATGCGCAATGACGTATTTGTTTTTGACGGTGGTAAGGCTAGTTTTTTAAATTCCGGTTTAATCGAAAGTAATAAATGGAAAGGCATATTTCCGAATGGTATAATTTATGGATGTCTGGCTGAAACAATGATTTTGGCTTTAGAACAGAAATTTGTAAATTTTTCTATAGGTAGGGGCAATATCACTGAGGATAAGATTAAATTTATCTCTGAGTTAGCCGAAAGGCACGGTTTTTCTTTGGCGCCATTCCATTGCGGGAGATATATTTATACACAGGAAGACATTCAAAGAATTAAAAATCTAATTTCTTAAAAGGAGGCAATTACTATGGCAGACACGGGAGGTATTAATATTAAACAGGAAATTCAGACAATATTGTCAAAGATTCTCAACCGTCCGTCGGAAGAAATTACCGATGATGCAAGGTTTGTAGAGGATTTGGGGATGGATTCCATTATGTCTATCGAAATCCTTGCTTCTATTGAAAAGAAATTTAAGATTACAATTCCCGATGAAGAAATAAAGAAGGTGGCTTCCTTAAGACAAGCAATTGAGCTAGCAGAAAAATACATCAGAAAATAATGTCGGATTTTAAGAAAAGACGCATTGTAGTCACGGGCTTAGGCATAATTTCTTCAATTGGCATTGGTAAAGATGCTTTTTGGAAGAATGCCATTGCCGGTAAATCTGGGATTTCCGAGATTACTACTTTTGATACTTCTGGTTATCTCGTGCATAAAGGCGGTCAAATCAAAGATTTTAGTACTGAGGAATTTATTGATAAAAGAAAACTTAAATATGTGGGTCGCGCGTCTCAATTAGCGGTTGCCGCCGCAAAGTTAGCCTTGGAAGATGCAAAATTAAGCCGTAGTTATTTATCTAGACATAATGCTGGCGTGAATATGGGTACTACAATGGGTGAAACGCAATGGATTGAGGAAATAGACACAGTTTGGGCAACCTCCGGCAGTGAAAAAGTAAGAATTGAACCAATATATGAATATCCGCCTTATGCGCTTACTTCAAATGTTGCAATGGAGTTTAAATTGACTGGCCCTAATTTTATTTTTACTACTGCCTGTGCTGCGGGTAATTATGCCATTGGATATGCTTATGATCTACTTCAGGCAGGCAAAGCAGATTTGATGCTTGCCGGAGGCTCAGACGCGCTTTCAAGAATTGCATTCACTGGTTTTAGCCGGTTAGCTGCGGTTGCCCCTGAAAAATGCCAGCCATTCGACAAGAACAGAAAAGGAATGATGGTGGGTGAGGGTGCCGCCGTTCTTGTATTAGAAACTTTAGAGAATGCTCTCAAACGGAAAGCCTCTATTTACGCTGAGATTCTTGGGTATGGTTTAAGCTGTGATGATTATAGTATGATGATTACCATTGAAGAAGGTATGCGTTTTGCTATGGGAGAAGCAATAAAAGAATCAGGCATTGATAAAAACGAAGTGGATTATATCAGCGCGCACGGCACAGGCACTCCACAGAATGATAAAGAAGAATGTGCGGCAGTAAGAAATGTTTTTGGAGAAAGAGCCAAAGAAATTCCACTTACTTCCTTAAAATCAATGTTAGGGCACACTATGGGCGCTGCTTCTGCGATCGAAGCATTAGCCTGTTGTTTAACGGTAAAAGATGATATAATTCCACCTACAATTAACTATGAAACACCGGATCCTGAATGTAATCTGGATCACGTACCTAATACAGGTAGAAAACAAAAGATAAATATTGCTTTAAATAATGCCTATGCTTTTGGCAGTAATAATTCATGTTTGGTAATTAAAAAATACGATGAGCGATCTCAGTAAAATTAAGGATAAGTATGACGTTATAATCATCGGCGCCGGCATCGGAGGCCTTGTTTGTGGTTGTTATTTGGCAAAAGCAGGGATGAAGGTATTAATTGTAGAGAGAAATAATAAAGTTGGGGGATATTGTGGATCATTTAAGAGGAATGGTTTTATTTTTGATACAGGTGTTCATGCTTTAGAAGGGTGCGGACCTAATGGTATCTTAAATAAGATCATCCAAGATTTGGGGATAAATTCTTTATTAAAAATAAAAAGAATTGATCCTTCCGATGTAATTATTACTAGTTTTGGTAATTTTAATATTAGAAATGATATTAAAATTACGATAAATGAATGGACAGAAAGATTCCCGCGTTGTAAAGATGGAATCCAAAACATCTTTGGGCTTATTTTAAATAAGGATTTTGTTTTGAGATACCCCGAACTTAAGAAAATAACCTTCGATAAATTACTAAAAAGGCATGTTAAGGACAAGTTTATCACAACATTGTTATCTGTTTTGTTTGTCAATGTGGGTTTGCCAATAAATAGATTATCAGCGGTAAATGGCCTTATCTTCCTGAATCATTACTTGTCAGATGGAGGGTATTACCCGGAAGGGGGCATGCAAGGTTTTGTTAATGTTTTTCAAGAAAAATTCAAATCTTTCGGTGGGACGGTATTATTAAATACTACAGTCAACAAGATATTCTCAGAAAATAAGTGTGTACGTGGAGTCGTAATAGCAAATAACAATATTTTTGAATCAAAATATGTTATTTCTAATTGTGATGCTACACAGACATATTTAAATTTAATTGATAACCAAGAGACTCAAGTTAAATACAAAAAGCGTTTAGGAAACATGGTTACTTCTGCCTCTGTTTTTATGGTCTCTTTGGGTTTAAAAAAAGATATATATGATAGAAATTTTGATTGCGGTGCGTTGTGGTATTTGAGAAATGAAGATGAAAATGCTGGACTTGAAATGCTCTTTAAGAATAAAACAAATTACAATAGCAATTGTATTATGATAGCCTTCCCTTCATTCCACGATAATAAATTAGCCCCGGTTAATAAATCGTCTATCTATTTGATGTGCAACGCTAATTTTAAAAACGCAGAGTATTGGAAAGAAAATGAAGAAAAAGTTGCGAATGAGCTAATTGGTATTGCGGAGAAGGTTGTCCCACTAATAAAGAATAATATTGAAGTTAAGCTTATCGCTACCCCACAGACTCTATATAAATATACTCTTAATAAAAACGGCGCTATGCATGGATGGGCTTCCTTGGTATCACAAATTGATCCTACAATTATTCCTCGAGAAAGTGATATCAAGAATTTATTTTTCGTTGGTCATTGGATAACGCATCCTGGGCAAGGTGGAATTCCAATGGTGGCAAAATCAGCCTATAATTTGGTTAACATAATACTTAGCAAAAGTAAACAAAACGCATTTATGGAGAAATGCCGATGAATATTTATTCTATTTCATTGTTGTTAGCATGTGTATTTAATTTATTTATAGGCTTGTTTGTATATTTTAAGAATCCCAAAGAGAAGGTAAACAGATTTTTTGGAATATACTACATTGTTCTTACTATGTGGGTTTTTGGATGTTTTATGGAAAGTAGTGTTGGGACTGCACAAGATGCGCTTTTTTGGGATAAGATTCTTTACACGGGTTGCATACTCGCTGCTCCTTTGTATCTTCATTTTTGTTATATTATTACGGGAAAAAGCAATAAATCAAAGTTGTTATATTTTTCTTATTTAACCGCAATTATTTGGTTAATTTTTAATTTTAGCTCTTCTTTAAGGCCGTTTTTTATTAACGATGTTGTTCATAAATATTGGTATAGATTTATTGCTGTGCCCGGATTTTTGTGGTATGTCTATGTGCTTTGGTTTAACTTATTAGTGACGATGATGTTTGTCGTATTGTTTAAATATTTCTTACATTCTTCAGGAATCAAAAGATTGCAGGCGAAATACTTGTTGTTTGCATTTTTGATCATGATCTCAGCAGGTTCTTTTTATTTCCTGCTTTTGTTAAATATTTCATCTCCCCCAGTCGATCCGTATCTTTTGATACTATTTGGAGTTATTATGTCCTACGCTATAGTCCGGCACCAGTTAATGGACATCGAAGTCATCATCAAGAAATCCCTCGTCTTCGCCGGGATGTTTGCTTTTATCTTTGGTATTTATATTGGAATTACGCTTATAATCTCTCAATTTGTAGCAGGTGGTAAAATTTTCTCTTTGATGATTAGTGCATTGATCATCACCGTAACTCTTCGTCCTCTTGAAAACTGGCTTGTTAATATCACCGACAAATTCCTCTTTCAGAAAAAATACGAATACAAGCAGATCCTAAGGGCGTTTATCGATGAGGTAGTAACCGTCTTAAATCTTGATGAGATAGTTAATTCTACGCTAAAACTCTTGGACCAAACTTTACATCCATACACCGCAGGGGTATTCATTTTGAACAAGGTAGATGATAAATTCCAGCTTTACAATTCATCTGGGCTGGAAGATAAGGATATGGTTTTTACTTCTGAATCAAAGCTGTTAGCTTTCTTTAAGAAGACCCATGGTCCTTCGGTAATTAAGCAGATAGATGGTATAACCGGAGTAAATCCGGAGATAGCTGTAGAAATGACTAAATTGAAAGCAGTAATCGCCCTACCTTTTATGTTGCACAATGATTTGATTGGTTTTA
Organism: Candidatus Omnitrophota bacterium; assembly: GCA_016208765.1. Classification (GTDB taxonomy): domain Bacteria; phylum Omnitrophota; class Gorgyraeia; order Gygaellales; family Profunditerraquicolaceae; genus JACROS01. The sequence goes on from JACQXK010000009.1 coordinate 159,908, forward strand.
TTTCGTTGGGGAAAAAGAAGTCAGACGAAGAATACACTAAGGACGACCTTGATGTGCTTCTGGATCTCGCCCGTACCGAGGCAATAGCTATAGGTAACGCCCAACTCCTTACTGAGGCCGCCCAATCCGAAAGGCGCGCGGCCATCGGCACCATGGCTGCAGGAATAAATCATGAGATTGGGAATCCGCTAAATATTATGTCAAATAAGATTCAGGTATTTAAGTTGGCTCGGCAAAAGGGGTTGTTTAAAGATAAGCCTAGCGAAGGAATCTTAGATGAGGCAGAGAAAGCATTGGATGAATGTCTGAAGCAGACAGAGAGGATTTCAATAATCACGAGAAAGTTGTCAAATTTTGCCAAACCAAGCAAAGAGTTTAAACCGGATTTGGTAAACATCCCTCAGGAAGTAGATGAAACTCTTTTTATTGTCGGTCATGAACTGGATCTGGAAAGAATCGCGGTTAAAAAGGAATTTAGCGCAGAGCCGCAGAGAATTTTGGCGGATAAGTATGATATTCAGCAGATTTTGTTCAATATAATAAGGAATGCCGGACAGGCAATTGAGGGCCAGGGGAAGATTATTATCAGAGTGATGCCAACCAGAGATGGCAAAGTGCATATTGAAGTGGAAGATACAGGTAAAGGAATCCCTGAGGATAAAATACACAAGGTATTTGAGCCGTTTTTTACCACCAAAGGCTCTAAGGGCGGTACAGGCCTGGGTTTATCTATTGTCAGGCAGCTTGTCCGGCGCAATAAAGGCGAAATTACTTTTCGCAGCCTTGCCGGTATCGGGACGACTTTTATTATAGCTTTTCCCAAAGCTGGTTAATTTTTATATGTTTGAAGAAATTCGTAATTTGTTTAAAGATAAAGATAGGGATGAAGAGGAAATCAAAATCTCTATGTGTCACGAAAAAGATGCAGATGGAAAAGAATGGGTGGTTGTGTCTGTTCAGGATAGCGGAGCTGGCTGGCACTGGGATGATATGCCCCGGGATGCCAGAGAAAGGTATCAAAATATAAGATCATCTACGGAGAAAATGAACGGAAAGTTTGAATATGCAAATATTAAAGGACAAGGTGCCGTAGTCAAAGTTAGGTTTCCAGCATCTTATGATGAAAATGAGAAATTAGAATCAACTGTTTCTTCCCAATTTTTTCAAGGGGGTGTAATTATGAAAAAAGTTTTGATTGTAGATGATGAGCTTGAATTCGTGAAAGATTTCTCTAAAGCATTGGTAATGTTTGGCCATGAGCCCTTTCAGGCAGTTGATGGAGAGGGGGCGTTTGAGGTAATTGAAACTAAAAAGCCGGATATTGTGCTTTGTGATTACAAACTTCCTGATATGGAAGGGGATAGAATCTTAGAAATGACAAAGAAGAATCATCCCGAAATAAAATTTGTGATGCTAACTGCCTATTATGACGAGGTGGTTAAGGAGCGTTTTAAAAGATTAGGTGCGGATGAAGTAATCTTCAAGCCCATAGTCTTAACTGAAATCGAAGCTTTATTGGCTAAGCTCTAACAGAAAGGTTCATCATGTCAAAAATCAGGGATTTATTTCACAAGGTCGGCAATTGCCACAACAAAATCAGCGTTGCCGCAGGTCTAACCAAGGCTGAATTAAAGCGAAAGCATGAGGGCGGCACTATGCCAGAGGAAATAAAAAAAGTAGTTGGCAGGTTGTCAGAACTGGAGCAGCACGCAGTAGAAGCAAGCAAGGTCTTAAACCAATTGAAAGATATTATTTATGGTGCTATAGACCCTGATACAGGCAAGGCCAAGAAGTAGAATATGGAAAATCTTAAAAAGATTTTAATTGTTGATGACGAAAAATTTGTGACTGATGCGTTGGAAGAATTTTTCCACAGCAAGGGTTACAGAATATTTAAAGCGCAGGATGGTCAGGCATGCTTAGATATTATTAAAAGCGAAAAGCTCGATTTAGTGCTTTTAGACATAAAGCTTCCTAAGATTGACGGAATTGAAATTTTAAAATTACTGCGCAGGGATTATCCTGAGGTTAAAGTTATCATTATGACTGCCTATGACTTTGAGTATAAAACCAAGGTTGATAATATCGGCTGCGATGCATTTTTTGTTAAGCCCCTCTTAATTGATGAATTAATGCAGGAAGTAGAAAATTTGCTGTCAGCGGGTGTTAAAATAAGTAAACAGCAGAGAGATATTATTCCGCAGCTAGCGGAAGAGGTAGAATTTAGCGTTTCAGAAGGGATGTTGCCCTGTGCCAAGCTTTTAATAGTAAGCCCGCGAGATTTGATTTCTAGTCTCCTGAAGGATTATTTCACGCAGCAACAAATCTGTGAAGGGATATACGTAGTAGCTGAAAGTGGACTAGAGCAGTTAGATTATATAAAGAAATTCCAGCCCGATATTATTCTTTTGGATGTGGCATTAGTAGGAGTGCTCGGAGAATTCGGAGATATTCTAATAAAAATGCCGCATCCACCGAAAGAAATTATCCTTTTTGGCGATCCGGCGGTAAAATGGGAGGAAGCAGAAATATTAATCAAGAGAGGCACTAAATTTATTGAAATGCCCATGGATTTACACGATATGACATATCCGATTAGAGAGACTATCGAGCGCCTAAGCAATGCAGTAAAAGAAGTTTGCATAAAATACCATTTATTTAGTAAGGAGGCAGGTTAAATGTTAAAGAGAAAGATGAAATTATTAGTCGTTGATGATGAAAAGGATATTTGCCATTTTGTAAAACTGCTTTTTAAAAAGGAAGGGTTTTTGGTGTATAGCGCCCTTTCCGGCACTCAGGCCTTAAATGCAGCAAGGAAAATTAAGCCTGATATAACCCTTTTAGACATCTATCTTAAAAAGGGAATCACTGGCCTTGAGGTTCTTGAGCAAATAAGAAAATCTGTCCCCAATTGCCGTAATATCATGGTTACTTGGGATAAGGCTGAGGAAAAAATGCAGGAAGCAAAAAAGCTGGGAGCGGTTTCCTATCTTACCAAGCCCTTAACTGTAACACAGCTGCTTAAAGTAGTCACTCGCATAGCAAAACAGGCAGAAAGAGAGGGCCGGTAAATGGCCAATCCTATGTCTGATGAGCAGAGAATATACGAAAAAATAGAAAAAGAGAAATTAATCATCCCTTCAGTTATTTGGGAACTACTCGACCACCATTTAGGAAATGATGTTTATACCATTTCCTTGATTGCCGGTAGCCACGTTACCGGCCAAGAAAAAGAGCCTATCCCCATTGAAGACGGCGAAAAGATTGTTAAACACTGCGTAGAGATTAAGAAGTTTTTACAGAAATTAAACGAAGCAACCCGGGTGAAAAGCTGAGATGTTCTGGGGAAAAGAAGAAAAAATCCCTTCACGGTTAAAACAACAGTTGTTATCCAGAATCAGGCCAATATTGGCAAAACATCTTAAGGTTGGTGAAGAGAAGATTATCCCTGAGGCAAAACTCGTAGAAGAATTAGGCATAGATTCTCTGGAGGCTGTCGAAATTATTATGGAGTTAGAAGAGGCGTTTGATATTGAGATTATGGATGCGGACGCAGAAAAAATGAAAATCGTTGATGAGGTGCTGGAATATTTAGCCAAGAGGATAAAACAATGATTAAGCTTTTATTGGTAGATGATGAAAAAGGACTATGTGAGTATTTAAGGGATTTTTTTAAATTGCGCAGTTTCACTGTGTTTACTGCCACAAACGGCCAGGATGCGCTTTCTCTTGTAAAGAAGGAAAAGCCCAAGGTTGTATTCTTAGATATTAAAATGTCAGGCATGTCCGGTTTGGAAGTATTAAAAGAAATAAAGAAAATAGATAGTGCAACGAAAGTGATTATGGTTACTGTTCTGGACGATGAAAAGACCAAGGATGAAGCAAAAAAATTAGGCGCGGACAGCTTTATTACTAAACCTTTTATTACTGACCGCCTAGAAGAAATTGTCGGGGAAAAAATTAAAGAGTTATTAGAAGAGAAAGGGCAATAAAATGCTTAAACCCAAAATATTAGTGGTGGATGATGAATTAGATGTTCTGGATAGATTAGCTAATATCGTTTCGAGGCATTTTCTTTGTGAAGTCAAGAAGGCTTCCAGCGGCGAAGATGCCTTAATCCTGCTTAAGAAGGAGAGTTTTGACCTTGTGCTTTTAGATATTAAGATGCCCGGTTTAAGTGGTATCGACGTGATAAATGAAGCAATAAAATTTACTCCTCAAACAAAATTCCTGGCTATTTCCGGTTATGACAGTGATGAAGTTGCTTCTGCCGCGCTTAAGGCCGGAGCAGTTGATTTTATCCCTAAACCTCAAACTTCAAAAGCAATCCAGCTTAAAATCAAAGAGATATTAAGCCAGTTAGGTAAATACGAAGCCAAGTGAACCTAAATATGTTTTGGATTTTGAATAATGATGCAGGAAGCTTTTCGCAAGGTATTATTTTCAAACAAATGCGGGATATTGCTTTCAAAACAAAGTACGTCGTCTTTCTTCAGTTCAAATCTCTCTTGCCCTACCACGCAGGTAATTTTTCCTTTTAATCCGTAAACCCACTTTTCATATCTTGCTAGCTCAATCGGATCCTGTTCGAGTTTTGTTTTTCCTCCGGGTTCAAGTATAAGCCTGACACCCAGGAAAGACTGTTGTTCCTTGGTTAAAATCTGCGCGTAGGCGTTTTTAGAATAAACATACTGCGCAACACCCTGATCGTACTTCTTAATGAAATTAGCCAGAGAAAGTTTCTTCTCTTCTTCCGTATCTTCTTTGAGTTCTTTTAAGGAAACACCCAAGCCAATACAAATCTGCGAAAGAGAAGAGACCCTTGCATCGCGCAGACCTTTCTCAATGCGATAAAGGGAATTATAACGCAGGGCCTTATTACCGTAAATCTCTATTAACCTCTGCTCCAAATCAGTCAAAGATAGCCCTTTTTCTTTGCGTATTTGCCTGATTTTGTCGTGAAGTTTCATCTCTTGCCTCCAATAAAATTGTAACTTAAATAATCGGGTTTGTCAAGGAGTATTTTCTACCAATTATTTTTTATTAATCTAAAAATTGGCTATAAAATAGCTATTTTTATACATTTTTACTTATCATAACTTCTTGTATATCAATTAATTATGAAATAGAAAGCAAAGATAAGCCCCGTCCTACCAAAGTTTTTAAAATACACTTGACATTGGTAGAAAGATATGCTATACTTCAACTGGAGGAAAAAAAGATGGAACATTTAAAAGACTGGTTTATGGTGTTAACAAGCAAGATGCACTTTCCGTTAATCGCCGGTTTAATGTTGTGTTTTAAAAAAGAGGAAAAAAGCACCTTTCTTGATTTAGGCGATTTAGGGGATAATGTGCCGCACGTTTTTTTTAAAAACCTGCATTAAGGCGCAGGGAGGGTGAGGCAATGGCTAAGGTCCGGTGTAAAGATTGCGGTAAAACTGGGTATACAGCATCACCGAAATACATCATCTGCTCCTGCGGAGGAAGGTTCAGGATAATCCCGGGAGCTTGCCGTATGCAGCGAGCTGAGCCGGATATTGTAAATACAGTATTAATGAGCTTCCAAATTTTATCGCACTATGCATGAATTAAAAACAATAACTAATAAAACTAATTTAACCGGTCAGGATCTGGATGCCTTAATTATCAAGGTAAAACAAAATTACCGGCCGTACTTATGCAGAGAAAATGCGCCCGAGCATTGCGGCCTTTGTGTTTTATTTCCCGTATGTAAAGTTGTAAATCACAATCTAATTTGCCCTTGGCTTACTTATGGAGGTAAGTAAGCTTTTTATTTAGGGTTAGATTTTCGGCAGCCACGGATTCCCTGTGAAAGGGGATTAGCCGGACTGATAACCAAACGGTCAGGTTTATCAGTCTGGCTTTTTATTTTGACCACTTATTAAAAAAGTTTAAAAAGGAGAAAACGGATGTTGGACTGGCAGAAGAATAATAAGTTAAGGGCATTCATCAGGACTATCTGTGTTGTTTTAATAATAACCTTTCTTTCCTATGATTTATCTTGGGCAGGTGCAACCGAAGTATTTAGTCCCAAAAACTGGTGTGCAGCGGCCAAGCCGAAAGATTTCACTTCAATCGAAATTCCCCAGGAACTCGGAGTAATTAAGGAATCCTATATTTCAAAATCTAATCCGCATAAGCTGATTATCCATATTCAGGATGCCCATGCTAATGTTGAGGCGCAGGAAAATGAGGCAAAGCTCATCAGTTATCTTAAAGATAAATACAGCGCGAATCTGGTTTCAGTGGAAGGCGGCTTTGGCGATTTTGACGCTAAATTCTTCCGGGAATTTCCCAAAGATAAAAAAGTAAGAAATAAGATTGCGAGATATTTTCTCTCTAAGTCTTTTATTTCCGGTACAGATTATCTTTTGATTACTGATAATTCGCCTCCGGCAGTTTACGGCGCAGAAGACAAAGATCTCTATTCAACGCACCTTGCTGTCTTTAAAGATAATCAGGAGATCGTTAGCGCTCTTAATCGATCCTTGGGTCTTTTGGACAACGCAGTTGAAGCCTTGAAAGATAAATTCTATTCCAGGGACTTAAGAGAACTGGATAAAAAAACAAGTGATTTTAGAGAAGGAAGGCTCGCTTTAGAGGATTACCTCTCTTACCTTAATATTGCCTCAATTGTAAATAATCTGGACCTTGCCGGGTTTCCCAGTCTTTATCGTTTGATTACTTCCGGAGAGCTGGAAAGAAAGATTAACTTTGATAAAGCCGAAGCCGAACGCCAGGCATTGATTGAAACGCTTGCCAGGACGTTAGAGAGAAATGAACTCGAGGAATTAATAAAGGCCAGCCTTGATTTTAAATCCAGCAAGCTTAGTCCTGCTGATTATTATACCTATCTAGAAGGTTTAGCCAAAAAATCCGGCATCGCAGCCGGCTCCTATAATAATTTATTTACCTATATTAAGTACATAAGTTTATCCAGCGGCTTGGATAATTCCCGGGTCTTTCCGGAAATAGACGAGCTGGCAGAAAGGCTCAAAGAGAAGTTAATTGCTTCTTCCGGACAGAAAGATATAGATAAACTCTGCCTGATGACGCGCATCCTTAAAGGCCTTGCGGAGATAAACCTTTCGCCCAAAGAATATGAATATTTTAAGAAAAGCAGGAATGATTTTACACGAAAAATTCTTGCCGGGCTTTTCGGGAGGTATCTGAATAATTCTTATGTTAAGAATCTGCCTGCGGATGATCAAATTTTATCTTTAGAGAAATTCTACAGCCTTGCCCATGACAGGGATAAGGCAATAGTCGAGAATTCTCTTAGCCGTTCAGACAGAGAATATAGCGCTAATTCTGTTATTCTTGTTGCCGGCGGTTTCCATACCCAGGGCATCACTTCAATCCTGAAAGAAAAAGATATCTCATATTTAGTTATCGCTCCAAATCTTAAAACAGCACAGGAAAAAGAATCAACCTATTTTTCTTTGCTCAAAGATAAGAGAATTCCTTTGCAGGATGTTTTAACTGATCCGGATACTTTGCAGATTATAAACAGTATTTCCGATCCCCAGGCTCGGAAGCTGCTGATTAACTACTGGGTTGCCCGGGCATCAAGGTATTATTCTTATGAAGATTTGAATGTCCAGTTAAACCGACTTGCTTTATCCGATGCCGATAAAACCGCAGTTAACCTTGCTTTAAATGAAATTCCCCATCAGGAAAACATGGTTGTTAAAGAATCTCCTGCCAGCCGCGGAAGCAGCCCTGTAAAGACAGAAAAGGATTTCTTCAGGGTTATTTCTTTTGTCTTAAGTTTTGGTTGGGCAGCTACAGCCTGGGCAGATTTTGGCCATGTCTGCCACAAAGCCATCTCAGGATTGCAGGATTTGGTTACTCAGCCGGTTGTGATTATTTCGGGGATCTGCGCCGGAATTGGTTATATGGTTTATCGTATCGCAAAAAAGATATTCAATAAAGGCCCGGCGCCAATGCAGAGGCAGCCAGAGGCAGTGCCTTTGGAAATTATGCCGCCAGAAGTATATGCAGCTAACCGGCCTATGCAAAATATTATGCCGCCAGTTCCGCATGTAATCAGCCGGCCAGCACAGAATAATCTGCCGGCTGCAGCCGGCGAAATCAGCGAAGAAATCCGCCGGTTAGGCGAATTTATCTCTCAGGCTTCCAGCGAGACCCTCTCCAGGAGTTTCTGGCCGGCAGGGCCTTTTGAACTGCCGCTTCCCATGCCGATTACGGAATTTGAACGGCTGCCTTCTGACAGGGAAAAAATTGTCAGTATTCTGGAAAATATGCAGCGGATGATGGATTGGGCTGATGAAACAGCCCTTCATGATTTTGAAAAGGCAGTTGATAACGCCAGAGACCGGACAACACAAGAAGCCTTATCAGGTTTTGACAGGTTATCTAACACCCAGATTCATAATCTCGCCACCAGCGGGTATTTGGCAGAACTACAAAGAGAATTCCAGCAGGTCATTGATAATCAAGCCCAACTCATGATACATTCCTATACTCCAAGCGCCCAGGAACAAACCCTCTATGTGAGTGAAGAAATGGACCAGAGATATCCGCGTCTGCCCAGATATCTAAAATGGCTGCTTGGTAATAATCCCGGGCTTGAATCTGATCCTTTAATCAGGGATTTCCTTTATGCGGTTGAGATGAGGATGATGCGAATACCGCCTTTTCCTGAAATGGTCAGGGAATATTCCAGAGAGGCATTATACAAGTCGTTATATCTAAATCCTGAACTGGCAAAGCGCTTAATTTTGTATTTATCTAATGGTGTTTCAGAAGGTGCTGTTTTTGATGAAGCACGCACCCAGGAGCTAATCACGCAGGAGTTAGCTCCGGCACCCGAAGCCTTGCCTGAACCGGATATTAAAAAGATAACAGCAGAAAAGTCAGAACTCCGGTCATTGGAAGAGGCTTGCAACCAGCTAACGGCTAAATTGAACGAGCAGGAAGAATTAGCAAGAAAGATCGAGGCTGATCTTCGCGAATTAAACGAGAGTCTTGAAGAGGCGCGCAGGCAGAACGATGCAATTATTATTGACGCTTTAAACCCGGCAGCCGCAGGCCTGTCTGCAAAATTAGAAAGAGAAAAAGCCTTACTTTTAAAACTCCAGCAGGAAAAAACCGAATACGAAGATAGAATTAAAAAAGTAAAAAAGGATTTAGGCTTGGATGAAGGCACGACACTTTATTCATCCAGTCCGCTTACTATGGGAGTTGTTGCGGTATTTGCGGCGATGTTCGGTATTCCTTTATACATCACAAAAAAGATTATAGGTAAATATTTTACTACTACCCTTGCTAAGGTATTCGGTATAGGTGCCGGTATCGCAACGCTTATTCCGGGTTATTATATTTATTACGCAAGTCTGAAGCCGCAGATAGAGCAGGTTTTTGTTAATTTCCCGGAAGCTGATTGGGCGAGGCTTGCTTCTTTCGTAATTATCTGGCCGATTTCTGTAATTATCGGAACTCTCTTTGGAAAGATTGGCGAAGAAGTAATACATGAGGCGCTGTATGACAGGGCGAATTCTGCGTATAAGAAAAAAGATTTTGCCAAGGCAGCGGATTTAATTAATCGCGCGATAGAATTAAGAGAAAAGCCCGAGTATTATGCTTTGCTGGGAGACTGTAGATTTGAAGAGAAACGAATTAACGCGGCCATTGAAGCCTATGAGAGTGCTTCAAGATTAGGAAGCAAGAACAACCTGGCATACAACAGCCTTGGCGTGTTGTATGCACAAACAGGCAATGATGCAAAGGCCATTGAGAATTATAAACGTTCGTTAGAATTAAAGCCCGACAATGCAGTGGTTTTAACTAATTTGGGAAGGGTCCTGCATAGAAAGGGCCAGCTCTTAGAAGCGGCAAGGGCTTTGCAGCGCGCCCAGGAAATAAGACCTGATCTATCAGTTACCGAAGAATTAAATCAGATCTTGCGCCAGGCAGCTGGTACTCCAAAACCGCAGCAGCCAAAAGACCTTGATTATATTAGGACAAAGAAAGCTTCACTTATAATTGACAGGGAAAAGTCTTGGCTAAACCAGCTTAATGATAAGGATGTTTTAGGGCCACTTATGTTCTTAGGCGCAGTTATAGGCTGGGTTTTGGGAGGCTTATTCTTACATTATGTCCCTTACGGCCATCATTGGAATTTAGGAACTTCAGCTGATCCTTCTTGGTTAGGAATTGCTGTTTGGACAGGAGAAATTATTGGTGCTCCGCTTGCAGGCGTAGGTTTAACTATGCCAATTATATGGATTAGCGATAAGATTACCACATTCATAAGGCAGGTTTACAGATATATAAAATTTCCCCATGATTACAAAATAATGCAAAAGATTAATATAAAGCCTTCAGATGAACTTTCAGATGAGGATTTAAAACGGGCAGCACCTTTATTTGCCCGGCTTCCCAAGGATTATTTAGAGGAGATATTCCGTTCCTGGGTTGAAGCCGGACATGATGAAAAAATACCGCGGCTTTTTAAATTCGACAACTGGAAGTCAAGCAAGATACAGGTTTATTCGGATATCGGAGAATATAAAAAAGCAATACGCGCGGCTGTTGTTAAGTTTACGAATTCCCAGGCAGAGCAGTCCAGCCTGACAACAGAGATTGACAGCCAGAAGGAAAGGCTTGCGCAAAAGGGAATAGAGAATTCCATTAGATTGTTAAAAGACATCCTGCCGCAGGTAGCCGAGCATTCCCGTACAAGACAAGAGTTTATTTACTGGCTTAATCTGCTTGTAGATTTGCCGGTAAATGTCTGGAATCAAGGTTCAAAGCGCGTTTTGGATGATTTTACCGATTTAAGAGAGTTTAAACAAGTTCAGGAAGCTGTCTTGAAAAAATTTGCTCACAATCCGCAGGAAGAAGAGAGGATTAACAAAGTAATAGAAAAGTTGAAATCAAAACTCAATGAAGACGGATTTTTTAGTCCCGCCGGAATTTTAAAGACAGCCTTAGATGAAGTGAGTAAAGTTTCTCGCGATATCAATGAATTTATATTCTGGGTGAATGAATTAACACAATTTGACAAGAATCTTTTTTCTTCAGGTTTTGGATATTCAAGGAGGCAAACAGGAGACGCCTGTCTGCCGGCATTACAGAACCTGGTTGTATATGAAAGAACAAAAGAAGAAGCCGCTAAGAAATTCTGCAAGGATGATAATGAAATCAAGACACTCTACCAGGCTGCTGATTCTTTAAAGAAACTATTAAGGGAACAATCTTTCGCCGGTAATTTCTCAATATTAAAAGATATTATCTTAAGAGTAGCCGAGGTCTCGCGAAGTTTAACGGAATATCTTGATTACATAGCTGTATTAAAAACCTTTGATAAAAATATTTGGCGCAGTACACAGACAGTTTTACAGGCCCTTAACAACCATATTGACTATAAAAAGGCAAGAGAAAATGCAGCAGCAAAATTCACGCATAATGATTCAAACCGGCAGAGATTCCTTTCAGATGTCGATGATTTAAGAAATCAGCTAGTGCAAAAAGGTTTTCCTCATGCCTCGGACTTGCTCAAAGACGTGCTTCCGGAATTAACCAAGACCTGTCGCTCCAGCGAAGAATTTGTTTATTGGCTCGGGGAATTAGTCGGGTTAAATCCCAGCGTATGGCACGCAGGAGCCCATGCAGTAGTCAGCAGTTTTAATGATCTGGCTGGCTTTAAACAGGCTAAAGAAATGGCCCTTGATAAACTTTGTGCCAGCCGGCAGGAAAAAGAAGAATTAGCTAAAACAATTGACGGCCTTAAGGCAAAACTTGAAGGAAAAAGGCCCGGTTGCGCAGGCCTCTTCAAAGATCTCATTTTAGAGATTCTAAAAGATATTGATACGCTTTCTAACCCGTCTTACAGAAAGAATGACTTTATCTGGTGGCTGGCAATGTGCGTTAATTTTGAGCCGGCGGTCTGGCATGCCGGAATAACGCAGGTTTTAACAGGTTACCGGGAATTAAAAGATTATGTAAGAGAAAGGCGGGAATTATCCGCAAGATTCGCTGCTAATCCTGAAGAAGAAAAGCGGTTGTCAGGCGCTTGGGATAATTTGGATAAAGCTGCTAATTTTGCAAGGCCTGCTTCCATCAACCTGCTTAAGGGTGCGTTAGATAAGTCAGCTCAAATTTCCGCTAACCCAAGAGAATTTGTTTTTTGGGTGGGGACTTTATCCGAATTAAACACTGAAGTGCTGGATATATTCTGCCGCGACATCGAAACCGTCTTTAGCTATTACAAAGAAAAAGGCAAATCACGCGACTTTAACCATTTACCCGCAGCTCTAAACCAGTACTATAAAACTTATCATCAGATAATCCTTATTACACTTGATCTCTTGGATATATTAACTGAGCCGGGGGTTGATATTAATGCCAGGGTTGAAAAAGCTTCCCGTTATATAGTTGAGCAGAAAATTGTCAGATTGGGCGCGCCCCCTAATTTGATCGGATTAAAAGATGTTGTCAGTTTTGACCAGCTGCTGGGCATTGTCGGCGAAGGCGGTTTTGGCGGTTTATTAAATTATCACTGGCAGGAGGAAACGACATCTTATGATGATTACGGAGGTTATGGCGAATCATCTTATTATGACACTAATCTTCAGCCTATCCGCCTTATTGTTCCCAAAATGGGCAGGGATGGAATGTATTCGTTTTGGGAAGCGCAGCAGCCGCCTTATTATCGGCAGTTTCAGGAGGAGACAAGAGGCTTAGCTCCGGGCTTCCGCAGGCCGGGAGAAAAATTCAGGGTGGCGTATGATGACAGAGTATTAAACTGGAGCAAAGAAGATATTTTTCAGGTTATGCCTATTGCAAGCGATGTAGAGGCATTGCAGCAGTTGATCCGGTATTTGCGTATGGAATGGCCGAATCTTTACGAAAGCTTTATTGAGCCTAAAAGAGACTTGATTAAAGATAGATTCTTAGAAGAATTCGTTACCCCGGATACAGTCTTAAAAATGTCGCAGCAGCTTTTAGGTAAAGTGCAAAACTGGAAGTTTAGCGATGACGAAAGAACAGTATTCCTGATTAAGATTATGGAGATATTTGCTTTTTCGGAAACCGCAGATTTAAGGACAAGAATTAACAATGCTTCAGAAGATTTTAATAAACTAAGGCTGGTAGCAGAGTATTGGGAAAAAGTTTTAGAGTTAATTTTGAAGCATAATTGGCTGCAGGAAAAATCCAAATTCTATAAAAGTGTTGCCAAGATAATTAAGCAAAGGACAGCTACAATTAATGATAAGTTAGGTAACGGCTCAGAAGGGGTGATGCAGTTTTATCTTTCCGGAGGAACGGTTGCCGACTTCTTCAGGGGTATTGTCAGCTGCGATTGTACCAAGCCCGGAGGACAGGCTTTTCAAAATACCCTTGGCACAGTGGTTGATCCTGGATTTCTCTTATTCAAAATTATTGAGAGCGGACAGTGGGCAGGAAATATTTATTCGGTTATTTTCAAAACAAAGGATGGTAAATTCGCGTTATTCGTAGATGTATTCCAGATTAATCTCGGGCATCCCTTGGTTGCGCAGGGCGATACCTGGAATAAGAAAAGGGAAAGGTTTATTGCGGCTTTCTTCCAGGAATTTAAGTCGTATCTTGCCTCTCAGGGTTTTGATTATTTGATTTTTGCCAATACCCATTCTTCTCAGAAGATCGGTGAATATATCCATAGAGAACTGGTTAAGCAATCAGGCAGGTCCTCAGCAGAATCCTTAAGTTTGAAAAAGCCCGGAGGGCTGGCGCATTTAGGCGAAGGAGCCTTGCCTGTGGAATTTGTACAGGGAGTGGGTAATATTGCGCCGGGTTTTCAGAGTGTTTCAGGATATAAGATTGCTTTGGATAAAAATACTGCGCAAAGCGCGCAGCAGAGAAAGAAAAAGCTCGATGCTCTCACTGTTTTATTAAAAGAAGCAGCTAATGAAGAATCTCGCTTATCCGGAGTTTTAAGACAGGCGCAAAAAGAATTTAATCAGCTTAATGCGAGAGGCAGGGAAGCCGCTAATTCCGGAAAGAACTCTGTTGCGGAGGCGCTTAGAAAAGCTTCCGAACAGAAAACTTTGGAAATCAATAAAGTCAATTATGAATTACAGGGGATCAGGCAGAGAATGCAGCAGGCCCAACTGGAAGCCGGGCAGATTATGGGAGCTCTTGGTTTACCGCAGGCGCGTCAAGACAGAACATCTTCCGCTGTCATCGGAAAATTTCTGTTGGCACTTCCAGTTGTAGGAGCTCTGAATTTATTTCTTGCCCGGTCTGCGCAGGCTCAAGAGCCTTCGTTTATCGAAGAGTTTGTCCGTAACCCGATAGGTTTCTTTTTAACTTTTTTAGGAGGCTTGGGAATTCTTTGGTTCATTATAACAAAGCTTTTTTCGGAGAAAGAAGAAACACTTCCTTATTACGACAGGAGTTTTCCCAGGCGTCCAATAATTGAAGAATACCGCCTGCCGGAAGATGTAAGCGATCAATTAGACAGGGTCTTGGAAAAAACCTCTCCTAATGTTGCAAGCTTAATTCCTAAGAAAATAGATATCAGATTGCCTCATATGTCCGGCATAAGTCCTAATCAGGCGGTTAAGGCGCTAAGATTTATTTTTACCAAGTTAATAAAGCATAACTCTATATTGGATTTCCTCAAAGGGCAGGATTTCTATAAGAAATTTAAGGATAGAACAAGTGAGCTGGGTTTAGCCGGAGATTTTGACCAAGCACAGCATAGTTACTTTTTTACCGTAAAGAGAGAAAAAGACCCTGATGTCCAATATGAGCTTAGTTTGTCAGAACGCAATGCCGATAGTATTTTAAGCGGGATTGCCAGCGGTGATTGCACATCCATAAACAGCCATGCTTTTTCTAACACTATTCCGCAGTTTATGCTTGATCCGGGATTTTTAGTTTTTAAGCTTTTGCAGGATGGTAAGTGGGTGGGCAATGTTTATACAATTGTTGCGCAAAAAGACAACAAACCGATTCTCATTATTGATGCTGTGCAATTGCCTGTTTTAGGCAGGGAGTGGCCGGCTCCGGCTGTTGAATTAGCAGACAAAATTGTCGAGAAAATAATTGAATACGCGCAAGAGCAGGGTTTCTCCGCGGTTTTAATGAGCAGTTTTATTTCTAATTTTAGCGCTGTGTATAAGCATTTCAGCCTGCAATATCCGGTGAAAGCGGCAAGGATAGAGAAAGTCGGAGGTTTTGAACATTTAAAAGCCTTGGGCCTTTGGGATGATTATGTATTGTGCAATGAGTACTTGGAAACTTTCAGTCCGCAGTGGAATTATTCTTCAAAGACAAGAGTCAACCCGAATAATCCGGAACAAACATTGTTATTAAGGAATATTTGGGAGAAGGCCCGGTCTTTAGATGAAACTAAAGAAGATCCTGTTCCTGCTTCAAGCCCGATCCAGTCTGTTTTGAATAAATTAAAGATCGCGGTTCTTATTGGAATAGTGTCTTTATTTATACTTGCTATGCCGCATAAGGCAAATGCGGCTAAATTTGCGATAACCGGCACAACACCGCCCCAGGTTGTAGCTGTAGTGGAAAAGGGAGATACTGCCTGGAAAATTGCCGGACAAGCATACAAAGAAGTCGAAGGATTGGGTAAAGGCAGTTATTCTGCTAACTTGCAATGGAAAAGAATTTACGAAGCTAATCCGCAGCTGCATCACCGTCCGAATAATACTCTTGCGCCAATGTACGAAAACGGCAGGCATTACGAAGATGACAAGCATATTGTAGTTAATATCAGGCCGGGTGACAGGCTGGTTATTCCGGGACAAGTAAATTACGAGACAACAGGATTACAGGCGCCTGCCTTACAAAAGCCGGCTGTTCCGGAAGCAGGAGTTTCTCAACCGCCAGTCAATGTCCAACAAGCAGAACAGGAATTTTCCAAACTGAAAGAGCAAACCCAGACCGCGCAGGCTGATTTAGAGAGGCTGCAAAAACAGAGGGATGAACTTAACCGCCAGATTCAAGAACTACAAAACCAGCTTAATGATGCAAGAGAGCAGTCTCAAGCTTTGCAACCCATAGAAGCAAGGCGCAAAGCTTTGGAAGACGAAGCAAAGCAGCTTGAAGAGAAGCGGGCTAGGTATGCTCAGGAAATCGTTGATCTTGAGAAACAATACCGCGACGCTCAGGATAATCTAGCTAAAGTTATTTCTGAAAGAGAAAAAGCCCGAGCGGAGCTGGAACAGCTTAAGCAGCAAGTTCCCCAGAAACAGGCTGAGTTAAATAGGATTAGAGAAGAAAACGAAAGACTGGAGGCGCAAAGAAAACAGATTCAGGATAATCTATCCAGGCTGCAAAACCAAAGAGGTGATTTGCAAAAGTCAATTGACCAATTGAATCAAGAAAGAGCTGAATTGCAGAGGGATTTGGAAAATCTCCGGCAGCAGATAGTTGAAGCCAAGAAAATATTAGATGAAGCAAAGCAAAAAATCCAGCCTGTCTGGAAAAATGTTTGGGATGGTTTATCGCTTCCGGCAAGAATAGGGCTCATTCTTTTATTTATAACCGGCTTAGGAGCAATCGCCGCAGGGATCATTTTGATAAAGAGATGGCATAAATTCAAAGAATTAGAAAATAAAATAAACCGGTTAAGAGAAGAAGCCGAAGACTTAGATGGCCAGCTTACGCCTTTACGCGCAGAGAAGGATGATCTTGTTAAGATGAAAGAGGATACGCTTGCAGAAAAAGTTAGAGTTGAGAAAGAAGCAAGGAAGGTATCCCAACAGCAGACCCAGCTTGAAGCTGATAGAGGCATACTTACGCAAGAATCTCAGGATTTGCAAAAACAAAAGGAAGAAATAGAAAAACAAAAACAAGGCTTAGCTGAATTAGATAAACAAAAACAAACAGTAAAGGATGAAATTACGCAATTAGAAACTCAACGCGACGGCCTTAATCAAGCATTAGCTCAAGCGCAGGAAGAGGTCAAGAAGGTTCAGTCTCAGACGCAAACGCAGATTAATGCCTTAGATGATCAGTTGCAGGAGGCAAGGGAAAAATATGAAACCAGCTTTGCGGAGATAGAGGAGCAGAAATCTAAAACTCAGGGTGAATTACAGGGTTTGCTTTCTGAAAAAACCAAGGCAGAAGGAGAATTGAATGCTTTGGCCGAAAAGACAGCTTTATTAGCAGAGACACAAGGAACCTTGCTTGAGGGATTGCAGGATTTAGAAAAACAGCAAAAAGCAACTCAGGAAAATATTGAGCTTTTAAGACAGGAAGAAGCCGGATTAAAGGATAGAGCTGAGAAGTTAAGAAAAGTCAGGGAGATTAAGCCGGAAGTAGAGGGTTTGGCAGCCAGGGCAAGAGCTATTTCTCAGGAAGTTAATTCTTTGTATTTAGGAGAAGAAGGCAAGGCACGCGGAGTAGACGCTTTTGTCAGTCTAGTGCAGACAAAGAGCCATAGCGGAGATGAACATCAAATCAGAGAAGAATTAAAAGGAATTTTGACGTCTCTGGGAGGAAAAATAATTTTAGAATGCGGAACAGCTAATAAACAATGCGGGTTAAAGAAAAACGGCGGTATTGTTCCGCAAAATCTGGTAGTGGAATTTCCGGGTACAGGCAGATTTAGTAAGGAGCCCGGATTTATTATTAATGCCCATATGGATACGGTTACTCACAGCACCCCAGAGCAGATGGATGTTTCAGATAGCGCAAAAGGATTTTTTCATAAAATAAACGGTTCGTTTGGTGCTGATGATAAAGCCGGGCTGCTGGTTCAATTAGAGGCTTTGCGTTTTATGAAAGACAATTATTGGGATAAAGGATACGACCACAGAAGGATCGTGTTTATCATTACTGCAGAAGAAGAGCCTCATCCGGAAAGGGCAGGTTTTGGCAGAGGCGCAGAGCATCTGGCAGTCAGTCATCCGGGATTATTTAAAAATATCCTTTTCACATTAACAAGCGACGGACCGTTGGAAATGCCGAATTATGACCCTGACCGCTCATTTGTCGCGGTGGTCCCAGAAACATTAAAAAACCGCCAGCCCTATGCTTCGATATTGGAAACTCTTAGCAATATTGCCGGAAGAAAAGGCCGCGTCTTGGAAACAACAGAAGTTGGATTGGGGATGGGGGATTTTGCCCATTTCCCTGCCTCTGCAAAGGCTGAGATGCATATCCGGTCTCCTTACGAAGGTAACCACAGCAACGAGAGAGTGAAAATTGCAAACTTAATCGATCATATTGACTTATGGATAGCGATATTATCGAGATTTGCTTGCGACATTCAGGATACCAAGACATCCGGCATAGCAAGAAAAACATCAGGAAATGAACCGGTAAGGGTACTTCGTGAATTTATTGTAAGTGAAGATAGCAGCCTTGTCTTGGCTGATGGCGCTAAACCGGGATTATACGAAATAACCGGAATCTTATCTGCTAAGCTGGATAAAGCAATAGCCGAGATTATGATAAGTCCTTTAGGATACAAACGCGGTCATGCGATTAAAAAAATCACTGTTGTTCAGGGCAATAACCGTTTAGCTGAGGCAGATACCATTAACGGAAATATCATCTTGGATATCGATGCTTTTGAATCCGATAATTTATTAGCCTTAGAAATGGAACATGAGTTTTTGCATATTAAATTAGATAAAGAAAAGCAGATTCCGGAAGCCATAGAAGAAATTTCTGCTCTTCTTTTTGAGACAGTGCATTTTCTGTCGTTGGATCAGGCTAGGAGGCAGGAAATTATTGATGTAATGGAAGCTGATAATGATATTGATGAACAGGGGTTTGTCAAAATACTTGAGAAGTTTGACATCAGCACTTTAGATCTCCAAATTTTAGTAGAAGACCTAATTAGTTATGTTAGAGATAGCGGTGTCTATCCAGCCCGGATAGCAAGTTACTTAGAAGGTAAAACAGCTAATCAAATACAAAATGAATTATATTATTCCATAAAGAACTATCCCGAGGATTTATTTATTGTAATGATAGACAGGCTGATTAGCATTGGCAAATCAGCCCGGGGTTTAATGGAAAATATTCTTCTGTTTCATAATAGTATTGGTTTAGAAAAATATCCGGATATTATGGGCAAAAAATTAGTTATGTCTGATCCTTTTGCCAAAGTATTTTATGGTTTAGGCCAAGACGAAAGCTTAATCTTATCTCCGCAAGCCTTGTCAGTCTTAAATACTTTGATTTTAGATTATAACGGATTGACTTTGGATATCGATATAGATACTTTAATTGATGTTTCTACCGGTATGCCTAAATTAAAAGGCCTTGGTTTTAAAGAGGCGCTTGCTTCTTTATATCAGGCACAGGAGAAGAAAGAAATTCCTGCTAATTTACATGTCAGGTTGATTAATCTTAATCCTGATTTAAACAGAGCAAAAATCATTAAAACTTTAGGCTTAAGCGATGCTTTACTAAAAGGAATGGTGGAGATTCCGGATATTTCTCAGGATTATTTAACCAAAGGCCTTGAGATATATCTTGTTCCTGGATCCATCAGGATTGTCTATGAAGCTAATGCCAAATACTGGGGCGAAAAAATAGACGTACTGGTGCAAAAGGGCAAAGAAACCGAAATTCTCTCCAGTCTCGGTTTAATCGTTGCCGCTCTTTCCAAGGAGCCGAAATTCTATCAAAGCCTTCCGCAGGAATTGAAAGAATATATATCCGCTTCAACCGATGATAAAGGAAATATTGTCTTAGACGACCAGAATAAGATTAAGCAGTTGATCTTTAAGCCGATTGAGAGGACAAAGGTAGATACGCAGTATTTAGACCGTCTGGATAAAGCGAATAAAGAATTGGAAGGTATGGTATAAATGCGCAAATTTGTATTTTGTTTGTATATAATTATTTTCCTTTCGTTGGGTATAGTTTATGCTATGGACTCAGGCGAGGATGATGCCAGCTCAGTTTATCTCTCCTCAATTGCCGTCAGCAGGACAGACGACGGATTTAATCATCTAAGATTCAAGCTTAAAGCCAGAAAATCAGGATTCTTTGAACCGATTATTGACATAAACAAGTCAGCGCAGAAGTCCCTGGAGTATTTCTTTATCGGTTTAGCTCTGCCTGATAGTGCCTTTTGGGTAAATCTTAATCCGCATGAGCCGGAAAGATTAATCGATCAGGACTTAGCTGATACTGATTTAGGCAGAATAATGCTCAGTGCGGATTTAAGGTTAAAAGAGGATTTTGCGGAGTGCCTTAATCCGCAGACATCTCCAGTCGGCAGAGAATTCTGGAAGCGGGTTTACGAAAAAGCAAAAGAACTGGGCTATACAGATAAAATCCCTTTTACGAACAAACTCTGGATAATTCCCGATAAAGCCTTGGCAGTTGAATCCAGTAATCAGCTTTCGCTGGTTAATTGCAGCCTTAAAGTAGGATTTGGGCCCGTAGGCTCTTTACCATTAGATAATTTTATTTTGGGCCTGATGAAAGAGTTAATCGTTCCTTATATAGAGAAAAGAGTGAATGAATCTTATGCCTATGCGGATTTAAGGGAGGTCTATCATGCCTTAATCCTGAGCCGTTGGTACAGGCAGAAATTTGGCGTTTTTCGGGGAAACCTTTGTCAAGCTGTCGGTTTTGAAACTCTTAGCGAAACAAACCAGGATTATCCCATTGAGAAAAATGAGGTTTATCAGGATTACCTGAATTCTTTTAAGAAGGGCAGGTATTCTTTTACGGAAAGAATACCTGAGTTAGACATGTTCGGAACGATTATCATTACGAGGAATTATTTTAGCGGCGGAGTTGATTTTAAACGCATTGATCTTAGTTTAACCGATAAGCAAGGAGAGTCTGCGCAGGGAGAATTAACTTATACCTGCGATTTATTTATTCCTGAAGGAATACAACATCCTTTAGCGTATGCAAAAGCAAATTTAGGACTGCTTAAAGGAGATATTTCAGGGATTGTTTTAGCGAAAAATTTACCGGCAATCGTTCCGTTAAATCATCCTTCAGAGGATAGTCTGCGGAGTCTCGATTCCTGCGGAAAAATGGAGAGACTGGTTTTAAGCAAGCTTTAAAGCCTGTTAAAAAATATGAAGATTGATGAAGTGGCCGAATTATCAGGAGTTTCCATTACTACAGTTTCCCGTGTGATTAATAACCAGAAAGTTAACGAAGAAACAAAGCTAAGGGTTTTGGCAGTAATCCGCAAACATAATTATAAGCCGAACCCTCATGCCCGGAACTTAGCCCGTAAGAGAAACGGCGAAGAACAAATTTTTTAATTAAATTTTATGATTAGAAAGGGCTCCTCCAGCCTTTTCTAAACCGGGTCCAACATCCGGTAATGCCCTGCAGGAGAGAAACTCTTCTTGCAGGGCATCTTTTTAGCTGGGAAGATGATAGAGAAGGTGGTTTTTGATCCAGACAGGCTTTCAGCGTAAATCTTACCCTTATGGTTTTCAATAATGCTCTTTACAATAGCAAGTCCTAATCCGGAGCCTTTTTCCTTGGTTGTAAAGAATGGTTCAAATATTTTCGGAAGTAGATCCTGCGGAATCCCTGTGCCGGTATCTGAGATAATAATCTTTATGCTTCCATTTTCCCTGGAAGTGGATATTTTCAACTCTTTTTCCGTTTCTTTATTATTGTGCATTGCCTGGATGCTGTTTAAGAAAAGGTTTAGAAAAACCTGCTCTAACTGTTGCGGGTCGCTGATAATCATCCCGCATTCAGGAGAATAATTTTTCTTAACATGTATTCTTTCTTTTGTTATTTCGTTCTCCAGCAGGCTTAATGTCGCATCAATAATCTCATGAAGATTAGTTTCTCTTAGATGCGCGCTTTTGGGATGCGCATAGAAGATTAACTGTTCAACAATATGGTTGATCCGATCTACTTCTGAACCTACGATTCTTTGGAATTTGGCCCGGAATTCCGGGTTATCAAATTTTTTATTCATGTATTCAGTAAAGGTTTTAATTGAAGCAAGCGGGTTTTTAATCTCATGGGCAATGCCTCCGGCAAGCCTTCCGATAGAAGCAAACTTTTCTGCTTCAAAAAGCTTATCTTTTGTTTCGGAGAGCTCTTCATATGCTTGGGCGTTTTCAATGGCCAGCGCAGCTTGGATAGACAAGGTGTTAAAAAGGCTCAGGTCTTCCTGCGTATACATATCTCCGGAAAGCTTCTCTCCTAAAAGCAGCAGTCCGATTAACCTTCCTTTTAAGAAACTCGGCACGCATAAACTGACATTGAAACGTTCCATTTCTTCGATAATTCTTGAGGCTTCCTGAGAATAGTTTTGTTTAACCATTAGTTTTAGTTCTTCGCAGACAATAGGGTCTTTGTTTTTAAGAAGATATTTGACCAGGGGATTCTGCCGGTTTAATTTAAGGTAATCTTTGGGTACTTTAAGTTTTCCTTTTGAAGCCCGGGCGATAAAATTTCCTCTTCCTTTATCCAGAAGAAAAATTGTTGCCTGCTTTACACGCACGTGTTTAGTAATAATGGCAACAATGAGATTAAGCAGCTTGTCAAGTTTTCTGACGCTAATCATACCTAAAGAAGCGGCTTTCAGGGTTTGATGATATTCGTATTTTTTATGGAAGAGGAATTTGTCCGTGAGGATGGTTAAAAGGCGGTCGAGCGGCTTTACCGATAAAACGATAATGAGTACTCCGATCATAGTAATCCCAAAAACCCTGATATCCAGAACATTATGGATTACGCTTTGGCCGAAAAGAATAACAACAAAACTAAAGAGTCCGAGACAAAGGCTGTAGGTAAGCCCGTAAATTACGGTTTTGCGGAAGATTAAATTTATATCCATGAGCCGGTGTTTTAGGATAGCGTAAGTAATAATAAAGGCATATAGCGGAACCCCAAAGGTAGCGTAAGGATTAAAGAAGCGAAGGGTTATATTGTAGACATACTGAAAATTAGAGGAGGCAGAGAAGAAACCGATAAATGTGCCTAAAAGCACATATTTTAATTGATTTGCCCTGAGCCCCGTTGAGGTTTTATATCCTTCGTAGAGGTTATAAAAGCTAAAGACAAGTAATGTAATATAAAAAATAAGGAAAAAATGGTAAGCTATTCCGGGCCGGAACATATAGTTAACATTTGGTAAGAATATTACTGATTTAATAAATAATCGAGAAAAAAGGAGTAAGAGGAAGATCAAGCAGCCGGAATATGCAAAGAGAATTATTTTTCTGTGCTCCTTTTCATTTTCTACAATAGCGTACGTAAAATGCAGAAAAACGCAGGGGATGATAACTACGAAGGCCTGTAAAATCCTTGCCCAAAGAATTGCTTCATCAGGAGTCTTGGCAAAGCTCATCTGCGCATGAGAAAAACTCCAGAGGGCGACTGAAGTAGTAAACGTGGCAAACATAAATCCTGACTTGGTGCGGTAGGCCTTTAGAAAAACGATAATGCCTAAGGAAAGGCTGGTGAAAGAGGTAAGGTAAAGCGCTAAACGGTAGAAAAGAAGATAGTAATTCATTTCTTTTTAAGCAGCTTCTTTACAGTTTCCTTCAGATCTTTAGCTTCAAATGGTTTGACAATGTAGTCTAGGGCGCCTAATTGAATCGCGTCCTTGGCCACATCGGTATATTGATATCCTGTAATAAAAAGCACTTTTGTCTGCGGCCTGAGGCGCACAATCTCTTTTAGAGCTTCAATACCGTTAAGCCGCGGCATTTTAATATCTAAGAGCACTAAGTCCGGGCATTCTTTCTCGGTTAATTGAACTGCTTCCTCGCCGTCACAGGCGAGGATAAGCTTATAGTCATCTTCAAGGATAAGTTTTAAAGATTCCCGCAAACCTTCCGAATCATCGCAGATAAGTATTTTTTGCTTTGGCATGGCAAATATCCTTTCTTTTTATTAAAGCGCAGCAGGAGAAGAGACCCTGAGGCACTTGGCTGTAGACTTAGCGGTATTTTTAAGTTTGTGAGGAAGCGACGCGTCAAAGTAAATACTTTCGCCTTTTTTCAGTCTGCTTGTTTTATTATTAATTATTACTTCAACTATTCCCCCTAATACAAAAAGAAACTGTTCGGTTCCTATTGGTTTTTGTTCTATATGAGTAGAAGTATTTTTCTCTAATTTCAACAGTTCCGGCAGCATATTATGTTTTGTGGCTTGGCTGAGCAGGATTTGAGAAATAGCCCTTTCATTATAATAGAAGATGTCGCTTGTTTGTTTCTTGTTGGTATTTACCTGAGCTTCTAAATATTCCGGTTCATCAAAGCTCTTATAAAGTAAAGAGAGGCTGATTCTTAGAGCAGAGGCAATTTTACGGTGGGTTTCAATAGTGCCAGTAAGAAGCCCCTTTTCAATCTTGCTTATGGTTGTATAGTTTAACCCAGAGCGTTTGGCAAGTTCTGCCTGCGTCATACTGCCGCGCAGTTTCTTTATGATTTGGCCGATATGCATTTTATCCTTCCTTTCGCTTAAATTATACACTATGATTTTCTTTTTGTCAAGCCTAAACTTGACAAAGTATCAAGTATGTGCTATACTTGCTTTACAAAGAAAGGAAAGCCAATGAAACTAATATTTTTATCCACGCTGGTTTTTAGATTCTCGAGAATGAAGATTAAAAAGACAAAAAGGTCTTTGGAGAAATTCTTGGGAGATAATTACCCAGTGATCAATCAGTCAAGAAAAGCCATTTTATTTCGCTAATCCAATCTAGAACTATGGAAAAAGACGAAATAAGCTATGACGAAAAAGAAATTTTAGAAGGCTGGCGTATGGTCAAAAGACACCGCAAAGGCCATCTCTACGCCATTTTAAAGTCCGACGGCACACAGTTTTATCTCGAAATCACCCCGGCTAAGGAAGGTAAAGTTGTTCATCCGAGGTAAATACGTCTAATTGGGTTTCCAGTCAGCTCTCCTTAAAAATAAAAAATAAAAAAAACTTGACAAAGATAAAATCATAAGGTAACATTAAAATTGAAGTTAAGTAGATTTTACACAGTCGCTATCACTCGGTCGCAAGACCGGAGAAAAATAGGGCTGGTTTTCTGAAAGCAATTTCAGAGAGCCAGCCTTTTTTATTTATCTTTTTTCCTATGGAGCAAAATTATTCGCAGCCCGGTGGGGGCTACACAAAGATTAACAACAATGTTTTAGAAGAGCTTTACAAGTCTCCTTTTAATGGTACTCAGATTCGGGCTATTCTTGTCATAAGCAGAATGACTTGGGGGTTTCATAAGGATAGCAGGTCCTTTAGCTATGGCTGGCTGGCAAAAGCGGCAAATCTTGACAAACGTAATCTCAGAAGGGCAATCAGCTTGCTTGTTCAGGCCAATGTTATTATAAAAGATAAAACAGGCCGTTGGAACAAGTTTGCCATAAACCAAGCTCATACATCTTGGGAGTTGTGGAAAACTCATGGCAACAAGAGGGCTAAATCGTCCCTACATAAGGGGCAAGGTAACCCCTAAAAAGAGGGCGAGTTTGTCCCTGGTAAAGAATTAAAGAAAATAAATAAAAAAATAGTAGTAAATAAATGTACCTGTGAATTCTGTGGATAAGTTTAGAAAATCGTTATTGATATTTTAAGATTAATGAAAGAGAAAGATTTAAAGTTTAGAGAAAGAATTTTGATAAAACTAATCCTTAAAGCATCCCTAAAGAAGAAAAAAAGACTTAAGAATGCTTTTTCGGAAGAACCACATACTCTTGTGGCTCAAAATATGAATTGACATATAAGAATGGTATGCTATAGTATGCTTTATGAATGATTTGATTAAGAAATTAGAAGCTTACCGGTTAGAAAATAGGATTAGCCAGGAGGACTTAGCTGACAAGTTAAAAGTTTCTTTTTCAACAGTCAATCGATGGCTTAATTGGAGAACTGAACCAAACAAGATCCAAAGTTATCATATTAAGAGATTGCTAGAAAAACGAGGTAGCAAATGAGGTGTGGTTTATATATCCGGGTTTCAACTGATATGCAGAAGGAAAAAGGTGAATCTTTAGAGGTTCAGCTTAAAAGACTCAAAGCCTATGTTGATTCTAAAGAAGACTGGATTATAGCTGAAATCTATAAAGATGCCGGAATATCTGCCAAGAATACCAACAGGCCTGAGTTTAGCAGAATGCTTGAAGATATTGAGCAAGATAAAATAGACGCTATTCTTTGTACTAAACTAGACAGGGTATTCCGGAACACCAAAGATTTTTTAAATACGACTGATGATTTCGAAAAAAGGAATATTAAATTTGTATGTTTAGAGGGTAGCATTGATACTTCTACACCTGCAGGCAGGGTATTCTCTACGATGAGAGCAGCGTTTGCGCAATTTGAAAGGGAAACTACAGCCGAGAGGGTAAGAGATGTTATGCGTTCTCGTGCAGAAGAAGGTAAATGGAACGGCGGGATAAGTCCCTTTGGTTATTATTCCGAGAATAAAGAAATCAAAATTAATACTGAAGAAGCGAAAGTAATTAAAGAAATCTATGCTTTATATCTGGAACATAGGTCTATCAGGCACATTGTACATCATTTTAATGCGGGTGGAATTAAGACTAGGAGAGGTGATTTATGGTCACCGACTTCCATAAGGAGAATGCTAACTAATCCTTTTTATTATGGAATCGTAACTTATAGTAAAAGAAGCCATACTTATTCCGGAGAACTCAAAAGAAATAAAAAACCTATTTTCAGTAATGGGAGACATCCGCCGATTATTTCTAAAGAACTTTTTGATAATGTCCAAACAATAATCAAAGAGCAAAGCAAAGAGGCCCCTAAAGCCAACGCTAAGTATCTTTTAACTGGTATTGTTTACTGTACCGTTTGTGGCTCAAGGATGCATGGTATGGCCAATCGGAGGTCAAGGAAAGTACACAAATATTATAGATGTTCCGGATATCTTCAGAAAGGGATTGCCAAGTGCAAAGGTAATGCTATTAGGGTAGATAATTTAGAAGGTTCAATTATCGGGGATCTAAAAAATTTCTCTGTAAACTCCAACAGACTAAAAGATGCATTAAAAGAAGTAACAAAAATTAATTCGGATAACTCTGGTGTAGCAAAAGAAAGGCTTAATTGTTTGAGAAACCGTTTAGCAAAGATTCAAATCAAGAAACAGAAAATATTCGAATTATATGAAGAAGGAAACATTAACAAGGCTGATTTTTTGAGCCGTAAGGTTTTAGCTGAAGAGGAAGAATTATTAGTTAATAAAGAGATAGAAGCGTTAGAAAATAAGACTGCTGGAACTGATTTTGATTCCTATGATTTAGAACACACCCTTGGATTGTGCAAAGATATGAAAGAAGTCTACGATGAGCTAGATTTGCCGGACAGGAAGGAATTAATCCAAGGTCTTCTTACTGAGATCAACGTTGATAAACATGATATAAAATACTCTATACCGGTACAGCCAAAGTTTATTTCTTGTTTGCAAGATTCTGGTTTGTTTGTGAAATCGAGCGCCACGGGCAGGGGTTCATTGCGGCTACAAACATAAATGAACAGGGGAAAGTAAGTGTTTTTTGAATGCGCGAGATATGGATTAAGCTGTCTTCTAATGGCTGGCGCAGGGCTTCTAAGCAGTCGCGCCGGAATTCCGGGAGTTCGTCTAAAAATAATACGCCCTGATGCGCGAGGCTGATTTCTCCGGGTTGCGGTATTGATCCTCCACCGACGAGCGCCACGCTTGAAATGTTGTGGTGCGGCGAGCGGAATGGCCGGGTCGTCATAATACCTTCCTTGTTTGGCAAAGTCCCCATTACTGAATGAATTTTGGTAATTTCTAATGATTCATCTAAAGTTAAATCCGGCATAATGGTTGGGATGCGTTTGGCCAGCATTGTTTTCCCGCTTCCCGGAGGGCCGATCATCAGCACGTTGTGCCCTCCGGCAACCGCAACTTCTATAGCGCGTTTTGCAAGATATTGGCCTTTAACTTCAGAAAAGTCAACCGGGTAATGCACAATTTTCCTGAATAAAGTATCTGCATCAAATTTTATCGGTGCTGCGAAAGTCGGATTATGAATAAAATCAACAGCTTGTTTTAAGGAAATAAGCGGCCATGCAGAAATATCCGGGACAATCGCCGCTTCTTTGGCATTGGCTAAAGGTATTAACAAATTTCTTGTATCTACTTTGGCAATAGCAATGCTGATAGGCAGTGTCCCTCGCACCGGCCTTAATGAACCATCCAGGGCCAGTTCTCCGAGAATAAAGTAATTTTTTAATTTGCAAGCATCAAGTTGTTCTGTGGCAGCCAGCACCCCCAAGGCAATGGCCAAGTCAAAACAAGTACCCTCCTTTTTAATATCAGAGGGGGTGAGGCTTATGGTAATTCTTTCTGCCGGCCATTCAAAGCCGGAATTTTTTATAGCGGATTTGACCCGTTCTTTACTTTCGCGGATAGCCGTGTCTGCCAGGCCCACCAGGGTTACCGCAGGAAGCCCGCGGGAAACATCTACTTCAATTTCCATAGGATATGCTTCAATCCCGATTAGCCCAAAACTAAATACTTTTGCCAGCATGTGCTCCTCCTTTTGTGGTTCCTATATTAATAGACACCTGAATTGTCAAAATCTAACAAAGATTTTCTGAAAATCTGCCAAAATTTAGCAGAAAAAGGCTTGCATTTTATTGGTTGACTAAATATAATACCACTATGGAAAAAGAGCTGTTTAAGAAGAACCTGACAGCCGGGCTCATTATTATCACCTTGTTTTCTCTGTTAAGCCTGGCTTTTAGCTTGAAACAAAAATACGATTTAATGGTTAACTTAAATCAGGCAAAGGTGCAAATAACCGGGCTTGTTGAAGAGAAACAAAACCTTTTGACATCATTAGAGAAAGAGAAAGAATCAAACTCAAAACTTTCCCAGGAGAAAGCTGAACTCAAGGGCTATCTGAAAGCCGGAAAAAGCCGTTTGTCAAAGCTGTTTGGCTCTTATTCAGTTTCTAAAACTGAGTTGGAACAATTAAATTCAAAATTCGGCCTGCTAAAGGCAGAGAATATTGCTTTACGAGAAGACAGGCAGGATTTATCCCGTGAAAATGAAATTTTACAGACAAGGCTAAGCTCTATTGTAGAATTGCGTCGGGCGATCAAGGAATTAAAAATACAGGCACACAGGGTGGTAAGGAAGGTTCAGGCGGCCTCGCGCGCCAATACAACTGCAGATGGAAACCGCGGATATATCATGAAAGAAGAGAAAAAAACAAGCGTCCCTGTAAAAGTTAAGATAGAAGTAGTTCCCGCCCAGAAAAAAGAATAATGGATAATTTATTTGTAGAGTTAGGTAAAAATAAGATTTTTATGATTACACTTTCTGCCTGGTTCATTGCCCAGACAGTAAAGGTAACCTTGGGTATTCTGCGGGAGAAAAAATTTGATTTTCGCTGGTTTGTCGGCACAGGGGGGATGCCCTCAAGCCATACAACCGGCGCCTGGTGTCTGGCAACTGCCATTGGCCTTGAGTATGGGTTCGCGCATGTTCTTTTTGCCTTGGCTGCTTCTTTTGCCATTGTGGTTATGTTTGACGCGCAGGGAGTGCGCCGGGCAACCGGAAAGCAGGCGCGCATACTAAATAAGATTACTGAGGATATTTACTGGAAGGGCCGGCTTGACGAGGAGAAGTTGCGTGAGCTGGTGGGGCATACGCCGATTGAGGTAATCGTCGGGTTTTTGTTAGGGGTGTTAATTGCTGTTACAGGAAAACTTTTGTTTGGTTAGATAGAGGAGGCTTCTGGTGAAAAAGCTGGTGTTAATAATTGGTATTATAGCTGTAATTTTAATAATTGTTTTAACGGTATTTGGAGTCGGTGCAAAGATTTCTTCTGTAAACAAAACAGAAAGCGGGCCTTCTCCGGCGAGCCTTGTTTCTGAGGCGAAAGAACTTGAGGAAAGAAATGAACTGCCTGCGGCAAAAGATATTTATCAAAGGCTGGTGAATGAATTTCCCGGATCAAATGACGTGATGAATTGGCAAAAGAAGGCTGAGGATATTAATATAAAATTACTCTTTTCTCCGCTTATAACTTCCAAGAGCCAGGTTTATACCATAAAGCCGGGTGATACATTGGCTAAGATTGCCGCGGAGTTTAAAACCACCACAGACTTGATTAAAAAGAGCAATAATTTATCCAGTGACACAATTATCCCGGGAAGAAAAATAAAAGTTTGGAATGCGCCTTTTAGTATTGTGGTAGATAAGTCGCAAAACATCCTATTTTTAAAATCAGGAGAAGAGGTAGTCAAGACTTATATTGTTGCTACCGGGAAGAATAATTCCACTCCCATCGGTGTATTTAAAATTGTGGACAAGATTCCTAATCCGCCCTGGTTTAAGCCAGGAGTAGCGCAGCCTATCCCTGCGGGAAATCCTGAGAATATTTTAGGCACGCGCTGGCTTGCCCTGAGCGTTCCCAGTTACGGGATCCACGGCACGACCGAGCCGCAGAGCTTGGGAAAACAAGTTACCCAGGGATGCGTGCGTATGGCCAACCAGGATGTAGAGGAATTGTATACTATTGTACCTAAAGGCACGGAAGTAACTATCGTTGATTAAATATGGCTGGATTAGATTTTGAAAAACCAATTGCAGAATTAGAGAAGAAAATCCAGGAATTAAAAAACCTTGCCGGAAAGAAAATTGATATTTCTTCCGAAGTGAAGAAGCTTGAAGAAAAACTTGAGCACTTAAAGAAAGATACGTATAAACATTTAACTGCCTGGCAAAAGGTCCAGCTTGCCCGCCATCCGCACCGTCCATACACCTTGGATTATGTCAGTTTCTTTATAACGGATTTCTTGGAATTGCACGGAGACCGCGCCTTTGGCGATGACAAGGCCTTGATTTGCGGTGTAGGTAAATTAGATAATCAGAAGGTAATTGTAATGGGCCATCAAAAGGGCCGGGATACCAAGGAAAACCTGAAGCGTAATTTTGGCTGCGCGCATCCTGAAGGATACCGCAAGGCCTTAAGGGTGATGCAACTTGCGGATCAGTTTAATATTCCGATTGTAATTTTTATTGATACTCCAGGAGCTTATCCGGGGATTGGCGCAGAAGAACGCGGCCAGTCGCAGGCGATTGCAACAAATTTAAGAGATATGGCCAAAGTCGGTGTTCCGATTGTTGCTACTGTTATTGGAGAAGGCGGTTCCGGCGGAGCATTGGGGATTGGAGTTGCTGACAGAGTTTTTGTTTTGGAAAATTCTTATTATTCGGTAATTTCTCCGGAAGGATGTGCAGCGATACTTTGGAAAGACGGCTCAAAGGCTCCTGATGCTGCTGAAGTGTTAAAACTAACCGGCCCTGATTTACTCAAAATGGGGATTATTGACGGGGTGATCCCGGAACCTTTAGGCGGGGCGCACCGCGATCCGCAACAAACCGCATTAAATATTAAAGAAATCATTGTTAAAAATTTAAAAGAGCTGAAGAATTTTGATAAAGCTGAATTGCTAAAGTTAAGATATAATAAATTCAGGTCTATCGGAGCTTACGCGTGATAGAGCATGAGTTGCTTTTGTTGGGCCTCTTACGGGAGAGCCCGAAACATGGTTATGAAATTAAGACTAAGATAAAAGAAATCCTTTCCTTGTTTGCCGGAGTTGATTTAAAGTCAATCTATTATCCCTTAAGAATTTTGGAGAAAAACGGTTTGGTGGCGCAACGGGTTAGAAAATCCGGAAAAAGGCCGCAGCGTTTCGTTTATGAGCTAACTGTTAAAGGAAGGGCTCGTTTTGAGGATTTGCTTTCTAAGAGTTTCTTAGAGCTGAAACGCCCGGAGTTTAGTCTGGACATGAGTTTGTATTTTCTTGATTATATTAAACCGGAGATTGGCCAACGCCGTATCCGCGGCCGTATTTTTATGCTGCATAAAATTGCTAAGGGCATCAAACAGTTATTAAGGCAGCAGCAAAAAAAGAATTTTTCTGCAGCGCTCGCATTGATCTTAGAGCATAACTTGGAAATGATTGAAGCTGAGGCGCATTTTCTTGATGGCCTTAATGAAAAGCTTGTTTCTCCTGCCGCTTAATTTCGTAAAATAATTTAATAATACCAAAAGAAATTCTCCTGTTTCGCGTTTGGTATCACCGTAACGAGGTTTAAACCTACGCTACTGAAACACGGTTAAAAGTTTTCCCTCTCTTCATTAGATCCTTCAGTCGCTTGCGCTCCTTCAGGATGACGTAAGATGGCTCAACTCCTTCAGGGTGACGATAAGCGCGGTTTCTTCAGGATAGGTACCAACACTTTTTGAGTATTATGCCCAGGATGACTTAAAACAACATAATTGATTTTATGGTTTTGCTGACGGCACAATTAGAAAATTTTTGGCATCGCTATAACTACTGGTGTGCAAGGCATTATGGCGAACGAGAGTACACAGGTTTTGCGAAAGCCGTTACGAGAGTGAGCCGTAAACCGATGCACACGGCAAAAAATTTCGTGCCGGAAGCGAAACCAGAAAATCAGGCAGGGTTACCAGAATCTTCTTGCATTTAAGCAATTTGTATAGTAAACTTTGTTTAGTTGATAGTTAATATAGTTAACTATTAAGGAGGTTAAGTATGAGCGAAGTTTCTTTGTTGGAGTTTGCAGATAAGATCAGCTTGATTATGCCGCAGATAATGCGCGAGTTCAGCCGTCATCAGGCAGATGAGCTGCATAAGGGTAAAATTACCCTGCCGCAATTCTTGATTCTTGAAAATCTTAATTCACAAGGCCAGCAAACTATGACTGCGCTTGCCCGCTATATGCATGTAACCACAGCTGCAATGACAGGAATAATTGACAGAGTGGTGAGAGATGGCTATGTTGTAAGAACCGCAGAGCCTGATGACAGGCGGATCATCAGGATAAAAATAAGCCCCAAAGGAATTAAATTAGTGGAAAAGTTTAATAAAAACCAGCGTTCCATGATACTAAAAATCTTTGGGAAGATTTCCGACAAGGACAGGCGCGATTACCTGCGCATATTAATGCAGATCCGGGATATCTTGGTTACCGGAATAAATCCAAATATTGAAAAATGAGAAAAACTGCTTTTGTTGTTTTATTTTTAATTTTTATTTTTAGCCTGCAGGCGTTTGCCGAGGAGGTTTCTCT
Organism: Candidatus Omnitrophota bacterium; assembly: GCA_016208765.1. Classification (GTDB taxonomy): domain Bacteria; phylum Omnitrophota; class Gorgyraeia; order Gygaellales; family Profunditerraquicolaceae; genus JACROS01. Next base: position 192,980 of record JACQXK010000009.1, read on the forward strand.
GACGCTTGATGAGGCAGTGGCAATTGCCCTACGGGATAACCGCGATATACGCTTACGAACCGAAGAAGTAAAAAAAGCAAAGGCAAAAATCAGCGAGGCGCGCGGCGCCCTTTGGCCGTCGCTAAACTTTACCGGCGGCTATACCTATACTACAGGCCTTTCAGAAAAGAGAATCGGCCTTACCACCACGCAGACAACCTTTAAATACCCTTTGTTTGAGAGCGGAAAGATCGTCAATACGATTAAATATAACAGGTTCAACATGGAAGCAACCCAGGCAGTTTTAGATAAAACAAAATTGGAAATAATCTTGAACCTAAAGAAGGCTTTTTTTACACTGCTATTGGCTTCTGACTATGCGCAGTTAAATAAGAAAATCGTTGAAAATACGCAGGCACATTTAGATTATCTGCAGGCGCGATATAGAGAAGGAGAAGTCTCTGAGTCAGAGATTTTAAATATTAAAGATTCATTGGCCAGCGTCCAGCAGGCATACGAGACAAGCCTTAATCAGGTTGAAGCAAGTGTGGCTTTATTAAGAAACATACTCTATCTTGATAATGCTGTGATGGTTAAGCCGGAAGCAGACTTCAGTTATGACCAAAAAGATATTATTTATGATGAGGCGTTTTTAACCGCGCTTAAGAAACGTCCTGAAATTCAGCAATACGAGGCCCAACGAAAAGCTGCCCAAAAAGGAATTGAAATTACAAAAGCCGGGACGCGGCCTTCAATCTATGCCTCATGGTCATATTACAGTCGTTCAGCCAGCGGTTTATTTGCAGGTGACGGCGCAATCACCGGAGCAAGCTCTACTGCTACACGCGCCTGGAATGATTATCAGACTCTGGGTTTTACTTTTAGCTGGCCGGTTTTTGACGGGTGGGCCACCAGGGCAAAAGTAGAACAGGCGATTGTTGAGTTAAAAGAAACCCAGCTTCTAAAAGAGAAAACAATCAAGGATATTGCCCTGGAATTAAAAAACGCTTATTTAGATTTAAAAAACGCGATTGTCAGCATAAGGGCCGTGGAAACAGATGCTGTTTTTTATAAGAATAATTTAGATGTTGCCGGCAAACAGAAGGATGCGGGTATTGCCAGCCTGCTTGATTTTGATGATGCGGATTTGAAATTCAGGGTTTCAGCTTTTAAAAAGGATCAGGCTGTTTATGATTATATCATCGCCAAAAGTAATTTTGATAAGGCCATAGGAGGGATGTAGAAGTGTGTAAAATTAAATGTGTAATGTTCAATGTCAGTTTAGCCGGGATTTTGATAATTTCTGCGGGATGCCTTAAGCCTGCGGAAAAAGAAAAGGAAACCGAGAAAATCCCCGTAAGAGTAGAGCAGGTCAAATTGCAGGATATTTATGAAACAATTGATTATGTAGGCAATGTCAAGGCCAACGAGGAGGCAGTGGTTTATCCCAAGGTAAGCGGAAAGATCATTGAAAAAGTTAAAGAGGATAATGCCCCAGTCAAGAAATTTGAGGCCATTGCCTATATTGACCGCGACGAGACCGGGCTAAAATTTGAGAAGGCTCCGGTGGAAAGCCCGTTAACAGGCGTGGTGGGAAGAGTATTCGTTGATATCGGCACCAAGGTAACTACGGCAACTGCAATCGCCATTGTGGTGGATATGGACAAGGTTAAGATAAATTTGGATATCCCGGAAAAATATTTAGGTAGTATTTCTTTGCAGCAGGAGGCAAGGATCAAAGTGGATGCTTTTGGAAATGAGGAATTTTCAGGCAGGGTGACTAAGATCAGCCCGGTGGTTGATTTAAATACCCGCACAGCTCCGATTGAAATTACTTTAGATAATCCCGATCATCGCCTGAAATCAGGGATGTTTGCCAAAGTAAGCCTGATCCTTAAAGAAAAAAAGAATGTGCCGGTGATCTTAAAGGAAGCGATCTTGGGCAAAGAGCCGGAAAGTTATGTCTTTGTGATCCAGAACAACCAGGCTTTTTTAAAAAAGGTTTCTCTGGGGATCCGTCAGGGGCCTTATTATGAAGTAATAAATGGTTTAATCGGCTCGGAAGATGTTGTGATTATGGGCCAACAGCGCCTCTATGAGGGGGCGGCTGTGCTTGTGGAAGAAGAAAAATAAATGAATATCGCAGAATTTGGTGTAAAAAAACCTGTAACTAACTTAATGATTTTCTCGGCGATACTTATCCTTGCGTTTTACAGCCTGACAAGGGTCGGTATTGATATGATGCCTGAGATTGAGCCTCCGATATTGACGGTAATCTCTGCTTACCCTGGCGCAAGCCCCGAAGATGTGGAGATCAGGGTCACTGAAGAATTGGAGAATCAATTAGCCACTACCCCCGGGCTTGAAAAGATTACTTCAATTTCTTCCGAGGGGATGTCGGTCGTTAATTTAAAATTCATCTGGGGGACAAACCTGGATGCCGCCTCAAATGATGTGCGCGACAGGATTGAGATGGCAAAACAGGCGCTTCCGGATATCCCTGATGAAATGGACAATCCTTATATTTTTAAATTTAACACCTCTAATATACCCATCATTTATGTAGGTATAACTGCCAAGCAGTCTTATTCCGGGCTTTATGATTTAATTGATAAGAGAGTGGCGGATGCGCTCAGGCAGCTACCCGGCGTCGGCACTGTGCAGCTCCAGGGAGGCCTGGAGCGCCAGATCAACATCTGGCTTGACCGCCAGCGTTTGGAGGGTTACGGGTTTTCAATACTGGACATAGAAAATGTCTTAAAGCAGGAAAATATCACCCAGCCGGTTGGGAACCTTAAGTCCGGGTTAACGGATTATTTTTTACGCCTTCCCGGAGAATTTGCCTCGCCCGATGAAATCAATTATGTGATTTTAGGAAAGCGCAATAACCGCTTGGTGTATTTAAAGGACGTTGCGCGAATTGATGACAGCTTTAAAGAGGTTACGAATATTGTGCGCATTAACCGTGATCCCGGGATGGTAATGTTTGTTCAAAAACAAAGCGGCACAAACACTGTGGAGGTTGCTGAAAGAGTAAAGAAAAGATTGGCCGAGCTTGAAAAAATCCTTCCTACGGATGTTAAGATGAATATTATCTTTGACAGTTCAAATGATATTATTAATTCCATTAACACTTTAAAAGAAACGCTTGGTTTTGCGGTATTCCTGGTAATTCTTGTGGTTTGGTTTTTTCTGCGCCAGTTTGCTCCCAGTATGATTGTTGCCTTAACCATTCCATTTTCACTTTTAATAAGTTTTATATACCTGTTTTTGACCGGCAATACTATAAATACAATAAGCCTCTCGTCGGTAGCAATTGCTTCGGGCATGGTGGTGGATAACGCGATTGTTGTTGTGGATAATATCCATCGCCGGCTTGAACGTGGGAATCGCCCCCAGGAAGCGGCAATTTTCGGTACCTCGGAAATGTTTCTTGCAATTTCAGCTTCAACGTTTACTACCGTGGTTGTATTCCTGCCGATGTTGTTTATCCCCGGAGTAGTGGGGATCATGTTTGGGCAGCTGGCAATGGTGGTGACAGTTACTTTGATCGCTTCGCTTTTTACCGCGGTTACCTTTAGCCCGATGCTTTGCTCAAAATGGCTGAGGGTGAATAATGGGCAGCAAAAGCCGGGGGTATTTTCTAAATTTTATCAGGTATCTGAAAAATGGTTCAACGCCTGGGAGAATTTTTATTCACGCCAGCTTGGTTTCTGCCTGCGGCATAAAAAACTTGTGCTTATAAGTTTTGCACTTACTTTTGTGGCAAGTTTGTTCCTTGCGCGTTTTGTAGGCAATGAATTTATTCCCGAAGAAGATACAGGAGACCTGCGTATCACTGCGCATTTACCTATCGGGACAAGGCTTGAGGAGACCGACAAAGTAGCAAACAAGATTGAGGATATATTTAAGGATGATGTTCCTGAAATGCGTATCTCCTTTGTTCGTAGCGGCGAGACAACCGGAATAGGCAGAAGAATGGGGCAGGCCTCCGGCACTCACATTGCTACCGCAGGGGCAAAGCTTGTGCCTAAAGACAAGAGAAAACGCGGGGTAAAAGAAGTTGCCCAAGAAGTGCGCAAAAGAATTAATAATATACCCGGTATCCTTAAGGCAGATATTGCAACCGGAAGCCCATTAGGCCGCTTGATCAGCGGCGCAGGAGGCAAGGCTATTCAGGTGGAAATTATCGGGCATTCTTTTGAAGACACAGACGCGCTGGCATTAAAAATTAAAGGAATGCTTGAAAAAATTACCGGGGCAGTTGATGTCACAATCTCACGCGAAGATAAACGCCCTGAAATAAAAATTGAATTAAACCGCGAGAAAGCAGCAAGCCTGGGGCTTAATATGCAAGTGGTTGCAGATACTTTGAAGTCATCAATCCAGGGAGATACCGCAACCAAATATCGCGAAAAAGGAAAGACGTATGATATTTATGTCCGCCTGGAAGATGCCTCGCGCAAAAATTTAGAAGATATTGAGAATCTTTCTATTATGGCCCCTTTACCCGAGGAGTATGTTTCGTTTGAGCCGCTTGAGCAAAGCTGGGCTTTAAGGGGAGCAAAAAGAAACCAGATAAAATTAAGCAATATCGCGCGGATTTACGAATCTCGCACTCCGGAAGAAATTGAGCGCAAAAATCGCGAGAGAGTGGTAAAGGTTGAGTGCAATACTTACCGTAGGTCGTCAGGAAAGATCTTAGAAGACCTGGAAAGAGAGCTTAAAAAGATTATCGTGCCCGGCGACATCAGTATTAATATCGGAGGAGAAGCGGAGGAGCAAAGAAAGGCATTTAGAGACCTGCTTCTCTTATTGATCTTGGGCATATCTTTGGTTTATATGGTAATGGCTGCGCAATTTGAGTCTTTGCTTGATCCGTTTATAATTATGTTTTCAATTCCGTTTACTTTTATCGGGGTAATAATTGGATTTGTGCTTACAGGAACGACCCTTAGCGTAATTACATTTTTGGGGATAGTTATGCTTATGGGTATTGTTGTGAATAATGCTATTGTTTTGATCAGCTACATCCAGATTTTACGCGCCAGAGGAATGCCTATGTTTGAGGCAGTGACCCAGGGAGGAAGGGACAGGCTTCGCCCGGTTTTAATGACAACGATCACTACTCTTATGGGTTTGTTGCCGTTAGCCTTATCCCGCGGGGAAGGCTCGGAAGTCTGGCAGCCGTTAGGCATTACCATGATTGGCGGTTTAACCGTATCTACTGTAATTACATTGCTTTTTGTACCTACTTTATACGCTGTGTTTCACAGAAAATCAGATAGAGCCGGAGTTTAATATGATTATGAAAATGATAATGGTTGTTTATAATGAAGCTTTGGATATTGAGGTAATGGAAATGTTAGGTCAGTGTGATGTCAAGTACTATACTAAACTAAATGGCGTTTTTGGAAGCGGCCAGGCATCTGGAGTCCATCTTGGTAATGACATCTGGCCGGGTAGGAATAATATTTTATATGCGGCTTGCAGCGAAGCGCAGGCAAAACAAATTCTGGATTGTGTAACGGAGTTGCGCAAAAAGCTGGCTAAAGAAGGTATCAAGGCGTTTGTTTTGCCGCTTGAGGAAATGAGTTAACTTGCGTCTTCCAGGGTGCAAACTCGGTTTCTCCCGGTTTTCTTTGCCATATACAGGCCTTCATCAGCGCGCTTGATAATGCTGTCAATGTCATCACTGGGTTTAAACATTGCAACTCCCAAGCTCATTTCCACATGATGAATATTTTCACGGCTTCTTACCGGATTATTCTCTACCGCCCTTCGGATTTTTTCTGCAATACTCAAGCCAAACCTTAAAGACGCGCCTCTTAAAAGCACGATCATCTCTTCCCCGCCATAACGAGCAACAACATCAGTGGAACGCACAGAGTTTTTTATTACATTAGCAGTCTCTTTAAGCACCATATCTCCTGTCTGATGGCCGTAGGTGTCATTAAAATTCTTAAAGTGGTCAACGTCTGCCATTAAAATGCAAAAGGTAGTATCTGGGTTTGATTTTGAGAGTATTATTTCTGTTTCAACAAGGATTTTGAAATAACTGATATTATAAAGCCCCGTAAGCCCGTCTGTAACCGACATCTTGAAAAATGTCTGCTTTTCCATGGCAACTCGCAGGAAATTGTAGGTCCCGAAGAATAAATAATTCGTTATTAAGCCCACAAGAGGATAAGAGAAATTGATCACAATCCTGTTCTGGAAAAGAATAAAGTTAATTGCAAAGTAAATCCCCATAATGGAAAATAGCTGGATGGTTTCTCTGAGCGGCCTTTCTCCTCGGACGATGAACAGCGGTGTTAAGCTTAAAATATAAAGGATGAATATATTTACCCACAAAGGAGGGTAATAAAAGAAATTTTTGTCAATAATATTGCTGATGGCGGTAGCAAGCACTCCTACTCCCGGGTATACCGGTTCAAGCGGCATGGCCTTGATGTCAACTAAGCCTACTGCTCCGACTGCGACAATACAAAGGCTGTTTTTAAAATCGTTAATGTTTATTTTAGGGGTTATCTTGTCCTGCACATCTTTATAGGCTGCTAAAACATCCAAGAAACTGTAATGCTTGAAAGTTGTTCCCCATTTACCAAGCCAGTTTAAAAGCATGGTTTCTTTTGGAAGGAGTGGAATGCTCAGGTTTTGGATACCATTAGATAAAACAAGGCAATCCGGCTTGACTGTTTTAATTTGCATTCCTAAATAATCCGCAGCTAATTTTAAGGCAATATGAGGGTAAGTTTTGCCGTTTGCGTTAAATATCAACGGGATCCTTCTTATTGCCCCATCGGCATCCGGCATAATGTTGATTACTCCGATGCCCCCTGCGTTATCAAGAAATTTCTTATAAGGAAGGATCGCTTTCTGATAGTCGTAAGGAATTGTTGTAAATGCAAAGGGCAGATAAATATTCTTATTGGCTTCAAGCTCTCTTTCAAAAAGCGCATCTGCTTCTTCAGAAGCAGGTTCTGCCAGGATAAAATCAAAATAAATGAATTTTGCCCCAAAACTTGTCAGCGCGCGCGCCATAGCCCCGTGCCAGGAGCGCTGCCATGGCCAATTGCCGATACTGGCCACATCTGCGTCGGTAATTTCTACGATGATAATTTTCTGGTTGGCGTGAGAGGTTTTCTTGAGGTTAAAGAATAAATCAAGGCTGGCTAATTCTAAGCGGTTAAAAAAACCTTTTTGGGAAACGAAGAAAATAGCCGAGGCAACTAAAATCGCGAAAATAGCGTTAAGAAGAAAAAACTTTTTTGATTTCAAGGCTATCTAAATAATCCTTTGCGGAAACCCCGTTAGAAAGGCTTAAGTCTTTCTAACGGGGCAAAAAGGCAATAAGTAAGTCTTATTCCACCGCTTCTACTGCGACGGAAAATGTAGTTCCGCGCACCCCGACGATAGATGTTGGGGTCTTAACTTCAAATTTTGACTTTTCAGCATGAAGCTTTTTTGCTTTGATCAAAATTTCACCAAGCGCTAAATCAAGCAAGGTGCTTTGAGTTGCCTCAGCTTTATTTTCCAGTATTTCTGCTAATTGTAACTGGCTGTTTTCTTTGATTTCAACAGTAGCGGTTTGCGCTGCCCCGTCTAATTGCAGCATTGCCCACGAATCTTTCTTTGTGCGCAGGACGTCTCCCTGCTTTAAAACCATGTTCATTTTTGCAGGTATCCAGTCGGTTTGGCCGGATTTTATTTCAACCACACCTTTAAAATCAGAAAGTAAAGCTGTCCTTTGGCTTTCTTCGGCCAAGGCTATTGAAAACAAACCTAACACCAAGCCCATGATACACATAGATAAAATCAAACGCCTCATCTTGCTCACCTCCTTATAAAAATGGATTATATGCCTAATAAAAGTATACCTTAACTTTAAAGTGAAATCAATGTTTTTAAAGTTGTCTTGACTTAAATCTCATATTTGGTAAAATTAAAAATGGTAATGTACTCATTTAGCAAAGGGAAAATGGTTAAAAATAAGAACGGCATAACCATATTATTGTTTATTTTAATTGTGATGATGTGCGTTATATTGGCTGCGGGGCTTTTAAATTTTGTTTCCAGTAGCCATAATTTTTCTGCGAAGATATTAAATTCTACGCGGGCATTTTATTTTGCCAATGCAGGGATACGCCGCGGGCTGTATGAGGTAAAAAACAATGCCAACCCCACCGGGTGGGAGCTCAACTGGGTGTTTTCCGGGCAGACGGTAATAATAACAATCACTCAGCCTGATCCTGCAAAACCAGATGAATACCAGATAAATTCCAGTTCAACAGTTAACTCTTATAATAAATCTTTAACCGCGCTGGTGCTAAAAGACGCGGTTTCTAATTCTGTGGAGCTGTTGCAATGGCAGGAAAATTAAGAGGATTTTCATTATTAGAGGTTTTAATAGCGGTAATGTTGATTAGCTCGGCAATATTGGGTTTGTCAGCTACTTTTATTTGGTCGCAGGGGCGTAATGTGGTTTCAGAGGGCAGGCTTCAGGCGCAGGGCTTTGCTAAGGATTCTTTGGAAGATATACTTGATCGCGATTATAGCAGTACATCGTTAGTTGTTGGCTCGTATACACATAATCCAAGTGAGCCGCAAGAATTTGATTTGCCGGCATCAGATTTAAGAGATAAACATGCCGGTAAAAGAGAATATGTGGTAAGTGATTTCCTGGAAGGTTCAACCAATATAGGTAAACAAGTGGATGTAACAATTACATGGACAGAGCAGGGGCTGGCTAAGCAGGAAACCCTTTCCGGGTTAGTTATTCAATAAATGAAAAAACTCTCCACTACCTCCCTCACCCTTATAGAGCTTCTCATAACCATTAGTATAATTGTTGTGGTTATGTTGGGCATTAGTGCGATTTTTCTTAACTTTACCAAACTTACCCTCTCAAGTGTCAGTCGGGATATCCTCTATAAGAATACCAATTTTGCAATTGAACATGTCTTAAAGAATACCAAAGGAGCTAACTACATTACTATAAGTTCAGCTAACCCTGCTACACTCAATGACTTTCAGCTCAGGTATACCAACACTCCTCCAACTCCTACAAGGGCCTACTATCTTGATGCTGCCACTAAACAATTACGCTATGTCCCTAACATATCCTCACCAACTACCTATGAAGTACTTCTTAGAAATGTAACTACTTTTACAGTTACAGGCCTGCCTATTGTTGCCGGATTAACCAGATTCTCAGGTGTAAGGATTGCCTTAAAAGCCAAAGACCCTGAAAACAAAACCACCACTGAAAGCTTCCTGCAAAGCTCAGCATACTGCAGGGTAGCTGCAGCAGGGATAGTAAGACGCATGGATTCCACACGAACCAATGTCCTTGGAATCTACAGTTCCATACAAGAAGCAGTTGATGCCGCTTCAAACGGAGACATCATCCAGGTGTCATCAAATGATAAGAAGCCGTATAAAGAGAATGTTACGGTTACTAACAAATCTCTTATCCTTGAAGGAGCATATGATCACAAGAATAACTGGATAAGGCATGCAGGGGATGCTAATTATGAGACGATAGTGGATGGGGGGAATATAGGAAGAATATTTTATATAAATGGCGTTAATAACACAGTAGTTATGGATTCCTTTAGTTTAACAAATGGGAAAAACAAAGATAACGTGCTTTATGGAGGCGCAGCAATTTATTCCAACGGAGTCCTTACAGTCCGTAATTGCCGGATTTTTGGTAATACAGGTATTTTAAGTTCTGATGATTACGCAACTATTCTGCATATTGAAGGAAGCCTTGGGAATAACATTATTGATCACTGTGTTATATTTAATAATTCAGTAGAACGTTTGCCAGCAGAACCAGCGGCAGGAGTCAGGGCGGTAATTTTTAAGCGTTATGCTAGTAATCTAAACATTGTTGATTCGGTAATCGGCGATCCTGATTTGACCGATGGATTAAGCCAGGGTAATAAAGGTAACTTAATGTACGTAGTTTTTTCAGTGGTAACGATTGACCTTTGTTATTTTGACGGCAATTCCGGTACAGACACTATGATGTATTATTTTGGCACTGGCTCCCAGATTTCAAATTCATTTTTCAGGAGCAATACTTATTCTTTAAAAACCACCAGTTTCCATAATACTTCATATTATGGCAAAATTATATACGGTAAGACAGGCTTGCTTAATTGTTTCATTTACGGGAATAAGGCAGGAAACTGCATAGTTGATGTGTCAGATCAGCCAATAAAAAATTGCTCTTTTAGAAATAATGAAGTTTTAAGCGGAGCTATTTTAAGTTCTAATAATAACAGCGTTTCTGATACGATTTGTTCAGGCAACAGGGAAGTTGACGAACCATCAGTGGCAATCAATGGAAGTTGTTCTCTTGATAACTCTCTTGTAATAAATAATCCTATGTGGCATTGCATTTATTCCACTACTAATCCGTCAGGCAATCATATTGATCATTGCATTGTTTCTGATAGCAATGGTTGGGGATTTTTTTATGTTGACAGGAATGCTTCCCCCGGGCTTGTGATCAGTAATTCCATTTCTAGAAATAATCAATATGGTTTTGGTATGCGCGGCGATTGCCTTATGAAAAACAACCTTATTTATAATATCAGGGTAGCAGGAAATATTACTTGGCAAATGGATTCAACAGGCGGGATGATTTATTATAAGGTTACTTTTCAGAATTGTACCGTAGCAGGAGGAGTTGCAGGTGGTGCAGGTGGTATTGTTGGTATTAGAGCTACAAGTAATCATACTATTACAATAGTTGATAGTATAGTAGCTTTTTTTCCCGGTGGTTATGGTTTTGGGGGAGGGCCTTCCGGTATAACCATCAAATACTCAGATTTTTTTGATAACCTTCCTACGCATTTTATGCATTATAATGATCCTCCTCCGGGATCTCAATCCAGCAATACCATCCTCCCTGCCTGGGGCTGGGACGGGACTGGTGTTATTGATACTAATCCGCTATTTGTTGACGCGGCTAATGGAGATTATCATTTGTTAGCCGGGCCATGCAAGACTGCCTCCAGCACAGGCGCTGAAATCGGAGCTTATGGCGGCTTGCCGGCTGGTTCAATCATCGGAGCTGACCCATCTCTTGCCCAAAACACCGACGGCCTTGGCAAGCGCATTGGCTGTAAACTGCCAGGCCTTACAGCCGGAGTAGATTATATAGAATAGGGTTTAAGCCTCCCCTGCTTCTTCAGGAAATAATTTCTAAATGTTAAGACTTTCCAGCTCCGTCATTGCGAGCGACCGAAAGGGAGCGAAGCAATCTCAAAAACAAAGATTGCTTCGTCGGGGTTCGCCCTCCTCGTAAAGACGCGTTAGAAAAACGTGGAAACTCTGTTTTCTTTGATATTGACAATTACGTTTTATAGTCGTAAAATAATTTAAATTAATATAATATTATGAGAAAATCTTATCTATATTTATACAGTTTAATTTTAATCTTGATTTCTCTATCTGCAGCCTGCCTATTTATCGTAGAGCCTGTTTACGCCCAGTCACGTACAGACGTAGAAAGGGCTACGCGCGAGACAGACCTTTTGGGCCAGCAGGATGAAAAAATACAGGAAAAACTCCGGCAGGTTCCCAAGAAGCCCGCAGAGGTTGTTCCTAAAGACATACCTGTCCCGAAAGATGAAAAGAAATTTCTTGTAAAAAGAATTAATTTAGTTGGCTGCGAAAGTTTTCCCTCTTCGGATTTTGCGCCTATCCTTTCCAAATATGAAAATCAGGAACTTTCTCTTACAATGCTTGAGAACATAGGCAAAGAAATTGAGCGTGAATATCTAAGGCGGGGTATTATCTCGGCGGTGTTCCTGCCGGTGCAGGAAGTTAAAGAAGGCACAGTTACCATGCAGGTGGTTGAGGCAAGGATGGGTAAATTACTCATCCAGGAACACAGATTCTTTAATGCAGAACGGCTCAAGTATTATTGGCGCGTTCCGGAGAATAAAATTATCCAGTATGATTTAATTTCCCGCAGTATCCAGATGATGAACAAGAATCCCGACCGCACGGTAAAAGCGGCTTTGCGCGCCGGCACAAAACCCGGCACCACCGACGTAATCCTTACCGCGGACACGCATTTTCCTCTTCACGCCACTGCTTCTTTTGATAATGAGGGTACGGTAGCTACGGGAAAATCCCGCATTGGTACAGGATTCAGGCACAATAATTTTCTCGGCCTTGATGATACGCTTTTGGGAGGGTACACTTTTGGGCAGGCATTTAACGGAGTTTACGCGTATCATTCTGTGCCGATTAGCCCGGTGGGGACGTCTTTACTTTACGGTTTTAGCCGCAGTAAATCTGTTCCTAAAAAAGAGTTCGCCGCTTTTGGGCTTAATTCAGTAGCTTATAATTACAGCTGGTCTGTGCATCAGGATATTTATAAGAAAGATGAATATTTGGGAGAAATGTTTTTTGGTTTTGATGCCAAGGATAAAACCACCCGTGAAAATGCAGGGGTGGATAACCGCGACCGTTTGCGTATCTTTAGCCTCGGCGGCAACTTTATTAAACGCGGGTTTACCAGCGTAACTTCTTTCGCGCCTGAATTTGCGCAAGGCGTAGATGCTTTTGGAGCATCCAGTAGAGGAAATCCTCTTGCTTCAAGAAATGCAAAATCAAATTTCTCAAAGTTTAATCTTGGCATACAACATAAAAAAATACTTCCTTTGAACCTGCAAGGTAACCTAAAATTTAAATCTCAGGTATCATCTACCAAGCTTACTCCGCAGGAAGAATTTAGCTTGGGCGGGATAGATTCGGTAAGAGGGTATCCTGCCGGTGATTATCTTGCGGATAATGCTTTGCTTGCAAGCGCGGAATTACTTGTCCCTGCTTTTTTTGTTCCGTCTGGACTGCGCCTTCCTTATGCAGAAGCGCCGTTTAAGGATCAAACCACGCTCGTGCTCTTTACTGATTATGGCTGGGGAGACCGCAGGGGCGCATTGGCTACGGATAAAAAAGAGGTAAACTTTGTGGGCGTGGGGGCGGGTTTGAGGTTTCGTCTTTATAATCAGGCGCTTTTGCGCCTTGAATGGGGTTTTCCAGTCGGTGATCCAAGCATCACCGAGGCTGGGCACTCGCGCTTTCATTTCTCAGTGGATTTGCAGGAAAAACTTCCGGAAGAGGTTGAGCGTATTCAGAAAATGCGCCAGGAAGAGAATATCAAGAAATGGGCGTGGGATATTCTAAATAAAGAGTATCTCCGCTTTGACAGCCATTTAAGAATGAATATTCTAAACAATTTTACTTTGGCCAAGAAGCTTTCCTCAGAAGGTAAATCAAAAGAGGCAAAAGAATATTATGAAAAAAGCGTAGACACTGCGCAGTCTTTGTATAATCAGGCCGAGGAGTATGTGCGTTCTTCTTTTGCCCATGAGCAGGAATTAAGGGATTTAAATAAGCAGGCGCAAGAAAAATATAAAGCAGGCAATATATCTGAAGCAAAGCAACTTTGGCAGAAAATAATTGACGAGGCAAATCCAAAGCAATTAGTATTGGAATATTAAAATGAAAAGAATTTTTCTTTTGGCAACGCTCGCAGTATTGGTGTTTTCGGGTATTTCTTCGGCCTCTAATTTAGATGCTAATTGTTTAGGCATACATTCTCCTGGGCAATTGGCTGGTTGGCTTAAAAATGAGTTTAAATACCGTGCTGAAATGCCTGACAAGTGGCAGAGTGCGGAAGAGACCTTTAAATTAAAGAAAGGTGATTGCGAAGATTTTGCCATTATCAGCCAGAAGATTCTCGGTGATTTGGGGATCAAGGCGCAGATATTAGTAATTAAATTTAAGGGTATCGTGCAATCCCACGCAGTGTGTATTTTTAAACAAGACCGGTATTATAATTTTATTTCAAATCAGAAAATAGTTTATACAAAAGCAGTGTCCGTAAAAGAGGCGATCAGCGAGTGTTATCCTGATTGGGAGAGAATTATTTATACTGACGCCGGAAAACTGGTTAAGAAAATTGCGGCAAGGACTAAAGAGAATATCGCTTCGCCGGAATTAATCAACAGTTCTTTAAAGGAGGAGTAAATGAAGGACAGTTTGCGTTTGGCTTTATCGGCCGTATTCATTAGTTTATTTTTATCCGTAATAAGCTCAGTCAGAGCAGACGAACTACCTGCTGCCGGGCAGGGGGCAAAGTCACAGGAGGCCCCGGCTGTCTCCGACGAGGTTCAGGCAAAAGAAACTGAAACTGTGCAACAGGATGTTATTGAAAAATCTATGCCAAGCTACTCTTTAAATTTAAAACAATTGATTAAAGAAGCCCAGGTAAATATCAAAAAGGTTGATGCGCAAATCAAGGAGCAGGAAGTTTTGAAACGTAATCAGGAAAGAGAAGCCAAGGTAAAGGAGCTCTTTTCTAAAGGCAACGATCTTTATGGGAATGGTTTGCTGCAGGAGGCGCGCGCAGCCTGGCAGGAGGCAATCGGGATTACTAAAGATCCGGAGATGTCAGGTTATATAAAAGAGGCTGAGAAAAAGGCCCTGGAAGAGGAGCGTGCGAAAGAAGAAGAACAAGCCCGTCTTGAAAAACAAAAACGCGATGAAGAAGCAGCTGCCAGGAAAAAAGCTGCAGAAGAGAAAAAACAGGCAGCTCTTGAAGCCAAGAGAAAAACTCAGGCTGAGGCAGAAGCAAAACGCCAGCAAGATTTAGCGCAGAAGGAACAGGAGCGCCAGCAGAAAGCAGAGCAGATAAAAATAGAAAAGCAAAAACGCGATGAAGAAGCAGCTGCTAAGAAACAAGCCGCAGAGGAGAAAAAGCAGTCAGCGCTTGAGGCAAAGAATAGAGCCCGGGTTGAAGCCGAAGCAAGGCGTCAGGAAGAATTGAATCGCCGGGAAGCTGAGCGTAAGGCAAAAGCAGAGCAGGCTAAAATTGAAAAAGAAAGAAAACAGGAAGAATGTCGTATAAAGAAGGAAAAGGCTCGTCTTGAAAAAGAAAGAAAAAAAGAAGAGGCTACTTCTCGATAATCAAGTTTTCGCCTTGTTTTAAAATGGTTTTGTTTTTATAATCCGCCCCTTTACTCTCGTTATAAGGCGAAACATCAAACTCTCCCTTAATAGCAGTAATCTTAGACCTGTATTTAGCAGGTATATAGCTCTTGGCGTATTTATTTGTTTGCTGCTCTAATTTAATGATATCAAATCCGTAACCAGCCTGTTTTTCTTTCTCAGCCTCTGGTATGGTTCCTTCTTCTGTTGCACTTTGCCCTGAAGTTAAGAGTTTTTCTTCTGCATACTTAGGCCCCTCTTCATCACCTTCTTCATAATTGGTATTATCAAAGCCGTATTGGTTATATTCTACCTCTGATACTAAATCGCTTCCGCTTGCCATGGCAACATCATCAGGCAGGCCTTGTCCCGGGCCGGGGGTTTCTGCGCTACCTATACCATAATTATCATCAGCTTGTCTGGTTGCCTCATCCCTTTGTCCTTCTGTTAATCCTTCTCCTTCAGAAGAGCTTGCCACTGGGAACCAGTTAAGGGTATTTCCTGAGTCGGTAGATGTAAGCGGGTTAATCGTAGTTCCGTTAATGTTATTTGAATCCTTAACATCCACAAAGGAGACATTTCTTAATAAGCCTAAGCCTTGCGGATTAATCTTAGCCTGTGTTCCTGTAGTAGTACTTCTTATCTTGATTAAATTTCCTGCAGCTCCGGTTAAAGTAAGCTGATTAATAATGATTGTAGTTTTACCTGCTTCAAAATCTAATTCCTTGCCTGCTGTGGCGCAGGTTAAGTTATAGTAGGTATTATCTCCCATGATAACTGCAGTAGCAGCACCATAGTATTCAGTGGTTCCTGAATTAGCATCAAAGCTTACTCCGGTTAAAGTCTGTGAGCCTATTAATCTTAATGTGCCGTCATTACTAAGTGTTCCTGTCATGGTTAAATCGTAAGTATCCAAATCAAGAACAGCATTAGTATTGATAGTCAGATCATTAACAGTAACAGCCAAAGTAAGTAGTGGGCTATTAGCCACATTAGCGATCACTATATTATCCGTAATATTAGGCACATAACCAAGATCCCAGTTAGCTGCTGTATTCCAGGTGGTATCAGTAGAGCCATCCCAGGTGATAGTAGTAGCAGAGAAGATCCAGTTAGTGTTATTGCCACTATCCTTTGAAGAAGCAGCAGTAATGGAATTAGTAGCTGTTGAATCTTGTACATCTACAAAACTCACCGACTCAGTACCGGCATCATTAATATACCAGACAGCTCCAGGAGTTGAGCTTCTTAAACTGATCAGGTTACCAGCAGCTCCGGTTAAGGTCTCAATAAGCCATTAACTCTTTGAGTTGTGCCTGCTGTAAAGATTAAGGACTTACCTGCTGTGGTGCAGGTTAAATTATTAAATGTAGTATTTCCTGAGAGAGTAGAGCTTTGAGTAACATCATTAAACGTAACTGTTCCTGAATTATGATTAAATGTGCCTGCACTGTGGTTAAAGTTACCTGAGATAGCCATATTACCTGGAGCAACAAAAGTTCCGTTAGATTGAATAAAGTCATTGTAAATAGTTAAGTCACTTGCTGCGGTAAAACTTCCTATGCCTGAGATAGTTAAATCGTAGTAGTTATTACCACCGCTAAGGCTTGTATAATTTCCGTTACCGGTATATTCAGCTATACCTGAATCAGTATCATTGACAAAGCCGGTTAAGGTTTCACTACCAATTAATTTAAGAATACCATTATTAACAAATGTAGAGCCGAAGGTAATGTTACTGCCGTTTAGATCAACAGTCTTACCACTTGAAATAGTTACCTTAGGTAACGTAGTTGTTCCGGTAATTGTAGATGTTCCAGCACCGTCAAATATAACCCTACCTGTTCCTGTAACATTACCTGTGTTATAGCTATTGCTTACATCTCCTGCAAGATTAACATCAAAGCCTGCGGTGGCAAGGATAACTGAATTTGAGTTGGCCTGTCTTGTGCCTTCTGCGCTAAATGTAGCTGGAGCAGACTGGTTGTTGTATTCAGTCAAGATCCAGCCGGAAGAGCGGGAGGTATTAGACACGCGGGTTTCATCAATAAGGCCATCAAAGTAGGCATTGGAAAACATGCCAATGTAGATGCCGTCAACCGTTGAATTACTGTTACTTCCTGCTACCGCAGCTAAAGCTGAACCATTCTTATAAAACGTTAAATTAGTGCCATCAAACACACATACAAATTGTGTCCATGCGCTGTTTACATAACTAGTAGGTGTGCTTAGCGACATTGAGCCATTATCTCTAACAAAACCAAACACAACTCCTCCTAAGGGGTCGTATTTGAGTAAAGTATAAGCTACGTTGCTGGAATTAGGAGACCTTTCAGAATATAATCCATAAACCATCCCTTGGCTATCCGCATATACCCACATCTCAACAGTAGAAGCGCCGGAGTTGGCAATTAAGGCAGTAGTTCCTGCGGTAACATACCCTGAGCTTCCGTTTAATGTAATAGCATAACCAATTAATCCGCCTGAACCTTGAGTAGTGCCTCCTACTGTAGTCCCATCACGATTCCCAGTTGAATCATCCACAGTGCCTGAGCCTGCTGCATCATCATAGTGCCAGACTGCCTGATAACCGCTACTCCATACCCCTGCAACATTTTCCTGGCTGGTAGTGATGCTTGAATTAGCAAAGTACATATAAATAGAAGTATCGCTTGAGCTTGATACTGTAGGCACCTTTACCCAGGCAATGTACTGGCCTGTTGCTGCATCATAGTGTTCAATTTCAAAGTCAAGCACTGTGCCTGAAGCATCCTTAAAGATAATATCATAGCCATTAGCATTGGTAACATAACCGCCACTACCTGTGCCTGCTAAATCAGCATCAGTAACAGAGAAGAGGAAAGGATAATTAGTTAAATTCTCCCCTACCTTGGTATGGTCTATGGTAATGGACTTATAATAACCATACCCAGCACCCTGCCCAAAGCTAAGTGTGCCGTTAATATCAAGATTAGCAGTTAAGGTAATGGTTCCTCCTGAGAGCATTAAATTATAATAAGTATTTCCTGCAGCCATTCCTGTATAAGGGCCTACACCGTAATACTCAACTGTTCCTGAATCAGGATCATTGCTAAAGTTAGTTAATGTTTCAGAGCCTTGTAACCTTAATTTACCAGTATTAGAGAAGGCCGAGGTAGCAGTAAGGATTAAATTCTTGCCATTTAAATCCAATACTCCTGAAGCATTGGAAATAGTTAAATTGCCATTAACTGTTAAATTAGCTGCTAAGCTGTAATTACCAGCATTAGAGATGACTAAATCATAATAAGTGTTTCCTGCTTTTAAACTTGTATAAGTAGATGTGCCATAGTATTCCACACTACCTGAATTGCTGTCATTGGTAAAGCCGGTTAAGGTCTCACTACCAACTAATCTAAGAGTGCCATCATTACTAAATGTCCCGGTAAGAGTTAAATTATTTGCATTTAAGTCAAGCACAGCACCGGAGTTAATAGTCAAGTTATTAATATTTACTGCTGAGCCTAAAATTGGGTCATTGGTTACATTGGCAATGACGACACTATCGCCTGTTTCAGGAACAAGATTGTAATTCCAGTTTGCAGCGGTGTTCCAGTCAGTTGAGCTTGACCCATCCCATGTCCAGATAGTGGCAAATATCCAATGCGTATTATTTCCTGAATCAATGGAATTCCTTGCAATGATATCCGTAGCATTAGTATTGTTTGAATCTTGCACATCTACATATCTGACGCTTCTTGTCCCTTGCGGGTCAATATACCAATCACTACCAGTAGAAGAGCTTCTTAAAATAACTTCATTGCCGGATGTTCCGGTTAAGGTAAATGTACCAATGATAATTTGGGCCGTACCAACACCAGCGGTAAATGTCAGCTGTTTATTAGCAGTAGTACAGGTAAAGTTATTGAATGTGCTTGAACCGGAGATAGTTGAAACCTTACTTGCATCAGTAAAAGTTACTGTACCGTTATTATGATTAAATGTTCCTGTCTTTGACCAGTTACCGGAGACATTTATATTGCCGCTGGGGGCAGTGAGAACACCGGTGATAGAAACATTATTAAAGCTGTTTTCGCTTGAGCCGGAGATTGCGGTCGCGCCGTCAAAGGTAACTGTGGAAGTGCCGGCAGTAAATGTTCCGTTATTGATCCAGTTGCCTGCGATATTGATTGTTGCAGCGCTAGAGCAGCTTAAGAATGAGCCGATTGTAATGTCGCCGTCTACATCCAGGCTACCCGTGGAAGTGATAATAATACTATCATTGAATGTTGCATTTCCAGTGATATTAAGGGATCCAGTGGAGATATTAATACTACCATTGGTCACTACATTTTCCGTAACATTAAGCGTATAAGTGCGGATTTGTAAGCTACCGCTGGTGTTAAGTGTTCCGGTAACATTAGTGGTACCGGCAAGATAGAAAATAGTGCCAGTTCCGGAGTCATTAAAAGTTAAATCATGATATGTGCCGGCTAATACGTCAACATTGGTTGCAACTGCGGTGTATTGCCAAAGCGAGCCGTCATTGTTGGTCATATTGGTGATTTGTAAACCAAGCCCTCCCATGTCGCTATAGATAATTTGTCCTGAGTTGATCAGGTTTTGAATTATAATTATTGCTGAGGCATAATAGCTTGCTCCGGAACTGATATTGAGAGTGTCTGTAACAGTTAATCCCGCCGAGCCACCACCACTGATATCCAGAATGCCATTAGTTATATATATGTTGTTTGCCTGTAAGGAGGAATTGCTTGTCATCTCTAATGTGCCTCCTCCGGTAATATAGAGCGTATTAAAAGCATCATCTCCGTGCCAAATTGTAGAAGTCCCGCTGCCGTTAAAAGTAACTGTTCCTCCATTGGCGTCAAAGCTACCGGTATTAGTCCAGTTGCCCGCAACATTCATATTTCCCGCAGGTGCGGTAAGCGAGCCGGTGATGGCAATATTATAATTGTGCCGTCAAAGGTAACAGTGGATGCTTCAGCAGTGAAAGTGCCATTATTGATCCAGTTGCCTGCGATATTAATTGATGCATTGTTAGTGCAGGTAAGTGTCCCTACTGTAAGATCACCATTAACATCTAATGTCCCGGTTGAAATAGTAATTGTGTCATTGTTTACTACGTCTTCTGTAACATTAAGAGTATTATCACTGATAATTATTGTACCTGCTGTATTAGTTAAGGTACCAGTAACATTAACTATGTCGTTAAGATAATAAGAAGCTGAACCGCCAGCATCATTAAAGGTCAAATCATGGTAAGTTCCGACTCCGCTAAATACGATTACATCTCCGGAAGTCGCAGTATATGTCCAGAGAGAACCGTCGTTATTGGTGAAGGTTGTGATACTAAGGTTAGAGCCATCACTTTCGCAGGTGACGTTTCCTGAATTATCTAAGGTTGTAATGGTTTGTGTTCCTGTTCCGGTATAATAATCTGCTCCAGTAGAAATGGTAAATGTGCCGTTGACAGTTAAGCCCAAATCATTAGTTGCCATATCTAATGTGCCATTAGAGTTAGTAAGGTTATTGTTTACGCCAAGAGCATTTGTTGTTACCTGTAAAATACCCGCTCCGGAGTGGGTAAGGTTGTAGAAACTTGCTCCACCGGTAGCTAAGGTTTGTGTTATTCCTGCAGCCGCATCAAAGACAACAGTTCCGTTATTGGGGGTAAATGTTCCGCCTGTCCTTGACCAGTTGCCAGATACGTACATTGTTCCCGAAGGAGCGGTAAGAGTGCCACCAGAAATAAGAGTGCCACCAGAAATTGTTACATCGCCGTTTACATCCACGACTCCTGTTGAGCCGGTGAATGTTCCGCTTGAAATAGTCAATGTGCCATTAACTTCTACCTCACCGCTTGAACAGGTAAATGTGCCTGCATTGCCGCTGGTATTTGAAACAGTTAATCCGCCGTTAAAAGTCTGAGTTCCAGTGCTGGCTAGGTAGGTGGCGTAATATCCGTCAATAGTAGTAAGGCCAGTTACAGTAACATCATGTCCATTGGCATCAAAATAACTTCTGTTAATATTCAATGTTCCTTCTATTGTAAGATTACTTGTAAGCTGAAGCATTCCAGTGCTCCAGAAATCGTAATATCTATAAACAATTACATTGTAGAAATTTTGTCCTCCGCTGTTTAAAGTAAAAGTTCCGCTGTAAGACATGTCATAAAAATTTACTGTGCCGTTATTATGATTAAATGTGCCTCCGGTTCTGGCCCAGTTACCACGTACATACATAGTGGAAGAAGGAGCAGTAAGAATTCCACTTGTGATGGAAACATTGTTATCTACATACACTAAGCCGGTTGATCCGGTAAATGTGCCTCCTGAGACCGTCAGGTAACTAAATGTCTGGGTTGCAGTCTTGGCTTGATATTCCCCGCCTGAAATTTCCATTGTTCCAGGCACATTAACCACTAAATCATTTGCATCAAATGTTCCATTAGAGTTGATAAGGTTATTGCTTACGCCAAGAGCATTTGTTGTTACCTGTAAAATACCCGCTCCGGAGTGGGTAAGGTTGTAGAAGGATTGCCCTCCAGAAGTTATAGTTTGCGTGCCATCTGTTTTGTCAAATTCAACTGTTCCTGATGTGATTGTAATAGTTCCACTTGTGTTTGTCCAGTTTCCTGAAACATACATTGTTCCCGAAGGAGTAGTGAGATAGCCTCCTGAGATTGTTACATCGCCGTTTACATCTACAATGCCGGTTGAGCCGACAAAGTTGCCTATACTACCACCGCTCGTGCTAACTGTTAATCCGCCGTTAAGAGTTTGTGTTCCTGACTTGGCTAAATAAGTAGCCCGGTAACCTGCTACTGTAGTAAGGCCGGTAACTGTAACATCATATCCATTGGCATCAAAATAAGATTGAGTAATATTAAACACGCCAAGCACAGTTAAGTTATTGTTGATGAGTTTTACTGAACCATATCCTCCTGCCCAGGCGTCTTTTTGAATAGTAAGATTATAAAAACTTTGTCCGCCACTATCTAAGGTGTATTCTGCATATCCTCCAGAATAACAAATTACAGTACCATTATTATGATTAAATGTGCCGCCTGTAACTGACCAGTTTCCATAATAGCAGGCATAAAAAGTTCCTGTAGATGGAGCAGTAAAAGTACCGCTGGTCATAGAGAAACCGTATGTAATGGTAATATCGCCTGTTGAACCGGTAAATGTTCCTCCGGATATAGTAAGGGCAAGGAAGTTTTGTGTTCCTTCTTTAGCTAAATATTCTCCTCCGGAAATAGTAACGTTACCATATATAGTAACTGCTTTTCCATTGGCATCAAATATCCCGTTAGAATTAGTTAGTGTTCCTAACCATTCACTAGTCAAGTTTGATGTTAGTTGTAACGTGCTATCTCCGGAGTGGACAAGGTTGTAGAAGCCGCCTCCGTAACAGGTCTGAGTGGTGCCGGTTTCTCCATCAAAAGTGACAGTAGCATTGTTTGTATAAAATATTCCACCTGTAACCGACCAGTTGCCAGATACGGTAAAACTGCCAGAAGTGGCAACAAGAATACCACTAGTAATGCTTACATTGCCATTGACATCAATGATACCGGTTGAACCGACGAATCCTGGGGTATAGCTTTCATGACTTGAAACTGTGAGTCCGCCATTAAAGGTATTTGTTCCTGCCTTAGCGTAATAAGCTGTATATTGCCCGCTTACAGTAGCAAGTCCGTTAACAGTTACATCTAAATCATTGGCATCAAATCCGCCTATTGTAATATTAAATGTATTTTCTACTGTTAGTGGGTTGTTGGTAAGCTGGACTTTATTCGTGCCCCAGATATTGGCATATTTTTCCATGTTAAGGTTATAAAAGCTTTGATTTCCACTGTCAAGTGTAACGGTTATCCCCGCCGGGTGAAATTCATACTCTGAATAGAATGTAACTGTTCCATCATTATGATTAAATGTGCCTCCGGTAACCGACCAGTTGCCGTAGACTGTAAATGTGCCGCTAGGGGCAGTAAGGGTGCCTGAAGTAAGAGAGACGTTGCCGTTTGAGGTAACATCTCCGGTTGAGCCGGTAAATGTGCCTCCTGAGACAGTCAGCCCACCGCTAAATGTTTGGGTTCCGCTTTGAGCCAGGTATTCACCGCCGGAAACTGTAGTCAACCCGCTTACATTAACTGTTAAGTCGCTTGCATCAAATGTGCCGCCAGAAAGATTAAAAGCTCCGTTTATATTCAGATTGTCATTGGGATAAAATATGGTTGTGTCTGAAGGCGATAATGTCAGGTTGTTATATTGAATTGCGGCAATATAGGTATCTTCTCCGTTATCAGGCGCGTATACTACGGTAGAATTTACAGTAGTAAGTGTGCCATCTCCCGTAATCACATCTCCTGCACCGCTTAGTGTCAGCGTCCTGTCTGTGATATCAAGGAAGAAGCTTTCGTCTATCCATATGGTAGTAGCCGTAATATTGGTCGTAGGGGTAATGTATGCTTGGATCCAGACCGCACCTAAATCCTGACCTGTGGCTGTATTGTCTGTCCAGCCCTGCGTATCCCATAATTCAAAGTAAAAAACTCCCGATGTTGATTTGTTTATTCGGCCGTTAACCTCTATCAAAAGATCGCCATCAATATAGACGCTAGCATCACAGCTGGCAAGGTCAAGTATTCCTTGAGTTATGGTAAGCGAACCGCCGACGTCTAAAGACCCATCTATCTGCAGGCTTGTGTCATCAGTATTGATAATAACGTTATTAAGATAGAGCTCATCGGGATTATAGAAGTATTGATCGCTTGAGCCGTTAAATATTACGGTTGTGCTACCGGGATCTATCCAGCTACCACTGTCAAGGGTGAAGTCGCCCGATATTCTGATTGTTGAGGTATAGCCGCCGGCCTCTATTGAACCACCAGAAGAAACATAAATAGCGTTGGCGCTCATATCGTAGCCATTTAAATCAAGGGAGGCGTTGGCTTCTATATAGAGGGTGCCTGTAATGGAGTTAATATCGGTCATATCACCGGCCAGGTAATAGAATGTCGCGGATGAGGGCTCAAAAATAAGATTACAGTACGGCAACGCCGCTATGGTTGTGTCAGAGCCAGATCCGGTATATACGACTGTTGAATCTGTAGTGGTAAGGTTGCCGGATACAACCAGAGGAGTTCCTGTGCCGGTCAAGATTAGGTAAATACCGGATATATCCAGGGTATCGTCGCCACCGATACTAATAGAAGTAGCTTTTATAGCGTACGGAGTTGACACAACTTTACCTGTACCGTCGATGACTACTGCTCCAAGATTCTGAATAACATCATACGTCTGGTCACTCCATACAACAGCATCGCTGCCATTGAAAGTGAATGTACCAGTACCTTTGGTGATTGACGGGGGGTCATCAACATATCCGCTCGGAGTAATATACAAATTCCCTGCAAGCTCAACATCCGGATTATTGGAAGATAAGTCTAGATTTCCATCATAGATACTTAGATCGCCATCAATCCCTAAGATGCCGGAAGAGATGATGACATTGTCATTGTCGGTAATTCCGCCGTTCTGTAGGATAAGATTGAAGAAACTTTGCCCGCCGTGGGTAATGATTTGATCTTCGCTCCCATCAAAGGTAACGGTGCCACTGCCTGCGTCAAAAGTTCCTCCTGTAGCATCCCAGTTGCCTGAGACGTTGATATTGTTTGCTTCAGCTTCTAAAGTACCGTTTAAATCAAGATCGGCCAGCGTAACATTAGCACCCGGCCTGTAAGTCTTGCCTGAATCAACC
>JACQXK010000009.1:217753-220517 GCA_016208765.1 Candidatus Omnitrophota bacterium
TGGATCAAAGGAAACATCATTGCCAAGCGTTGAATAATGAATTTTGCTATCCCCGCAAGCAGCTGCAGCGACTAACGCGACGTTTGTCATTGGGTCGGCCGACTCTTGACGTAACACGATTTTATTGAGATACATCTCAAGGCCGGATATATTTGAAGAGTTGTTGAGGGCAATAGAGACTAAATTTGCCTCCATCTCGCTCAAGGGGTTATCAATAAAAATGATAAACGGGTTATCTGCCGATATGCTTTCAGTGAAGGTAAATGTCCCGCCTGCACCGGTAGTAACAGTAGTTTTAGCTGCGCCATTAATTGATAAAGAGACGCTAACCCCCGCACCGACGTTACTGGTTTTGGCTTCATTATCATAGATGGTCCCGGAAATATTTATTGTAAATATCCAGTGCGGATTAGGCCCGGTAGTATCATTATTTGCTCTGTTGTAGGAGTCCCTGGCTGTAATATTACCGCCTGAGAGGTCATCTACTCTAGAATTAGATACATCTACATAATAGACGGTTTGATCACTGGTGACATTTAAGATAAATTGTGTTGATTGGTCCTGGCTGTTCAAGACGATGCGCGTGTCTGTAGTTAGGCCATTAAGGGTCAGTGTACCTGTTATCGTGAAGGTAACGCCTTCTTTAAAATTTAGATGTTTGGAGGCAGTTTCACAGGTCAGGTTATAGAAGGTGGTCTCACCCGATATGTCAGCCGCGGCAGCGCCGTCAAATGTAACCGTTGAATTAGACGCTACGAATAATCCAGCGGCATCCAATGTCCAGTTGCCTCCTAAAGATATGTTAGTAGTAAATTCCGATTGACTGGTGGCATCCAGGGTACCGTTAATAGTGATATCATTAGCGATATCCAGGCTATATCCATTGGTGTTGAGAGCACCCAGCGCGTTAATAGTTAGAGAATCGGCAATTAGATGTGAGTCAAGATTGGTACTTGTGGATGATGTGCCTATATACACATTGCCGAAATTCCGCCCGACTTCGGTATGATCATTATACTGAAGATCTCCATCAAAATAGACATCTCCTGCGCCCTTGGTTATGTGCCCATATATGTCAATATTGCCGGCTATATTTACCTGCGGATTGTATGAAGCCAGATCGAGTGTGCCCGCAGTTAGGACAAATGTGCCATTAATATCAAGGTTGCCCGAGATAGTAACATTATTGCTCGCGCCGCTATTATCTATCTCAACGTTGTAGAAGGCCTGGTCATTGGTCGTCACCGTCTGATTGTCTGAGCCATTGAATATGACGGTACTCTCGCCGCAGATGAAACTTCCGCCGGTGGCGTCCCAGGTATTGAGTACCCGTATAGTCGGTTCCTGATAATAAGGCGCAGCCAAGCAGCTCAAGATTCCACCGTTGATAATGATATTATACGCTGTGAGATCGCCGGCTTCTTCACTGCCACGCAGAGTTTTAAGCGTAGCGTTGGAATTAATGGTCAGGGTACCGGTAACAGCGTTATCACCGGTAAGACTGCCTACCAAAGCGTAACTACTGGCGCTTGCCGGGGTAAACTCAAGATTATTATATCCTGTGACCCCAACAGCTATATTGGTGCCTATGCCTACATACTTAACGGTCGAGCCGCTGGCTAAGAAAGAACCGTAATTTACGAAGGGGTAGTCATCACCTGTCAATGTAAGGGTTTGGTTGGTTATATCCAGGGTGTTGTCTCCGTTAATACGAACTCCGGTGCAGATGATATCTGTAGATGCATCTATTATCTTGCCGACATCGCCGTTAATTACTATATTCCCGATATCCTGGCCTGATACGGTAGCGTCTGACCAGGTGACGGTGCCTGAGCCATTAAAGGTAAGAGTGCCAGTACCTTTGGTAAAAGTGCCGCCTGAACCAATACTAAGGTTGCCTGATATATTCAGATTATAGCTACCGCATACAAATTCCCCCCCATCAAGGGTAAAATTACCTGTTGTTATATCTGTTGCCAGAGTAATAGTGCCTGTGTAGGTAGAGGTAACATTGAAATACCCTCCAGACCAGGTGCCTATGGCATTAACATAACAATCTTTATCATTTGAGAAAGTTACTTCATCGGTAGTGGCGGGTAGCGTGCCAGTATCCCAGTTTTCTGCAACATTCCACCATGTGGGGTTAGTTACGTCATCGCCTTGCCACACAGGATCCAGGTCCCAACCATAAGAATTGCCCCAGTTGGTTGATGGCCTGGCTTTGACAATATTTCCTTGGTTATAAGAATCTCTTATTGCAACATAGCTTATGCTTTGAGTATCATAGAAGTATGAATACCACGGGATTCCTTCCTGAGAGGAATAAAGCTTGATTAATCCGTCATATCCGGGTTGGCCGTATATATAGGTATATTCTTTAAAAGTATAGGTATATCCAGCCTCAAAATAAATCTCTTTATCAGGTGTATCACAATAGAAGTTATAGAAGGTAATATTACCGTATAAGTAGGTAGGATTCTCTGATACTAATTGCACTCTTTCTGCATTAAGGGTAAGATTTGTATCTTTATTATAGATAATTGCGCCGAATCCTTCAGGTGGGCCTCTTAACAAGACACTTGTCCCTAAACCTATAGATTCAAGTATATCAATATTTCCACCCACTCTTTGTATATAAGTATTATTTGCATTAATGTTTAAAGGAACATTTATTGAGCCAAACTGCTTAGCGATTAACTTAACCTGATTAGCCTGGATAATCACGCCTTCCTGGGTGTTAATGGCATTCTCAGCCTGAAGAGTC
>JACQXK010000010.1 GCA_016208765.1 Candidatus Omnitrophota bacterium
TTTGCCTGACAAGTTTACATAACGATGTTATGTAAACAGGAAGCAATCCCGAAAAAAAGCCGACCCTTTCTTTTCTTACTTAAAAACAATTTAGGTTAGAGACTATGGGAAAACTTCCGATAATTGCAATTATCGGAAGTTTAGGCTTTTTGAGGGCGGTTCTTCTGCCCTTGCTGTTTTTTAGCAAGGGCGCATTTTTGCGGGGGGATGGTGGCGTTCGCTTAGCCTGGCATAGAAAATAAGGGTTGCCTGCGGCACTGTTTTTTAAAGCAGGGCTATTTACTTGAAAGCCCGCCCAAGCGGGCTTGCGAGCCCGAGCCTGCCCACAGGCGAGGGCGAAGCAACTACCATTGCCAGCGCCACCCAACACGCCCAAAACAACCACTCACCTTTGCCAGCGAGATGAGCTCTTATTGCTTAAAGAAATTTTTTGAGTCGTCGAACTTGGCGCGCAGCTTACCGTGACTTTTACGGGCAGTGAAGGTGCCGAAGTTTCGCAGCCGGACAAGGTGTCCACTTTTTAATTCAAGAGCGATAGTTTTAAGGATGGTTTGGAGAATAGAGTTAGTAAGACTCCTTGAGAGATGATGCTCTTTTGAGAGAACCCGGGCAAAGTCTTCTAGATTCATTTTAAAGTATTTTCTAGTAAGTAATTGACCTCTTGGTTAAGAGAACGATGGTGCTTTTTAGCTACCCTATTTAGTTTCCAATGAAGTTCTGGCTCTAAGCGAAGCATGAGTCTACCGGAATATTCTTTGTAGAGATCTATCTTCTTAGAGGCCTCATACGGATAGAAACGCTCGCCGCAAAGATCACATTCCCAGACTTCAATGTTAGGCACTGAGACGGTTTTATCTTTAAGTTTTATTGCGTAATCAACGCGCTAAAAGGTTAAATGTCCATCGCAGGACTTATCCGACAAGCAGGGAATTTTTTTAACTTTTTTTCTCATAGTTTTTCACCTCGTTTCATGAAATGTTATGATAAAGTAGGCCTTCTCAAGAAGGTTTACTATTTTACCGCAAGAGTAAATAGTTATTCCGGAACGAGCAGGCCCAATTATAGTATATTTGTAGTGAAATGCTCTCTCTTCGTCCCTTTCTTTTTTAACCACCTGGCCGTAAAGCACAGAGTGTATAAGATCATCACTATCAAAGATTCCTGTATCGAGTTGATGTCGAGCCTTTGCAGAGAAAAGAACTTGATGATCTTTAACTAGGCTGATAATCTGATTAGGAACTTCTCTCATAAAAAATAACCTTTCCTTATGACACTACAATGATACCATAATAGTGCGGATTTGTCAAGAAGAAAAATAGGGGCATGCTTTTTACTTCTGGTGGTCTTCGATATACTTGGTGATTCCTTTGGAAAGATTACCTAAGTCAATGGGAGTTTGGAGAAGGATCTCTTGAAGGAGTTCTTCCCAGGCAAGATGCTTTTTGCCTACGGTTTTTTCTAGGGCCTCCTTCATATCTTCAGCAAGGATGGTGGTGCGTTTTCGCGCCTTAGCCAGCGTTACCGCTCTTTCAATAACCGTCTCAATGAGAGAATTAAATCTTGAAGTCAAGCTGTTGACCGCGTCTACGGCCGAGCGCATCTTTTCTTTTTCTTTAAGGTAGTCTTTGATGGTGTTAAATCTTACAAATTCTGGTTTTGTTTTCTTAGGCATTTTTTAGTATCTCCTTAAAGGAATTCCGCAATAATTGAGAAGTGTTTATCTAGGGTCAGGATTACTGCTTTGTTTTCTTTAGCGAGAATCGCTAAATAGCAATCAATTAGTGATAAGGTTTTACCTTGTTTTCTAAGTTTATTTGCTAGAAATCCTGCCTGTTGCCATGTAGATTCACTCTCCTTGAGAACTTTCGCTACTGAAGCTAAGTCTATGATAAGCGCGGTTTCTTTCTCAGATCTGGCTCCTTGGATCAATTCGGCTAAGACGAGTTGGCAAGTGGCAGCAGTATTAAGGAAGAGAGCTAATTCTATCTTTTTAGTTATTGGGTGAGCGGTTTTTTTGAGATATTCTATCCAGGCAGAAGTATCAATAAAAACTAATTTAGCGAGCATAATGGCGCGCCTCCAAGATCTTCTCATCAAAAGAAAAATTCCCCCTGAGAAGGTCTATTTTTTTTAGTCTCTCTCTTCTTAAGAATTCCTCAATGGCAATGCTTACTGCCTTACTCTTGTTTTTTAGATGGGTGGTAGTAAGTAGATGTGTTAATTCCTCTTTTTCTAAATTTATAGTTGTTCTCATCTCTATCACCTCCAGATAAATTATACAATAATAATCATAATAAGTCAAGTATTTTTATGATTATTTAGACATAACTTTTTATGTTATTTTATGCATAATAAGCTCTCTGATGGCGTCGTTGAGTTTTTTAAGCTGAAAATTTTTTAGGGCTTCTTCGGTCTTGCCGATTAAAGGCGCCATGGAAACTTCCAGGCCGGCAGTTAGTCTTTTTGCTGAGACTGATTCTGCTTCTAATCCATAAAGAGTCTTTTGGCTCCCTCGGCTCTCTTCTAAATATTTCTGGTTTTTGTAGTCTCTCTTGTGGACCTCTTTTAGCCAGGCCTGATTTTTGACGCGCATCCCTTCTGTCTCAGGAATCCGGTACCGGGAAAGTTTTACTTCGTCCGGTCCAAGCATATCCGGATGAATCAAATCAATGACCTGGGTATTTTTTACGCCGTAGTGGTGAAGGTCGTCTATAAAGGCGTCTCGGATGATCCAGCCCGAAGGATCATAGTCAACAATGCTAAAGAGATAAAATGAGCGACGGATATCTATTTTTTGTTTTTTAAGTTCGTCCACAAAGTATTCTACGTTAAGGACCGAAGGTTGGCCGCCTAAAGCCAGGACGCTGACCTGGTACTGCTGATGGATTTCTTCCAAGTAGTCTTGATGCCCGGTCTTCTCGGAAAACAAAATGATGTTGGCGTTGTAGCCGACCTTGCGGTTGGATTTTTTATCATCGCGAAAGCCAATGTCTTTATATTCCATCAGCCGCCAGTCTTTGACCATAAAGACAAGGCTGTCCACCAGCTGAGCGTATTGATCGGTTTCATGAGTGAGCGCGCTTATGGTGGGCACTGACCAAAATCTAAGCATGGCAAAATGATAGCATAAAATTTGGGCCGTGTAAAGAGAAAATGAGAATTTTAGATTTTACTTTTGTTAGAACTAAATATTTTTGAGATTTAGCGCTGAAATTGGCAGATGAGATTTTTAGCGCTGAAAGTCTAGAATAATCCTACTTTCAGATTGAACCCTGCCGACTGCTGGGCGTATGGTATCCAGAGATGTTGAGAAAGATTTTACTTGACAAATGTTATACTTCTGCTCTATAATTTAGCCAATGGCTGATGTTATAAACCAAACGCAAGATACGGAAACCGGAAAATCCGAGCTTTGGATTACCATTAAGGATGCCTCTGACCTTTTGGGAATCTCTGAGCGCCATACTTGGAGAATTCTCTTAGAGAATGCCTGGAAAACCCAAAAATTACTCAATGAGGACCGCAAAAAAACTTATGTTTTAAGGTCTGATGTAGAAAAATACTACAAGGCAGAGCAAGAAAGACAGAGACTTGAACAATTAAAATCCCCTCCCTTCTCTGACACCCCTGACATCTCTGACAAATCTGGCAAAATAGGCGAATTTGACATGTCGGACATCAAAAACAAGCCGAAGTCAGACATCAAGAATCTACCCATTCTTCTATCTGATTACAGAAACATGATGCAAGATTTACAAAAGAAACAAGAGCAACTCATTAAAAACGCTATACTTTGGAGAACTACAGCTATCTGGCTTACTGTCTTGGCAGTCTTTATTGGTGGCTTTTTAGGATTCTTTTTATACGACAGTAGGAAGATGATGTCATACATCAAGAAGGAGATGACAGGCAGGATAAATGATTTGTCAGACAAGGCAGAGGCAGTCCAAAAGGACTTTTTAACC
>JACQXK010000097.1 GCA_016208765.1 Candidatus Omnitrophota bacterium
AATCCACTCACAAAAATAACTGTATGAGGCACGCCTGTATTGACAAATGAGACGTGTCTGGTTATACCATTTATAATAATCGGTAAATCTAATTTTAAATCTTTTGGTTCAGTAAATTTTATTTTTACATTATTTCCATCTACTTCAGATTCAATTATTCCAGCTTTCGTTTCAATCTTTATTTGGTTTCTGGTCTCTGTTTTCTGGTCTCTGGCACTATAAACTGCTATACATCTTGCCCCATTACCACACATCGCTGGCTCCGAACCATCAGGATTAAATATTCGCATCTTTACATTTGCAACCTTGGATTTATCTAAAATGAGCAATCCATCCGCTCCTACTCCATATTTTCGATCACAGATTTGTCTAGCTAAAAGTTTTGGATTTCTAGTCTCTGCGACAACGAAATCATTGCCTGAGGCAACCATCTTTATGAAATTTACCCTGTTAGAAATTTTGTTCTTCCTTGATTTGCATCTGATATTTCTAACAGGGTTTATCCGTCTCATCTCAAAACCTTAGGGATAATCTCACCCTTCACTAAATCTTTGTAACTTTCCGCCTTCTTTACTACGTAAAATTTACCTCTTATCACCATCACCTCAGCGCATCGAGGCCGACTGTTATAATTAGAGGACATACTAAATCCATATGCGCCTGCACCCATTACCGCCAATAAATCCCCTGATTCCAACCTCGGCATCGGCCTTTCCTTAGCCAGGAAATCAGCACTCTCGCATATTGGTCCAACGATATCTGCCTTTTCTAAATTTTGCGATTTAAACTTTGATTCTACAATAGGTAAGATCTCATGATAAGCATCGTATAGCGCTGGTCTGATTAAATCGTTCATCCCTGCGTCTACGATAATAAATCTCTTGAACCTTGTATCTTTGATGTAAAGGACTCCTGTCACAAGGATGCCAGCATTTCCGCAGATGAACCTGCCCGGCTCTAAGATAATCTTTAATCTTAATTTCTTTAAATAGGGCAAGACCGCCTTAGCGAACCCTTGAGCGGTCTGGGGAGTTTCTTCCCTATAGATAATCCCTAAACCTCCACCGATATTAAAGTATTTTAAACGTACACCGTCTTTCTTTAGTTCATCAACGAAAGAACTTATGATATTTATCGCCTCTATAAAAGGATGAGATTCTGTAATCTGAGAGCCGATATGAATATGCACACCTATGAGATTCACATTGGACATCCTCTTTAAATTTGAAAATAAAAATTTAACCGTATCTAAGTCTAATCCGAATTTATTATCTTGCCTTGCTGTAGCAATAAAGTTGTGTGTATCAACTTCTACACCAGGATTGATTCTTAAGGATACATCAACCTTTCTTTTTAATTTTTGGGCGACAGTATTAATTAAATCCAATTCTGGGACGGATTCTACATTGAATAGTAATATCTTATTTTTAATCGCTTCCCTTATTTCTTTATCTGTCTTTCCTACGCTGGCATATACTATTCTTTTAGGATTTGCGCCTATCCTTAGGGCCTTATATAATTCTCCTCCTGAGACGATATCCAACCCTGCGCCCTCTTTTATCAATGCTCGCAAGACCGCCAAATTAGAATTTGCCTTCATCGAGAAACAGATAAGAGGATTTATAGAACTGAATGCCTTTTTTAATTTGTAATAGTGGTCGAGGAGGGTCTTGTAACTGTAGAGGTAAAAAGGCGTGTCAACTTTCTTAGCTATGTCACTTATTTTTACTGTCTCACAATGAAGTTCGTTACCTATATATTTAAATTCGTGCATATCTCCTTCTATATGACCTCTTCGTTCTCACTGACTCCTGAGGCTGAAAAATCTTTTTTATCTCTTCAGTCTTTAATTTCGTAGAAAATCTATCTAATTCTTTTTGCGACATTTCTTTAATCGGTTTATATTTAAGAGAGTGTCTTATTAAATTTCCTACAATTTTATGTGCCTCTTTAAAAGGGAGACCTTTCTCAACTAACCTATGGGCTAAATCTGTAGCATACAGAGACTCATCTGAAAGTTGTTTTTCTATGTTCTCCTTATTAATTTTTATAGTTGGTATTAATTTAGCAAGTATCCTTAGCTCATCTTGGATTATTGAGAATGAATCAAAAAGTGGCTCCTTATCTAACTGCATATCTCTGTTATAGGTAAGGGGCAAGCCCTTCATCAGGACTAACACGCTGATTAGATTTCCGTAAAGTCTGCCGGCATGACCTCTGATTAATTCTAGACAATCAGGATTTTTCTTCTGTGGCATAAGAGAG
>JACQXK010000092.1 GCA_016208765.1 Candidatus Omnitrophota bacterium
CGTCTGGATTCGTTACTGTTGCTGCTGTAGGGTTAGTCGTTGTCGTTGATGTTGTTGATGTTGCCGTATTGCCGAATGCATCCGTTGTCGTCGTTGTCGTCGATGTCGTTATTGTCCCGTCATCATTTATTACCGTAGTCGTCGTAGATCCGTCCGGATTCGTTACTGTAGTCGGATTAGTCACTGAAGCGGCCCTTGTTGTGCTTAATCCCGCGTTAACTAACGCAGCGTCAACTTCATCTGTTTCAAACCCGGCACTGGTAAGCGCAACTTGTATCTGCGTTGAATTATAGCCCATTCCGCTTAGAGTCGCTGTTATTTGTTCCGCGCTCTGATCCGTTTCTTTTAATCCTGTTGCTAAATCATTCGCATTTTGCTGCTCCGTGATAACTGTTGTGTTATTTTCCTCGGTAACCACACTTAAAATTGTTGAAAAAGCAGTTTCATATACAATTCCAGACCCATCACCGCTGTAATTATCTCCTTCTCCTGATCCATAAGTTAACCAGTCATATTCCTCGGCCAGAACCGTTCCATTAAACATAATAAAAATTATAAATAATACCATTAAGTTGCTTACCAGCCAGTTATTACTTAAAATATTTTTTTCCATAGCCATCTCCTTTCTTTAAAAAAATTATTTATTTATACCGTGTCTTTCATCCTGAAACGCATTCCAATTACCCAAACCGTTAAAAGTCACACCAACTGAAACAGGAACTTCAATAGGATTGATCACAGAACCATTACTAGAATTATCCGCATTACTTGAAACCATGGTATCGGATTTTAATACCCCTTTTGTAAACGGATTAGGGCTTATAACCGCTGAATTATCATTATCTGAATCTGCATTTATTTTAGTAAAAATAGATAAAAATTGCCCTTGAGTACGTAATGCCTTAGGCACAGCCGCATCACATTCACGCTCTGAAAAACCCGCATTTTGCAAAGCATTAAAAATTTCCATTCCATTATATCCTTCCCTCAAACAAGCGATGCTTATATCTGAAGCTGATTGCTCGTCATTTTTAAGGAAACTGGCTATGGTGTCCAAAGAATACCCGCTTTTTTTCAAGCCTGACACTGTATCTGTGATATTAGTAACACGCACGTCAGAAACTAACGGAATATTATCAAAGCTGGCTCCGCCGAAAGCAGGTTCTGTTTCTATAGTATTGTCATTTTCAGTCAACCCTTCTTTCGGCTGCTCATTATTATCCTGTAAAAGGATGTCTTGATTAGCCGACTGGGCACTCCCGGCGGTTAGAAAAACTACCGCAAAAAAGACAATAAGCGATTTTATTATATTATTTATTAAATCCATTTTCCCCATAGCGTTTCCTTTCGATATAAATTAAAGTTATCAATTTCCGCCAATAAGCCCTTGAATTCTCCGCATAACTCCGTCGCCGTTATCAATAAACTCAACTCCAAGTTTGAATTTTTCCTGATACGGCACTTGTTCTATCCAGACAACCTTACAGATGATTTCCATTATCTGACGCAGTGTGTTTGAAAAAATCTTCAGATGTACCTTCCCGTTCACCGGAAAAAAATCAAACGTAGTAATCCCTGCTCCGGTTTCGCTGATATCTTTGCTGAAAGAATTTCTCATCATGCGCTCATCTCCGGAAATCGGACGAAGCTGCAATGGGAATTCAAGGTGTTTACGCTGAAATTTCCTTCGTTCTATCATCTTTCATCCCTCATACTATAATCCCAAATTTTGCAATAGCAAAATTTGCCCATAGGGTCGACCGAGAAAATCTCGACGATATTTTCTCGTGTTTGTCGAGGTAATCCCGAAATTTGCTCACACTTTTTCGTGCAGATAGCTTTCGTCGCAAAATAATTCCTACTACAAATTTTGGGATAATCCTGCCCTCTATATCCATTACCGCGCCTATAACGCGTATCCGGCACGGTTTAATTTTGCCATTGTTTCAGGAAGCCTCTTCGTCGTATCCCTGTCAATGTATCCGCTCAATAGTATATTTATTTGTTCCGCTGTCTCTTTTGATGCGGTTATCTCTACTTTCTCTATCACCATATCCTGCACCCTTGCGCTCGGCAGGTTCTTAATATCAGATACCGTTACGTCAAATCCCGCTTCTTTGGATGCCTGCTGCATTACTGCCGCTGTCTGGGTATTAACATCGCCTTCAATAAGGATATCCTGCAATCCCAGCACTGAATCTTTGCCTTTCCTGCCGTTCTCATTCCAATTATAGTGTATCAGCGCGCATTCGCCAAATGTTAATTCCTTGCCCGCCAAATACCCCTCGTTCAACGCGCTTATATAGCTCTGGGAATCGCCATATCCTATCCCGCTTGCTTGAGATTCAAGATCAAGCTTAATCGCCGCTTCTTTTACTTCTTTTCTTGCCCCAAGTACATAGGTATCACTGCTCATTCCTTTAAGTAATCCTTTGTTCTCGTCTTGGCCAAAATACACTTTAGCTGATTCAAGGAACACTGCCGCTGCCTTAACCTTTATATCAGTTCCTTCTTTCAGTAATGCCTCTGATATGAATATCTTTCCTTCTTTATTGGCAAATCCGCTAATATTATCCGCGTTAACTCCTAATGAGTATACTTCAATATCTTCCTGCTTGGTTATTCCGCGTATCTCGTCTACTATCTGCCGCTCTGTTTCGGATAAAAGCCCGCTGTTCGCGTTCCTTCCGGCTGCCACGAATTCTCCTGCTTGTTCTAAATCCTGCTTGTCTACTTTTGAGGTTATCAAAACGCTGATCTCTTTATCTCCGGATTTTAACTTGTTGCTAAGCACTAAAGCATTGCCTTCTTTATTTAGTTTACCGGTTATCTGCCCGACTATTACTTCACCGCTAATACCGTCCGTATAGGTTATCTCTCCCATGTCTGCGTTAGCGCGGATCAGCTGTATATCTTCATCCGCTTCTAGAGCTTTGATGTTTTCCAATCTTTCCACTATGTTATTCGCCTGTGAATACGCGCGCGCTAAAGTGTACGATTCTTCAATTAGATTACCGTTTCCAGCAACCGACGCGATAAACTCGCCAAATGCCTGTTTCGCCTTTTCACTGTCGCCTTCTGCGTTCCTCTGCAAATAACTCAACCCTAAGTTGAACTGCGCGCTGCCTGCTACTTTTTCAAGCCTTGAGTCACCGCTGCTGCTTTCGATTATAGCCTTAAATTGCTCTATCGCCGTGTCATAATGTTTTTTAGCCTCTTCTTTATCCTTATCTTTTACCTTAAATCCTTCATCAAAACTATCAATCGCGTTTTGGAACGGCTTAATCGCCTGGTTTATCTTCATCATCCCGGATAACTGCTCTTTGAACATGTCCGCTTTGCCGGCTAATTCCTTCATGGAATCTTCTTTCGATTGTTCTGCCGCTTTGCTGAATTGTTCAAATGAGCTTAAGGATTCTTCGAAATCTCCCTGCCTCATCTGCACTACCGCAAGATTGTAGTGTAACGGCGCGTTATCCGCTGTGTTGTATTCCAACGCTGTTTTAAAGTGTTCCTGCGCTTCGCTAAGCAGGCTCTTTGTGTTTTCTCCTGTATTGCCTGATACTGCTTCTTCGCTTAATATCGTGCCGATATTCATATGCGCTCCGGCAATTACCGCGTTTACATCCAGCTTGATGTCTTCAGTCGCTTCGCCTATTTCCAATGACCCGGCTATATCCAATGCTTCTTCAAACTTATCCAATGCCCGCTCATTTTCACCTCGGCCCATGTAACTTACGCCTTCATTATATACCGCGCTTATATGCGCTGAGCCGATTATTGTCTTTGCTCTTTCGCTGCGCTGCGGATCCTTAAGTAATTCGCTCATCTTCGCGTACGCGGAACGTTCATCAAGTTTTGGATTCATCTGTCTTGCCTTCTGCCTCAAATATGCTACTTCTTCTTTTTCATGCCTTACATCGCTTTTTACCAGCTCTGAATCCGCTCCGCCAGCGTCATTAAAAGCTTTCCGCGTCATGTAAATAGTACCGCGCTGCAGGCCGGCTGAAACATGCTGTTCTTTATCTTCCACTTTTGATAAATAATCCGCGTCTACCAGTATAACTATCTGGCCTTCTATCTGGTGTACATCAATTCCATCAACTACCAGTTCAAGGTCACCTTCCAGGCTGCCTGGCAGTTTTTCGCCCTTCAGCAAGCCTTGGCTTTTTTGCCTCTCATGGATCTTTGTTATCGAAGCAGCTGCTGTCGGGTTAGTAATGTCTTCATTGCCTACGTTTATTGAGGATATCGACGCAGTGCCTTTTGATTGATCAGGATTGACTTGTTGTGCATATCCTGCTAACTGAACCGCTGCTACGATTAACTCCTTAGCCTGCGCATCATCAAGCTTCAAAGCATAGGTTTTAAAAATACCTTTTGCTTCGTCAACTGTACTTATCTGCTTGCTTATGATCAATCCAGCCACATTCAGGATTGCCGCTTCTTTCCTGTATTTCTCATCTATTAAATTTCCGCTGATTTCTTTAAAGCCTGCCTTCATCAATTCTTCCGCTTCTCTTATCTTTCCCTTCTGCTTTAATGTCAACACGCTCCCTAAATAAGCATCAACTTTCAGCGCGTCATCATTGCTTAAGTATTCTATGGCTTTTGTAAAACTTTCTCCTGCTTCATCAAATTTAG
Source organism: Candidatus Omnitrophota bacterium (assembly GCA_016208765.1). GTDB lineage: Bacteria > Omnitrophota > Gorgyraeia > Gygaellales > Profunditerraquicolaceae > JACROS01. The sequence goes on from JACQXK010000092.1 coordinate 4,645, forward strand.
ATTCCTTTAAGTATACTATTCCCAAGTTATAATGCGCTGACCCGATTTCAGGCATTAGTTCTATGCCTTTATTTAGATATGTTTCCGCTTTTGCGTAGTCTTGTTCCTGCGCATAATGCGCGCCAAGGTCAAAATACACCTGCGCTCTTTCTGCTGTTAATTCCTTGCCCACTATACTGTCTGCAATTTCTGCTGCTCTTTCAAGCATCTGCACTCTTGTTTCTTTTTTGCCTTCTTTTGCGTATATATCAGATAAAGATACATATACCTGTATCTTTATTACCGCGTCTAACCCCTTTGCTCCTACCGGGCCGCTCTCAATTTCACTCTTCGCTGCTTCTAACTGCGCTTTTGCCTGTGCCGGATTATGATTGTTAAACTGCGGATTAGCGTAAATATCCGCAAGCATTAATCTGCTGAATACCTTCTGCTCAAAACTGCTTTCAGGATCTTCAATAACCGCGTTGTATCCTTGTATAGCTGCGGCTATATCTCCGTTCTGAAACTTATTGTTAGCTTCCCTCATCTTCACACTTTGGTAATAATTAACACTAGCGCCAAACATCCAGTTTACCAAAGCATCGCGCTGCTTCGTGCTAAACCCCAGGCCTTCAAAATTGCTGTCATTCCTTAAAAAATCATTCATAGCTATTTGGGATTCCTGCGCAAGCGATTTGAAGTTTATCAAATTATCCAGGGTAAGGCTGTTGATTATAGCTTTTACCTGCTGCGATACTGCCGGCTTTTCTACAATCCGTGTTAACAGCTGCCTGGTTTCCTTCGCCTGCTCAAATTTTTCCCTCGTCAGATCTGGCGCGAATAAACTCCGCGCTAGCTGGTACTGCGCTGTCGGCTGGCCTATATCCTGCGCAATCACAGCTGCTATATTTAAGAGAACGCTCTCTGAGAAATTATCCCTTCTCATCTGAGATAGCTGCTTTTCTTTCTTGTTTAATTGATTGATACTAAGTGCCAATTTCACCCTATCAGCTTTACTTAAGAAAGGATCCATCTGCATTGATTTTATTTCTGTTTTACGCCTTGCAATATCGCTCTTAAGCTCTATCTGGCTAAAAATACTCTGCATCAATTTTGCAGCTTTTTCATTAGTACCTGAATCAAAATTATCCTTGACGAAATTCTGCACGGTTAAAGAAGGGTCATTTTCAGAAAGCATGCCTCTTACTATTTCTGCCTGCTGCAGCATAGTTACTGCCCCCTCTTTAAGATAACTGCCGAATAATTCAATCGTATACACAAGATTAACCAGATTATCAATAGTATTCTGATTAATATTTTCCGAATCAATATAACCATTATCAACTAAAGCCGCTGCTATTTTTTCGGCTTGCCTACTTTCATCCTCATCAAAAGATGCCCCTGCCAAAACCGGGAACGCCTTCACAAGAACTGCTCTGTCCTGACTAGTAAGGTTATTGATTTTTCTTGTTACGTTTTCTTCATAATTCCTGGAGATCCTCTCCTGCGGGGTTTCTCTTTTTACTGCCTGCTGACTTTGCCCTGCTTTCTCCGCTGTTTTACTCTTTTCAACCGGCTTCATGCTTGAAGATTCCGTAGGCAAAATATTTTCTACTAAATTCAAGGAAGCATCCACAACATCCTGTGCCGGCCTTAAGATATCTACATCAGCAAACGTTTTTTCGCTGTTTTCACTCTTGACATCACCACTTCGTTCTTTAGCCTCTAATTTATCCAGCGCTTTAATGATCTCATTGGCTCTACGATGCGCTTCAAATGCCGACTCTGAATTGAGTTTACGTAAAACAGGATCCATCGCAAGCTCACTCCAGAATTTTAACCCATTCTTTAAATTTGCTTTAAGCGCGTTTAAGCCGACATCTTCTCCGGCTTTCAATTGGGCATCATGATAAATACTAGCATCGTCACTTTTCTGCTGCAGCATCTCCTTTTCTTTTGCTAAAAGATATTCTCCCGCTTCTGTATTTCTGCCCACTTTATCAATAAGCCTTGTTAACGGCTCTTTTACCAGCTTTGAAGATGATTCAGAGTTGATTTTGAAAATTATGGAATTGGATTTTTCAACCATTGCGGTAAAACTGGAGATCTCTTCCATAAAACTTTCCATTGATTCCCTTGATGATAATGCCTCTATATTTAAATCTTCAGGCAATTTCTCAAGCATACCATCAATTTTTCTTTGCATATCTGAATTAATCCCGTTTGCCTTGAAAAATTCGCTTACTTTTTTCAAATAGTCCTTTGTCGCGGCAAATGCTTCGCGGTCATATATAAGCATTCTATCCGATACATCAGTCTCTCCGCCGCGTTTAGTTCTTCCCAGCCACTGGAGCAAATCTCCTCTGCCCAGCTGTTGCGCATCCATTATTAAAAGATCAATGTGAAAATCTTTTTCTCCTGTTCTACCGGACAACTCCCAGCGCTCTCTGAGATTACCGCCGAAATTATGAGCCCTGCCTGCCATATCAGTTGCCAGAACCATTTTCCCCTTTCCGGTTGTTACCGCGATACGGGAAACATCATTAGCATCTGTAAAACTATCGATTATACTAATATCTTCTGCTCCCTTTAACCCTAACTCCTTATTTCTTGCCAAATCAAGCAATCCATTGGATTTTTCTTTATCAATAAGCCGTGGGTTATCTCTTGTTTGCTTCTCTAAGCTATCAATCATTCCTATTTTGTCCGGATTAAGTTTTTTTAATATATCTACTACTGCTTCTCTTAACATCTCCGGGGTAGAAAGCCTGATCAAAGATCCTCTTTCTCCGGCATTATAACGCTCTACGGCAAAATCAGCTGCAAATTCAGACTTTGATTTACCTTCGACTTTGCCATTCTCTACTCTCTTAATACTCTCCACGCGCAAATTATCCGCGCTAAAACTCGATTCAAGAATTTCCACAACATTGCGCCCATATATTGTCTTTGCCAGTTCTCGGGCAACATCCATAGTTCCTGAACCGCCAAAAGTAAGCACATCTATTCCGCTGTTACGCACAAACACTTGGGACAATGTCGCTTCCTGCCCTGTCCTACTGACTTCAAAATCACTCTTTATCTTCTCAATTCTCGTATCGATTTCAGCTTCAATCTTTTCCTTGCCCCATCCATTTATACTGCCTTCTCTTTCCACTTCAAGGCGGATATTACCTTTTTCTTGAGCTAACCTCATCAAACCTAGAGTAACATTGTATGTCCAGCTGTTATCTTTTGTTCCAAATTCCGCTCCGCCCTTCCAACTGGCCTTATGCGCGGAAAATTTATCTGCTCCTTCTCCGAAAACATAGTCTACACCTTCTTTATCCGACATTGCCCTTATAGCATCTTTTATCTGTCCGCTTTTATACCCTTTACTAATTAAATATTCACCCAGCGCACGGCTGACAATGATTTCTGATGTATACGGATTCTTAGCAAAAGCATATCTTGTATTAAAACTATCATCTATCTCACTCGCTTTTACTTCTCCAAGCTTACTATTTATTTCCGTTACCAAGCCTTCAATATGATCAACGAATTCCATGCCTGCTTTTTCTGTAATACCAACGATAAATGCCTTGCTAAGTAAAGCTCCGACATCTGCTTCATCTATGCCGCGTACATTGATCTTTCCCATTGCTTCCTGAAGTTTGTCATTCCCCTGCATCTCACGGGTTAAATGGCCGCGGGAATTAATGTCCCATACTATTACTATATTTTCTTCGCTGTTTAAATGCCTTTGTATTTCATCTAATCCATCAGTGCCTCTGCGTTCATAAAAACTCTTTCCGTCAACAAATTTAAAGCCAAGCGCCTTTGCCATGCTCTGATATTGTCCATCAGGAGTAATAAACTGGTTAACTTCACTTTCCGCTGAAACCAACAGTTCCCCTTTCATTGCCCCGGAACCTTCAAGTGACGATTTAATGCCAAAAACCATTGTATATACTGTTGATTTACCTCCGGCTACAGAAAGCGCGGCAATATTACCCCTAAGGTTTTGAGATAACGTCTCCATTTGATTCTTAAATTGAGAAGACCTCACATCAAATGATCCTGTCCTTGTTTTGAAATTTGATTCAACCACAAACATCGTATAAAGCTCTGCTTCCTGCGCGCTTAAACTATCGAATTCTTTACCAAAAACTTCTTTGCAAATCTCGCTCCTGATTTTTGTTACATCCGCGTATTCGCCTTCAAACAATTTACCAACCCCGCCTCTTGTTTCTATTGCTCGGTTTAAATCACCCCTGTATACTTCATACATACTGACCCGCTGCTCAAACATTTTATTTTCAAGTTCGGTTTTTACTTTTTTAAGGCTTTCTACCGTTGTTTTGTCGCCCTTGCCATCAGCTTCGTTAATCGCTCTTTGCGTTTCGATAATTTCTACTCTTGTTTGCAATACCTGCTCCTGATGAGTAAGCAATTGATGTTCTTTTGTACCTTCAGTTGTTTGGGCAATCCCCTCTCTGACATTCTTTAGCTCTACGTTCTTTAACAGATATTCCTCACCCAATAATTTCGCCCTTACAAGCGGAGCATGATTCTCTTTAAAAAACTCATTAAACCATGCCTGATGCAGATCAGCGCTCCAAAATTTTCCAACGAGATCGATCTCGCTTTTGATCATAGCCAGCCTGAATTCCGCATTTTTCATATCTTCAGAACTAAGCTGTTCGTTAACCGCCTTTTTAGCATATTCTGTTTCCATACTTCTTAATTCCTGCAATTCGAATTCCTTGCTCGCTTTTGCTGCCTTTGCAAGAACTGTATTTCTTTCTTTAGAAACACTATCAAAAGAAACGTCACTTGTCCCCATTTCTAGAAGCCGAATATCCTTGCTAATCAACTCTCCTTGCGACTTAAGCATATTTGCTTCCTGCTGCGTTTTTGCTTGCCCAAGCCGCAAGTTTATAAAATCCAACTGCTGCCTCAAAGAACTCACATTCTCTATTCTCTTTATTATGCCCTCGCAAAAAGTTTTCTCGGAGGCGTTTATCGATCTCAACAAAGTGTTTTTGCTGAAATCGGATATCCTTGTGTTTAGCTTATCTTGAAGCTGCTCACTAATCGATAACTGCAATGTCTCGGCATCAACACCTTCAATAATTCTTATACCAAGACCCTCTAGTTTATTCCTATTCTGATTGACAAAATCAGCAATACTATTCTGATCTAATCCCCTAACTGTATCACGTAAGTTCGCTATCTCTAATAACGGCGCAAATTCTCTCGCACTTATGCTCATTGCCTGATGACGGCCGTATTCTAGCTTAACGTTTGAAATAAAGTTCTTTATTATCGGGATTATCGCTTCAGTAATGGGCAAGTTTGAAAGTGATTTATTGATTTTTACATCAAATGTCCGAAGAATATCGGATAAAATCATTCCTTTACCTACACTTGCCTCAATCTTACTAAGCATATCCAGCGTGTTTTCATGCGCGTTCTCAACGAATTTAACACCAGCAGATCCCATTACCTCTAATAAAGCCACCTTATATATCGCGTCCCTTGTCTGTGCCGCAAATTCCTGCAGTGTTTTGCTCATCTTTATGTCTTTTGCCTCTGCCTTAATCTTTGAACCCAGCCCTTCTATCTCTGCTAAACTTCTGCGCATATCGCTTTCATGTACTCCGGCAATCGCATCCAATGTCTCGATGTTAGCTGCAAGATTGTTCCCGACTATCAAAGTGAGCGTCTCTGCTTTTGCTATCTCACCAAGCCTTGAAGTATAAAGCATATCAGCTGCTTGCCCCTCTATAGTTACTCCCAATCCTTCAGCTATTTCCCTGAAAGATTTCCCTTCCATTTCAACTGCTGTATCACCGCTTATCCTTGATGATATCGCGTCTAAAGCTTGTACTATTTCCGGAGCAGACCCTCCCTGCTCTTTAAATATCGCATAACGCGATATAATAGCAGAATCCTTTAACTGTGCTGCCGTTACTTCAAAAGTTATTCCACTACTCCATTCAAACTTTACTTTTGCTTCAGAACCTTCAGATGACCTGATTATAACTTCATCACACTTATCAGAAACTCTTTGAATCTCTGCACTGCTCATCCTTGAATTAGTCTTCAGTTTCTCCTGTGCCGCGAATGTAAAATAAGAACCAGCCTTTGCCGTAGGCACTAATATCCAACTCCAATTTTTCAATAATTCTTTAGTACCCGGGTCATCAGAAAATGAAGCTGCTAATAGCCCAACATAATGGTATTGTCCCAAAGACTCAAACATCGCTAGCTGTCTTGCTATATACCCGCCTAATCTGCTCTCGGCAAAAGAACTTAATCCTTGAAGCACATTGGAATAAGCAGCTTTACCCAGTAATTGTTCTATGCGAGCCCCAACAGCCTGTGCTGTTCCTCTAAAGGTATATGCCGTTCCCCTGACTATTCCGCCTTTTTCCGCCCAATTTTCCATAAAATTAGCCATCCCTTGAGCAAATTTTGTACTGCCGAAACGAGGGATACTACTAATCATATTTTTATACATACTGCCCGGCACAGCCATAGGGAAAAATGAACCAAATCTTAAACCAAAATCTGCTCCGCCAAGAACAAACATTCCATATTCTTCAACACTGTTAAACCATCTTCCTTCAGTAAACCGGAAAAACAATACGCCGGCTGTAGCATTAAACTTCATCAAGTTCCAAGCGCTGTGCAAAGCCGCATCTGTGAACTGCGTACCGCTGCCGTAACGTGCAGCCACGTTTAATGCCTGCATTCCCCAATTATTAGCAACAAAGGAAGCTGCCTGCCCTATTTTTTGCCCGACAACAGCACTGGCATAATAAAGCTTAAACGCTGTTTGCTCTCCAAAAGTAATACCTGTCCATTTTACAACCTGCGAACCGAATCCCCTGGAAGCATTCGCTATAAAAATAACTGCATCATCTATTTTGGAAGCAGCATAATAAACACGAGTGCCTGATACAACCGCACCGGATTTAGTAAGCATATTTACCAGCGGAGTTGACGCGATACTAAATAATCCTTTTCCTCCGTTCTGGATCGCAAGCAGGATAGGCTGCGCTACAAATTTACCAATCCCC
>JACQXK010000006.1 GCA_016208765.1 Candidatus Omnitrophota bacterium
TCACAGCTTGATGCCTGAACAATTGATTTACCATACATTCTGACTTCTGACTCCTGAATTCTGTATTCTGACTACCCTTGAGTAATTACATGTGATGAAAATAACAATGGTTGAGTAGTTACGAATATATCTTCATATCTCTGGATTGCTTGCTTACTATTTCTATTCATTGTTACCTCTATCCTCTTGTATTCATTTTCCTACGATACGGTAAAAACCATTCTTTGGTGCACCGACAAACTCAATCAAGCCCTTGATTTTTAGATCAGCAATATTTCGTTTTGCGGTCTTCTCAGAAATGCTCCAATAGTTAGATAGGTCAGATGTTCCGATATGCTTACCCACTGCGAGTTGCTCCATGAACCACCTTTGTCGATCATTTACAGGGACATTTACAGGGACATTTACAGGGACATTTACAGGGACATCAGCATGTGAATACTCAAGCACTGCGGGATGCGGATAAAATATCACCCGGAAAGCTGTGCCAAGCTCCTCCCAATCAGGTTTTGGATACCCGTCAAACTGACATGCATGGATGACACGACTATATCCACTTCCCCATTCTTCCATCAAGCCCATTTCTCTGAAGATACGCGCAATGACACGATTGCGAATTTTGCTTACACCAGCTTTAAGGTCTTCCATTGTCATGCCAAAAGGAAGCATGCCTGGATTCTGTATCTCCATACGGTCTGCATAAATTCCTACCAGGATACGCATACCGCTCAATGAATAATCTGCATGCCCGATGGCATTAACCAGAATTTCACGAATCGCCAACTCTGGATACTCAGGAATATCTTGCCGTTGCATGTTTTCGATTTTTGCAGCCAGGCGTGTGTTCCGGCGAATAAAACGCGGCACCTCATCAATGGCATTCAGTACACTACCGGCAATGTCTATACGATCAATAAATTCCGATTTATCTGTCCCCCGAAAACGGGCACAACTCACCCTTGCATCAGGGAAATAGCGTTGCCTCACATCATCTGTACCAAACAGAATCAGTCCGCCATTAGACACCGAAAGCCCCTCTGCATAAGGAACAAGCAACTCCAGAGATTCCAGTTTTTTCTCATTGATTTGCTGACCTGTAACAGTGAAAACACGCTGTACTTTTTCGATATCCAAAGCTTTTATTGATAGCTCATGACAGGGCAACTGGTCAAAAGACCGGTTTTGCATTGAGCGTTGTAATTCAGCCAGTATTTCGGGACCAGCCTGACGATTAGTAGAACCAAGGCGAACATACACACCCTTTACCGGCCCATCGGCCTTTAAGTAAAAGGGGCCTTTCCAGTGAAAAACACGCAGGATTAACAGGGGCTTCTCATTATGGGAATATATTTCAATCTCAGGCATCATCGCAGGACGAATGCTGTCGGCGATGGCATTAGCCAAACATTCTTCTGCCTGGAGTACTTCAGGCACGCCATAAACAGTTCCGTCACTTCCGCGACCAATAAGAAGAATACCTCCTGCTGTGTTGGCAAAGGCTACCAGAGTTTTAAGAATTGGCTTGAGCGAGGAAATATCACGCTTAAATTCCAGCGTCTTTCCTTCAGGACTAATAAGTATCTCAGAAATATTCATACTACTTCAATGCTCCCATGTTTTGGTCTCTTGTTTTGTTTCGAACATCTGTCGTAATATCGACAGGATGTTACGAAGCTAATTTTTAGCTAACTTCCCCTACCATATATAGAGGACATAACGCCTCAAGATACCATATGTTGTGTACAAGCTATGGTGATTTTGCATTCCATAACAGCCTGTCGAGTATTACAATTATACCCCAAGCATTTATCTTTGTCAATTATTTTTTACAGTGTATTTATACCATACTCCTAACACTTTCCACGATTCTCTTTGCTTCCTTTTCCGTTATCCTTTCATGTGTTGGCAAAGAGGAGATAGAAACCAATCACCAAGTTCAAGTTTTGATTTTTTTGCAGCTTCTAATGCTTTTTTCTTATCTTTTACAATAACAGGGTATCTCAAAAATACAATTTCATAATAATCTGGCAATTGGACGGTTTTTATGGCATTTTCGGTTAATAGCTTTTCATATAAAGAGGTTATGTGCATCCTATGTTCAATGGATTGATTGATTTTTTCGAGCTTAATTTTAAGTAATTTCTCCTGCCATGATGACATCTTTTTTTCATACCCTTCAGGAAGTTTGCATTCAAGCTCTTCATTGGATGAAGAAGCAATTACTATTCCCCATCTTGAAAGCCTCCTGTATAAATCCTGTATCAACCAGAATAAAGAGGGTTTGAGAAGCAAGGAATATGCAAGATATTGCATCCTCAGAAGAAGTGTTTCCTTAAAAGATGGCTTTATAAATTCAGGATAAATCTTTTCCATTTTCTCTTTTAAGTCAGGATTATTTATTATCGCCCATCCTCCAAGACCGGTGGTTACAGGCTTTGACCATTGAGATGAAAAGAAAGCGGCATCACCAAATGTTCCCACTTCTTTACCTTTATATTTTGAACCAAGGGCATGGCAGGAGTCTTCAATCACATAGAGATTATATTTTATAGCAATCTCAAGTATTTTATCCATTTCCGCAGGGATACCAAAGGTATGTTGGGCAATGATTACTTTTGTCCTTTCAGTTATCTTCTCTTCAATCTTTGAGGGGTCAATGTTATAGGTAGCCAGGTCAATATCCACATAAACAGGTTTTGCCCCAAAGTAGGCTATGGAATTAGAGACAGCAACGCAAGTAAAACCAGAAAGGATTACTTCATCACCTGTCTTAATACCCATGGTCTTTAAGATAGCATAGAGGGCAACACGACCTTTGAAGAAGAAAAAAGAACTATAATTCCCAGACATAAACTCTCGATTTCTCATCTTTATGAACCTCTATTTCCGAATGTAATTTGCCGCCCATTTTCTCGTAAAATCTGCAAGCAGGAATCAACTGTGAACCAACAACAACCTTAAACTGAGTAATACCCCTTCTCCTAAACTCTTCTATTAGCTCTTTAAAAATTTTCTGGCTTATTCCTTGCCCTTGATAATTTTTATCAACAACAATACTTAATAATTCTGGAGCAGGTAAGTTTTGTTCCTTCTTTACAGGATAAAATAAGGTTTCAAAAATCCTTCTTGCGGTTTTAATACTTATAAATTTGGGGAACAATACTATACTCGCTTTTAAAAAATTTCTTCTCAAAAAATGTTTGTATGTACTCTTTATATCTCCTGTTCCAGACACAAACCCAATAACTTCTTTATCTTCTTCTGCAACGATACAAAATGTATTGTTAGAATTAATTATTGTGTGATATAAAAGCCTTAAAAGAGGCACACCTAATGTACTCAAAAAACCCGATTGAATATAATCTTTATGCAAATCGGCAATTTTCTCACAATCTTGCAAAGTTGCTTTACGAAGATTTATGATATTCATCTTTAAGAACCTCATCATATAAACTTAAAACCTGCCTTATAACTATTTCATCAGAAAACTCCTTTACAACCTTTTCTCTACTTGCCTTTCCCATCTTGATTCTCAAATCTTTATTTACAATAAGCCTTTCTATTGCCTCAGCCAGTACTTTACTGTTTTTTACCGGGACCAGAAATCCGTTTACACCATCTTCAACTGTAGACCTACAGCCTGGAGCATCAGTAGTAATTATTGGCTTCTCCATCGCCATAGCCTCTAATACCGTTCGTGGTGTTCCTTCTCTATAAGAAGGGAGACAATAAATGTCGGTAATACCCAAAATTTCTCTTATATCATTTCTCTCACCCAGAAATTTCATATAAGGATTCTTCTGAGCATTACAGATGAAATCTTTTGTAATTGCTGCAGGATTCCCTTTGTCTATCCAGCCTATTATTAAAAAAAATATATTCTTATGTTTTTGAATTAGGTGATTAGCAGCTTCAATAAGTTCTTTGATACCCTTATTTGCTAAAAGCCTGGCGATTAAAGTAATCACAATCATATTTTCTGTCCCAACAAGTTCTTTCTTGAAATTTTTTACATAAAGATTTTCAATTTTGTCAGAAGAAAAAAAATCTGTATTAACACCCGTTCCCCTAATAATGATAGCTTTATCATTATTAAAAAGTTTTTTTAATGTTTGCAAATCATCAGAATTTTGAAAAACAATTTTCTTTACAAACTTAAATGAAATAAAATATAAAACAGAACTCAATGTTCGTAATATGTTAGCTTTTAGATCGTTTTCTGTATAAATATACCCCAACCCTGTTATATGACTGATAATATTTGGTATCCTTGCAAGTTTGCCTGCAATAGAACCATATATATTAGGCTTAATGGTAAAGGTGTGAAAAATGTCAAACTGCTCTCTTTTGCATATGTTATATAATCTGACAATAGTCTGTGTTTCAGCAAATATATTTAAGCCACCCCTTTCTATATTAATCTCAATAGTTTTTATACCATAGTCAGAAAATTTCTGAAAAAAAATCCCCCTCGGACATATAACATAAACCTCATATCCATTTTCAACTAACTTCTTCATCCATGAAAGCCTAAAAAGATACAGATTCAGGTCTAAGTGTGAAAAATAAGCAATTTTCATATCTTTTGCGCCTCCAGCCATGCCTGAAACATCAACACATCCCACAAGTGATGCTGCCAGTTGCGGTTACCTGACAAATGCTCATTCCACTTCTGCCGAATCGGCAAAGGATTAAAATACCCTTCCTGCCGCAATCGAGATTCGCTTAGCAATTCTTCTGCCCAGTTACGCAATGGACCACGCAACCAAGTATCAATTGGCACACCAAAACCCATCTTGGGTCGTTCGATTAGTTTTTTCGGCACATACTTATATAACACCTGCCGTAATACCCATTTACCCACTCCATTTCGCAACTTGTAGTTTAAGGGCAAACTCCAGGCGAACTCTACTACACGATGATCCAGCAACGGCACGCGGGTTTCCAGTGACACCCCCATAGCAGCACGATCTACTTTAACCAAAATATCATCCGGTAGATAAGTAAGCATATCCAATGCCATCATCTGGTGGACGAAATGATCCGTTTGAGGTTGCAAGATCGGATTAGTCAACACCGTGGGTGATTCAACTCCACCTATCACAAGATCGAATGGTCGCATCCAATGACTAATGAGTAATTGATACAACTCCGTAGATGTGCTCGCTATCATCACATCGGCACCCTTGTGCAATTTGTCACCAATATTGGCTTGTGCCAAACCGATCGGTAGTCGCGACTGTATCGGGGCTAACAATCGGTTCCATATTTGTGGTGACACCCCTGTAATCATCCGTGACAAAATCACACGCAGACTCACAGGCAATCGAGATAACTTGTCCCACCACCGTTGCTCTAATAGATAATTGTTGTAGCCGCCAAACAATTCATCCCCCGCATCCCCTGACAAAGAAACTGTCACATGCTGGCGTGTCATTTGTGACACCAGAAAGGTTGGAATCTGTGACGAGTCTGAAAACGGCTCATCGTAAAGTGTCGGCAACCGGAAAATCACATCAATCGTCTGCTGAGGTGTAACATAAAGCTCACTGTGTTCTGTACCTAAGTGTCGTGCAATTGCCTTGGCATGTTCTGCCTCGTTGTAATATTCCTCGTGAAAACCAATGGTGAAAGTTTTCACCGGACGAACAGATTGTGCCTGCATCAATGCCACAATAGTAGATGAATCCACCCCGCCAGAGAGAAACGCCCCCAAAGGCACATCAGCTATCATTTGCTGAGCAACGGCATCTTTCAGCAGCCTTTCCAGTGCATCCACTGCCTCGTTGGGATTACCTGTAAACGGATGTGTTAATCCATCTTCCACCACTTGCTTACCCGACCAATAGGGCATCATATGTGGCTCGCGACGATTCAACGAAACAGTCAGCAAACATCCCGGTTGTAGCTTAGCAATGTCTTGATAAATAGAATAGGGTGTGGAAATACAGTTGTGTCGCATCAGCAATGCCAGTGCATTGCGGTCAATTTCTGCATGGAAAGACGGATGCACCTTGAGTGTCTTTAGCTCAGAACCAAACAAGAAGGTATCGCCTTGCCAGCCATAGTAAAGTGGCTTCTCGCCCAAACGGTCACGACACAGCGTAAGAGCACGGGTTTGCCTATCCCACACGGCAAAGGCAAACATTCCGATAGATTTTTTGACTGTAGCCTCAATACCCCACGCATCAAAACTCGCCAGCAAGGTTTCTGTATCCGAATGACCACGCCACTGCGGGGTAAAATCTGCCAATTTCTTCCGGATTTCCAGATGGTTATAAATCTCCCCATTAAAGGCAATCACATATTGTCCTGATGAAGAAACCATAGGCTGATGCCCGGCGGGAGAAAGATCAAGAATCGATAACCGTCGATGAGACAAGCCAATACCTGCATCAGCATCAAACCAAACTCCGCTATCGTCCGGACCACGATGAGCAATGGCATTGCCCATCTTTTCTAATACTTCATTGGCGTTTGCCTGAGCGGCAAAGCTTAAATAACCTGTAAATCCACACATTATGTTTTTGCTCCTATTACACCAATCTATATCTCTGCTTACTGCTTTTTGGTTTCTCTGGTATTGTATATTCAATAACATTATTACCCAATAGCGATAAAAATGCTTTTCTTAAACTACTTGGAATAGTCCTATATCCTAAACTTCTACATATTTCCTTCGAAGATTTTTCATTATCCTTTAATAATATAATTATCTTTTTTTCAGTTTCATTAAAACCACATACAACTTGTGCCTCAACTTGTGCCTCAACTTGTGCCTCAACTTGTGCCTCAACTTGTGCCTCATTATGGATAGGAAGGATTGTCAGGAAATATGTTCTATCTGCATCTGTTTCAAATATTGGGTTAGGTGAGCCATTTAATAACATTGAATTCTTTATTTTTGGAATACCAGTTCCTCTTCCTTCTGTTAAATGCAATTCCTTCAAGAAATCACCCAATCTTCTATTCCTATATTTTCTGGCAACAACTCTATCTTTTAAGAGCATCTGTTTATCTACAGGAGGCAATGGACCAGGAAAAGATAATATTTCTATGCAATTCCGTCTAATATTCACCTCAATAGGACTTTGCTCCTCATATCCTCTATGATATACAGCATTTGCAAGAGCCTCTTCTATCGCTTCGTAAGGATAGTTATTAAACCTCGTTGCCTCAGATAACCCATTGATTTTTCTAACTTCTTGTTTGATATGATTGCTTTTTATATAACTTAATGCTTCTTTTAATTGTATATGAATAGGTCCCGTAAACTTTTTTTCAGAAAAATTATCGCCAATATCATCGTGATATTCGACTACTTCTATAAATGCACCTTTGAAATAAATATGTGGATTAACACTAAATAAAAGCAACCCAATATTAAGCGGTTTAATGTTTTCGACAGGACCTCTTGCTATATTCATTGCTACACAAAGCTTTTCGAGAGAACAAGTATGTATCTCTTTGTATAAAGCTGAATTTATATCGTTTAGAAACGAAGCGATATGAGTTAAATTAATATCGCTAATAGCTGCTTTCAAATTTACTCTATCATCAAAAGGAATTTTTGCAGCCGACTCTAACAATTGATTAATATCATCATTATTTGCCTGAACGGTTGCTGATAGTTTTCGAACATAATAAAGTTTTTCCGAGTTTTTTGAAAGTGTTTTTGGTGCACGATAAGGACTTGCATCTCCACCAGGGACCCATATTACCATAATATGCTTTCCATCTATAAGAACATTATCAACTATTGGATAATAATTGGGAGTAAGCAAATGACAAATATTGAGTAGATTTTTCTGGATTTTATCAATCTGATTCGGATGAACACCAATCGGTGGCAAAACAGGAATTCCTTTATCCTCTTCAATTCCAATTACAATATAACCACCACCGATATTATTAAAATCATTTGCAAAGGCACAAATAGTGTGAAGCACACTTTCAGGATTCCAATCTTTTTTATATTCAATCCTGTCATTTTCAATTGTTTTCCCATTAATCAGGGCAGATATATTTATTGGTAATGTCATTTATGTTTTCGCTCCCGAAAGAATTTCTTGATAAACAGCATTAAACCGTGCACATGCTTTGTCTATTGTGAATTCATTTATCACGCGTACTTTGGCAAGTTGCCCCATCTGATAGCGTTGCTCATCTGACAGAGCAATCACCCCCAATATTCCTTGTGCTAAGGCTTGTTCATCTTGTGCCGGAACCAAGACCGCAGTATTACCTGCTAATACTGCCGTATCCCCAACATTAGTTGCCACACATGGCAATCCCATCGCCATCGCCTCACCTAAACCATTGGGAAAACCCTCAGTACGCGATGGCATGCAAAACACATCCATAGCGGCAAGACAAACCGGCACATCACTCCGTTCACCCAACAAAACAAAACGATCTTGCAGGCCATATTCATTGAGCCAACCAATCAATTTGGTGTTATTCACATCGCAGTCTCGACCAACCAATAAAAACTTAACCTCTGAATAACTGCGTGCTACGATTGTAGCTGCTTTGACAAAATTGTCTTGCCCCTTATCTGGATGAAAACGCCCCACACATCCAACAACTACATTGTTTTCTGAAAAATGACAAGCCTGTCGTAAAGCAACCCTTTGCTCTATAGTTGCAGTGAAATGTGAAAAATCAAAACCATTAGGAATCACTACCATGCGTGATGTGTCATAACCGACTGCAATATGTGGCTGCTTAGTAGCTTCTGCTACACAAATAATTTTCTTGGGAACCCAGCGAGACAATAACGCACAGATCTTCATAACCAGCACTGTGCTGGCTGAATTGCTTGATAATAAAGAAGTTCTGCGAATACCCCAAATAATATTTTTATGACCTGTTAATCGGGCTGCTAAGCCACCCAATAGATCTGCATGATACATCCATGTTTGTACAATATTTGGTTGATACTGACGAATTAGCTTGACTAAACGCCATAGAATAATTGGAAAATCCAAAGCCGAGGACATGCTCAGCGTATGAACACACACTCCATGAGCACGCAATGATTCGCCAATCTCACCAAGGGAGGTAAGTGACACGACAACAGAACTGGAAATGGCCACAGGATCTGATTCAATCAGACGCTTGAGCATGAACTCAGCACCGCCTATATTAAGTCCAACGATAATATGTAGAACTCTCATTTAGCCTTTCCTTTTTTGTTTTATTAACCGCAAAACCCTGTAAACAAAACTAAAAATGCTATTAACCATTTTTACTTTTTCCCACTTCTTTTCCAATACAGATTTTGCACTTACGATAAATTTAGAATAACGATGTATGTCATTCAACAGTATTTTTATCGAATTCTCTATGGTTCCTAAATGTAAACATATCGTCCACACCCCAAACGGTACTTTTCGGAAGCATGCCATTTGTTGAGGTATCCAAGTAACACCAAGTTTTTGATAAGGATACAAACCTATTCCGTCCGTGATGACACGAATCGGCGTTTCCAACTTCAATGCCTCAAGAGTGTTCTCGTCAAATGAATGTGATGGTGCCATAAACATTGTTGGTTCAATACCATGACTGGTAAAAATCGCATATGAGGTTGCCAATAATTCACGCTGTCTTTCCAATGGTAGTCCAACGAACTCCGATTTTATAGTGAATGGCAATAATGGACATGCACCCTTTGGAATGGGATGGTATTGATGATGCAGACCATGCATTGCAATAGTCCATCCTTTGGCTTGCCAATGCTTGACCCGATCCCAAAACATAATGTCAACCGAGTCATTCATCAACTTAGGATCGCGATTATCCGGAATGACTCCAACAATAGGTTTAATGTTCAACCTATCAAGGATGTCTTCGATTGGATCCCAACAACTTCGCCGCATGGTTGGGCAGGCATCGTCAAGACGGACAATATAAGAAATTGACATTATTCGACCATCCTTACAACATGAAGATTACGAACTCCATCACAAGCTGGCTGAGTCACTATCACCTCGCCCAACATGGATAGTTGGTTTACAGAATGATAATAGGAAAAACCGACTGAACCAGTATTAATGGTATCGATTAATAAGTACCTAATCCCCAATGCTTTCTGAAGACTGGACAGATTATTAAATAATTCCTCCCATTGTATTCCGTGCGTCCAGTTGATACATATCAAAAGATCACATTTACTATCAACTTTACTGACAATTGTGATTAAATCAGAAACACTCGCCTCGAAAAACTCACAGTTGGAACCATAAAGTCCACATGCGGCTTTGATTACACCACCATCAATATCAAACCCTATCTTATGATTACTTTTTACACGAGTCAGAATTTCACCCAAGCCGCATCCGATCTCTACAACCACCTCAGCGTGTAATGAATCCGCGAGAGATACCACTTCAGATTTATATGGCCTACACTCATATGGGGCACTGGCATGCCAAGAATTAAATCGATAACGCAACATAAGGAATTTGAAAATAAACTTTTTTAAAATACACATTAAAAAATTTTTAGCACCTATGGAGCGTATTCTCAGTATCATATTCTTCGCAATACGCAAATTCAGTCTATACACAATTCATCCTCCTACATTAATTCCAACGATACTGTGAAGTGCTTTTATATAACAGCAACCTTGCTTGAATCAGCCAAAGACTTGATATGCTTAGTCAATTTCTTTTTTGGAGCGGTGAATTCATTATTCCAAAATATAGCAACAAGAAAAAAAGGAAAAAAAGGAGCAAACATAGAGAGTTTAGAAAACAATACAATTGTTAAAGCTAAACATGAAGACCAATCAAGTTTACGAAATGCATGCAAGATAATTATACCAAAAATTAGCATCAACATTGGTCCCGCGAAAAACAAAAAGAAAAAAACTAACCCTTGATCGTTAACCGCAGCCATATCAGGAAAATTTAAAAGAGGATTTAACTCTAACAGATTTAATCCAAATAAGAAAGCAAGTGGATCATGAAAAATAAAGCCAAATAACTTCTCAAAAAAATACTGCCGTATCCCCAATCCTGTCTCTGCTTCTAATCCATGAGAGGAACAAAATATAAATCGATAATACAAGTATGGAGCAACGATATACACTCCAACAATAGCCCCAACTATCCGATAAATTAAATTTAGACCTATAGAAAAGAGAAAAACAAATATACCAAAAATAATTCCAGAAACACTGAAACTCAAAAACAATGTGGAAAGAGCAATCCAGAACAAAGATGTGTTAAATTTAGAATTTTTATACCACCTTCCAAATAACGCTATAAAAGGTGCCAAAAAATTAGCATAAGTTCCAGGCTCATTGAATAACCCAGCAGCACGCATGAACCGTTCCATATTCAAGAAAGTGAACATCCCTCCAATTACTCTTTGTTCCTCACCTGTGATAGGTTTCAAGTAATCAACTCTATAACCTGTCACATAAAATGGAATAAATTGCAAGAAGAAGAAGAAAACATGTGCAATTAAATAAAAGCGCACAAGACTTTCGAGATTAGTTTTACGGAGTAATTTAGCCGCAACCAAAGCTCCAAAAATAATTATAAAAAATGAAGTAAATCTTTTAAAATCAAGATCATTACCAAAAAAAATAAAACCCAATACCGACCAAAACAAAATAAAGGCATAAGCAAATGCAATTTTTATCGAAATATCGTTTCTTAAAGTAAAGCCGTCTTTAAAAAACAACAAGAGACCGAACATTAAAAAAAGTGATATTATTGACACTACTGGCAAACCAACATTATAAAAATAAAAGGATTGCAATGAAATGCCAAAAAACAAAAATGTTAAGCCTTTTCTTATTATTTCCAAAGTCATTAAATGACTCCTTTTTTCTTTAGAAACACTGTGCTGACCACCTCTCTGTGACACAGTCTTTATAATAAAGTCCCAAACCGAGCAATGCACTAACCGCAATATAAAAAAAGGAGATTTCCCCTATAATATGAGGCACCTTTTTTCTATAGTGAAGGCAAAACCTATAAAGGTTTGCGTAATTTCTAATTATTGCAAATTTACTAAGCGGAAGTAGAAATACCTCGCTGTAATATAAAATAGTTCCGTTTTTTGATCTTTTCCTCACAAGGAAACTATTTGCACTCAGTCCGTCCGGTTGGTACTCTACCAGTTGTATTACTGTATTGATGTGACGAAACAAATAATCTCTGGAAATCCTGTTCCATACCAGTCCTTCTGGGCAAAATAATTCATCAGGAAAAACAGGGAACGGATATTGCACAGCAATCGATGTTAAAATAAAAGTAATCTTGTCACCAGAGACTCGAAAACGATCGTTAATATCAAATATGCGTCCATCTATCACATCGCGTGGGAATTTAGTCCCGATAATCTTCCCATTAGCAAAACAAGATAAATATAGTAACCCGGCCAGTTTATTCGGCTGAGTATTTAGGCATACGATCCAATCGTCATACACGATTCTCAGAGAGTCTTTCAAGAAGAACGCATCATCTGAATCAAGAGTTACAAATAATTCTCCCAAGGCGTGTTCGATTGCCAAATTATATGCCGTATGTTTACCCTTATTTTTTTGATAGAAATAGCGAATTGTGAACAAACCTTCTTTTTGCCATTGTCCGACCATATAATTTGTCCCGTCACTCGAACCATCATCGACAATTAACCATTCAAAATCTTGATAAGTTTGCTGCTTAAGTGATTCGTAAACACGCGAAAGTGTATGCAATCGATTATAGGTTGGTGTAAAAACTGTAAACATAGGTCTTTTAATCATATCGATTAGCTCCGATAAATTACAAAACTATCTGTTTTGTAACCATTTAGAATATAAATTAGCAATTTGGATGAGAGACTCTTCCATACTCTTGGCAATAAATGTGCTTTGTTAAAAGGGCTCTCCTCAGATTAGCGGGAAAATTAGATCCAGTCTCGAATGGCACTGACTTAAGGAATATGAGGACGAAATCCTTTCTATAACCAGTAGATTCACCACCCAATGGCTACAATATCTTGTGGTGGTTAAAGCCATCAAACTCACAGTAGTTCGAAATGACAATTGTAAAAATGTATTTTTCCCACTAATCTGAGGAGAGCCGTTAAAAGTAGGTGTTATAACAGACAAGTCATACATGTGCATTGATCTCCTCAATGTTTAGTTTTAAACTAAGTGCCTTAAGTGAATAAATAAAAATTATTACTGTGCAAATAACTGGCAACAATTTAATTTCCTGGGGTAGAATATCAAAATATACAGCCATCATTATAATGGAAACCAGGAAAATAGCTATTTTGAGTATTAACATTCCTATGATTAGCCTTCTTGGAAAGTTTAAAACCGATAATGCCACGATATCAGATACCATCGAATAGACTCCTTGACTAATTATCCATGCCCATCCAATAGCATAAATCCCAAAATCCTGTTGCATTCCGTAAAAACATACTACCATTACCATCAGAGATAAGGTACTAATGTATGCAACCAATTTATATTTTCTGGCAGCTTGTAGCAACTCATAACTTAAATTTGCATGAGCATTCAAACAGATCCCCAGCAATAAAATTACAAACAACTCAACAATTTTTTTGTCTTGAATATACATAGCCTTGAATAGAAATGGAGCTGATAAGATACCTACAATGCTTATTAGATTAAATCCTGCCCACGAAATGTTCATAAGCTGATAAATCTTGTAAAAAAACTGTTCTTTCTTTGCGCGTATAGAAATATTTTTAACAAATTTCGGGAAAACGACAAGACCCATACCATTGGAAAAAAACCAAATCTTACTGCTGAGGTCAAAAGCGGCTCGATATTTCCCCAATCCTTCCAATCCAAAAAACCTGTTGACTAATAGTGAACCTATGGCAATTACTGTTGACTGCAATACCTGTCCTGTTGAAAGTCCAGTTGAGTGACGGAGTATTGATTTAAATTCATAGTAAACAAACTTTGGGTGCCAAACCCCCTTAGGCATTTTTCCCATCAACCATTTAGCGATAAAGAAATCCAAAAATCTCCTGCTGACCACTAACCCGACAACTACTACAGGTGAGGCAAATACCAATATCCCAACAAACATTAAGATATACCTTGTCATCCCAGATACGAAATTAAATGCAGAATAACAATCAAATCTTTCCTTGGCAATACATAAATTCTGCCTCATTATAACAGGAATCGCTATGAAATATTCAAATACAGCAAAGAAAATTATCCAACGCAAATTGCCAAGATTTTTTGACGCAATAGGGAATAGATATACAGGAATAATTACCACCAAAGCTGGCAGCACTATAATCAAAAATAAAGACACCATGAGATACATTCCGAAGGTATTCTGTAAATGAGTCCGCTGGATACATGGATCATGTTCCGAGGCCAATAAACGCTGAAGGTTTTTCCCAATACCTAAGTCAGCTAAAGCTACGAAAGAAGCCAACACAATGTATATTGAGAAAAGTCCATATCCCTCTGTCCCAAGAAGCTTAAGACTCAGCGGGACGATTAAGATTCCTAAAACACCGTTTATTATATTTACACCATATACAGAAAGTATGTTTTTTTTAAAATTAGACATAAATCAGCTACTTTTGCAAAATTTGGTGTCAGCCCTTGAATACAGAATTCACTTTTCCCTTCTCTTTTTTTTTGTCCATTATCCTTAATCATCCTCTTTTTATTTCCTTTTTATTTCCTACTCACTCTCAAGCTAACAACCCAATATAATCAAGCAATCTGACAAGACTTCTACCATTCAAAAATCTTCCCTGATTGCCCTTATTTACAAACCTCCCAATATCCTCACAGCCTCATCTTCCGGAATCCCACTGGCTATCATTTTCTTTAATGCTTCCTGAATTCCTTCTTCCCTGCCTTCTTCTCTACCTTTTTTCTCCCCTTGCACGAATGTAGATTAATAAAAGCTGGCTCTATCATGTAATGATTCTAAATAATATTTATAGGATACCTGTTCTTTTTTCGGCAGTTTCATTACATCTAATTTCTCCTTTGCC
>JACQXK010000103.1 GCA_016208765.1 Candidatus Omnitrophota bacterium
AGCAGTAGTCTTTTGCAAATGGTGCCTCTCAAAAGAGAGACCCATAAGGAGGACACAAAACTGTCTTTCCTGCTTAAAGACTCGTACTAACGATTATAAACTTCTTTACCCATTCCTATGGGTGAGGATTATACCAGGAGACTCTAATGACAAATAAATCTTGGTTATGGATATCGGTTTTGATTATAATTGTCATAGGCTGTTCCCCCGTGCAGACTATACGACATAACAACGAAGCATTATTACAATCTATAACAAACAACGATATCGACAGTATAAGAGCCTTAATTTCTGATGGCGCTGATGTAAATGTTAAAGGCACTATCAATAATCGTATGGTAACACCTTTAGTACTTGCTGCAGCTAATGGCTACACTGAAATAGCGAAGTTTTTATTGGACAATGGTGCCGACGTTAATGCAAGAGCATTTTCTGGGGGATCAGCTTTAACGCTTGCATCGCTCCAAGGACACAACGGAACAGTAAAAGTACTAATTGACAAGGGAGCCAATGTGAATGCGAAGGATGATAACGGTTTAACAGCACTATCGGAGGCATCACGGAACGGTCATTCTGAAATAGTAAAATTTTTACTTCTTAGTAATGCTGATGTGAATACAAAAACAAATGAAGAAATTACAGCTTTGATGATCGCTGTGACTAATGGGTATACCGAAATTGTTGAGACTTTACTTAATAACGGTGCAGATATTAACGCAAACGATGCCAAGTGCTTCACTGCCTTAATTTTCGCAGCAGGTAGTGGCCAAAACAACATGGTTAACCTATTGCTGGATAGAGGAGTTGACATTAATGCACAGGACGTTGATGGGGTAACAGCTTTAATGTATGCATTGCGTCAGCGTCATCCTGACACAGCAAAAATATTAATAAATAATGGTGCTGATGTAAATATAAAGAATGTTAAGGGAGGTACGGGATTGATGGTTGCTGCAGATGAAGGTCAATTGGAAATTGTCAATTTACTAATTGCTAATGGTGCTGATGTGAATGCGAAGACTCGTGTAGGGTTTACAGCATTAAAAACCGCAACTGAAAAGGGATTTTCAGAGATAGTGAATGTACTTAAGAACTCCGGAGCCACTGATCTAGTATTAAGGCCAAGTGAATCTACCGATATATCAGATACTGATACGAATCCACTGACTATTATTGAGAATATCAAGAAAAATGGTACAGGCAATAGATTTTTTATTAAAGATATTCCTCTATCAAGTAAAATGATGGCTGCTTGCTTTTTTGAAGGTTATATGAACTGTGTTTCAGGGGTAAATGATGTCAATATAACAGATAATGTTACATTAGCATCATTTAAGTCTTCTCAAGATATCATTAAGCAAGGCAATAAATTAGCGGAAGATGCGCTTAATAAATTTAGTGATGTCTTTGCGAAACCAATATATATATTATATTCTAAAACGCCGCCTAAATCTCTTGCAGATATAAAGGCTCCCTTAGGCAATGGGAGTGTTCATGAAATATTCGATAATGTAAAGATGGGACAATATATCTTTATTAATGAGGGGGGGGAATTTTGCAGACTCACCTTCGGGATTATTGAACCTTATGGCTATGTGTATCTGATTGGTAAGGGGAAAATAATTTTACCAGATGGAACGGAAATTAAATTGGGATATAAACCCCGGAAAACAGATAACAAGTCAGTGCAGTGAAATCGAACCACATGTCACTTTTTGGGCATGTGTTCGGGTTGAGGTCAGCGAATCAGTTTTATGCTCTTTGATGAGCTTCAGTGGTTCGATTCACTGACTTCTACGTTAGGCAATATAAACCAAAAAATGGGAGGTAGGAAAATGCGCAAAAAATCGTTATTCATTATCTTAATATTTATCGCCTTTCTTGCTATGAAAACGCCTTCAGCGGTATTAGCTCAAACGACGATTAGTCCAAGTGATATAGACAAGTCTCGCTCGTTGACAATTTTAAACCCAAACGAAACTGTCATTAGTGACTACAGAGAAAAAGACGATGGAATGTTTTCGAACATGTGGGCTGTATACATTCTTTCAGAAGGGGAAGGAGAAAAAAAGGACTGGTTTATTGAGTTGAATGGGAAAAAAATTGGTCCGTTTGAAAATAATAGCGATCTAATTTCATTTAGTCCAAATGGGAAGCAAGTGGTCTTTGCTGCCAAAGAAAAGAAAGCCAATAAATGGAGTGTCTATGTAAACGGAGTTAAGAGATGGTCATTCGATGGTTTAGCGTGGGGGACATATACTTGGCCATTGGGCCTTAAAGGCAATACAATTCGTAGCCAATCAAAAGCAGTGGTCTTTGTTCAATCGGATGACGATAAGTTTGTTTCTTTCCTTTCTTCCCGTGAAGAGGGCGACAAGACTCTTTGGGCCAATGTCACCAACGGGAAAGAGGGGCGCTATTATCAGAATGTTAGTACTGATATCAATTTTATTAATAGCAAGGTTGCTTATTGGGCATGGAAAAGTGACAATGCAAAATATTTTGTTGTTGGGAATGAAGAATATGGGCCATATGATGAGGCCTACAGCATCAAGTTCTCTGACAATAAAAAACATTTCGCATTTATTGCCAAAAGTAAAGGTAAGAATATTCTCGTTTTGGATGGCAAAGAAAATATAATGCCCGGCGAAATTGAAACGCATGCATTAGGAAACGATGGCAACTACACAGTCGCTTATACACAGAAAGGAAGCGTTCATGTTATTCAAAATGGGGCAACGTGGCCAAAAAATTATTCTGAAACAGTTTGGCATCAGTTCAGAATGACGCCAGACGGGAAAACACTGGCTGGGTGGTTCAAGCAAGATGGAAAATGGTATGTTGTCGTTAACGGAAAGACAGAGTATGGGCCATATGAGAGCTACTATTATATCAAAGCTGGGGAGATATTTAGTCTGTTTTTAGGGAGAACTGGAGAGAACGTAGCTTATTTTACCCGTCTTATCGAAGGAAATTCGACTGGCATGGAGTTCTATCTCAACGGCAAGAAAATAGAAAATGCTCCAAGCTTTGGCGGGTTTGCAATGACTGTATATCAAGATGATTCTGGGAGCATAGTTGGAACAGGCTTAATGGGTGGCGTAGAAGCGGATATAGTTGCTATTGCAGATGCTGCTTCGGTTGGAGCAGATAATCCACTAAAAGCCAAATACTTTGGTTCACACTTAGTTTATACAAAGAAAAAGGGGGAGTTGACTTATGTTGTTGTAGATAACAAAGAATTCGGGCCATTTGTCGATGCAGGATCTTTCTGTTCGTCACCTTCTGGAAATCACTATGGATATATAGCAGAAAACCAGAATGGTAAGTGGGTTGTTGTTGATGGAAAATATCAATCTTCATATTACGACAGTGTTTACAAGCTCCAATTCACGGCGGAAAACGAAATTGCCTTTTTGACGATTAAAAACGGAAAGGTTGTTCGCATTTTTTCTAAAATAAAATAGGGAGGGTAAATCGTTATTACAATATCGGATATCTGTCGGAAGTTGGTAACTCGAATACAAACTCGGCATTACAGAATTATCTATATATGATGGATAAGAGATTACAACGGGAATGCCTAACAACCGCATCAACACGGGCTGGCAATTCCGCTGTGCTCCATTGCCAGCCCGTGAACAAAAACGCAAAAACGGGGTCAGGTCTTGTTTCTTGCATTTTGAGGATTTGCAAGTTTAGTATCAGCCTGTTGACAATTGACATAATAGAATGAATGTAGTCCCTGAACCAATAAGTTCAATATTATTTGTCACAGGCGGGACACTTTTGGCAGGAAGAAGATTCTTAAAAAAAAAGAAAAGAACATAACTATCAGTGGAGAAGCGAGGGAAAGAACAGACGCTTTATCATGCTTCTCAGTTTTGTGTTAAGCAGTTTTACTTTTCTCATAGAATTTCCTTGATTAATAATTACAATATATTTACAATGTAAATATGAAGAGGAAAGAATACGATTTTTCAAAGATGGAAGGACGCAAGCATCCTTATGCCAAGAAATTGAAAAAACAGGTTACAATTCGAATGGGAGTAGATATCATTGAGTATTTTAAGAAGTTAGCTAACGAGGCTGGTATTCCTTATCAAAATCTGATTAATTTGTATTTAAGGGACTGCGTTAAATCTCATCGTAAACTGTCAATAAAGTGGGCTTCGTAAAAAGCTTGCATAACAATCCAATCCAGCGGATGGCAAATAGCCACCGCTGATTTAGGTCGTTATACCTTTCATGATGCAAAATAATGTTGAGTTCCTTTATAATCAGAGGGCATAGCAGTTAAATTTATTAAAGGAAGGTAGGTATGCCAAACATAGGACAACCTCTGGCAGAAGTATTCGGCCATTTGACAACTGACCATACAGAAAATGCCGATAGATACCGGTCTCATCGCCTGTGCCCATTTAACAACAAAGTACCAAACTGTACAAAAGATAAAGCAAAAGACCCTCTTGGCGTTTGCAGTATCTATCATGAAAACCATCCGGTAATTACTTGTCCTATTAGATTTCGAGAAAATTGGATTATTACAGATGATGCCGCGTCATTCTTTTTTCAAGGAGATGCGACATGGAGTTCCTTAACAGAGGTTCGGTTAAACGACTCTCACGGGAAGTCTGCCGGGAATATTGATGTTGTGCTTGTTGCTTATGATGACAAAGGAAAAATTTATGATTTCGGAGCGTTGGAAATTCAGGCAGTTTACATTTCTGGGAATGTACGTGACCCATTTGAATACTTCATGAAGGACACAAAAGGCCGGGGATCAATGGATTGGACTAAAGAACCCAACTATCCGCGCCCTGATTACCTCTCATCTTCTCGAAAAAGACTTGCCCCTCAACTTCTTTTCAAAGGCGGCATCCTTCATAGTTGGCAAAAGAAGATTGTCGTTGCATTGAATAAGAGTTTTTTTGCTACCCTCCCCAAATTAAAGAAGGTGCCTAAATCCAAAGCAGACATTGCATGGCTTATCTACGATTTAGAGATGATTAAAGAAAAAAGTCATGAAGGGGACAGATATTCGCTCAAAAAAGTTGACGAAGTTTTTACCGAGTTTGAGCCTGCCCTTCTTTCAATAACTACGGCGACACCAGGAAAAGTTGAAGATTTTATTAAACTGCTTCAAGAGAAGCTTGATGAGCAGATTGAAACCCCACCGGTTAACAAAACAATTGAAAGGCCATTCTGAAATGACGACACATAAACAAGTTCTGTTATTTCCAGAAGAGCAAGGCAGATTTGAAATACCTAAACCGGTAAACGTTGCTTCTGTTCCACAACGAAGCCCTTTTCGTTATCCCGGCGGGAAAACATGGTTTGTGCCGACGTTCCGACACTGGATTTCAACTATATATCCCAAGCCCAATATCATAATAGAACCTTTTGCCGGAGGAGGTATTGTTAGCCTGACTGCTCTTTTTGAAGATTTGCTTCAAAAGGCGATTATGGTCGAACTCGATGACGAGATTGCAGCAGTTTGGGAGTCTATAGTTAAAGGCGACGCTGAATGGCTGGCTCATCGTATTCTTGCTTTTGAATTATCCAGAGAATCAGTTGTAAGTGAACTCAAAAAAATTCCCAGCACATCGAGAGAAAAGGCATTTCAAACAATTCTTAAGAATCGAACATTCCATGGCGGCATTCTTGCCGAAGGCTCAGGATTCCTGAAATACGGTGAAAATGGCAAGGGTATTCATTCCCGATGGTATCCCACAACAATTGCTAAACGATTTTTGAATCTAAATAATATAGCTGACAGAATAGACTTCCGTTGTTATGACGGTCTGACGGTAATACAGGAATATGCTGACAGACACGATGTTATTTATTTTATAGACCCTCCATATACTGCGGGAGGGAAAAAAGCCGGCAAACGTTTATATAAACATTATGACCTCGATCATGAACACTTGTTTGAACTGTGTGAAACATTGAAGGGCAATTTCTTAATGACATATGATAATGCAGATGAAGTTAAGGCAATGGCTAGAAGTCATAGGTTTCAAATGCGTTTAATCCCGATGACCAACACACATCATGCAACAATTGAGGAGTTGGTAATCAGCAGAGATTTATCATGGATGGATGCTTTTCCAGCGGTGCATGAACCACAGACTGAATATGCATTACAGTCAATAAAGAAGGTATAACAAGTCATTGCAGTGAACAAGTACCACAGGACACTTTTCAGATGAGCGATGACTTTAGATTTATAAATCGTATTTTTTGCTTTTTAATGTCTTACGAGTGGTACTTGTCACTGAATTCTACGTTATAACACACGGAAATCTAAAAGGCATGTCATCTTGACAGTGCATGTCATACAATGTAAACATATACTATGATTCAATATGAAAATGAAGTTAAGAAAGCTGTAAAGAAAGGGACGTTGCCTAAAGAGATATTTGCGAGATTCAATAATGCATTTATCGCACTTGAAACAACCGGAGATTTAGGATTATTCGATATCAAGAAATTAAAGTCATCGGAGAAGAGAACGTACTATCGTTTGCGAAAGAGTAAATACAGGGCAATATTCTACATTGAGAACAATGATTATTATGTTATCTCTATTGAAAAGAGAGAGGAGGTATACCGGCAATGGGAGTAATATCTATCAGATTTAATAGCGATGAGGAAAAGATATTGAAAAAGTTATCTGACTATTTCCATGAGGATAGATCTGCTTTGATCAAAAAATCATTAGTAGATTTATATGAGAATGTCTTAGACTTGAATACTATAACAAGATACGAAGAAAGAGAAAAGAAGAAGAAAGTATCTTTTACTACTGCTGAGGATATTCTGAAAAATTAACAATGGTGTTATAACACTTATAAGGCCCCACGTTGTCAAGAGTAAAGACTCACCCAGCACGGCTTTTTTGAAAAAACCCGTCAAGTGAAGCGATACGATACGAATAACAGGTCCTGACTTAGTTTCAAATTTACTGGCAACAGAACAAGTCTGCGCCAAACACTTATAGAGGTTCAATAGCCAGTAGGTCCCAATGCTTCAGGACATCCGACGACAGCAGAGGC
>JACQXK010000104.1 GCA_016208765.1 Candidatus Omnitrophota bacterium
CATCTGGTTGTTAGACATTTTCTATTGCATCCCGAATCTTATCCCATCTGTTGTGAAACTCTTTTGATGTCACGGTGCTTAGATCAATAATTCCCCGAGTTTCATACTGTTTCGTTTTACTACGTGCTTCGCTCGGTGAAAGAATATAATAATCGACAACACCGTCTTGCCCGTTTAGGTTGACTAAAATGTATATAACGTTGTCGATCACTTTATCACGCATCATCGGCCATCCGATACTCTTTTTAGATCTTATAGCTTTCACTTGGACATTGATTGTTTTAGTTTCCAACTCGGCATATAAATCAATTGCCTTAGCATTGCCAAGCGTCATAGCTACTGAATAACCTCGACGGTATAACTCAGCTGCCACAAAAAACTCACCCGCAAGATGAGATGAATTTCTATCAGGTTTATCATGTATCTCTTTTGATTTTGTTTTCATTGTTCCCAAATTTAAGTACGACTAAGTTCTATTTGTTTAATACATGCTGGTTATAGAAATGAAGCATCATATCTTTAAACTTTTTTAATCCTTCATCACTCAAGGTTGTCTTAAATTGCGTTTCTTTGTCAGGGCACGATATTGTTAATATTTTTGATGGATCAGCCTGACCACAAGGATATAAGCTAATTTCTATATATAATGTTTTGCCCTTACCATCTTTCGAAATCTTTGCCATAGTGTGTTTTCTATATCATTTAATGTCTAACGCCCTGATCACTGACGAGTGCCACCGAATCGTAAACAAATGCTTGAAACTGATTTAAACATCTCAAACCAAACACATGCTCAAAAAGCGTCCTGTGGCACTCGTTCACGTGCATCTGGTTGTTAGAAGTTCTTTATTTATTGTTCCGATCCCATGCTCCAGACACGGGCACGATTCTTAACCAACCACTTACTGTTCTCTCTCAATAAATATACGTACTCACCAAATGAGTGACTTATGTCAATCCAGCTTGCTACTCCCATGTAAACAAGTGCATGGGTTTGGCTTTTATCAAATCCAACACGTGAAGGATAAACTGCAAAATCAGGATCTCCTGAATCTTTCGGAAACTGTATATTTGATGTTGGACCCCATACAACCTGCTTCACACCAAGTGGAAGTTTCTTGGTAATCTTAGCAATACTACGACTCTTATTCTGAAGGTCTATAACTACATCATCGATAATTTCTGGGATGTTCGACTTAACCCACTGAAGCCTTTGCTCTTCTGTTTCGCTTATGGTACGCATTCCGCTACAATCTCCTATCTTGAAACCTGTGCTTTTTGCAGAACTGCACTCTAATGTAACAGTACTATCACAAACCATAAACCATCGCGGAGCTTTTGGCAGATGGACTTGCTCGACAACCGCTGCCCAAACTTCATATTCTTTATCCTGTAAAATCGAATCCGTGCTCGGCTGTTCCGCAGCAACAGAATGCGCCATGAAAATCATCAAAAGACCACAAAGGCTCCAAGAACTTTGTATCAGATGTCCAACTACTTTAGTTAAATACCTTAACAATGCATGCCTCTCAATTGCGTAACTTCTAACGCCCTGATGACTGACGAGTGCCACCGTAAAAACATAAAAGAGCATAAAGACGATTTGCAAACTATAAACTGTTGCTCATCTGAAAAAGTGTCCTGTGGCACTCGTTCACGTCCATCTGGTTGTTATGTCGTGATTTATTCATCTATGCTATCCGTCGTCTTAAGAGATTGCATCGCCCATCTAATGAATAGCTTTCCACTCTTCAAACAATATAATCCAGTGAGAACTCCCCCAATGCTTGAAGCCGCATGAACATATGTAAAGCCTTGCTCTCTAAACATATTGAAATATTGCGGAGCATGAGTATAAGCAACGAAACTAGATATTGCTTTTAATAAATCAGGGATGTAACTAACTAATAAATATATTCCAAGCATTTTAACGAATATAGTAAACTTCTCCTCTAATTCTGGACCTTCTTCTAAGTCGTCTGGATATGCGAACTTATAAAGATGGTTGCCACCTCGAAGCAAATATATGCCTGAAGCAATAAATAATATGGGGATAAGCCGAGTGACTACTGTGGTCACCATATATATTTTATGTAGTTCAGGGTCTAA
This sequence comes from Candidatus Omnitrophota bacterium, assembly GCA_016208765.1. Lineage (GTDB taxonomy): Bacteria > Omnitrophota > Gorgyraeia > Gygaellales > Profunditerraquicolaceae > JACROS01. The sequence continues at coordinate 2,110 of JACQXK010000104.1, forward strand.
ATCTGGTGCAGAGACAAAAGTAGAGGCTGTTGCAATGAGTCCAGCAATCCCTTGGAATAAACACCATATCCCGAATAGCTTACTGCCAAGAATAAAATAGTCTCGACCTTTCATTGTTCTCCATTATTGAGACATAACGTCCTGATCACTGACGAGTGCCACCGTAAGACATGAGAAAGGAAAAAGCCGATTTGCAGATTAAAAACATCCTCTGCCAAAAAAGCGTCCTGTGGCACTCGTTCACGTGCATCTGATTGTTAGACTTTTTTTTATTTTCCTGTTTTTTCTTGTGCCTTTTGGGGAGGGTTTGTTAATATTTTCTTAGCTTCTTCTGCTGAAGAATTGTATTTAACTAATGACTCCCAGTTAATTTTCCCATCATCACAGAAATGATACATAAATAGAAATGCAAATTTGTTTATTAATTCAGAATATTCTTTGTTGAATTCTTCATTTTTCTCTTTTGCTTTATAACCGAGTGGTTCTATGATGTCAATATACAGATTTTTATTATCTGAAATAAACTCCCAAAATTGCTGACCGCAATACTTATAATAATCACCTTGATCAACGCTATTATTACGACCATAACAACATCCGTTAACAGCAACAATATTCAGCTTTGAATTGCTTGTTCTTAAAACACGCTTTGCTTTTTTGAAGTTGTCTGTCATTTTATTGATCTGGCTGTTATTGCCCCAGTTAGGCCCGGACTTGATTGAAACAATGTATCTAACATTTTCTTTATCAAATTCCAAATCTATTCCTTCGGCTGAGGATTTCTTACCACCATAAACCTTGTTATTTATAAATATTGCTAACTCTTCAAGAAAATCACCAAAAATTGTTTCTTCACCAGAAGATATAGTGGCATCAAGAAGAGTCTTAATTAAATCTTGTGCTGTTAATATATTCTTTGCTTTGAAAAGATATGGATTTTTTCTTGTGAGGACTTGACTTAATTGAAGATTTACAATTTTCTTTAGGCGTTTAGAGTGAAACGTGCCTATGTTGTTTTCGACATATTTTCTTACGTCGTTGATGTTCAATGGGTTCATAAGTTTCTTCCTTTTCAAATAGACAATGTTCTACTGGGTTAATCTCATTTGAAATCATTTCAATATAAGATGGATGAATCTCTATTCCAGTTGAGTTTCTTTTGAGACGTTGGGCTACCTTAATTGTTGTGCCTGAACCCATAAAGGGATCTAAAACCATATCTCGTTCTTTAGTGAACAGTTTAATAAACCACTCCGGTAAAGCGTCGGGGAATACTGCACTGTGATTTTTATTGTTACATTCAGTTGCCATATGTATTACATTTGTAGGATATGCTTTATCTCGCTTTAACCAATTGGAGATATTCTTACCAAAACCACTTCCAACCTTTGACTCATCTCTAAGCTTGTCTGTATCACTCAAATTCCTAAGTCTTGTTTTCGCCCAATCTCCCATAGTAACCATAACAGATTCTTGATACATTTTAAATTTTTTACTTTTATTGAATTGTAAAAGTCTTTCCCAAGAATCGCGAAACCTATTAGGCCACTTGCCAGGATACGAATTTTTTTTATGCCATACAAATTCTTCTGTCCACAGCCAGCCTTGTTTGCGCATTTCCAATATAAGTTCTAACACGTATGTATTTCGTTCACCATTTAATACTCGTTCTTTTATATTCAGTACAAAAGTCCCAGTCGGCTTTAAAACTCTTAATAATTCTTCTGAAATAGGTAAAAACCATTCAACATACTTATTGGGATGAATGCCACCGTAAGTGTTTTTTCTAGCATCAGCATATGGAGGTGAAGTAAATATTAAATCGACCGTATTTTCCTCTATTTTTCTTAATTCTTCGGTGCAATCACCGTGAATAATATTAGCCTTTATTTCCATTTGGTATCCTTTGATAATAATTGAAATTTAGCGATACATGATTATACCAAATGAAGTGTTTTCTGTGTATATTGATTTTTGAGTCTAACGTAGAAGTCACTGACGAGTGCCATGTATGACATCAACCAGCCAAAAGCCGATTTGCACTTCATAAATCAAACACATCCCGAAAAGCGTCCTGTGGCACTCGTTCATGTGCACTGACTTGTTCGCTTTTCATCTATTTCAATAATTTCGCTTTCTCTGCCTTTGATATTAAATAATTAACAAATGCAGAACATGAAACGATCATAAATTTGGCTTCATCAAAGCCAACAGTTGGTTCATCAAGTATTGCATGCCGGATTCCATCTTCGTCACTTGAATATCCGTATAATTTTTCAAATGCTGATTTAAGTGCTCCGTGAAGTTCCGTATGGTCGCTTAATTTTTTTAAAGCACCAGATAACCCTTGTGAGTCAGATCCGGATATTTGCTTTGATATAGATTCAACGGCGCTAATGGCTTCTTTTATTGAATTTCGATAGTCAGGCGTTGGCTTTTGACCTAAGAGGGTTAAAGAAGTTTTAAGATGATTGTTCGCACCGCTTAATCCATATGTCGAAGAACGATCAACAGCTTCTGTTATTTCTGAAACTTCTTCTTTGCTTGAGATTGGAGAAAGAATTCCTGATATAAATCTATAACCTGACAACTCTCTTTCAAAAATATAGTTGCAAACTTTAGTGAATTCACCAGCTTCTCCAGAGTTAGCATATTTTTTAGCGTTAGTATAATTATCTGCAACAAACTCTATAAAATCATATACTTCATGCCATTCTAATTTGTAATATTTTTGTTTGAGCCATAACATGCACCTATTATCATGATACGGAAGATCATCAACAGGCACTTTAAAAAAGAACTTCCCAGTACATGTTACGAACTGACACCAATATTCGTTGCGATGCTCAAAGCAATCATACAATAGGTTCCATAATGAATTTCTTAAGGCATCTGACATTGAATCTATTTGAAGTGTAGATGGCTCAGTTGTAATACCTTGTCTTTGTGAAAACCTTTGTCTCATGGTCTATTTTATTCCATATGTAAGCGAACGTAAAGCTCAGTGACGAGTACCACTCGATAATATCAACGTGCTAAAAACCAATATGGAAATCATAAAACATAATCAGGCTAAAAAAGCGTCCTGTGGTACTCGTTCATCTGCAGCGCATGGTTAGGGCTTCCCCTTTTTCATAGAATCTTTTACGTCTGCAATTGATTTAATATTAAGCAACCTATTCTTTCTTTCCTCGCGCGCAACATACCAGTCTTTTAATACTATTTCAATGAGACCTATGAGCATTTGAGCTTCATTCGGATCAACATCGACAATTAAGTTTATGTCTTTTTCCATGTGGGCACCAATATTGCCAACTTTTCTGACTGAGTCAATCGCGTCCCATGTCAGAGGATCAGTTTTATCTTTTATCTGTTCGACTTCATCAACAAGCCGTCCCGGCTTTACTTTCCAGAAGTCTCTTAATATCCCCTGCAAACATCTTCTGGAAAGCGTAGCTGATGCCTTCGGACTGAGATCGGATATCAAACAAGCTTCATTATAATCATCCAAAATTGATTTAGGGATGTAATCAGGAAACGCTTTTGCACGAGATGGAGGAATTAAAGCCCAAGACCTAAGTAGCGCTCCAACTTCCCACTCATTTACTACCCTGTTGTATGAAAACTCAAATAGCCCGATATTCAAAGTAAATTTTTTACATTTAGGGTTAGGACAAACCACGTAATACCACTCTAAATGTTTATGCCCCTCGGCAGGATCCTGAATTTTTAAGGATGTTCCGCCGTTGAGATAATCGTGATCGCGTAGTGTAGCATCTCGGTTACAATATGGGCATGACCAGTGATGAACATCTGCCATTATTTTCTCCTTCCTTTAGCCCTAACGTAAAGCTCACTGACGAGTGCCATGAAGCACGTCAGCTTGCCCAAAACTGCCTGCTCTACTCAAACCAACAACATGCTCAAAAAGCGTCCTGTGGCACTCGTTCACGTGCAGCGTTTTGTTGGGTGTTTATCACTGACTTACCATTAAAGACTCGATCCTTGGCAACATAATTTTTTTCAAATGTAACAGTTTTTCGATAGACCACTTTCTAAGCTCGTCAAGCGTTTCGGATGATAAATCTATGCTTCCATCGCGATATATACCAATACGGCTGGCACGTCTATCATCCAATCTTTCCCATGATAGCTCGTTACCGAAATCTTGCTCAATCACTTCTTTGTTTTGATGAAGTTTATCAAAGAGGATTTTGTTCTTCTCTTTGTCTTGGAAATCAATATATACTTCCGCTCTAATCTTTCCGCCCTGAACAAATACATTGCTGAAAATGATGCCTGGTACGCCAGATGAAAAACTGTACCAGTTTTGAGGCTGACCAATCTTTGCACCAGTAAATTTATGTTTTGTTCGTAACTCATCAATCAATGCTTGGAAGTAATTTCTATATGCTTCTGCTTTCGGAGATTTTGTAGTAGTGCCTCTGTTCCAATCTTTCTGCCACTCATTTGGGAAGACAACTGGTTTGAAATGATACGCTGGTTTTGAGTTGTCGATTTTAATGACCTCTATTACAACGCCGAAGCAATCGATGTCCCGGCCAGTATGCTCGTTAAGCCATTCAAGTGCCTGTCGATGTTCATCCCTCAAATCTGTTGCTATCCAAACAAGTACCCCGGCATCAAATCCACCAGCATATGTCAACAGCTTACCTAAATGGTCATGGTCTGTTGCCTCCAACTGGTTCTCAATAATGACTGCTCTGCCAGACCCCAAATCTTTAGCTAAAATGTCTAAAGAAAAATCTCCGACATCTGCTTCACGCTCCCTTACCTCCAACTCCATGCCTAACGCTTCTCCAAGTTTATCGATATTATCAACAAGCCATGGAGTAAAGTCTGTGGCTTCATTATTCCATATCTCTCGTACATCAACTGACTTAAGCTCACCGAAATCGGTCATCTATGTCTCCTTTCAACACCCAACGTAAAGCTGAGTGACGAGTGCCACCGAATAACTCCCGCCTACCAAAATACTGCTTCGCTGTACTCAAAACTCCCACATGCCCCAAAAGTAGCCTGTGGCACTCGTTCATCTCCAGCGTTTTGTTAGACACTTCATCCTTCGTCCTCTTCGTGAATCATGACGTCGCCCGCCCTCTTCTCTTTTGTTTTTGTTCATTTGAAATTGGGAATATCTTCACTGTATCTTCAGATCCCAGTCTTCTTTTTCATTTTGCCGTGCTCCGCTTTCTCGGCAACATATCTGCGATATGCTCCCCCCCTACACTCGCAAAACCTTTTTACTGCTCAACCTTCAAAATGCCCCTTCTTCAACTGGTAAAGACGCTCTCTGACTCTCAAGACGTTTCAATTGTTTGCACATCAAGCAAGTTGTTTCATTGCCTGACTGTTTTTCAATTTGAAATGCCCGACACTTTTTTTGTTCCCACAATTAACCTCAGCATCCAGCAATATTTGCTCTATCCGCTAAACTGTTGAATTGCTGATGCCGTATTTTTTTGTGAAAACCGTTTGCTTGAGAACTGCTTCTTCATTGCCGTATGCTTCTATTTTTTTTATCCGGCCAGCCCAAATAACCTACAACTATCCGTCTCTAATTGCTCGCAGACAACCATTTTCAATCCGCAAGCCCGACGACCTTTACTCTACCCAAATACCTTTACTCAATTACAATGTCTGTCAGTGTCTAACGTAAAGTTGACTGATGCAGACCACTGAATGATATGAAAGAGCAAAAGACCGATATGAACTACATAAACCATAATCACTCAGAAAAAGCGTCTTGTGGTCTGCATTCATGTCCAACGTCTTGTTGTACGTGCTTTCATGTATGCTACTGTCTGTCATTAAGCACTTCAACCAACTTCTTCAATTAACAAATCTTAAACTGCTAACACTAAACCGTGCTATCAGCACAAGGAGGCTTACCATGTCTGAAACAACTGTATTTCAAGGTAGAACCATCCCAACAAAACAGAGTGAGCGTATCACGGAAGAAGCACAATCTGTCGTTGATCGTCTCTGTTATATTTACAAATTTACTGTCCAAGATGATGTCCGTGACGAATGTAAAAAGATGATTTATTTTTTATCATCCAAATACCCGATACGCGGATATTGTGGAAAATGCGATAATATCCCGCATGACCATGTGAATTACCGTGAACCAAATAAGACGATAGTGTAAAAATGAAGTTTACCATCACGCATCTCGGTTTCAGTGCCAATATGCAAAATTTCAAATCCATGTTCAATGTAATGATTGATAACCGTGTCGAGCTCTTGGTCGGCGGCATTAAAACTACAATTGTTTATTTCACATGGGATAGATGCCCGGTTACTGTTGCTGACAAACTGGCGAACATTATTAATGCCTTTAAATTGATTTGTGGTTGTCATATATTATCTCCTTCCCTGATTAAGTGTTATCCGGATTGGAAGATAAACTGCCAACCCATTTATTTTCAGAATGACTCAACGTACAATCGTAAAGCTCAGTGAATCGAACCACTGAATGACTTCAAAGAGCAAATAAACCGATTTGCAAATCTCAAACTCTAACCTGCCCAAAAAGCGCCATGTGGTTCGATTTCACTGCAGCGCCTTGTTGTGCGTTTCTTGCCGTAATCTCTAATCTGTTAACAAAATCTCTTCAACCCTATGGTCTGAACTTAAACCCAAATTAGGATTCTCTAAATTTTGATTTATGGTGTAAAAAAGCTGTCTATAGTTTTCGTCGTTAATAGTTATTCTTGGTCCAGCTATGGTCTCATGTTCTGAGCATAGTATTTGATGGGTTTTTTTATCATAAAGAGTTAAACCATAACCAGCATCGGGACAATTGCCCTCAACTTGCCAAAATACTAATTTGTTATCAATAAGAAATAATCTATTTATCAAGTCAGAGCACAGGGCACGTCTTGCTTGAGCTTTGAATGCTTCAATATCTGGATCAAATTCCCCATATACACAACTGCCTAATGCATACTCCTTTATATAATCAGCACAAGCCTCCTGAGGATTAGGATAAGATATCCAACTCTCATGAAAAGGGCAAGGTGCTATTAAACACTCTACCACTTCAATTCGGTGTGCACAGACCGGCCCACTGTGAATATTCAAAGAATTAATATCATCGCATCTAAAGAGTTCGTCAGGGTTCTGCGGTAATAACTTGATGAATTTACCAGAGTTAGAATCATCAATTCTTTTAAATATTGGTTTGATCTTAATAACATCATTTCTAATCTTTCGTTCTTGTGTAGGTTTTATTTCAGTAACACCACCTTTAATCTCCGGTCTTCCCGGTGCTCGCTCAATCGAATATGTTGGTAAATCGGCAGCATATAGGACTGATGAAATGAAAAATAATAATACGACTTGCCCTATCAATATTCTTTTCATATTCTTACACTGCATATAAGGTGTAGACATCATATTAATCCTACGCACAACAGATATTAGACAGAAGGATGGATATTTAATATGCCTCCTTCTGCATAGCACAATATTACATCATTCTGTATAGCACAATATTGAAAAATATTTGTTGAAAAGTTATTGATTAATTTAGTTTTGCTAAAAAGCCCGCTCTTGAACAGGTATTACCCCCACTGTGCAAAGTATCTGGAAATCAATTAGAGCGTTATTTAAGTTTACCCAGTCCAAAAAAGAAAGGCAAGAAAAAAATGAGGGGTAGGGTGATTTAATATTTTTGGGTTTTGATATATAATTCAGCGTTACTTCCCGGCAGGGAATAATTTAATTAAAAGCATTCAGCTATCAGCTTGAAAAATCTCCCCTGGCCCCTCTTTTTCAACGAGGGGGTAAGGGAGAGCTTGCGCGCACCATTTATCAGGTTAACACTTAGAACTGAGCGCTGACGGCTGACCGCTTAATACAGGAGGGGACATCATGGAACCAAAATCAAACGGCGATACCCGTATCTTGCCCGGAAAAGGGGACTTCTGGACTGCGTATTTAGATGTTGTTATCAGGAACGGTATATCTGAAAAGAACGCAAAGTGGTATGTCGAGCGGGTGAAGCAGTTCGGCAGTTATATGAAGACGCCTTTCCGCAATTGCACAGGTCAAGATGTTAAAAAATTCCTTGACCATCTTTCAAAGAATAACAAAATCGAAATATGGCAGGTGGAGCAGGCAAGAGATGCTTTGAGGCTTTTGTACAGGGATTTTCTGAAAGTTCCGTGGGCTGTGCAGAAGGTAAGTAAACCCGCGCTTGTCATTTCCACATGTCGGGCATCCCGCCTGGGTTCTCGAAAAGATTCCGGACAAGCCGGAATGACAGAGAAGCCCACGCCTGAAAACCATATCTGTGAATTCCTTATTAATAAATTAAAAACGGAGATCCGTTACCGGCATTATTCCATTCGCACGGAACAGACTTATATTCAGTGGGTGAGACGCTTTTTGTATTTCCATAAAATGAAACCTGCCGGCAGTCTTTTACCAGGGGACATTAAAAAATATCTCGAGTTTTTAGCGGTGGAGCAGAAGATTTCAGCCAGCACCCAGAATCAGGCGCTGAATGCTTTGGTATTTCTCTACGAACAAGTATTAGGAAACGAGATAGGGACGATAGGAGAGTTTACAAGGGCCAAGCGTCCGGTGCGTCTGCCTGTTGTGCTTGCGCGTGAAGAAGCTGACAGGTTGTTGAAGGCGTTGCAGGGCACATATTCATTAATGGCGGGACTGCTCTACGGGAGCGGATTGCGCCTTATGGAATGCGTGAGGCTCAGGGTAAAGGACATAGACTTTGCGCAGAACCAGATAATTGTGCGTGACGGCAAGGGGCAGAAGGACAGAATAACCATCCTGCCGAAACGGTTTCATGGGACTCTGAAAAGACAATTGGAGTTTGTAAAAAGTATGCATAATGAAGACCTGTCAAAAGGATACGGGGAAGCCTGGCTTTGGCCGTCTCTTGAACGCAAGTACAGGAATGCAGCAAAAGAATTCATATGGCAATATTTATTCCCCGCCAATAGCTTGTCGGTAGACCCAAGAAGCGGCAAAGTCCGCCGCCATCATATAAATGAAAATATGCTGCAGAAAGAAATAAAGAAAGCCGTTCTGACTCTGGGCATTAACAAAAAGGTGAGCTGTCACACTCTGAGGCATTCTTTCGCCACGCACCTGCTTGAAAACGGATATGACATCCGCACGGTCCAGGAATTGTTAGGACATTCCGATGTTTCAACCACGATGATTTATACTCACGTATTGAACACACCGGGGCTGGCGGTGAGGAGTCCGGTGGATTGAGAGGAACAGCTATAAGCTGTCAGCGGTCAGCAATCAGCAAAAACTAAAAACAGCAATAAGCAATTAGCGGTCAGTTTTCAGCAAAAAAGAGATTATTGAATGACAACAATCAGCGGATAGGACGTTATTTATGCGAAAGCTAATAGTGTTTTCCCGTTCTTTTGCTGATCGCTGATAGCTTAAACGGAGGACAAAAAATGAAAGATTATAACGAATTGAATGTTTGGAAAAAGTCTCATGAGTTAGCGAGGAAAGTTTATCATGTCACTTCTATTTTCCCACGAGAAGAATTGTATGGTCTAACAAGTCAGATCAGCCCTCTGTGTCAATATAGTTGAGACACCTCCCCTATGATAAATTAGAGTAGAAGGCGGGGAGGAGAAAAAGAAATGATAGCTGAAAAGACCAACACAGGCCGTAATATTGAAAGAGCCAGTTTGGCAACAGAGAAACC
>JACQXK010000007.1 GCA_016208765.1 Candidatus Omnitrophota bacterium
ACATCCAACGTCCCCTACATCGTCGGTCTCGCCGCCGCATTCCGCCTCACCGTAGATCGCCGCGCGCGCGATCTCGATCATTTTAGAAAACTGTCATCACGCTTGCGCGAAACGATTCTGAAAATTCCCGATTCAAAATTAACCGGGCATCCCACAAATCGTTTGCCCAATCATTCTTCTTTTGTTTTCAAAAACATTGACGGCAACGAATTGCTCATGCGACTCGATCTTGAAGGCATCGCTGCCTCATCCGGCTCCGCCTGCAAAACCGGCGACCCCGAACCCTCGAATGTGATTCTGGCGTTAGGTTATGATCGCGCATGGGCGCTTGGCTCGCTGCGTTTAACCGTTGGGCGACACACGACAGACGATGAGATTAAGAAAGCGTGTGAGGTGGTAGCGAGGGTGATTGAGGGAATGAGGAAATGATTTACTACAGAATGTATAAGAAAGTTTACCTCTATGACTCAAAAAAAGTTTACAAGCTTCAAGGAAATTCAAACAACGCGTCAAAAGTTAGCAGACGCACATAGCGAAAACGATACCAACCTTGATATTTTTACTGTTCTATATAGTGACATATCACATTTTGTTTATGAGATCCTGCAAAATGCTGAGGACAAAAAGGCAACCAGTGTTTCTTTTTTTCTTTGCGAGGACAAATTAGAGATTGAACACAATGGGATAGATTTCTCTTTAGATGACGTTGCGGGAATTACAAATATTGGGAGAAGCACAAAAGTTGATGACTGGGAAAAAATTGGCAAATTTGGTATTGGTTTCAAATCAGTATATGCAATTACTCAGTCTCCAATTATTTATTCTGGAGAATTCCATTTCAAAATTCAAGATAGAGTGGTTCCAATAGAAGTTGAGCCACTAGTAATAAACGGCACGCGAATCATATTGCCATTCGATCATCCAGAACGTAACGAAAAAGAAGCATACAAACTCGTAAAGGAAAGAATAACTAATCTCAAGTTAAACACTTTGCTTTTCCTGAAAAATATTGGTCGAGTAGATTGGCTCATTGCCAATGAAAAGGGATCCTATACGCGGGAGGAAAATGAACAGAGAACAATGCGTCTCACTTCTTCAAACGGTGAAGCAGAAAAATACTTACTGTTTCGGAAAGGCATAAAGATAAAAGAATTCGATCTGGAAGTTGAGATCGCTTATCAACTTGGTGATACGGAAGACGGTCACGAGCAAATTGTTTCAATTAATGGGGCGCAATTATTTGCATTCTTTGCAACCAATAAAGATACTTATCTGAAATTTTTAATACAAGGCCCATACAAAACAACCCCCGCAAGAGATAACATTCCCCTCGAAGATGAAGTAAACAAGCGGATCATCGCAGAGACAGCCAATCTCGTTGCTGAAAGTCTGGAGGTTTTACGAGATACTGGACTCATAACTGTAGATTTTCTGCACAGCGTATTACCAACAAACAAGAACGAGAAGAGCCCTATTTACTCCGCAATATATTCACAGGTTTTAGAGAAATTTAAAACATCGCGCCTGCTCCCTAACCATGAAGGGAAATTTGTTTTGGCGAACGAATCTATGCTTGCACGTGGTAAAGACCTGATAGAGTTTTTAACTGCTGAGGACTTACTACATCTTTTTGAGAAATCAGCATGGCTTCATCCCAATATAAAAACCGATAGCGAGTTAGGAGAGTATTTGCGGAGGGAAATAGGCATCAAGCAAATAGACTTTGACGATTTCCTTGACAAGATAACGGCTGATTTTCTTTCGACAAAGAGCGACGAGTGGATGATAAATTTCTATGTCAACTTAAATAATCAACGTTCAAGTTTCGCAAGAATAAAAACAAAGCCGATTATTCGCACAAATGGCAATTCTCACACTGCTCCATTTAAAGCAGATGGTAAGACTCCTCAAGTGTATCTTCCTATAGAAACCGATACGGCATATCCTACGGTAAAAACAAATTTGGCTGAAGACGAAAACTGTTTAAAGTTTTTTAAAGAAATTGGTTTACGCAAACCCAGCCTGCTAGATGAAGTTAACGAGTTTGTTTTCCCAAAGTATGTCGGGGAAACACATATCTCTTTAGATGAAAAATATTATTCCGATTTAGAGAAAGTGATGCGAGTATTTAGTTCGCTTACTAATCAAGAAGAGAAAAGCCGTTTTAAAGAACTCCCTTTTATTGCCTCATATAACCCAACGACGGAAGCGAAAAAAATTAGCAGGGCTAAAGAAATATATCTTTGCGATTCTAATCTCATGAATTATTTCGAAGGAAACGCTCAAGTATATTTCGTGGATAGCGAACTCTATAAACATTTCAAAAAAGAGGATCTCGAAAAATTTTTGAGAGGTGTAGAAGTGGAGGATAAACCTAGAAGATTACCTGATTCGTCTTCGCGCTTGAGTTATGAAGAAAAGCGAGAATTGAGGGGAGCAGGGGGACACACTTATGATGTGAGCGAGAAAGACTACACTATAGATGGTCTAAATTTTGCTTTGGAAAAGAATATTACTCTCAACAAGTCCCAACTCATTTGGGAACAATTAGTGAAAATTTTACAGGATGTGCCTAGTTCAAAGATCAATGATTTTTTTGAGGGGGTGTATGTATGGAAATATAATGGGAACTGGAGCAGGAATTTTGATGCGGGCTTTATAAAAAAACTACGCGCATCAAGATGGATATATACGATGCAAGGAGATGTCAGATCGCCGTCTGAAATTTCATTAACAGATATAGCAGATATTTATGAAAAAGAAAATCAAGCAGCAAAGGTGTTAGTCGGTAAATTAAAATTCAAACCCGAGCCTTTACACTTATTGATACAGCAACTATCTGATGATGACAAGAAGATGTATGAAGAATTTCAAAATCTAAAGAATGTTGGCCTCTCATCTCAGGAAATTATAAATGCTATACAAGAAATCAAACAAAGACTGAGGGAAGATCATCGGGATAAAGATTGGTCATCTGATATAGATGCTACTAAGGCGAAAATCGTGGTTGAAGATTTCGCTCCATCAAATAATACTAATGAGTCAAAGTTCAAAGAAGAGCAACCAATTGAAGACCCTGAATGGATTGATGCTCCAAGGGATTCGCAAAAAGAGGGCGAACCTAAATTCAGAGATGGGCCTAAATTGGATACGAGGAAAGATATTGGCAGGTGGGGTGAAGAATATGTTCTTCACGTATTAAAAGAAGAGTATGCAAGGGAAGGATTAGAAGACACTGCTCTTGGTTTCAAAATCGAACTAGCAGACGAAGTTATAGAGATCGAATGGTTAAATGCAAATCGCGATCATGGCAGAGGATATGATCTTAGTATAAAAGTCAACGGCAAGGCAGAAAAGTATATCGAGGTGAAAACAAAGAAGGATGAAGAGCCAACTGCAATTCAGTTATCAAGGACTCAATGGAAATATGCACATCGCCATAGAGATTCTTACTGGCTATATGTGGTTTCCAGTGCTGGCACAAACAGCTGCAAAGTTAAAAAGATTCAAAACCCTGTGGGCAAATGGGAAGCGGGGGAATTAGAGATCGAAACTATTTCTTTAAAGTTGTAGATTTATGGAGAGTGTGAATGGTTAAATAAAACGCTCCCGACTATTCTCTTACGAGAAAGACCACCTCAACTGGCGACCTTATTATCGGGGGCGGGTAAACCAGACGAACTGGTTTATTGATGAACACACTATACAATAAAATAAACAGCACCGTCAATGAGGATTTTATGAACATCGGACTCGTCTTCCCCCAAACCGAATACCCCAGCGACCCTATTGCCATCCGCGATTACGCCCAAACAGCAGAAGGGTTGGGCTTCACGCACATTGTCGCCTACGATCATGT
>JACQXK010000098.1 GCA_016208765.1 Candidatus Omnitrophota bacterium
ATTTGGAAAATATAAAATAGCGTAAGTAACCAACGGGCTCTGCCGCTTATCCAATAACAGAAATAAAGGGTAGGCAACAGTTACCAAAAAATATCTGTAAATATTAGTAAAAATACTTGAAAATTAAGGAGAAAAGTCTTATAATAAAGACATAAGGATAAAATGAAATAAATGATGATAATTCAGAGAAAAAGATGCAGAAATTATATTCGTTAAAAGAAGTGAGAAAAATATTGGGAGTATCCCGAGATACATTACAGAGATGGGATAGAGAAGGTAGACTCAAGTGTATTCGGATGCCATCAGGGAGAAGGAGAATTCCCGAAAGTGAGATATTGAGGATATTAGGAAGTGAGAGGAGAAGGAAAGTTGGAATTTATGCTCGAGTTTCTGGATATGGCCAAAAAGAAGATTTAGCAAGACAGATAGAATATATTAAAGAAAATTTAAATTTAAGTGAAGATGAAATGATGGTACTGCAAGATACCGGTAGTGGATTATCTGGAAAGAGAAAAGGATTGAAAAAACTGTTAAGATTATGTTTAGAAGGCGAAATTAATGAGATAGCGATGACCTATCCAGACCGTTTAACACGCTTTGGTTATGAATATTTTGCTGAGATATTTGCTTTGTTAGGAATCAAGACACATATAATAAATAAGGAACCGGACGAGAAAAGCCTGGAGCAGGAGTTAGTGGATGATATGTTGGCGATAGTCACCTGTTTTGCTGGTAAGTTATATGGGATGCGTAGCAGTAAGGCAAGGCAACTAAGAAAAAAGATAAAAGAAGAGTTGATGAGGTAAAAGAAATGCAATTTACTACACAGACAAAACTCGAACCTGTTCATAATAAATTTATAGAGGAGAGCGCCAAATATACAGGGCATGTCCGTGGTAAACTGCTAAAGGCATTATTGGCCAAGCAAAAAACCAAAGAGTTAAAGAAGGAGTATATAGCAAAATATGGAGTTACAGCACGACAATTCAATTCTCTCTTCGCAGAAGTAGAAGGGATAATAAAATCGGTAATTGAACTGAGAAAGCTCCATATAGAAGATATCAAAATCAGGATATCTGCTTTAAAGAAGCATATCAAGGAATTACAGAAGAAGTTAAAAGAGAGTTATCCTGCTTGTGGTATTAATGGTGAAAAATCGCCAAGAAAGAAATTGCGGTTTACCATACATCAAAAGAAAAGACGACTTTTTAACCTGTCAGCAAAACTGAAGAAATTAGAAGGGAATGTCAGTATTTGTCTGGGAGGCAAGAAATTATTCTTAGCCCAATACCATCTCGAGGAAAATGGCTATAAATTTCATGATGAGTGGCTTAAAGAATGGCAAGCTAAAAGGAATAATCGCATTTTCTACATAGGTTCAAAGGATGAACGATTTGGCAATCAGAATTGTCAGTTGATTGGAAATAAACTACACATTCGGGTTATCCGCAAATTAGAAGGCAGGTATGGCAGAGATTATGTCATCGAAAACATAGCTTTTCCTTACGGACAGGACGAAATTGCGCAAGCTCTTAGCAGAGGACAGGCGTTAAGTTTTCGGCTGGTGGGCAAAAAGAAAGGGTGGTATCTATATCTTACTACCGAAAGGAAAAAGTAAGAGCAAATTACCAAAAGAGAGTTAGGAGCTATTGGAGTTGATCTCAATCCCTCGCATATCGCCTGGGCAGAAATAAACCGTCATGGCAACCTGATAGCTAAAGACACCATTCACACTCCTCTTCAGGACCGCCGCAGTGACCAGGTCAAAGCCACTTTAGGAGAAGCAGTAAAAAAACTCGTTACGCATGCCAAAGAAGTACAAAAACCAATTGTCGTTGAAGAATTGGACTTCACCAAGAAAAAAGCCACTCTCAAAGAAAAAGGTATTGCTTATCGCCGTATGCTTTCCTCATTTACTTATTCCTTATTCTTTTCCCTTCTCCTTTCGAAAGCCTTTCGCCATGGAGTCGAAATCATTACCAAAAATCCTGCTTTCTCTTCTATCATAGGGAAATTCAAGTTTATGGCCATGTTTGGCCTTTCAATTCACCTCGCTGCCAGCCTCGTGCTGGCACGTAGAGGATTAGGGCTCTCCGAGCGTCTTCCAGCCAATTACGCCCTGCTTTTGGCAGAGCATAAAGGCAGGCACGTGTGGAGCTTCTGGAAGAGGCTCAAAAAGGCCGTCTCTAACAGGGAACTACGGGTTGGGTCTACCCCTCGGCGACCAGATCCAGGATTTGGTTGACCTCGCCACTCATAGTCTTACGTGAGACTCGTAAGCGGTAATCGATGGGAACACTGTTCGCCCTCGTGGTTGTTCTTCTACAACCTTTTGTATACCTTTGTATACATTTCTAGGAACGGTTCTCATCTCCCAGGAAAGTATAAAAATTGCTCCCATCGTAGAGAATAACATCCAAG
>JACQXK010000090.1 GCA_016208765.1 Candidatus Omnitrophota bacterium
AGAAATTCAATTAAAAAACACTCTAAATCTCCTGCGGAAAATATCATGTAAGGCTCTTCATAGTTCTCAGCATAAGTCAAAATTTGCTGAATAGCATTTTGCTGTATGCCGCTGGACTTTTCTTTTAGTCTTTTTATATTTTCTAAAAAATTGCTGTCTTTCCGGCAAACAAGCGCACAAAAACGGGCAAATAAATTAAACTTATCAGGATCTTTTATGACCTCTTCCTGAGTCAAAATAACAATTAGACAGGTAAATAGTTTCTGCGGCTGCGGATTTTCATAATAATAGTTTACAGTCCTTAGAAAATCTTCAGCAGAAATGCCTTCTTTCGGCAAAGTTTCTTCAAAAACCTGAGCAAGGGTATTTAGAGGAACGCTCATGCTTAAAGCATAAATTAGAATCGCAATTATCAAAAGCTTATTTTTCATCAAAACACCATCCATATTTTAGTTACACCGAGCTGGTAGACATTAGCTTTAAGCCGCAAGCTAAAAGCTTTTCATTATTTTTTCAAATGGCCACGCCAAAATTCTGCAGGACAAGCAATGTTTGCCCCAGTATTTTTTTTGAATAAGTTGATACTATTTTACTGCTCTATATAGTAATTGTCTAGGGGGAAAAATTATGTCATTCAGAGGAAAGACATCAATAAGATACGGCAGTCAAGAATTAAGGAAGCTAATCAATCTCTATTTCTTGTTTGTAGTAAATGGTCTATGTTGTCCCACTCCGTACTTGCACCTCCGAGGTGCAAGTACGGTATTGTCACAATGTCCGAGTTTTTAATTTACTATTTTTGTCTAATGTCAAGATTTGACCCCATTATCCATTTTTAAAGAAGGAATAGTGATATAGGCACTATTTATAATCTTTCGAAACCAATCAAACGTAAATTTAAATATTTTTTTCATTTTTTTTACCATAACATTCAAGCTCACCTACTTTTGGAGCGGCGAAGCCGCGGAAAAAGTCAGGTGGAGCGCGTTGATAATATAAAGGCCCCCTCATGCAATCAGGCTTGACATATGGATTAACCATATGCATCCTATTTTTGAGACGCTCTACGCGGACGTAGGCATATTTTATTAACCGTGCTGTCCTATGCCGGACGCACAAACATTAAGGAGGCCTTTATGCGCTTTTATAAACCGCATACTAAATTTTACTGCGGAATAGACGTGCATTCAAGAATTATTTACGTGTGCATTATTGGGGAAAATAAAAAGGTAATATTGCATCGTAAACTCGGGAACCTGGAAACTGATAAGTTACTGGCAATACTTAAGCCGTATCGGAATAATATCGTAGTCGCCTGCGAAAACACGTTTGCCTGGTATTGGTTATCTGATTTCTGCGTGGAGCATGGATTTGAATTTATTTTGGGACATCCTTATTACATGAAAGCCATCAGCGGTTCAAAAGTTAAGAATGATAAAATTGATTCGGAAAAAATAGCACGGCTCGTTCAGGCAGGAATGTTTCCGTTAGCGTACGCGTGTTCCAAAGAAAAACGGTCATTGCGGGACCTTTTACGCAGAAGGTTATATTATGTGGAAATAAGAGCAAAGCTTATTGCGCATATACAGATTTTAAACTATCAGGCCAATAAAGATTCATTAGGCCGGATATCAAATGTTACAGCAAAGCGTGTTGATCTCTATGAGCGGTTCGAGGATGAGGCGGTAAAAAGATCCGTGGATGCGAATTTAAAAACCATAGATTTTTACAATAAACTAATCAATGACCTGGAAGTATATATTCGTTCTCAGGCACGCGCGTTTAACCGTAAAGAATTATCAATCTTGCAAAGTATAAACGGCATCGGAGATATTATTGCCTTAACCATTTTGTATGAAGTAGACGATATCAATAGATTTGAATCCGTGCAGAAGTTTTCGTCATATTGCAGACTGGTTAGATGTGTTCACGAATCTGCCGGTAAAAAATACGGTTCTGGGGGGAAGAAGATGGGCAATGTATATTTGAAGCGGGTATTTTCAGAAGCAGCAATATTTGTCACTAAGTTTAATCCGCGGATTGAAAAACATTTCAAGAAACTGGAAAGCAAAAAGGGAAAAATGAAAGCGTATAGTATATTAGCGCATAAGATAGCAGCAGTAGTTTATCATATGCTAAAAAGCGGGAAGGTATTTGATATAGACAGATTCTTAGCGCATTAAATAACGGCCAGGCGGCAATGATCCCGACTCATAACTGGCATTTCCACAATAAGCTTGAGTTAGAGTTCTTAAAAATGGCCTGTAAGAAAAAATCTTGGATGAACTCATAAGCTATTTTATATAGCCACACGCGTTGAATGGGTTGCTGCCTGTGCCATAAAATACTTTTAGTTAATAAATAATATTACGTGTTCTGCTCCTTCCCCGAGCCCGGAACTAACTGGCATCCCGAATATTTGGGATAGCCCATGAATATTGAATGGGACGGTATAAGGGCATAAAATATTCTCTGGGACGTACAAATAAAGTTGTACTAAGACTGCTGATAAACAATCATTTAATGGTTGTTTACGGATTAGTTGATGAGCCCGTATAGATGTTTAGCGCAGAGCGTATTCTCTGCAGCTCATAGAGAGATTAAGTCAGAATCCGTTTTTTATTAATTACTAAAAGGCGATTAATGCATGGTAGTTGGATACTATGTGTAACGGAATTATTTTCTCTTGACATCCGGGGGCCTTATAGATGTTA
>JACQXK010000091.1 GCA_016208765.1 Candidatus Omnitrophota bacterium
AGGACGCAGCGACCGGGCAGTATTATGCCAAAGCGCGTTACTTTACTACGCAGTTGGGCCGGTGGAGCCAGCCCGAGCCGCTGTTGAAGGGCGTACCGCCGCGGGGGTTCTTACGCAATCCGCAGAAGTTGAATCCGTATGTTTATTGCAATAACAATCCTCTAATTTTTACTGACCCGGATGGGAAAAATCCTTATAAAAC
This sequence comes from Candidatus Omnitrophota bacterium, assembly GCA_016208765.1. Lineage (GTDB taxonomy): Bacteria > Omnitrophota > Gorgyraeia > Gygaellales > Profunditerraquicolaceae > JACROS01. The sequence continues at coordinate 203 of JACQXK010000091.1, forward strand.
ATATAACTCATTAACACCAGGGGAAAGAGAATTAGTTAAAAAATATCCTTTTGCCGCTTTAAAAGTAAACCAAGCAAAAGAACAAGCTTTTAAATCTGCTGGCAATTTGTTTGGAGGTTTAGGTGGTGAAGGTTATAAAGGGGATGCTTATAGACATTCTCTTTGGAATTATCTTATGACTAAATCGGTCGGTCATGATTTAGCAAAACAATTTGCAACGGCACATGAACAATATCAACAGCAAGGTTCACCTGAGGCAAAAGCAAAATCTGATCAAGATTTATTCAATAATGCAGTTGGCAGAAACCTTGCTGAGCAAAACGCCAATAATGCTACGAATGCTGAATCAATCGTGTTAAAAGCTGTTAATGCTGGTGTTACCCAAAATGATTGGAATGTACCACAAGGGCCGCCGCAAGCGGAACCAGATAAAAGACCATATCAGGAAGAACAAGAAGCCGCCGCAGCACAACAAGCTGAACAGCAGCCAAAGGAGCAGAACAATGAATAGATTATTTCCATTACTTTTCTTATTTTTTGTTATATCATGTGGCATCGAAAAAAAGAACGTAATCCAAGCAAATATAATTACTATGCCACTAAATATAACGGTTAAGCATGTGAGGGAACTCGGGATTGATATTTACTGGGACAAGGACAATAGCGAAGGATTAATCGGTAGAAGCAATGATTACATATTTAAGTATATAAGCTATTCTTTTTACAATGATAAAAATGAATTATTAAGTAACAGTTCGCAAATGTACAATGATAGTTATACGTTAAAAAATATTTGGATTAGATCTTTAGATTATAGTAACGGTGGATATCGAAATAGTTCTAATAAAATAATTACTTATTTTACTACTCATTTTGGAAATAATTATCAAAAAGGACTTATTAAGTATAACGTCCATGACAATGGAAGATACGCGTATATATGGTCGAAAGATAATAATATTATTGCACTATATTTTATAACCATAGACGATAAGACAAAAATCTACGCTTTTTCCAAAATGACAAAAGACTATTATTCAACTAATATTGTCTTTGAGCCAAAATCATTTGACATAAATTAATCTATAGATAACGGCGCGAAAAGCAAAAGCCCCGCTTGTGCGGGGCTTTTGCTTTGTTGGTATTTAGGCCCGGCTGTTAGCCGGGTTTTTTACTTTAACGGCCTGCCTGTTTTACCTGGCCTTCTTTAAGCTTTTCCTTTTCGAGGAAGGTGTCCAATAGCTGGACGATCTGCTTGCGCTCCTTGGCGGGCAGCTTCTCAAGTTGGCTTACCCTGCGCCATAGCCTGTTGTCGCGGGTTTTAGGAGCTCCCTTCAGTTTATCCAGGCCCATCAATTGGTCTACTGTTACGCCCAGGGCTTTTGACAGAAAGCCTTGGCAACAGGCGGGCCGGTATGTGCTTGGTCTGTTTCTCAAGAAACTTTGTTATAAGAATCCTGTCATTTGGCGGGATTCTTTCATCAAAATCAGTTTGACTTATTCCGTAGTATTTGCTATATTTACTTCTATGCTCTCCACCTTTTTTCCCAAAAAATACTTAGGCCTGGATATCGGCAATTCCGCGGTAAAGATCGCCGAGGTGGCGGGCTTCCGCAACAGGATCGCCGTAACCAGGCTTATAAAGGCCCAGCTGCCGCCCCAGGACCCGGAGCAGCCCCGGGACATGTCCCCGGTGGCTTTGACCCTGCAACTCATGGTCCAAAAGCACCAGTTGCGGGACAAGAGGGTCTGTTCCAACCTTTCCGGGGCCTATGTGGCCTCGCGCCTGTTCACCCTGCCGGCCATGACCCACGATGAACTTTTGGCCTACATCCGCAACCACGCCTACGAATATTTTCCGGCCAGCGTCAACATCAACGAAGTGGAGTTTGA
>JACQXK010000095.1 GCA_016208765.1 Candidatus Omnitrophota bacterium
AAAAAAGATGGCCTAAAGGTAACCGGTGATCTTAAAATCAATGATCCCAAGATGCTGGCGGATCAAATTATGGCAATGTTAGCAAAAGTAGAAACCCAACCCCCTGCCGCTTCTTCCAACCTAGGTACTGGCTGGGGAGAGCAAGTCCGGCCAATAACAACGCCTACAAGAGATACAGCGCATACACAAGGCGGCATTGGAAAAGCTAGTCAAGAAATTGAAGGTGGTCAAGGTGGTGACAGCAGTTCTTCTTCGGCGATATCGGAAAAAGTCGGAGGTATTGATCTTCGGGTAATGAATATTGTGACCCAGCCGATGACAGGGTTGAATAGCTTAAATTTGAAATTGCCTGTTTTGGCTAATTTGGCTGAATATAACCTGGACGAGGAGTTTCAGCAGATTCAGAAAATGCTTCAGGCTGGTATTGCGCCTTCTGGAGACAGGATAAAAGAATATTTAGCAGCTTGTAAACAAAAAGGCGAGTGGAATAATCGTATTGCTGATGTGGTCGGTTGTTTGGCAGAAATATGTAGGATAGAAGAGGATAATGTCAGCGAAGTCAGCCCTGGAATTAAAGAGGCGATATTGCTTGCGGATTCAGTAGAAGTATCCGGATAATTTACTAAGGTTAAAAAAAGTGGCACTTTACAATTTATTTGTATTGTGCCATTTTTGTTTGTAAGTGCCGAAGAAGGGAGTTGAACCCTTACGAGGTTACCCTCATCGGTTTTTGAGACCGACGTGTATGCCATTCCACCACTTCGGCAAAAAGCTTTTTTAGGCACTACGTTTGCTGCTCGGCTTGTCGCCTCGCAACGCTCGCTTGAGTGTTGAGCACCAAAATTATTTATCAAGCGAAATACTTGCGAGCTTCTTTGCGAGCAAGTGCCACCAAATTCTCCTTTTTAGAAAGCACTAAGATACTTTCGCTCACTGCGTCGCTTGTCGCGCCGCCACGTTCGCGAAAGTATCCACCAAAAATTCCCTTGTCGGTTTAAGTATTAGGCACTACGCTCGCTGCTCGGCTTGTCGCCTCGCAACGCTCGCTTTAGTGCCACTTAAATTTTCCTTGTCGGAAAATTTAAGTGGAGCTGAGGAGGATTGAACTCCTGACCCCTTGCATGCCATGCAAGTGCTCTCCCAGCTGAGCTACAGCCCCGTGAGTTAATAAATATAACATTCCCTCAATCTATTGTCAACTATAACCTTGACGCTGGCTTGCTTACGCGCTATAATTTTCCATTATGCTTTTAGGGGTGCATGTATCGGCTGAGGGTAAGATTTATGAGTCGCTGGAGAGGGCAAATAAACTTGGTTGTAATACCATGCAGATTTTTAGCCGTTCTCCGCAGAGATGGCGTGAAAGCCGTTTAGGCGCTCAGGAAATCCAGGAATTTATCCGCAGGAATGGTAAATTAAATATCCGGCCGGTTTTTATACACATTCCATATTTAATAAACCTTGCGTCTCCGAATTTAAAGCTGTATAAAGCTTCAATTAAAGCTTACATTGAGGATATTTTAGAAGCGGATGCTCTTAAGGTAGATTATATTGTTACGCATATGGGCAGCCACAAAGAAACCTCTGAAGCTCAAGGGCTTAAGCGCCTGACAAAAGCAATTAATATTATTCTTGAAAGAACAAAAAACAGTAAAGTAGGCGTTCTTTTGGAAAATACATCTGGTTCTGGGTCGTGGCTTGGTTATAAGTTTAGCCACCAGAAAGTAGTCTTTGAAGGGGCAAATTATAATAAGCGTTTGGGTTTATGCCTTGATACTGCGCATGCCTATTTAGCCGGGTTTGATATTTCAACGCAGGCAGGCTTGGAAAAGCTTTTGAATGAAATAGAAGAGAACGTCGGCTTAAAGCATATCAAGCTTATTCATCTTAATGACGCGCAGGGTGCGCTTGGTTCGCATCATGACCGTCACGCGCATATAGGAAAAGGCGGCATTGGTATTGAAGGGATGAAAAGAATTATAAATCATCCCGCCTTAAAAGATGCCCCCTTTATTTTGGAAACATCGGAATGAGTAATTAGCGGAGAAAATTATGGCTCATAAATTATTAGTGGTTGATGATGAAAAAGACGTAATTGAATTTCTTGAAAAAAGGCTTAAGCACGAAGGTTATGATGTGGTTACTGCCTTTGACGGAGAAGAAGCTTTGGTGCGCGTCAAAGAAGATAACCCGGATGTAATTTTATTGGACCTGATGCTTCCTAAGAAAAACGGTTTTGAAGTGTTAAAAGAAGTCCGGGAAAATTTTAAAGACAAGTGGCGTCCGATAATTATTGTCAGTGCAAAGACAGAGCTTGATTCGGTAAAAACCTGTTATGGATTGGATGCGGATCATTATCTGACCAAGCCATGTACTATTGAAAATATTTTGCGTGGCATACGGACGATGATCTCTTTAATTCCGATGAGGTTAAATTAACATGAGTTACGATTTTAAAGTAATTGATAAAAAGTGGCAGGAGATTTGGGAGAAAGAGAATATTTTCCATGTTCAGCCTGGCCAGAATAAGAAGAAATATTATCTTCTTGAAATGTTTCCTTATCCGTCGGGAAAGATCCATATGGGCCATGTGCGTAATTATACCATCGGAGATGTTGCTGCGCGTTTTAAGATGATGCAAGGATTCATGGTTTTACATCCAATGGGTTTTGATGCCTTTGGCCAGCCCGCGGAGAATGCTGCCATTAAAAATAATACCAAGCCTGATATCTGGACGCATAAGTGCATTGACTGGATGAAGACTGAATTAAAGAAAATGGGGTTTTCTTATGATTGGCAAAGAGAAGTTTCTACTTGCGATGCCAGTTATTATAAATGGAACCAGTGGATTTTCTTAAAGATGTTTGAAAAAGGGCTTGCCTATAAAAAAGCCTCAAGTGTTAATTGGTGTCCGTCGTGCCAGACTACGCTTGCTAATGAAGAAGTAATTGAAGAGGGATGCTGGAGATGCCATGCCAGGGTTGAACAGAAGGAACTGGAACAATGGTATTTAAAGATTACTGACTATAAAGAAAAATTGTTAGAAGATTTACAGCAATTAAATCACTGGCCGCAGCGAGTGCTGGCTATGCAGTCAAACTGGATCGGAAAAAGCCAGGGGGTTCAGATTTATTTTAGGCTTAAAGGGCAGGATAAAATTATTCCGGTTTTTACTACTCGCTTAGATACAATTTTCGGTGCAACTTATATTGTTTTAGCTCCGGAACATCCCTTGGTGAAAGAAATTATTAAAGGAAGACTTCAGGAAAAAGAAGTTTTAGGTTTTATTGATAAGGTGAGCAGGGAAAGTAAAATTAAGCGTTCTTCTTCGGATGTAAAAAAAGAAGGAGTTTTTAGCGGGTGTTTTGCAATTAATCCTGTAAATAATGAAGAAGTGCCGATTTGGGTTGCGGATTATGTTTTGATGGAATATGGCACCGGCGCGATTATGGCAGTCCCGACGCATGACCAACGCGATTTTCTATTTGCCAAAGAACATGATCTGCCGATGCGGGTTGTTATAGAGAGAACAGAGAACAGAGTACAGAATACAGAAGAATTAAAAGAGGCTTATGAAGGCGATGGCATGCAGGTAAATTCTGCGCAATTTAACGGACTTCGCAATCAGGAAGCAAAAATTAAAATTGCCGAGTGGATGCAAGATGCCGGTATCGGTAAAATTGAAACTCATTGGCGTCTGCGCGACTGGTTAATCAGCCGTCAGCGTTATTGGGGAACACCTATTCCGATGATCTATTGCAAGAAATGCGGGATTGTCCCGGTGCCTTATGAGAATCTCCCGGTTGAGCTTCCTCAGGATGCTCCGTTTACCGGAGAAGGCGGCAGTCCTTTAGGTAAAGTTAAAGAATTCGTAGAGGTTATTTGTCCAAAATGTAAAGGAAATGCTCGTAGGGAAACTGATACCATGGCAACCTTTTTTGATTCCTCATGGTATTTTTTAAGATTTTGATCGCCTTCTAACCAGGATTCCTGCTTTGACGTGCAGGAAGCAAAATACTGGATGCCGGTTGATCAGTATATTGGCGGCATTGAACATGCGATATTGCATTTATTATATTCGCGTTTTTTCACCAAATTCTTTCAGGATTTAGGTATGATTAATTTTCCTGAACCATTTGATCGCCTGCTTACGCAGGGGATGGTGCTAAAAGACGGCGAGGTAATGTCTAAGTCACGCGGAAATATTGTTGACCCGGATTCAATTATAAAAAATTACGGCGCTGATACTTTGCGGCTGTTTATTTTATTTGCTGCTCCTCCTGAAACAGAATTAGAATGGGATGACCGGGGTATTGAGGGGGCTTTTAAATTTCTAAACCGTGTCTGGCGCATTCAGGAAAATCTTAAAGAAGAAGTTTCTCCCGAGTTAATACGTATTTTGCATAAAACAATTAAGAAGGTTACCGACGATATTCAGGAATTTAAATTTAACACTGCAATTGCAAGCCTGATGGAATTAACCAATGCCATTTATCAATATGGAGCAACAAAAGAGGTTTTTAGCAAACTCGTGCTTTTATTGAGCCCGATAACCCCGCATTTCTGCGAAGAGCTCTGGCAGATTCAAGGCAACAAGCAGAGTGTTTGCCGTGCCAAATGGCCTGAATATGATCCGGTTGTTTTAGTTGAAGATAAAGTAATGATTGTGGTGCAGGTAAATGGCAAGGTGCGTTTAAAGGTGGAAGTCCATTCGGATATTTCGCAAGACAAACTGCGCGAGATTATTTTATCTGATGAAAAACTTGCTGTTTGGATTCAGGGAAGGCCAATCAAGAATTTCGTTGTTGTTCCCCGCAAACTGGTAAATATCGTAATATAGCCAGGTTACCTTCTTTAATTAAACTCTCCGTTTTTTGCGTTAGTTGTTTGAACCTATCAACTCTTAATACATTTTAGATGCCTGTTATATCTTGTTGTCATGCCCGCGCAAGCGGGCATCCAGGCGTTCCGGTGGTTGGCTGGATTCCCGCATTCGCGGGAATGACGCAGGTCTCGCAGCTCCACGATTATTTCTAAAAAATCCTGTTAGATTTTGCGTTTTTCTGTGTCTATTAGCATAGAGGAGGAAATTATGCTGAATTTAACACAGGAAGAACGCAGGGTTGTTGTATTTTTGCTTACCGTAGTGTTGGTTGGCATGGGAATAAATTTTTGCCTTAAGCTTAATCACAAAGTAAGGCGTGTGCTTTGTGTTGATGAGTCTTTAGCCAGGATTAATCTAAATCAAGTGACCTTGCCGCAGTTGTTGCGCATTCGTTGTATCCCCAAGAAAATAGCTGAAAAGATTATTGAATACCGCTTCACTAATGGCTCTTATGGGCAGGTAGAAGAACTAAAGCAGGTAAAAGGTCTGGGGGAAAAGCGTTTTAATAAATTGAAAGATTTATTCTTTGTTAAATGATGCCTCTTTTATTCTATCTGGCGGTAATTTTTTGCTCCGGGATCATTTTTGCCGCCAAAATAAAGTTTATCTTTTTTGCCGGGTTATTGGCTGCCGCGGGATTTATAATTTTCTCCTATCTTTGTATTAATAGAGAGAAGTTTTTTTATCTGTTTGTTTCTTTGGCAGTTTTTCTTCTCGGCGCATTATCGTTTACAAGTTCCCGCGTTGTTTACAAAGGTAACATTTCAAATTTTATTGATTATAAAGACGACAATCTTTATGTGCTAAAGGGAGTTGTAGTAAGCCCGCCCGATCAAGAGCAAAACCACACAACCTTTATTCTAAAAGCAGAAGAGATTACTCAGCAGCAGGTTAAATATAGCATTAGCGGTAATGTTAGAGTGGTTTATTCCCAGGAAGAGAATTTTTCATTTGGAGACGAGTTGATCCTTTTAGGAAAGCTCCATAAGCCTTTTGGCAAGCGAAAAGAATACTTTTTCAGGCAGGGTATTTTTGGAATTCTGCAGGTTGATGCCCCGGCGGATAATATTGGCATCAGTAAGGCGTTATTTTTACAAAGGTTTTCCAATTATCTAAAAACCAAGATTGAGCAGAAACTGTTTAAGTATTTAACCGGTGTTACCGCCGGTATTATGGATGCGATGCTTTTAGGAGAGAAGAAATTCGTGCCATTATTGCTAAATAACACAATGGTGCTTACCGGGACAGTGCATATTTTGGTAGTTAGCGGGTTTAATGTGGGAATTGTCGCTATGCTATTGTTATTGCTGTTTAAGTTTTTACGTTTTAAAAGGAATGTTCGTTATTTTATAGTTATTTTTTGCCTGATAGTTTATTGTTTTCTCACCGGAGCTTCTACTCCGGTTGTGCGCGCTACAATTATGGCGATATTCTTTCTTGCCGGGTTTATTTTAAAAAGAGAGCCGAATATTTATAATTCACTGGGTTTAGCGGCATTGGTGATATTGGCAGTTAACCCTGCTCAGGTTTTTGATTTGGGGTTTCAGCTTTCGTTTGCCAGCGTTTTGGCGATTGTTTTCCTTTACCCAAAGTTAAAATCTTTGTTGCGTGTTGAATTGGTCAACTTCAGGCCTCTAAAGTTTATGATTGAAGGTCTCTTGGTTTCTTTGGCTGCCTGGATAGGAACAGTTGGGATTATTGCCTGTAATTTTAAGATTATCTCTTTGGTTACTGTACTTGCCAATATTTTTATTGTTCCTTTAGCTACCTTGATCACGCTTTGCGGGTTTAGCCTTGTTTTTCTTGGGTTTATTTATCCGCCTTTTGCCTACTTAGTCGCCTCAACAAGTGAGTTTATTGTTATGGTTCTTGTAAAGATTAATCTTCTGATGGCGCAACTTCCGTTCTCCTGCCTATTTTTGTCGTAAGTTTATGATATTTTGCCGTTTTTGCGTCTGTTAGTATGCCAAGGCTTGTTTTTGCAGCACCGCTTGCTCCGCCACGGCGTGGCGGAGCTGCGCTCGGCGAAAATCTTCGCTCTGCCAAACAGATGATAGCGGGGCATCCGTGCCCGCTCAGATTTTCAACGTGCTGCTCAAATCAAGCCTTGTCATCCGCTATATGCTTACTCTTTACGTTGGTTGACAAAGAGTTTGATTTGTGTTAAAGTTTACCTATTATGAAACGAAAAATCTTGTTACTTATCTTGTCTTTTCTATTTATTTGCGTTGTTCCTGCGCATGCCTATTGGATCTGGACGCCTAAAACCAATAAATGGGTCAATCCTAAGAACATGGTTAAACCTACTCCTAAGGAGCAATTTGAGTTTGCCATGTCTTTTTATGATGGCAAGAAATACGAAGATGCCAAGCGTGAATTCAAAAAACTGATTAAGGCTTATTCAAAGTCATTTGAAGCCTCTGAGTCGCAGTATTATCTCGGCCGCACAGAAGAGGTCCTTGGGAATTTATATGAAGCGTTTTTAGCCTATCAGAAGGTGGTGGATAAATACCCGTTTTCCGAGAGGATCCAGGAGATCAATGAGCGCGAATACAAGATTGGCGAGATCTTTATGTCCGGTGAGAAACGCAGGGCCATGGGCGTTCCTTTGCCGGTTGAGAACCCTTCAATAGAGATTTTTACAAAAGTAATTGAAAATTCCACTTATGGCCCTCTGGCTCCCAAGGCGCAATATAAATTGGGCTTGGTTTTAAAGAGCCTGATGCGTTTTTATGAGGCAGAAGATGCGTTTAATAAGGTTGTTTCAAATTATCCTACCAGTGAGTGGGTGGAGGCTGCAAAATTTCAGATCGCAGCCTGCCGCGCAGCAGTTTCCCGCAGCCCGGATTATGATCAGGGCTCTGCTCAGGAAGCAAAACAAAAGTTTGAAGAGTTTGTTAAAGAGCATCCTGATGCAGTGTTATCGCGAGAGGCAGAAAAGAACATTGACCTCTTAAAAGAAAAAGAAGCAGAAAGTTATTATAATATTGCCCGCTTCTACGAGAAAAGGCACCAGTTTGGCGCTGCGAAAGTATACTATAACGACATTATTAATACTTATTCTAATAGCGTGTGGGCGGCAAAAGCATTAGAGAGGATGCGTATACTGGAGAAGAGAAAATGAAATCACAAATCGCATATCGCAGGTCGCATATGGCATATGGCTTGATTTTACTATTTATGTTGGGGGCAATCGGCTGCGGATATACCACTCATTCGGCATTTGTTAAGAAATATAAAAGCGTGTATGTTGAGCCTTTTATTAACAAGGTTGATATTACTAATGCGTCTTATACCGAGAATAAATACAGGCTTTACAGGCCTATGCTTGAGACTGATATTACACGTGCGGTAATTAACAGATTCCTTTTAGACGGTAACTTTAGGCCGGTAAAAGAAGATGTTGCTGATTTGGTGCTTAAAGGGGAATTGGTGGAATTTCGTAAGGACCCATTGCGTTATAATCAGAATAACGATGAAGTTACTGAATACCGCGTTAATTTAATTGTCAATATGAGCCTTTGGGACAAGCGTAATAATAAACTTCTCTGGGAGGAGACCCATTTTACCGGAGACACCAGTTATTTTACTATCGGCTATCAGGCAAAGACTGAGCAAGAGGCAATTGAAGCAGCGTTAGTGGACCTTTCGCGCAGAGTGGTGGATAGGGTAGTTGAAGAATGGTAAGGCGTTGTATTTATGGTTTATTTATTCATCGGGGAAGATATCGTTGATGAGGGCGGTGTTTCAAAGAAAGAAACTGCTCTTAATAATATAAAAAAAACCCATCTTGCCCAGGGCACCAAAGATTTTAATTACGATATTATTTACGCGCGTGAAGCCTCGCTTAAATATCTGCAGGAAAAATTATTATTTCTCCCCTTAGAAAGCAAGCAACGAATTATTATTATTAAGTCTGCCCAGGATTTAAAAGAAGAGTGCCGGGATTTCATTTTAGAAAATTTGGTTAAGCTTGATAAACAGCTTATTCTTGTTTTTGACGTTGTTAATGCAAAAAGAGGGGATTTGCTTGTCGCTCAGCTTTTGCGTAGCGCTAAGGTGATGCGTTTTAAAGAGGTGCGGGGTGTAGATACTTTTGGCCTGGCGCGCTCTATAGATTCACGCAGAACCGATCTTTCCCTGCGGATATTGAATCAAATTTTAGAAGAAGGAGAGCGGCCGGAAAGAATTTTAGGCGGCCTAAGGTATAATTGGGAAAGGCAGAGTTTGCCTGTTTTGCAATCAAGAAAAAGGCTTAAGCTCCTCTTAAATTGCGATTTGGAAATTAAGACAGGAAAACTTAAGCCTGATTTTGCTTTGGAAAAACTCGTTATTTCTTTATGCAGCCTTGGATAAACTTTTCATCAACCGTGATTTTTTGCGGTCGGCTGTTGATTGATGAATTATCTGCTTTTTAGCTGCTTTGTCAAGTTGTGAGCAGATTTTGCTCAAGAGTTTTTTTGCTTCTGCGGGGTTTTTTGCAGTCATAAAAGCCTGGAATTTCTTAAGGCTTTGTTTGAGCTGCTGCTTGATCTTTACGTTGCGCAGGTGTTTTTTCTTATCTTGACGGGTTTTTTTTATTGAGGTTCTGCGTCTTGGCATCGTTTTCTCCTTTAAAAATTAAATGTTTGGGCTATTTTGTTAAGCATAATTTTATATCATAATTAGTTAACTATGTCAACAGGCAAATCTTTACATCCGCACATACATCACGGTATCGCTAAATCTGCCGGGATTATCGGGATCGCCACTCTTTGTTCGCGGATACTGGGTTTTATCCGCGATATTGTGATTGCCCGGCTGTTTGGCGTGTATATCTATGCCCAGGCTTTTGTAATTGCCTTTAGGATCCCTAATTTATTTCGTGATTTAGTGGGGGAGGGCGCTACTAATGCGGCAATCGTTCCTGTATTTAGTGAATATGCTTTAAAACACACTAAGGATGAGTTTTGGGAGCTGGCAAATGTGGTCTTAAATTTGCTCTTGATCATTTTAATGGCCATAACCTTGTTTGGTGTGGTTTTTTCTCCTATAATTGTGCGTTTAATTGCCCCGGGATTTATTGCTTTCCCGGAAAAATTAGCCGCAACTATTACTCTAAACCGGATTATTTTCCCCTATATTCTTTTAGTATGCCTTGCTGCATATGCCATGGGCATCCTGAATTCCCTGAAACATTTTGTTGTGCCGGCTTTTGCCCCCTGTTTATTAAACATCTCTTTAATTGTGTTTGCCTTGTTGTTTGGAGAAGGCATTAAAGGTTTGGCATTGGGAGTTTTAATAGGTGGCGCCTTGCAGTTATGCGTGCAGGTGCCTGTGCTTTATCGCAAGGGTTTCCGGTTAAGGCTTTTCAAGAATTTTTACCATCCCCAAGCCAAGGTTATCGGGAAGTTGATGCTGCCGCGCCTGTTGAGCTCCTGTATTTATCAATTAAATAATTTTGTAGATTCTATTTTTGGCTCTTTGGCCTGGATTGTCGGAGACGGCGGGGTTGCGGTGCTTTATTTTTCTTACCGGTTGATTCAATTTCCATTAGGAATATTTAGTAACGCGCTTTCTCAGGCAATTCTGCCGACGTTTTCCGAGCAGGCTGCAGGCCAAGAGCACGATCAGCTAAAACGGACGCTTTCATGGGGCCTTCGCGCGGTATTTTTTGTGATGGTCCCTGCGTCAGTGGGTTTTATGGTTTTGGCCCTTCCGATTGTGAATACTCTTTTTGGCGGAGGCAAGTTTGATTCTTATTCCTGCGGCCTTACTGCAAGCGCCTTGTTTTATTATAGTATCGGGCTTTTTGCTTATGGAGCAACAAGGATTTTGCAGTCATGTTTTTTTAGCTTAAAAGACACAGTCACCCCTACAAAGGTTGCCGGCCTTGCGCTTGTTTTAAACATTGTGCTTAATTCTATTTTTATGTTTCCTTTAAAAATTGCAGGCATTGCCTTAGCCACATCAATATCCGGAGTGGTTACTTTTTTTATTTTGTTTTTTGCTCTTAAAAATAGGCTGGGAGATTTTAATTTAAAAGAGATCTCAACCTCTTTTTTGCGCATACTTTTTGCGAGTTTGTGCATGGGCGCAGTTTGCCGTCTGGCTCTTGCTGTGTTTTTTCCGGGCCAGGGCATGTTCTTTAAGATTTTAAGTTTAACGGTAGCTGTTTGTTCCGGTTTTATTTCTTATATCGGGTTTTGTTTTATCTTTAGAGTCAAAGAAATGCAACAGGTTTGGGTTCTGGCAGCAGGAAAAACAAGGATTAAATTATTTAAATAGCTTATGGCGAATTCCGCGAGCTTAAAAAATAAAATTTCAAGCATTCCTGATGCAGCAGGCGTTTATTTAATGAAGGATGCTGCGGGAAACATTATTTATGTGGGCAAAGCCAATTCTTTAAAAAAGCGCCTGAGCTCATATTTAGGCAGGGAACTTTCTTCAAAGACTATTGCGCTTATGTCGCATGTGGCGGACATTGATTATATCCAGTGCCCAAATGAGGCAATGGCATTATTGTTAGAGGCGAGCCTTGTCCATGAGAAAAACCCGAAATATAATGTTTTGCTGCGCGATGACAAGAGTTATCCGTTGGTAAAAATTACCAACGAAGCCTTCCCGGCTGTTTTTGTTACGCGTAAAAAAGATGCTGATGGAGCGCGTTATCTCGGGCCTTTTACAGAGCCGGCGTTACTACGGCAAGCCTTAAAAATACTGCGCCGGATTTTCAAATACCGTTCCTGTAAAAATCTTCCGGATAAAGCCTGTATTTATCACCGGATCCATTTATGCCCTGCCTGTTGTATAGGCAAAATCAGTAAAGAAGATTACGCTAAGATTATTGCAAAGATCATTTTGGCCTTAGAAGGTAAATCTGAGGTGCTGATAAAAGATCTTATCAGGGAAATGAAGCAAAAAGCGCTTACTCTTGATTTTGAGGCTGCGGCTGAAATAAGAAATCAGGTCGGTACTTTAAGTTCAATCGGGGAAAGCAAGGTTATTTTTGACCCGCAAACAGAAATGGAAGATTTAAAAAATTTGCTTGGGTTAAAGGATCTGCCCCGGCGTATTGAGACATTTGATATTTCCAATATCCATGGCAGGCAGGCAACCGGAGCTATGGTTAGTTTTTGGATGTCTCACCCGGATAAAAATAATTATCGGCGTTTTAAGATCAAATCTGTAAAAGGGATTGATGATTATTCCATGCTGGCAGAAGTTGTTTCAAGGCGTTACGCTCGCCTGGTTTCCCAGAAGATCTCTTTACCGGACTTGATACTTATTGATGGAGGCAGGGCCCATTTGTTAACTGCGCAGAAAGAGCTTATGAAATTAGGTTTGGAAATACCGTTAGCAAGTATTGCAAAAGAACAGGAAAACATATATATTAAGGACAGGGCTTATCCAATCAGGCTTAAAGAGGATAGCCCGGCGTTAAATTTAATCCGCAGGATGCGCGATGAGGCGCACAGGTTTGCGGTAAAATATCACCATTTGCTAAGAAAGAAAGACGCTGGTTTGGATCTATGAATTTTTTCACCGTTAAGGTTTTAAAGATAGTTTCAAAAATACCCGTTGGGCAAGTGCGCACCTATAAATGGGTTGCGTCTGAGGCGGGGAATCCTCGCGCAGCAAGGGCAGTCGGGCAGATCATGAAAAACAACCCGTATCCTTTAATTATCCCCTGCCACCGCGTAGTAAGAAGCAATAAAGAAATCGGCGGTTATGCCTTTGGCAAGAATTATAAAAAGCTGCTTTTAGAATTAGAGAGGAATGTTAAATGTCTTTTGAGCAGAAAATAAGAGCGGTGCTGTTTTATCTTAGCGTTGCTATTTTCTTCTCCGGGCTTCCGTATATCCTTTCTTTTGCTTTGGGGTATAAATTTGATTTGCACGCTCTTAAATTTACCAAAACCGGCATAATCGCCCTGGAGACCCAACCCCAAGGCGCAAATATTTATATCAACGGAAAGCTATTGGATGAAAAAACTCCTCTTGCAATACGTGAATTGCTCCCTGGAAGTTATAATATCAGTATTGAATTGCCTAAGTATTATGCCTGGCAGGGAGAAATAAAAGTTGATGCCGGCAAGGTTGAGCGCCTTGACAAAGTTATCCTTTTCCCGCTTCGTCCA
>JACQXK010000093.1 GCA_016208765.1 Candidatus Omnitrophota bacterium
AGTCGTCAAATGACGGACGATATTATTATCGCAACCGACGTTTTCTCGGTTGGATACGTTAGGAGGCACTATGGATAAAAAAGAGTTATTGAAGCATATCCAAAGTTTGGCTTCGCAACAGGTTATTACCAAAGATGAAGTGACTTCTGCTTTTGATGCAGGAATCCGCGGCGAAGTGCCGAACGAAGTATCCCATCAAGCAGGTATTTCTCATATCCTGTATTACATTGGCGGAGCAGTTGTGTTTCTTGGTATTTCGGTACTGATTTGGCAGCACTGGACATCGCTTAATAGTACAACAAAAATTCTGAGTACATTGGGCTCGGGCATTGCTTCGTATATTGCGGCTGTGTTTTTAAGCCGAGAGGAACGCCTTGAGATTGCCAGCAGGGCATTTTATTTTATTTCGGCTTTAGTCATGCCATTGGGGCTTCATGTGACTTTTTATGTTGCAGGTCTTGATACCGGTAGCCATGGTGTGCAGAGCATTGTTTCCGGTATTCTTCTTGTAACATTTCTTTTCTCATACTTTGTCAATCGTAAAACAGTTTTTTTACTCTTCAACATCATTTTTGGGACATGGTTATTTTTTAGTTTCACAAGTTTTCTCGTTGGTAGTCGTCCTAATTTTGGTTGGGAATTTTCTGCGTATCGTGTCTTGTGTACTGGATTGGTGTATGCATTGCTTGGGTATTATTTTACTACAACTTCACACCGAGCACTTACCGGCGCTCTATATGGTTTTGGTGTGTTTTGTTTTCTTGGTGCAGCTTTGGCCCTTGGTGATTGGAAACCAAACCAGAATTGGTTTTGGGAATTGGTTTTCCCCGGCTTAGTTTTTGGTGTTATGTTCCTGAGCGTGTATCTGAGGAGTAAAGCGTTTCTTACGTTTGGCTCTCTTTATCTTATCGCCTACATTTTTAAGATTACTTCGGAGTACTTTGCTCAGAGTTTAGGCTGGCCCCTTGTTCTCGTTCTAACCGGGTTGGGATTAATTGCCATAGGATACTTGCATTTTAATCTGAAGAGAAAGTATCTTTCTTGAGCGTGTGAGCCGACCGTCGCAAAAGTAAGACTTTTACGACGTTTGAGAGAGGAATCAAGCACAAAATAAAGGGGATTTGATGGAGTTTTGCGACGTTCGAAGGGAGTTGAATGAGAACCAGAAGTCAAAATGGGCAAAATAAAATTTTAAAATCAACATTTGTGTCTTGACACATTTACTGAAATAGTGTATATTTACATTAGGGGGTGATAAGTATGGCAAAAGCAGACATGGCACGAGAAAGATTAAGTATTGATGTACTTCCTGAAGAACATAAACGAATAAAGGCCTACGCGGCTCTTCATGGCGAAACAATCCGGGAATATGTCGTTGAGAGTGTGCGGGAGCGTTTACGCCAAGAAGCTGAAGAGAGAGAATTATCCGCTCTAACTATGAATCTAAATCAAGATCCTGTCTTAAAGGAACTATGGGATAACGAAAAGGATGCCGCATATGACAAAATATAAACGGGGAGATATAGTTCTCGTTGATTTTGGCTTTTCCGAAGGAACCGGATCTAAAAAAAGACCTACCCTAATAATAAGCAGCGATGATTATCACAAGGGTCGACAAGAGGTAATCGTTGTGGCTATCACAGGGAATATAAAAAGGGCGCTATTCGGTGATACCAAGATAGATAAATGGAAAGAGGCGGGACTTATGTACCCGTCTTTGGTTACAGGAATTATACGAACAATAAAAGATAGCATGATACTCCATAAGTTAGGAATTCTTTCCCAACAAGATTTTCGGAAGGTGCAAGAGAATCTTAGGAAAGCAATAGGTTTCTAATAGGTAAATAACCGTCTATGAAAAAGAGAAAAGTCAAAACTTATTTGGACACACTTATGGGTGATAAGAGATTTAGAGGAAGGTTTGCTCAGGAATATGAGAAATTAGAAGCCCTGGCAGCGAAAGAAAACGGGAAAGAGAAACACGTCACAAAGAAATCCATCGACAATTTAAAAAATAGTCTAAAGACCCACGATATCACCTACCGGGAGCTTGCCAAAAAGTAACCCTCCAATTATTTCCTGTCTCTTAAGGAGAAGGGGAGAGTCTTTACCTACAAAAAACCCCGTAGAACACACGCCAGGGGCATTTTTGGGGCATTGTAGAGGTGCATGTCAACCGTTAGATACAAGGGAATCCTGGCAAAAAGCCAGTTTTGCATTTCCCGACGGGTTATCGTCGGGAAATTGCCCTTTAATCGCCCCGTAGAGCCACAATTTGCAGGTAAGCCATAGAATAAGACCTGCCGTTCCCTGACGAGAACTACCCTTTATAAAAATTTAGTAATGGAATTTTAGAAACGGAAAAGATTAAAACCGCCGACCCCCCCAAGAATGGTGGGGGTCGGCGGAACAGAGAGGCTAAAAGGGTAGGCTGGGGGGTTGAAAAGCAAAAGCTCAAACCTTTTTAAAAGTTGTCCATCCCCCCACAAAAATACGCCCCCACACCAATTGGCAAATAGACTTCGCTATAGCCCAATTGGTGTGGGGGCAGAAGAACCGCCATCAAAAAGCCTAAACTTCGTTTACCCTTGACAACATAATGTGGTATATAAACCTAAATTGTTGTCAAGGGTCGGCTTTTTTGATGTCTCGCTTCGTATCAACATAATGTTGTTATTATACAAACTAAAACATATTGTGG
>JACQXK010000094.1 GCA_016208765.1 Candidatus Omnitrophota bacterium
CTCTGCTTGATTGCCCAGTCATAGGATTTGAGGACTATATCTGCTGTACATCTGCGAGAACAGAGAAATGCTGTTTTATGTAGTTTCAAAATATCTGTATTGCCTTGAGTGTGGTATGGTATCATTATTCCTCTTTATCTAATTCTCTATCAATGCGATATCTTTCCATGTCTTTTTTTACTTCATTGATTAACTGTTTTTCTGTTGGCAGATACAACTGATATTGACTCGTCAAAATCGTCTTGTTATCTTCCGGGAGGGCAAATTTAACCGCTGTATTATTTTTATCAGCACAAAGTAAAATTCCAATAGTCGGATTTTCTTTCGGTAACTTTTCAGTGCGGTCGTAGTAATTCACATACATTTGCAGCTGTCCTAAATCCTGATGTGTGAGTTTTTGTGTTTTGATTTCAATAACGACAAAACACTGTAGCAAGCGGTTGTAAAACACCATGTCCACAAAAAACTCATCATCTTCTAAAAGTATTCGCTTTTGTCTTGCCACAAAAGAAAAACCATTTCCCAATTCCAGTAAAAAGGTTTGAAGATGATTGATTATGGCAGTTTCGAGGTCTCTTTCATAGTATTTTGCTTTGCGTTCTAACCCAAGAAATTCTAACACCATTGGGTCTTTGATGATTTCCTGCGGTTCTTCGGGTATCTTTTCTTTGCGAGCTACAGATAAAACTGCTTCTTTGTCGTTGCTTAATAGCAATCGTTCATATAGACTTGAGTTTATCTGTCTCTCCAATTCCCTCGCGGTCCAGCTATTATTGACCGCTTCGAGCAAATAGTATTCTCTTTTATCCTGATTTCTAATGCGTAACAGAAGCCGATATTGTCCCCAGTTCAATTGCGAACGCAGTGCGTTCGCAATTGGATAAGTGCGATAAAATTGGCGGCTGATTTCCAGAATTCTTACTGAAAACCCGCTTCCGTATTCTGGTTCCAATTCTTTAGCCATGTTCTTGATAAGATAATCACCATAATCAGCTCGCTCTTTGCCATGCTGTTCTTCTTCAAATATACTTTTTCCAATATGCCAATACATAAGCACGCGTTGGAAATCCACACTTCGAACAGCTTGCTTTCGTGATTGAGCAATGATTTCTTTGATTTCAGATATAAATAATTTACGCATCAATATTCTCCTCTTTTATTTATTCCCCGTTCTCTCCAGCTTTCCAGAGGGTGGGTTTGGAACCCATCCCTACCATCGTGGATGAAACCGTAGGGGCAGGTTCTAAACCTGCCCCTACCGGGCGAGAAGACAGTCGATTTGATCGATGATGGGTTTGGATTTTATTTGACACCACCAATTTCTGTCATTCTGAATTCATTGATTTCCCGGTTGATATGGTTTTCAGAATCGGAATCCCAATTCATTGGATTTTCGCGAATATATTTACGAATAAGAAATAACGATTTTTCGTCACGAATAATGTGTTCATAATAATTGCGTTGCCACACAGAAATGCCCGGAGAATTGCGCGCTGTATTAATGCGTTTTGCGGAAAATGTTTTGAATTGACGAATAATTTCCGACAATGCAATTTGTTTCATCCTCTGTTCCATATCCGCCCCGATAATTTGAATAATTCCATGAACATGATTTGGCATGATAATAAATTCATCCAATACAATACCAACAATATGATTTGTTAAATCATTCCATGTAAATTGGACAATATTGCCGTATTGGTTTAATTCCGTAGGGGCAGGTTCCAAACCTGCCCTCATATCAGGTTCTAAACCTGCCCTCATATCAGGTTCCAAACCTGCCCTCATATCAGGTTCCAAACCTGCCCTCATATCAGGTTCCAAACCTGCCCTCATATCAGGTTCCAAACCTGCCCTCATATCAGGGATGGTCGATGTCGTAATGTCGCCGAACAATCGTTGTGTCTGGTCGTGAATACAAATCGTCACGAAATAATACCCCGGCTGCGAATAATCATATCCGTGCAAACGGATGGAATGGCGATGGTGAATTTCCGGATTATATTTCATTCTCCTTCCTCCCCACTGTCTAATTCTTTCCCCATGCGGTATTTGATGTCGTAGTTGATGATGAAATCCAACTCCTCGTGGGTGAAACCGTAGTGCTGGGCAAGGAGGGAGTCGATCTGGTCGATGATGGGTTTGGATTTATTTATAATGAATGATTGGGTTTCTGCTGTGCCCTTACCTCTT
This sequence comes from Candidatus Omnitrophota bacterium, assembly GCA_016208765.1. Classification (GTDB taxonomy): domain Bacteria; phylum Omnitrophota; class Gorgyraeia; order Gygaellales; family Profunditerraquicolaceae; genus JACROS01. The sequence goes on from JACQXK010000094.1 coordinate 2,194, forward strand.
TGTTCCCGAACAAGTGGTTTGCTATTTATTTTAATGTTGTTAAGGTAATTTTCGCCTATTTCTTGAACAATTTTTGATTTGACAGTTACCTCAGGAACATGAAAATTAGAGATATCTGATGGATTCAAGTCTCGAAGATTGGAGGTAATTGAATACCAATACCAATAAAAATCAGAGCTCAAGCAAGCAATAATTGCTTTGGCTTCATTAGCCGATGCAACACAAAAATTTGTTTCTCTTGATGATGATCCTTTTTTGCCATTAAGCTTAAAGTATGGTGCAAAATCTGTAAACACCTTCCAATAAAGACCACCCGTTGTCCGGTAATAGATCGGGCTGCCATTTTTGACTATTTTGTGAGCAAGAATTTTATGTGCCTGCATTTTATTCAGAATAGTCAATTCGGAATTGTTACCAATTTTTGGAATCCAAAACGCTGCTCGTTTGCCTTTGACCTCCGCATAGCATATTGGTTCCAGCAGTTGGTCTCTATTTTCACTTGTCCATTTCTGGTAGTTGGTTGAGTAGACCTTTTCTTGACCGTTATAATTGCAGGCACAGAAAATTGTAAGTGCCCGATTGACCGTATCAAAAAGTTTAGCTGGTCTCCATGCATAGTTAGAATACCAAACAAACCGGTTCTTTTCAATTAACTTCTGAATCATTGCCATGCGTTGCGTTGAAACAATAGCAAGCGGAACAATCATAGCGATATTTCCATAATTATTCAAAAGGCAAAGACTTCGTTCGATACAATAAACATGCACAGCTTTACTTTCGAAGGTCTGATAGCCATGAATCTGATAGCCAATTTGAGAATACTCCACATACGGCGGATTCCCAATCACCACATCAAACCCGCTCTTACTCGCGATAATCTCATAAAACTCTGCAAACCAATGAAACGGTTGATGTGTAGCAAGCCATTTCTTGTATTCTTCTTTTTCAAGAATATCCCC
>JACQXK010000034.1 GCA_016208765.1 Candidatus Omnitrophota bacterium
CTGTACTCTGTACTCTGTTCTCTGTTCTCTTATGATAATCTCACCAGGGACTATCCAGGGGCGTGTCAGGGTAGGGATAGTAATCTGGTCTGTTCCAAAGAGCTCAGAGGCTTTCTTATAGAGCTTGTTCCAGTATTGCTTGCCTATAAGAGTAGCTGGGTTAGTGTAGCTTGCAGTGTCTTTCTTTAGCTGTACATCTGCTTCAAGAAGAATTCTACCAAGGTCGGTTTTAGCTAAATCCTGATCTATGATATTATCTGGAGAATCAGGACGCAGATTTACCCAAAAGATATCATTGGGTAGAGTTAGGCCGATGTAGAAGTAGTTCAAGAGTTCTTTGGTTGATTCATTGATAAGCTTGGTATCTGAGCTAACAGGGACACTTTCCTTGAGCTTAGTTCCTGATAGCTTTGACGGAAAGTGTCCCGTGGAAGGGGGAAGCTGATTTCCCTTATCTAAGAGTAGCTTAAAGCTATTGTCTTTAGGCAAGTATTGCAAGTAACGCAAATGCACAGGGCGGAATTTATCTGTAACCATAGCTGAACCAACCCTGGCAAAATGGCTGGATAGATCAAGCTGTGCTGCTACTTGGGCAAAACCGACTTGCTGAAATATAAAAGTAACAGAAAGAATGATTGCTGCGATTTTATTGAGTTTCTTGGACATTTTAAATTCTCCTTCTATTAAGTTAAAAATTCTCAAAAAATAAAAAAACCGGACTGACCTTTTTAAGTGTCAATCCGGTTAAAAATTTTAACCTAGCTTTAGCTGCCTCCAACAACCAAAACCCCAAATTATAAAAACTTTGCAAAACTGTTAATAGCTTACACTATCAACACAAGAAATCAAGCTATTTCTTACTATTTTTAAGAAGTTTTTACACAACCAAAGAAAGCCTTTCCTCACCCAAAAGATTCTCAATTTCATTTATTAATTCATCAGATGGAGCAACGTAAAGCCCTTCACCAACTACAAGCTGAACGCGCGATTTAGCAGGTGTATCAATATGCAGATAAACCGGGATACTACCCCTATGGGCCGCTAATAATTCTTTAAGGCTCTCAAAAATGTTTTCCCGAACAGCTGACAAATTTATACTCATCGCAGTAATCATCTTATAAATTTCTTCAAACGGAAATAAATCGTTCACCAGAATTTTCGGAGTTTCTTCTTTTAAATTAAGCACCCCACTAACCATAACCACTGAATTAGGCTGAATATAGCGGCTCACCTTTTGATACGCGCGAGGAAAAACCAAAAGCTCAACTGAACCATCCAAATCCTCTAATTTTAAAATTGACATCTTTTCTTGTTTTGCCCGGGTTACAGTATTTTTAATTTTAACAATCAAGCCAACAATTTTTATCTCATCTTCATCTTTATGTTTTAGAAGATCTGTAATTGATGAGGATGTAAAACGTTTCAACTGTTTGGCGTAGCGCGCCAAAGGATGCCCAGAAATATAAAAACCAAGCATATCTTTTTCAAAAGCCAATAACTGCGGCTCAGGCCATTCTTTAACATGAGGAATACTGCTTGCCGGATTTTTAAATCCGTTAATTAAAGTGCCTGTGTCAAAGAAAGACATCTGTCCTTTTGCCTTCTCTTTTTGCTGACGGGAAGCAGAATCTAAAATTGTTTCAAGCCCGGCGAACATCTGCGCACGCGGCATTTTAAAACTATCCATTGCCCCGCACTTAATCAAAGCCTCTAATACTTTTTTATTAGCAAGCCGCAGATCCACCCGCTTGCACAGATCTTCCAAAGAAGTAAATTTTCCACCTTCAATTTTAGCATTTACAATTGATTCTGCTGCGCCTGCTCCGACATTTTTTACAGCCAAAAGCCCAAAACTGATACTTTTCTGATCCACGACCTTAAACAATACCTCGCTTGTATTAATGTCAGGTGGCAGAATATTAATTCCCATGTGCTCAGCTTCATTTACATATTCAACAATCTTATCGGTATTATCTCGTTCTGATGTGAGAAGTGCCGTCATAAACTCAACCGGATAATTCGCTTTTAAATAAGCTGTGCGGTATGAAATTAAGGCATAGGCGGTAGAATGCGAATTATGCACAATCATTCCATTAGCGATAAAATTATGGATCCCCTCTATCTCTAAATCATATGTATGCTCTTTCCCAATATACTCAATAGATTTAATAGTATCCCAAATAATATCTGAATTAACATAACGCAATAATCTTTCAGATTCAAGAAATTGCGCTAATTGCAAGATTGTATTCCTCCTAAAACCTTTTTTATGCAATTTAGCCACGCCGTAAAATTCTTTCATACAAACGCCGCTTCTTTTTTCCAATTCTTTCCAGGTGATTCCAAACTTGTCTTTTTCTTCTTTTACTAATTGGCGAATTTCTCCGGGCAAGGTATCCTTTGATTCTTTATTTTCCCCTATATTCTTATAATATTTTTTTAACTCGGTTAATTGTTCATCCTTACCGATTATAAACGGACAAATATTCTGAATAAAAGAATTGATACTCTTGCTGCCAAATAGATACAGAGCAAATCCTGTTTTTTTCTTAAGAACACCCTTATATTTATAGTTAAATGTTTTATCCATTAATCTGCTTGTTATACCAGACTTCAAAAGCAAATTTTGCAATTGCCTTGAGAGTTCTAATGATGAGCTTGCATAAAACGGCACGGTGTTATTTTTAGAAAACAAAAACCCGTCTCCCGACCATAATCTTCCTAAAAATAATGCCACATTGTTATTATTAAGCGAAAAAATATCCTGAGGAATAAATTTTTCCGTAGCCTTCTTATAATTCAACCCTAATTGTTCTATCCATAATTTCAGGCCACACCTCTCATCAGTTAATAACTCTGCCGCTAAAGCATAAGTATCTTTAATAAATCCTTTATTCCAAGGGGAATTTCCTTTTATGAATCTTGTATCCTTGCCTGTACCCGCATATACTTCAAACCTTCCACTTCTTTCATAGGTACGCGTTTGAGTATTCTCAAATTGTGTGGCATTTTTACTAAAATCATCAACTAAAGCTTGATCATTATTATAAAAATAAACTCCGCTCGGATGGCAAGTGTTACCTTCAGATAGAATCCAAGCCATAATAATTATTTTATATTGATCCATAGAAGCACATCCCTCTATGGGCAGCTTGGCGCTCAACCCAACTCGTTCTCCTAATCTTAAATCTCCGAGATTATTCCATCCTCCAAAAGTATAAAAAGGGTGATTTGCAGTAGCCTTTATCTCTCTTCCAAGAGCAGTCTTAACTTTATAAACCGGCTTCAAACCGTTATAAACGACATCTCTAATTTTAGTTTTTACTATTTTCAAATCATCATTACAGCTAAAGGTTGATTTAGCTGCTTTCTTATTTTCAAACAGATCCTTAACACAAACTATCTTTCCAGTATCTGCATCAAATATCTCTGTTGAGCCAACAACACACTTATTAAATCCGTAACCAGAAAAATATTCTATCAGGTCAAAAATCCTGCTGGCAAGGGTTTCTTTAATTCCATTCTTAATACACCCGGTGATAAAATTCTTTCTTTCTTTTTCCAGGATTTCGGGTATTTTCTTACCCATTGCCTTGCGCAAAAGATCGGCTTGGGCGAGGCTAAATCCTGCAAGGCTTGAAGCAATCTGCATAACCTGCTCCTGGTAAAGCATGATGCCGTAAGTTTCTTTTAATATGGGCTCAAGTTTCGGATGCTCATATTTAATCGGGGTCAAATTATGCTTTCGCTTCATAAAATCATCAAGCATTCCAGAACCGATCGGGCCCGGGCGATACAAGGCTAAAAGGGCAATCAGATCTTCAAACCTGTCGGGGACAAGTTTTTTAAGCAAGTCACGCATCCCTGAACTTTCAACCTGAAACACGCCCATAGTCTTTGCTGAAGCGAGCAATTTATAGGTCTCGGGGTCGTCAAGCGGCAATTTCTCAATATCAATATCTTTTGCGTGGATCTCTTTAATCAGTTTGACGGTTTCGTTAACTACGGTAAGCGTGCGCAAACCAAGAAAATCCATTTTTAAAAGGCCGATCTTTTCCAAAATACCCATACTATATCCAGAGGTAATCTGATTATCACCGGTCTTAAAAAGCGGCATATAATTATTAAGCGGTTTATCCGCAATAACAACGCCTGCGGCATGCACCGACGCATGGCGATTAAGGCCCTCAAGCGCGAGAGCAATATTAATCAGCTTGCCCACTTGCTGGTCATTCTGATAAAGGCTCTTTAATTCCTGTTCACTTTCCAAAGCTGACTTTAAAGTTGTATCAAGGTCCGTCGGGATCATTTTGGCAATCCTGTCAACCTCGGCATATTCAATTCCCATAACCCTTCCCACGTCGCGCACCACAGCGCGCGCCTGCATAGTCCCAAAAGTTATAATCTGGGCGACATTTTCCTGCCCGTATTTCTTAGTGACATAATCAATTACCTCCGGCCGGCGCTCATAACAAAAATCAATATCAATATCAGGCATACCCAGGCGTTCAGGATTAAGAAAACGCTCAAATAACAAACCATATTTCAAAGGGTCCAAATCCGTGATCCCAAGCAAATAGCTCACCACGCTTCCTGCGGCAGAACCGCGGCCTGGCCCAACGGGGATGCCCTTACTTTTAGCATAATGAATAAAATCCCAAACAATCAGAAAGTAGCTGACAAACCCCATGTTTATAATAACTTTCAATTCATATTCAAGGCGCTCTCTTATAAAAGGCGTAACTTCCGCATACCTCTTCTTCAAACCATCCTCACAAAGCTTTTTTAAATAGTCTTCTTTTGTTTCGCCGGTAGGAGGTTCATATTTAGGCAGATGTATCTTTTTGAAATCAAGCTCCAGATTACAGCGACTGGCAATCTCAGTGGTATTTGTAATTGCCTCAGGGACGTTTTTAAATATTTCTTTCATTTCCTGTGGTGAGCGAAAATAAAACTCCTCGGTCTGAAAGCGCATACGATTGGGGTCATTAAGCGTAGTTTGTGTTTGCACACAAAGAAGCGCCTCATGGCTGAGCGCTCTTTCTTTTGTCAGGTAGTGTACATCGTTTGTGGCGACTAAAGGAATGTTTAATTCTTTGGAAATTCTAATCAAGCCTTCATTTACAATTTTTTGTTCTGGAATAGAATTCGCCTGAAGCTCAAGGTAAAAATTACCTTTTCCCAAGACATTATTATAGGTATCCGCAGCTTTTAAAGCATCATTAAAACGTTTTTCTTCAATTAAAACAGCAATTTCACCTTTAAGACAAGCGCTTAAACCAATCAACCCCTTAGCATGCTGAGCAAGGACTTCTTTGTCAATGCGCGGCTTATAATAAAAGCCTTCAAGATACCCGATGGAAACAAGTTTCATCAGGTTTTGATATCCTGTTTCATCCTTAACCAGTAGAATCAAATGATAAGAATGATCTTCTGAAGAAGAAACATTTTTTTCATGCCGGCTTGAAGGGGCAACATAAACTTCGCAGCCGATAATCGGTTTGATCCCTGCTTTTTGTGATTCAATATAAAATTCAATCGCCCCGAACATGTTTCCATGGTCGGTGATGGCAAGTGAATTCATTTTATATTGCTTGGCAAGATTTAATAACTCAGGTATGCGGCATGCGCCATCTAAGAGGCTGTATTGGGTATGTAAATGCAGGTGAACAAATTCAGAATGAAGCATTTTTGGCTAATTGCATATTGCCTATCGCATATCGCTTGGCGATAAGCAATTAACGATAAGCGCTATGCGAAACTATTCCCACTCAATCGTTGCAGGTGGCTTTGACGAAATATCGTAAACTACGCGGTTAACGCCTTTTACTTCGTTGATAATACGATTGGAAATTTTTTGCATTAATTCATAAGGAAGCTTAACCCAGTCAGCAGTCATGCCGTCAACACTATCAACACAACGGAGTGCTACGACATTTTCATAGGTACGCTCGTCGCCCATAACCCCCACGCTTTTAATTGGTAGGAGTATGGCAAATGACTGCCATATCTGTTCATAGAGGCCGGCGTTTTTAACTTCTTCAATTACACGGCGATCCACTTCGCGCAACAAATCAAGGCGCTCCTGGGTTATTTCTCCGATAATCCTGATGGCAAGGCCCGGGCCGGGAAACGGCTGACGGGAAATAATTACATCCGGTAAACCAAGCTGCTTGCCGATTTCGCGGACTTCGTCTTTAAATAGATCGCGCAGAGGTTCAACCAGTTTTAATTTCATGTGTGCCGGCAAACCGCCGACATTATGGTGGCTCTTAATTTTGCTTGAAGGAGCGCCTGTTACAGATATAGATTCAATGACATCCGGATAAAGCGTACCTTGGCCTAAGAATTTCGCTCCCTTAAATTTATCCGCTTCTTCTTCAAAAACTTTAACAAATTCATCACCGATGATCTTACGTTTCTCCTCGGGATCAGTAATGCCTTTTAGCCGTGTAAGAAACCTCTTGCTTCTTTCAACATAATCAAGATTTAAATGGTACATATCCTTAAAAACATTCTTAATTTGCTTGGGTTCATCCTTGCGCATAACCCCGTTATCAATAAAAATGCTTCTTAGGTTTTTACCGATGGCTTTATGAATTAAAAGCGCTGCTACAGAAGAATCAACTCCGCCTGAAAGCCCCAGGACAACCTTGTCTTTTCCTACTGTTTTGCGGATGTTCTCAACAGATTCCTTTATAAAAGATTCCATTGTCCAACGCCCAAGGCAGCCGCAAACCTTAGAAATAAAATTGCTTAAGATCTGGCTTCCTTTTTCCGTATGCGTAACTTCCGGATGGAATTGCACTCCGTAAATCATCTTTCGCTTATTTGAGATTGCGGCAATCGGCGCATTCATGGTGTGCGCGCTGATGATAAATCCTGGAGGCAATTTTTTTACATGATCACCGTGGCTTGCCCAACAGGTAAAATTACCGGGTAAGCGGCTGAAGATATCTCGGTTATCATCAATAAATATCTCGGCTTTTCCGAACTCGCGCTCTTTAGTATGCTTGACCTTGCCATCCATCATCTCGGTAATCACCTGCATACCGTAACAAATTCCCAAAATCGGGATCCCAAGCTTAAAAATTCCCTTATCCGGATAAGGAGACTTTTTCTCAATTACAGACGCAGGCCCGCCGGAAAGAATCAATCCTTTAGGCTGCAATTCTGCAATTTCCTTTGCTGGCGTGTTAAAAGGGATTATGCGAGAAAACACTTTACACTCACGCACGCGCCGCGCAATTAATTGTGTATACTGGGAACCGAAATCTAAAATTAAAATAGTTTGTCTTGTCACTTTCCCATCCCCACTCTCTGGCCAACCTGAAAAATCTTTCCTTCGGTTTGGATTGATGGAGCAATAATAATTTCCACATCATGCATTTCTTTTATATTGCTTGCACCTAATGAACCCATGGAAGTTTTTAAAGCACCAATTAAATTTTGTGAACCATCATCAACTTTTGCCGGGCCAAATAAAATATCTTTTAATGTTCCGGTTGTGCCTACCTGTATCCTTGTTCCGCGCGGTAAATTAACGTGTGAAGTAGCCATGCCCCAATGATACCCTCTTCCGGGAGCCTCAATGGCACGTGCAAAACTTGAGCCAATCATAACTGCATCTGCCCCGGAAGCAAAAGCCTTGCAAATGTCTCCACCGCGGTTCATCCCGCCGTCGGTAATAATTGTAACGTACTTGCCGGTACGCTTATGGTGAAAATCCCGTGCTGCGGCAGCATCTACAGTAGCTGTAACCTGAGGCACGCCAATTCCCAAAACGCCTCTTGTTGTGCAAGCTGCCCCAGGGCCAACTCCGATTAAAAGCCCTGCAGCCCCGGTTTGCATTAATTCCGCAGTTACCTCGTAGGTAACGCAATTCCCTAATACCACAGGCACTTTTATTGACTTGCAAAATTTAAATAAATCAAGGACCTTATATTCCTTTGCAACGTGTTTTGTCGTCGTTACCGTAGATTGAATAACAAAAATATCAACTCCGGCTTCAATGGCTAATTTTGAAAATCTTTCTGCATGAGAAGGAATACAACTGGCTACGGCTTTCCCCTTTTGCTTTTTAATTTCAGCAATTCTTTTTGAAACTAATTTTTCTTTAATAGGAGTAGTGTAAACTGATTGAATTAACTCTGTGGCTTTTTGAGGAGAGGCCTTAGAAATTTCATCAAGGACATCGCTGGGGTTTTCATAACGAGTTTGCACTCCATCAAGATTAATTACAGCAATACCGCCTAATTTTGACATCTCTACGGCAAATTTGACGTCCACCACACCATCCATTGCAGCAGCCAAAATCGGCACCTTAAATTTTTTACCGTCAATCTCAAAACTCGTGTCTACTTCATTCGGATTAACAGTCTGTACTCCGGGAACAAGAGCAATCTCATCAAATCCATAGCATCTGCGTGCACGTCTGCCTATACCTATCCATTCAGCCATAAATAATCTCCCTTGTTTAAGTCCTTGATTTACAATAAGTTAAGAAAACAGCTGACTTTACGGGTAGTTTACCTGAAAAGTTAATAAATTTTACTCTTTATTTGGCTTCCTGTCAATATATTTTTACAAAATTGTAATGCCCGCGAAAGCGGGCATCCAGGCGTTCCCGTTGCTGGATTCCCGCTTACGCGGGAATGACTTATCCCCAGTAACTGACCGGTTACAAAAAGGGCCATCTCCTTTTATTCGGAAACAGCCCTTTTTATCATAGCTTATTAGCTAAGAACTTCCTTAATACATTCCTCCCATACCACCCATTCCGCCTCCTGGTGGCATTGGCGGCATTTTATCTTCTTTTTCAGGCTTATCAGCTATGATTGTCTCAGTAGTTAACAACAATGCTGCAATACTGGAAGCATTCTGAAGAGCTGAACGAGTTACTTTTGTAGGATCAATAACGCCTGCTTCTATCATATCCACAAAAGCATCCTGATTCACATCATAACCAACGTTAGTCTTCTCTGCTTTAATGCGCTGGACCACAACTGAACCCTCAAGTCCGGCATTCTGTGCGATCATTCTTAAAGGCTCTTCAATTGCGCGTTTCACAATAGCAACGCCAATCTTCTCGTCGCCTTCAAGCTTTAGTTTCTCTAATGCGCTAATGGTACGAATTAATGCCACACCACCGCCGGGTACAATACCTTCCTGGCTGGCTGCGCGAGTTGCATGCAAAGCATCTTCAACGCGGGACTTTTTCTCTTTCATTTCTGTTTCAGTAGCAGCACCAACATTAATTACTGCAACTCCGCCGGCTAATTTTGCCAAACGCTCCTGAAGCTTTTCTTTATCATAATCAGAATCAGTATCTTCAACCTGCTTTTTGATCTGGGAAATTCTGGCATTAATTGCTGCGGTTTTTCCTGCGCCTTCAACAATAGTAGTATTCTCTTTATCAACCTTGACCTTCTTTGCCCGGCCAAGATCTTCAATATCCACGTTTTCAAGCTTAATACCTAAATCTTCGGTAATAGCTTTTCCGCCGGTAAGGGTAGCAATATCTTCCAGCATGGCCTTACGCCTATCTCCATAGCCCGGAGCTTTTACTGCGCAGGCAACGAATGTGCCGCGGATCTTGTTTACTACAAGGGTTGCCAAAGCTTCACCTTCAACTTCTTCAGCTAAAATTAAAAGCGGCTTTCCGCTTCTGGCAATCTTCTCTAATAAAGGAAGAATATCTTTTAATGAAGATATTTTCTTTTCATAAATTAGAATGTAAGGATCTTCCAAAAGAACTTCCATTCTCTCGGCGTCAGTAACAAAATAAGGAGACAAATATCCCTGGTCAAACTGCATACCTTCAACTACATCCAAGGTAGTTGCTGTTGATTTTGCCTCTTCAACGGTAATTACACCGTCTTTACCAACTTTATCCATTGCCTCTGCAATCAGGTCACCAATATTTTTATCAGAATTTGCTGCGATTGCCGCAACCTGAGCTACTTCTTTTTTATCTTTGATAGGAGTTGAAAGCCTTCCCAGCTCTTCCACAACCTTTTCTACTGCTCTTTCAATCCCGCGCTTTAATGACATTGGGTTTGCACCGGCAGTAACATTCTTTAAGCCTTCGCGGTAAATTGCTTCTGCTAAGAGAGTTGCGGTAGTGGTTCCGTCGCCAGCAATATCAGAAGTCTTTTCCGCCACTTCCTTTACCATCTGTGCGCCCATATTCTCAAATGGATCCTCTAAATCAATTTCTTTTGCAACGGTTACACCGTCTTTTGTAATTGTCGGTGAACCAAATTTCTTGTCAATAACCACATTGCGCCCTTTTGGACCCAGGGTTACCTTTACTGCCCTTGCCAGCTGTTCAACACCGCTTAAGATCTTGCGGCGTGCTTCATCGCTGTATAACAATTGCTTTGCCATTTTATTTCCTCCTTAACATCTCTTTTTCTGTTCTCTGTACTCTGTTCTCTGTGCTCTGCTTCTTATTTAATTATCGCCAGAATGTCTTCTTCGCGCATAATCAATAATTCTTCGCCTTCTTTTGTAGTGATCTCATTACCGGAATATTTTCCGTATAATACCTTATCACCAACTTTTACTTCAGGCGCCTGCACTGTGCCGTTATCCAAAGTTTTTCCTTTACCGACAGCTACTACTTTTCCCTCTTGCGGTTTTTCTTTGGCTGTATCCGGCAAAAGTATTCCACCTTTTGTCTTTGCCTCAGCTTCCAGAGGTTTTACTACTATTCTGTCTCCTAATGGTTTGATATCCATGCCCTACACCTCCTTAAATTGGTTATTGGTTAATTAATGCGTAATTATTCTGCGGAGTTTCATAATTAGCACTTACTCTCCAAGAGTGCTAATTATAAATTTAAAAAATTTTTTGTCAAGAATTTTTTAGAAAATTTTAGTTGAGTTTTAAAGAGGGAGTTAACTTAATCCTGATTCTAATACTACAAGGATATCTTTTAAGGCAGGATCTGTAGAGCAGCACTCTTCTTCCTGTTTTCTTAAGATATCTGCAATACAGGAGAGTAGTTCTTGGGTATCTTCCGGGGGCATAGTAGAAAGAGAGCTTGCAGTTAAGCCTAAGTTAGAGACAGCTTGGGTAACGATGGGAAGACTACGGAAGTCAATACCGCCTTTAGTGTCACCGGTCACCGGAACCTGGCCTATTGCTGATGATCCGGTTTTTTCCTGCAATAAACCCGACTCAACACCAGCGGGAACCACAGCATTAAACGCTATTCTTTCTCCCAGCTTAATTTCAAATTTTCCAGTTCCATTTTTACCGTCAAATGGAATTAAATTAATATCTTTAGGGACATTAAAAGAAATTTCATTATTTCCGAAACCTGCGTTAATAAATTTTGAATAAAACTTACCACCCTCCCAGCTAACTCCACTAAGACGAAATTTCTTTGCCTTAAGCTTAGTAGCAATTCCCAACATACTTCCAAACATAAAACTTGCCAAATGCCAATTATCGCGGTATTCAGGAAGAAGAAATACAGCATTATGATTACCGCTGGTTTTCTGAAGTTCTCTAACCTTAGATCTAAAGAATATATCTAAATTCTTACTACCGATTAAACCTGATTCATGCATGAATTCTTTTGCTTTCATGTTAACTTGCAAAAGTTTAGCATTCATAGAAGAAAAATCTGATGTTGCTTTTGCAGTCAAATCACCTGAATCTAAATCAACTTGGACACCTGTCGCAAACTGACAATAACCAATAAGAGCACAATCCTGATATTCATCCCCAAATCTATGATATGTTTCTACGGAAAAACACCTTGCTTGACCAGAAGGATAAGGAATATTGATTACTCCTGAATCCCTCAACAGAAACAAAAATGACATTCCTCCAATATCCATCTCCAAATAACCTTGCTCAAAAAACTTATCAAAATCAAAAGTTACTTCTCTTCTTTTATCTTTTATAACTTCATACCACGAGCCAATTGCATAACGCCTTAACTCGTCATCGCGGGAATTCACGCTCTTTTGCAATAGATCAAATAACTCCGGCTCTTTGGAATATTTATAACGTTCTGCTAAAATTCCAAATGCCTTATCCAGCCTCTTCTCTTTAGTATAAACATAAAGCTTATCCCTGATGGCATTGTCGCGCTTGTTCCTCACCGCCGAGGAGGCTTGATTATAACCACCCCATTCGTTTCCATTATTTTTTCTTACGACCGTCATAATATCAATTCCATTGCTAGTTTTCTGAAAAACTGCAGAAACAGGAATCTTTAAGCTACTACCTATTTTAGAAATCACCCTGGCATCGCTTGGCCCGGTTGCTCCTTTTATAACAATAATTCCATTTTCGCTTAACAAAGGAATGCTTGCCCTGATAAGGCCTCTCAAAGATGAATACTGTTTCCAATAATGGAAAAAATCCTTAAAAAGAATCCGGTCAATTGTCCCTCGCGGTGTTGTTTTTAACAACTTACTGGCGTCACCATATTGAATTTTCAAGTTTGGCAAATCAATATTAGCAATATTATCAAACAAAACTTTTAAGTTATTCGCATTAGCATCAACAGCAATTACCTCCAGCCCCGGATATTTAGTGGCTAAAGCAACAGCAGTTGTTCCTGTGCCGCAACCAACATCAACAAATGTTCTTACGCCAGAATCAATTTTAAGAGATGCGTCATCTGCAAAAGAATTTCCCTTAGTCCAAAAGTAGCCGTTTGAGAAATTATATTTCTTCTCTACTTCGCCAATATCATCTGTTCCCTTAACCATGCTAAAGATTAAAATTTTAATCTCATTCGGAAGAAATTCTTGCATTTGTTTCCAGCAATCAGCAATAATAAAAAAACCAGCTATCCTTGATTTCATATGTTGAGGAATATTCTTGCCATTATTTAAATCCGCCAAGCTATTTAACAAATCATCTACTTCTGTAGAACTAAAGACTCCAGTTGAATTTATTTTATTTAACCGTGTTGTATTTATTCTTGTTTTAATTACACCCAGTAAATCCTGGGCATTCATACGCAATGCAGAAGAAGCTCCAGAAATATTTTCTCCAATTGTTTCTTGTATTGTCCCTTCAATTACCCCTGCCTCTTTTTCATTATCACCTTTGTCATTTATTTCCTCAGTATCTGTTTGGCCGCTATCTTCTACACTCTCTTCTTGCACGCTTCTAACATATTGACCACTAAGCCCAAGGGAATCAAGGAATTCTTGAGCTCGTATATTATCGCTATCGGCTAAAATTACCAATCCATCAACAACGCGTTGACGCGATTCCTCGTCCCCTGAATTATACAAATCAACAAATGCAGACACTTCAAACTCTCTTAATATATTTCTTAAGGTATAATAGTCATCTCTGTCAAAAATACATTCTCCTATAACCTTGAGAGAATCAACATCTCCATTAATAGCCCTGGATAATAAACCATGCACATTTACTTCTTTAAAAGCATTAACAGCTATTAAATTACCTTCGCCAAATACTTTAAATGAAAACAAAGCTTGCCCCCCGTCAAAAGAACCTGCATTAGCTTGAGCTACAAATAAATTAATTATCTCTCTACCGACATTTCTAAAGAAACTTTTAGCTCGTTGATCGCCATAAAAAGCGAGAGAGCCAAGAAATACTACTGCCTTAGGATTACCTCTATTAGCTATTTCTGATAGGGCATAAAATGCTTCTTCATGATAACCTATCAAATCACTTTCTGCCATGTATCTATAGTTGTAAGCTAATCTAGAAAGAAGCCCTAATGCCTCATCATCGTAAGCTGCTTTTAATGCCAAAGTACTTACATCTATATCATTAAGCCTATCTCTAATCACTTGATTTTCATCCCACTCTGCAAGGCCAAGTAATGCTTGTAAAGCTGCAATATTTCCTTCCTCGGCAAAACGAAACAGAATATTTATGGCATTAATATCCCCTAAACTTGCATATAAGCAAAATGCAAAGATTGCTTCTTCTTGCTCTATGCTTGTACCTGAATGTACCAACTTAACAAGCTTGTCAAAATCTTTAGAAGACAATCCCCCTTTTTGCAATGAACCATCTTTAAAATAAGGTTTTTCTGCAATTTCTACCGGTTCTACTTTATGATTAGATATTGTGTAACGATGTTTTGGTAACTTTGAATTACTAACTCCAACTACAACCTGGTAATTATATGAATAGTCAATATCCTTGGCAGTAAAATTATAAATAAAACCTGTCAATGCTCCAAAAACAAGAAGTGAAACAATAGGAACCCCTGCATATCTCATCAAGCTAAATTTCCGTTCCTTTTTCTTTGGTTTATCCCGCTCTTGTATATGAGTTGCTGCTTCTTGAGATAAAGCACCCATTTCTTTCCTTGATTGTACTAAATCATAATTTCTACCTACGCTAACACTAACTCCTACTTCATTTTTACTTGGCTGCTTATCAACAATTGGATTACTTGCCGGTAAACAAATTATTTTTGTGCCCTGCTTGTTAGCTAAAGGTGAGCTGCCAAATTGAGGCAGATTACCAATATCAAGCCTCATCCCCCCCGACATATAACTCCTTATCACCTGTCCAGAAGGTGTATAGACTGTTTCTTTGGTGTTATATTCTCCTTTAGTGAAGGATTGCTGGTATTGGTTGAAGTAGGTGGCTTTGTTCCAGGGAGTTTTAGAGGTCAGGTTAGAGAGGTTTTTAGAGTCAATCAAATCAGGGACAGTCCCC
>JACQXK010000109.1 GCA_016208765.1 Candidatus Omnitrophota bacterium
AGTAAGAACTCGTCCATCCCATATTCCATTGTACAAATCCAATACACGACCAGCTTTTTCTCTAAATTTTGGATCACGAGGGAAAATCCAACTCCGATGTTGCCATGGTTTAATAGCATCTTCACTCAACCATCTCCATACTGTCAATTGCAATGTAAAATTATACCACCCTTGCAAGGTAAAACTATACCACCTGCAGGTGGTATAGTTGAGGGTTCAGGTGGTAATGAAATGAGTTGCAAGGTAAAAGTATACCACCTGCGGAAAGATTTGCTATAATGAACTACCAGTGGTGATGGATTCTAATCTGGAGGAGGTTCATTATGGCGTTGAAATTAGAGGAGCGGTTGATGATTGAGTATTTAAGAAATAAGGGATACGGTATCCGGCGAATAGCCCGAGAACTCGGGATAAGCAGAATAACGGTTAAACGGTATCTTGAGGGACCAAATATGCCAAAATACTGTCGGACAGCGCCGTATATTTCAAAACTGAATTCCTATAAAGAACATATCGCGAATCGTTTACAGGATTATCCTGATTTAACATCTTTTAAACTTTACAATGAGATAAAGAATAAAGGGTTTGAAGGAAGTTATCGTGCAGTAGCATATTATCTGAAAAAAGTCAGACCTGTAAAAGAAGGAAAAGTATTTTTAAGATACGAGACAGAACCTGGTGAGGAAGCACAAGTTGACTGGTCAGAGTTTGGCAGGATAAATTATTATGGCAGGGATTGTAAGTTGTATTGTTTCAGTTTTGTGTGGGGTTATTCTCGTCGGCATTACATAGAGTTTACTGTAAGTTGTGATATTCAAACATTGATGAGATGTCATCAGCACGCATTTGAATATTTTGGTGGTGTGCCGAAAAAGATTCTCTACGATAATATGGCACAGGTTGTGAAATTTAATACTGGTGATAGAGTTGAGTTCAACGAAAAGTTCTTAAATTTTGCTCTGTATTATGGTTTTCTTCCGGATGCCTGTGATGTTTTAGCACCACACCAGAAAGGTAAAGTAGAACGGGTGATAGAGTACATACGGGCAAGTTTTTTCTGTGGAGAAAAGTTTTCATCACTTGAGGAATTAAATGCTAAAGCAATAAACTGGTGCCAACAGATTGCTGATGTAAGAATCCACGGGACAACTCACGAAAAACCTTCTGATAGATGGGAAGTTGAAAAGCAGGTTATTCTGCCACTTCCCAAAACAGATTACGACACCAGAAAAGTAGAACACCGTCTTGTTATGAAGGATTGTTACATAAACTTTGAAGGTAACTGTTATTTAGTTCCGTGGCAGTATGCAAGAAAAACGGTTATGGTGAAAGCATCAGAGCAGGTGCTTTCTGTATATTGCGACGATAAATGTATCGCTCAACACGCGCTATCAAAACAGAAAGGTAGATATATCCGCAACCCTGAATACTTAAAAGGCATACCACGAGTTGCCGATAATCGTAAACAAAAATATCGCCAAGCATTTTCTGAATTTGGTGATATCGGCGTCAAGTATTTTGATGAAGTATTGAGTTCGTCACTCTCAAATCCATATCAGCATCTTGGAAAAGTGCTGAAATTGAAACAGAATTATCCGATAAAAGATATTACGAAATCAATTGAGGTAGCGTTGAAGTTTAAGGCATTACAGAGTAAGACGATAATAAATCTCGTTAGAAGACAGATACCACCACATTCCTTAAATCGTCTTGAACGGATACTTTCAATACCCGGATTGGATTACAATTTTCAAGAAGTAGAGGCAAGACCGTTAGAGTTTTATGAGTGGGTAGTTAGAGATAAAAATGGCTAATCTGCAATTAAATCAGGTTCAAGGTAATTTGGAAAAATTGACGCTTAATCGTATGTCAGAGATACTGCCGGATTATTTGAAAACAGCAGCGGACAGAAACCTGCCGCATCTTGAATTTATTGAAGGTCTTGCAGAAGAAGAAATTGCATTCAAGACGGAAAAAACAATCAAATACAAACTCAAGCGGGCAAAATTTCCGCAGGTAAAAACACTGGATACATTTGATTTTTCATTTCAGACATCAATTTCTAAGAAGAAAATTTTGGAACTTGCAAATTTATCATTTATTGATAGAAAAGAAAATGTGATATTTTTAGGACCGCCCGGTGTAGGTAAAACACATCTGGCTATTTCATTAGGTGTTAAAGCATGCGAGAATAAATATCCGGTAATATTTTATACAGCGAATGACTTGATCCAACAATTAACATCTTCACTTGCAGATAGAACACTTGATAAAGAATTAAAACGGCTCCTTTATTGTCCATTGATTATTGTAGATGAAATCGGCTATCTACCGATAGATAATTTAGGTGCAAGTTTATTTTTCCAGTTCATAACATCAAGATATGAAAAAGGCGCAATTATACTTTCCTCAAACAAATCATTTTCAAACTGGGGACAGATTTTTGCTGACGGTATCCTTGCTTCTGCAATACTTGATAGATTACTACATCACGCCAATGTGATAAACATAAAAGGCGAGTCATACCGCCTTAAAGACAGAAAAAAGGAACTGCTTAACCAGGAGAAAGAGTAATGGCAGGGTGGTATACTTTTAAGTTGCAACAGTGGTCTACTTTTACTTTTCACTTGACAAAGTATCATTTTACTATTTAATGTAATGGGCTACTCTACTTCAAATACAGAGACAAAACCTGCCCCAAGCTCTTCTGATTTCTTCCCGATCGGATTGTATGCGGTTGATGATTATTACCCGCGTTCCCCCACGGATCCTCCATCCAAAATGACGGTTTTGGAAGAACTCCCGCAAATTAGCCAGGCAGGATTTAATGTGATTCAAGGCTATCGGTTCGAGATAGCATCCCCGGAGTGGGGCAATACCAATGAAAACGCTCGGATTTTTCTTGATGCTGCTCACAAATCAGGCGTGAAGGTGATTATGGGGCTGCACTTTAGTTGGGTTGACCCAGGCGATCTCAATGCTATTCGTGTGCGCGTCCGCTTGCTCAAGGACCACCCTGCACTCTTCGGCTGGATCCTCTACGACGACTGTCCGCAGGGGGGCGGGCCCGGCGTCACGCCACTCATGAA
>JACQXK010000101.1 GCA_016208765.1 Candidatus Omnitrophota bacterium
AATACTCAATGATATCTACTCCCATTCGAATTGTAACCTGTTTTTTCAATTTCTTGGCATAAGGATTCTTGCGTCCTTCCATTTTTGAAAAATCGTATTCTTTCCTCATTGTTTCCTCCTAAAATAGAATTCTTGTCCTCTCTTTGTTGCTTTCCTCGTTGATATAATTCTAATTTCAGTGCCTTCGCTACGTAAACTGTAAGATACAACCAAAATCCTGACTCGGTAGCTAAGACCTAACATAAGAAATCTATCTTCATCTTCCGAATGATCCGGATCATAATATTCAATTGCATTTTCATCTAAAAATATTGTTTGTGCTTCTTCAAAAGAAATTTTATGTCTCTTTTGATTGGTTTTATTCTTTCTATTATCCCATGAAAACCTTAACGGTTTCATATTTACATGATAAATACATTGTAATTATTAATCAAGGAAATTCTATGAGACTGCAATCATGCTTATAGAATATGATCTTTCGCCAGTTAATTTGAAACTAAAACGGATTTTTTTCAAAATCTGTGAAGGTGGGTTTTTTGCCCTTGGCAAGCGAAGGCCTTATAAGGGTTATATTGCCGTTTTTTCGCTTTCAGTTTCATTTGGCTCTTTCGGAAGTTGAGCCCCATGCCACACTGCCACAATCCAAACGGTTTTCCCTTTTACGTAATAGAAAAACCGATATGGAGCAACTAGGACTTCTCTAAAGGGAAGGTCAGGAAATTCCGGCAATATTCTGCCGGATTGTGGGAATTTCTGAAGTCTGGACAATAATTTTTCTGACTTATGCCGAAAGACTACTGCTGCCGTTGGATTCTCCCGATAAATGTATGCGATGGCAGCAAGGAATTGAGTGCGAGCCGAAGGAGTAAAACGGACTTTCACCTTTGCAACTCTCTTAATAAATTATCAGCTTCCGAGAGAACTACGTCAAGATCGTAGCCTTTGCCCGCTTCGATTTCTTTTCCTCCTTGAGCAAGAAGCCGCAAAAGCTCAATTTCATGCCGGGAATGTTCATACTCTTCTATGCTAACCATCACAGCGGCGGCACGTCCCCTCTGTGTAATAATAAGTGGTTCCCTCGTCTTGGTTACACGCTTTACGATAGCTGTTGCATCTTGGCGAAGATCAGTGATTGGTACGATATTTGGAATTTTATCCATTAGTGATACCTCCTATGTTAGTTCTAATGATAGCACCAACAGTAGTATATAGCAAATGTTTTTATTTTCACTTTAACAAAAAGCAAAAGGGGGTCAGGTCTTGTTTTTTGCATTTTAAGGAATAGGTATGCTAAGGTAGTCGCATGGCAAGACCGTTACGAATAGAGTTTGAAGGGGCAGTATATCATGTAACCTCAAGAGGCAATAGGCGGAAGCCTATTTTTAAAGACGAAAGCGACCAAGGATCATTTCTTGCCACATTAGAAGGAGTCAACAAGCGATATAACTGGCTCTGTCATGCCTATTGTCTGATGAATAATCATTATCACCTAATTGTAGAGACCCTTGAGGGAAACCTGTCAAAAGGAATGCGTCAGCTCAATGGAGTCTACACGCAGATGTTTAATAAAAGGCATAAGAAAACAGGGCACATATTTGAGGGCAGATACAATGCAATACTTATACAAATAGAGAGTCATTTGTTAGAAGCATGCAGATATGTGGTATTGAATCCGGTTAGGGCAAAGATAGTGCAGAAACCAGAGGACTGGCAGTGGAGCAGTTACCGTGGCACGGTTGGGTTAGACAAGCCTCATTCATGTTTAACAACTGAATGGATATTGGGGCAATATTCAGGAAGGAAGAAGCAGGCTGAGGAAAAATACAGAGAATTTGTTGAAGCTGGTATTGGAGGGGAAACTATATGGAAGGAGTTAAAAGGGCAGTGTATTTTAGGCAGGGAAGAATTTGTAGAAGGTTTAATTGATTATGTAAAAGGATATAGGGATATAAAAGAGATTCCAAAAAGCCAGCGCTATGCAGGCAGGCCGGAGCTTGACAAGTTATTTAAAGAAGGCACAATAAAAGACAAGAGAAAACGGAATAAGAGAGCAAAAGAAGCAGTGGAAAGATATGGTTATACGCAGAAGGATGTTGCAGATTTTATAGGTGTTCACTATTCTGTAGTAAGCAGATTGCTGAAAGATAGCTAATGCAAGAAACAAGACCTGATAATCATATAAAAGGCTGCTGGTAGCGCAGCGATATTCATTATCCATTAAGAAGGCACCTCAAAATGATGCTGTAACAGGT
>JACQXK010000105.1 GCA_016208765.1 Candidatus Omnitrophota bacterium
TCATTTCAGCGATTTCTAATGCCCGACCAAAAATCGCCAATTATCCTTTTACTACTAAGAGTCCTGTCTTGGGGATAGTGATTAGAGAAGACAAGAATTTCAAAGTAGCAGATATCCCTGGCCTCATAGAAGGCTCGCACAGAGGCAAGGGATTGGGGGATAAATTTTTGCGGCATATTGAAAGGACCCGACTTTTAGTTCACATCGTTGATATAGCAGCAGTGGAAGGAAGGGATCCATTGGAAGACTATCGTTCTTTAAATAGAGAATTAAGACTCTACAGCACCAAATTAAAAGAAAAACCCCAGATTATCGTTGCTAATAAGATGGACTTACCTGGTACCCAAGAGAATCTGGAGAGATTTAAAGCTAAATTGACCCCGCACCTTTCCTCACGCTCATCTGAGGGAAAAACACAGGAAGGTGCTGGGTTCAAAAAAGAAATTTTTCCGATTTCTGCTTTAACAGGAGAAGGTTTAGAGGAATTAATTGAAACCATTAGCAAAAGATTATAAGAGAATTGTCATAAAGGTAGGTAGCAGTCTTTTCTATGCTGCTGATAATACTTTAGACTTTGCGGTATTTGATAATGTTGTTCGCCAAGTTATTCATTTAGTAAAAGCAAACAAAGAGGTAATTATAGTATCTTCTGGGGCGATTGCATTAGGTATGCATTTATTGGGATTGAGAGAACGGCCGAAGAAATTAGGTGATTTACAAGCAGCGGCAGCTATAGGTCAGAATGAATTAATGAATACATACCGGAGAGTTTTTGGTGGTTCGGATTGTTTTGCCGCCCAAATTCTCTTAACGTGGGAAGATTTTTATGACCGAAAGCGTTATTTGAACGCCAAGAACACATTGTTAGCGTTATTAGAATATCGCAAATATAGAATTCAACGCCTCATACCTATTATTAACGAAAACGATACAGTATCAACCGAAGAAATTAAGTTTGGAGATAACGATCGGCTTTCAGCACTTGTAGCCACTCTTATTAATGCTGACCTCTTGATTATCCTTTCAGATGTGGATGGCCTTTTAGATAAAAATAAAAAAGTTATTACAGTAGTAGATGAAATCAAATCTCAAATAAAGGCGCTTGCCTGTCCGACGACTAAAAAGACCTGCGTTGGCGGAATGATTACTAAGATTGAAGCAGCCAAGATTGCCGTAGATTCGGGAATTCCTTGCGTAATTGCCAACGGTATACATAAGAATGTGATTTTATCCGCCATAGAAAACCCGGCGCAGGTCGGAACCTTATTTGTGCCTAAGAAGGGTTTGGCGGCAAGAGAGCGCTGGATTGCCTTTGGCACTAAACCCAAAGGTAAAATCACAGTTGACGATGGCGCAAAAAAAGCGCTTATAAATAAGAAGAGTTTACTCTCAGTAGGTGTCATAACCTGTGAGGGCATCTTCGAGAGTGGCGATATTGTAAAAGTAACGGATAACCAGAATCGCGAATTCGCCAGAGGTAAGGTTAACCTTTCCAGTAAACAATTAGATAAGGTTAAAGGTAGGCGCTACGATAAAGAGATAATTCACCGCGATAATATAGTTATCCTGGAAGAGAAATGATATGGCTATAAAAGAGGAACTTACTAGTATAGCAAATAGAGCTCAGGATGCCTCCAGGTCTATGACGACTGTATCAACGGCCTCGAAGAACAAAGTCCTTAAAAGTATGGCCTTGGTTTTGATTAGTAAGAAAAGCTCTATCCTTAAGGCAAATAAAAAGGATATTAAAAAGGCTCGTGCCGCAAGGTTATCCAGCGCTTTTATAGATAGGCTTGCTCTTAATACCAAAAGAATAAAAGAAATGTCAGATTCTTTGCTAGAGATAACTAAATTAAATGATCCAGTGGGCGAGGTGATAAAGGCCTGGCGCAGGCCCAATGGGCTTTGGATACATAAGGTGCGTGTGCCTATCGGTGTAATTGCGATTATCTATGAGTCACGACCCAATGTTACTGCTGATTGTATTGGGCTCTGTTTCAAATCGGGGAATTCTGTAATCTTAAGGGGTGGAAGCGAAGCCTTAAATTCTAATCTCGCAATATATCAAATGCTTAAAGAGGTAATAAAGAAATCCGGGCTCTCGCAAGATTTAGTGAATATGGTTACAACTGTCAACAGACAGGCTGTGGATATATTATTGAAACTAAATAATTATATTGATTTAGTTATTCCTCGCGGTGGAGAAGGTCTAATTAATCAGGTGATGAAGTCTTCGCGTATACCGATAATAAAGCATTACAAAGGTATCTGTCATGTATATGTTGACGAATGGGCGGATTTAAATATGGCGCAGAATTTATGCTTTAATGCTAAAGTCCAGCGGCCAGGTGTCTGCAATGCCATGGAGAGTATGCTTGTACATAAGGATATTGCAGCGATATTTCTCCCTGGGATGATTAAAAAATTTAAAGAAGCGGACGTAGAAATCCGTGGCTGTAGTATGACAGGAAAGATAGCCAAAGGGGTAAAGAAGGCGAACGAAAAAGATTATTTTAGTGAATATCTGGATTTGATTCTGTCTGTGAAAGTGGTAAATGATTTAAGGGAGGCCATAAGGCATATAAATTATTATGGCTCCCATCACTCCGATACTATCGTTACGGATAATTACGAAAATGCCTTGGAATTCTTAAGGCTGGTTGACTCAGCATGTGTTTACGTAAATGCTTCTACGCGTTTTACTGATGGGAATCAATTTGGAATGGGCGCAGAGATAGGCATAAGCACTGATAAACTTCACGCTCGTGGCCCTATGGGCTTAGAGGAACTGACGACGTATAAGTATATTATTTTTGGGAATGGACAGGTTAGGTCTTAGGTGTTTGGTCTTAGGTTTTTGGTTTTTATGTATTTACCTAACACCTATAACCTAATACCTAAAACCTAACAAGTTCTCTATGAAGATAGGTATTTTAGGTGGCACATTCAATCCCATTCATATCGGCCATCTTATATTAGGTGAGGAGGCGTGCCGGATTTTAAATTTAGACAGGTTAATTTTTGTTCCTGCATATTTACCTCCTCATAAGGAGGAGAGAGATTTAATTGATGCTGAAGACCGATATAAGATGGTTGCCTTGGCTATAAAAGGGAATCCTTTTTTCGAAGTATCAAAATCAGAGATTAAGAGAAAGGGCA
>JACQXK010000036.1 GCA_016208765.1 Candidatus Omnitrophota bacterium
CATGGCTTAGTGAGATTTTGGCACTACAAAGCCAATTTTTGAAAACCTGAATATGTAACCCATTGATATGACAAGAGTTAATTTTTAATAGTCGCAAAACCCAGCATTAATTGGTAGTGTTTTCATGAACTTGGGTTAAGATAGAAAAAGGAAGTCTAACAACAAAAAATGCACTGGATGGGCAGTAGCCCACCAGTGATTTTTGTCGTTATGTGGCAAGAATAGGACAATATGGAAAATTTCACTAAAACCACATTCGGTCTATTAATTGCATATCTACTTCCAGGTTTGGCAACTCTTTTCGCTTTGTCATATGATATTCAGCCACTTCAGGATTTATTTTCAGCAGCAATTCATGCCAATTCTACTGCGGCGGCATGGCTTGGTCTCATTTTGGTGGCACTATTTGTAGGACTTATACAAAACACCTTTACTTGGGCGATAATTCAAGAATGTCTCTGTCGACAAATTGGTAAAGCCTCACAGATAGGCGATACTGCACTTGACGAAAATTTTCGATATTCACAGTTTTATGGAAATATGATTGTCACCATGGCGGTCGCAATGATTGTCTATTGTAGCAACCCATTATGGCACACTATCGTAGAACCTTGGCGAGTGTGGATAACTTTTACATGTCTCACTGTTTTATTCATGCTAATATCTTGCGAGGCGTACAGACGCTATGTTGTCAGATCAAATAAGTGAAATTCATAGAAAGGAGGTAACGTATGGCTAACGGAGCACCAGAATTTACGAAAGGCGGTCCCTCGGGATTTGAAGAGAAGAAGGAAATGATTCAGGAGAATAAGCTGGTCGAGGCTAATATTAGACAAGGAAAAGGAAAATAGAAGATACTTTGCTTAATCCTTTGAACCGGAAGTTCCCCCTCAATATTCCCCCAACATATTATTAATAAAGGAGTTAGAGTTAATTAGCCGTTGGATTTGTAGACACCGCTATTATTAAAATAATTTATTTTTTTACTTGACAAATATAAGAATATGGTGTATAATAGTGGTCATGCATATAGTAGTAAACAAGCCTATGGCAAAAACAAACAAGAAAATTTATGATTCCATCCTCTTGCGAGAGTCATATCGAGAAAATGGTAAGGTCAAAAAACGCACTATTGCTAATTTGTCTCATTGTAGCCCAGAAGAGATAGCTGCCATGAAACTTGCCTTAAAACACAAGGAATCGCTTACTGTTCTTGGTTCTATTAAGGAATCAGTAACAATCAAGGAAGGTCATTCAATAGGGGCAGTTTTGTGTGTGTACAACACTGCAAAGCAGCTGGGAATAGAGAAAGCATTAGGGAATAGTCACGAGAGCAAATTGGCTCTTTGGCAGATAATTGCAAGGGTAATAAATCAGGGTTCAAGGCTTTCAGCTGTTAGATTAGCCCAAACACATGCGGCATGTGACATTTTGGGGATAGAAAAAGGATTTAATGAAGACAGCCTTTATGATAATTTAGGCTGGTTATGCGACAATCAGGATAAAATAGAACAGAGGCTATTTTTAGCCAGGCGAGGCAAGAATTTGCCTGAGTTATTTCTTTATGATGTAACAAGCAGCTATTTAGAAGGAGAAAAAAATGCCTTGGCTGACTATGGATATAATCGAGACAAGAAAAAAGGGGGAAAGCAGATAGTAATAGAGTTATTATGTGATGAGTTAGGAGAGCCTGTTTCAACAGAAGTATTTAAGGGGAATACTCAAGATACAGAAACATTTTATTCACAGGTTAAAAAAGTAGCAGAGAGATTTGGGTGTTCGAAAGTAACCATGGTTGGCGACAGGGGAATGATAAAGAAGGCACAGATAAAGACATTGCCTGAAGGGTTTCATTATATTACAGCTCTAACGAAGGTACAGATTGAAGGATTAATAACGAAAGGACTAATTCAGATGTCAATATTTGATGTTAATCTGTGCGAGATAGAGGAAGAAGGGATACGATACATATTAAGACGAAATCCAGGACGAGCAGGTGAAATGGAAATGAATCGGTTAAGCAAACAAAAGAAAATAGAACAACTTGTGGAAAAAACAAATAAATATTTAGAAGAGCATCCTCGGGCAAAGATCTCAAAGGCTATGACAAGAATGAACAAAAAGATAGGATTGCTTTCGATAGATAAGTGGGTGAGCATAGAGGCAAATGAGAAGAGATTGAGTGTCGTAGTAGATAAGGAAGCCTTAAAGGAAGAATCGCTTTTGGATGGGTGTTATGTTCTCAAAACAAGCTTGCCTAAAGAATCAGCTAACAAAGAGATAATATATGCACGATACAAGGATTTAAGTATGGTAGAGTCAGCATTTCGGACATGTAAGACAGAACACCTGGAAATACGGCCTGTATTTGTACGAACAGAAAGAAATACACGGGGACATGTTCTTTCAATAATGTTAGCATACATGATAGTTAGGGCATTACAGAATAAATGGAAAGAATTAGATTTGACCGTTGAAGAAGGGCTTAAACAATTAACAACACTTTGTTCTATGAAAATAGAGATAAAGGGACAAGAAGAAAGTTGCTGGAAGATTCCAGTTCCAAGGGATCAATCACAAGTATTATTAGAAAAGCTGGGTATCTGTCTACCATCTGTATTGCCATATAAAGGGATAAATGTAGACACAAGAAAAAATCTTCATAAACAACGCAAACTACCTGAAAAATAAGGACTTATGTAATATTTGTGCTCGCTTTTTAAGGGGAACTTCCGTTGAACTGCAAGTAATTAAAAACTAAATGCGGTTCTATTGATGGGAAATGTATGGACACATCCCCTATTTTTTAACGAATTGAGAGCGTTGCAAGCCAGCCCCAGTAACAACAAGGATTATTCCATTATCAGCAAGAAAATTCTTGCAAAAGCACCAAAAATGTTATAAACTCCCTCTTGA
>JACQXK010000119.1 GCA_016208765.1 Candidatus Omnitrophota bacterium
CAACTCTACTCCCTGATGTGGGCGATCATTATATTCACTCTGCAAAGCTGAAATAATAGGTTGCAGTTCTTCAGGATTTTTCCAGGAATAAGCAGTCAAGAGGCTTTTCAAAGTCTGCACAAAACGTTCCGCTATTCCGTTCTATCAAACATTCAAATGCACCCGATAGTGACGATTCAAGAAGAACTTTTCGGGTGACTCATCCCTTTCATCCTCTATTTGGACGTCGGTTCAAATTAGTAACATATCGCAATAATTGGGCCGAGGATTATGTTTATTATAAGGATAATAGAGGAAAGCTGCGCTGCCTTCCAGCAAAATGGACAGATATCGGGCCACAAGATCCTTTTGTCGTTTTTTCTCAAGGCCGGTCTTATTTCCGGGTCGAAGACCTTCTGGAATTAATGCGACTGATTCAAAATTTGCAGGATGGAAATCGAAAGAATAAGAGTTAGATAAAGTGTAAAGGAGATTATGCCGTAAATGTAAAGGAGATTATGCCGTAGAATATTATGAAAAATTTCAAAAAATACCTTGACAAATAGATTGATTTTGACATAATAATACTAACAATAAGGAGGAAGCATATAAAATGAGAAAAAAACGTTAGCATTATTAGGAATTTTAAGCATTTGCAAAAATGAAAGGAAGGAAAGTTTTCGAAAAATAATGAAAATATACGCAAAGTTGTATGAAGTTCTATAAAATTTTACGCCATCTAAATGGAAGGAGGATATGTCAACCAACAATACTAATGAAAGCAAATTAAAAATCCTAAAAAAACAGAGAGTCCTCAATGCAAGAGCAGAAAGCGTTCGAGATGAGTTTTTCAAGAGTAACGACTTCTTTGATCCAAACGACATAGTCCAAGTGAAATATGAAATGCTTCGTCGTGTGGAAATAGAAGGTTGGAGTGTTGCAAGAGCCTCTGAAGTTTTTGGTTTTTCGCGTCCCACTTTTTATAAAATCCAGAAAGATTTTAAGAAAGGAGGTCTGATCGGGCTTATCCCAAGAAAAGGTGGGCCCAAAATGGGACACAAACTTTCCCAGGAAGTAATAGATTTCATCCTGGAATCCATAGAGATAAAGCCAAGATGGCAGTCGCCATATCTTGCGGCACTTGTTACTGAGAAATTTGGAATCAAAGTACATCCGCGTAGTATAGAACGTGGTGTGGCCCGCATGGGGAAAAAAAGGAAGCGACGGAGAAGAGTTACCTGATTTTACCAGATATTGATCTGGTAACCGAGTATGAAAATCTCCGACGTCTTGTGTCAGGAGGAAGTTGTGAGATAGAAGGCAATTGCAATCGCAATGGGCTTTTTCTATTGATTCACAAGGGAATGACCTGTTGGATAAAAAGCTGGCTGAATTGTAAAGCAGACATAGACAGCAGCGGTCAAGGAAATCTTGCAGAGAAAGAAGACGCAGAGAGCAAAACATGGCAACCGAAATTAGAGTTAGTAACCATGCTGGCAGATATAATGTTAGCCAATCGAAGGGAGGTAAAGTAGAAGTGGCTGAGTATCACAGAAAAGTAAAACCAGAGCATTTAAGGAGGGATGCATACCTCTATATCAGACAGTCCTCGCTTAAACAGGTATATGAAAATACAGAAAGTACTAAGCGTCAGTATGATCTTCGCCAACGGGCAGTAGCGTTAGGATGGCCTTTGGAGCGAGTGATAGTAATAGATCAAGACCAGGGGCAGTCTGGTGCATCAACAGATAGAGAAGGATTTCAAAAACTGGTAAGCGAAGTTGGCATGGGACATGCTGGTATCGTGATGGGGCTTGAAGTATCTCGTTTAGCTCGAAATTCTACGGACTGGCATCGTCTGATAGAAATCTGTGCTTTGAGCGATACATTGATTCTTGATGAGGAGGGTATCTACAATCCCAAAGATTTCAACGATAGACTTTTGCTCGGGCTTAAGGGCACGATGAGTGAAGCAGAGCTCCATGCGATAAGAGCCAGACTTCAGGGAGGAATTTTAAACAAAGTTCGCAGAGGAGAGCTTAAAGTGCCCTTGCCGGTAGGATTTGTCTATGATCCTAAGGATAAAGTTGTTTTTGATCCCGACAGACAAGTCCGCCAAAGCATTCAGGTATTTTTTGAAACATTTCGTCGTGCTGGCTCTGCTCGTTCTGTAGTGAAAGTCTTTAAAAAACAAGGACTGAAATTTCCTCGCCGCATTCGACGTGGTTTTAACAAAGGAGATTTAGTTTGGGGAGAGTTGGATAGTGCAAGAGTTTTAGAAGTACTTCACAACCCCCGGTATGCAGGCGTGTTTGCTTATGGGCGAACACGATACTGTAAAACAGTAGACGGCAGA
>JACQXK010000120.1 GCA_016208765.1 Candidatus Omnitrophota bacterium
AAGGGGGATTTAGGGGGATTGGACAGTAAAAATCAGCTATAAAATCACCTATAGTCTTTTGTCTATAAAATTGATGCCCCTTCAATTGCTTCCTTCTCAATTCCAGCCATAGTAGATTTTCCGCATCCGTCATCTGTTTTCTGAGCTGTCGGGCTAACGGCTTCAGTTCTTTATCATAAGAAAGCATCTGTTCTTAAAATCCCCCCTCACCCCCCATTGCCAAAGGGGGGACAAGAGTATATCTTTGCCAGAGGGAGACTTTATTATATCTGCACACTATTATACCCACACTAAACCCTGAAGAAGCCTTTTTTATAATATCTTTTAAGAGAGTAATCGTAAATTGCCTTAAGGATCGCAAATTGAGCGATAAGCATCTCAAAATAATAAACAAAAAGACATTTAATAGTGACCATCAAACCTTTATCCCTCTTGATTAGAATCAAAAAGTTAAGATTCAAAAGTATAAAGATAGCTGCTGAAACCGGAATTAGATAGTAGAAAAAAAAATTCCTCGATATTGCCAAACCGATAATTTCCATGATAATTAATCCGGACAAGAAAACACTCGAGAATTCAGCAAGCATGTCTTTCATTTTATTCAAGGAAAAGGTTATTTTAGCCTGTGCCTGTTTTTCGCCTTTACGAGATGCATCTCTTTGAAAATAAGTGCTTAACAACAATTTCATCTTTGCGTAAACCTTCTTAAAGTCAGCCTTCAGTAACCCAATGAAGCTATAGTATTTATTGTGTTTAACCTGTAACCTCTTGTTTAACAGAATCTTATATCCATTCTTTACCAGACGCCAACCAAGTTCAACATCCTCGACTCTTTCCCATGCAGGGTCGAACCCTTTAACACTTTCAAAGACTTTTTTCTTAATCGCAAAACAGCAACTGTTAATCCCGGAAATATAATCGCCGGTTATCTTCGATGTTTGATAATATTTATAGTAATTTCTACTCAAGGCAGAAGGATTCTGAAAAGTGGTATCCTTAGTATAAACCCCCTGTATAACATCCGTATCCGGATATTTTTCAAACGATTCATTCAATTCTTTCAGTCCATCTTCTATGAATATGACATCGGAATCCAAGAAGAGAATAATCCCGCCGCTGCATTGTTTAGCTCCTGTATTTCTTGCAGTAGATACGCCTAAATGCTTATCAAATCTTATAACCTTAGAAGGGGAATCCTTTATTATCTCCACCGTATTGTCGGTAGAACAATCATCAACAACAATTACTTCGCATTCTTTAGAGTTATCCGACAATTTAACCGTGTGTATGGCTGCATAAACGGACTCTAAACATTTTTCAATAGTTTTTTCGGCATTGTAAGCAGGAATTATTACGGAAATCTTATTCATTACTCTTGACCTTTTCTTCTCGTAAATACCCTCCGGGATTTAAGCCGACCGCTTCTTTCTTGAATGCAAATTCGGTAATAAATCTGCTCATAAAGAGTAGACCTAAAAAAACCGGTATTAAACCATTAACAAACGAAGCAACAATACCGGAAGCAACAAGCTTCCCGGCGCTTGCTTCATTTAAAAAAAATAAAATAAACGCCCCCTCTCGTATTCCTAAGCCTGCTATACTAATCGGTAAACTTTCCATGAATAAAATCATCGGGACGAAAAAGAAAACACTCGTCAATGGAATTTGAATATTAAACGCCTTTAACACGATAAAATAGTTCAGAAATAAACATAACTCGGACAAAAAAGAGTAAAAAAGCAACCTGAAATTTTTAACTCCAAATATGAAAACAGTCAGCACAAAAACCGATAAAGCAGCTAACAAACCAACCCATAAGCCTATAATGCTTCCTAACCATCCGGCAAGGATAAATATCCCTAAGACGAGAGATCTTAGCAAATAACCCAAAAAGATAGAGTAAATTCCTTTTTCATATGGCATATCGAAATTCTTTCTGAGGTAGATCGCCCTAAAAAATTCGCCTGCCTTAAACGGTGTAATGGACTTCAAGGGTAAACTTCCTAATCTGATTATTCTCGCTTCATTCGTCGGAATATCGTAACCCAAAAAACGAAGTGTGTATTTATATTTATACACACAAACAAATAAAGTATAGAAAACCGAACAGACAACGGTTAAAAGTAAAAACGGAAAATTTGCCTTTGAAAATGATAACCGGAAATCGGTAAGATCAACTCTCTTAAAGAGAATAAAACCTATGGTAATTGTAACGATACACGGAAAGATTAGTTTAGCAAATTTAAAAATTCTATTCCTCATTTTTTAAATCTCAACTTAAAAACCGTCCATAGTGCCTCCATGAGAAATCCAGGACCGCTCTTCTTTGATTTACCAAGCTGTCTCTCCAGGTAAGTAATCGGCATTTCTTTTATCCGGGAACCCGACTGGTAACATCGGAACAGTGTTTTAATTAATGACGCAGGACCGGTAAAACTCCCTTCGCTTAAATCTACTTTTTCGAGGACATTTCTTCTATAGCAGCGATAGCCCGAAGCACAGTCATAGATACCCTTTATACCCAACATGTTACGAATATAAAGGTTTGCCAGATAACTTCCCGAGCTCCGGAAAATACTTCGTCCGACCTGCCTGCTTCCCTCGATAAACCGTGAGCCGATTACCACATCCCACCCCCTAATCTGCTCTAAGAACTTAGGTATCTCTTCAGGATCATGGGAGAAATCCGCATCCATCTCTATGATATAGTCATAATTATTTATTATAGCATAGCGGTAGCCGTCTCTACGGCTAAGCCCTTCACTGGGGTTGCCGGAACGATGAATAACCTTAACCGAAGAATATTCTCTTGCTAATTTATCGACAATCTCACCCGTTCCATCAGGTGAATTATCGTCAATAATCAGAACCGAAAGGTTGAGATCGAGGTTGAGTATTTTTTCTACCAATTTTTGGATATTTTCTTTTTCGTTATATGTAGGAATTACGACGA
Organism: Candidatus Omnitrophota bacterium; assembly: GCA_016208765.1. Taxonomy (GTDB): domain Bacteria; phylum Omnitrophota; class Gorgyraeia; order Gygaellales; family Profunditerraquicolaceae; genus JACROS01. Next base: position 2,954 of record JACQXK010000120.1, read on the forward strand.
GTACTTTCACCTACAAATACCTCTTTCACCTTACCCCTGACTTGTGATCCCTGTCGCGAAAAGCTTATTTATCATAAGGTTTCCATAGGACAAGTTCATCAATCATCTTATAATGATTGACGTTACAGGTTACCAGTTTGCAATTAAAGCTTAAGGCAGTTGCGGCTATTATGCTATCTATGGAATTGAC
>JACQXK010000114.1 GCA_016208765.1 Candidatus Omnitrophota bacterium
ACCCAGAGGCATCCTATAAATACATACATTCAGGAAACTGCCCGCAACCAAACCAAAGATAAAAATGAATATTTCCCTTATCATTTAGAAAGTGCCTCTATCAATGCCTTACGCATTATTTCAACAGGTGCTTTTTGACACGTCCATAATTCAAACGCATCCACTCCTTGATATAAAAGCATACCTAAACCATTTACTGCGTTCTTTACTCCCTGTGACTTTGCATCCTTGATTAACTGAGTTTCCCTATTATATACTAAGTCATAGACATATAAGTCCTTATGGAGTAAATTTTTATCTATCACGGAACCATCACTTTCTTTCATCCCAACAGGAGAAGCATTAACTAATAACTCGCACTTTTTTATTACTTCCGGTATTTGTTCGCTTGATATAAATTCTATTTCCCTGCTCAAAACAGTAAACTGCTCAAAATGTTTTCGCGTAGATTCCACTGTTTCATTGTTACACTCGTATATATATATTTTTGCAGGGTGTGGCGCCTTCCAGACCAAACCGGCAACCACTGCCCTGCCTGCACCGCCACATCCAATTAAAAGTATATTCTTATCTTTCGGGCTAAATTTTAAATCTTCCCTTAAAGACTTAGAAAAACCTGTAACATCTGTATTTATATATTCTAATGCACCATCTGCCTTTCTCTTTACGGTATTTATCGCACCTGATATTTTAACATAAGGAAGGGTCTTTCCCAAACCAGTGACGGGAAATTTGCTTTCCAATATCTCTTTTGCCCTTACTTTATGCGGGATAGTGATATTAAAACCCAATATTTCCTGAGAAGAAAAGGATTTTCCCTGCGTATCCGTGACCGGGATATTCCCTAATAAAAATTCTTCCAGTTCTTCAGGTTTTACTTCAAATAATCTATATTCCGCCGGAATATTTAATTCTTTAAATGCAGCATTATGCATTGCGGGTGAAAAGCTATGTATGACAGGATAACCAATTAGGCCATAGATTTGGACAGCGGTAGATTCTTTATCCATTATAAGGAGGGACTAAAGACTTTCTATTTTATTAAGAGCATTAATATACGCCCTTACTGATGCTTCAATAATATCGGTGCTTGAGCCTCGTGCGGTTACCATTTTACCTTTGGCTTTCAATTTGAGGCTGACCTCGCCTAATGCATCTTTTCCCTTGGTAACTGCCTCAATGCGATAATCCTGCAGTTCTCCTTTGACACCAGTAATCTTATCTATTGCCTTAAAGCAGGCATCTACTGGTCCGTCTCCAGTAGATTTTACAGAAAGGACTTTATTTTTATACTCCAATGCAACTTCTGCATTAGGAGTTACTTTTGTTCCTGAATTGATAACAAAACTATCTAACTTCCAGATGGGTTTAATTGGCTTGAATTCGTCTTCCACTATGGAGATTAAATCATCATCGAATACGGTTTTCTTCTTATCTGCCAGTTCTTTAAAACGCATAGCCACCTTATCCAGTTGCTCCGTAGTGAGGTTAAACCCTAATTCTTTTAATCTCTCATTGAGGGCGTGTCTACCTGAGTGTTTACCCAATACAATACCCGTACCAGTAAAACCTACATCTTCTGGTTTTATAATCTCGTAAGTAGAACGCTCTTTTAAGACACCGTCCTGATGAATTCCTGCTTCGTGTCTGAAGGCATTACCGCCGACAATTGCCTTATTAGGAGCAACTACGAAACCCGTCAGTTTACTTACTAAACGGGAAATTTTATAAAGTTGTGTGGTATTAATCTGCGTTTCGACATTAGAGAATACATCCTTGCGGGTCTTTATCCCCATAACAATCTCTTCCATCGAGGCGTTCCCCGCACGTTCACCGATTCCATTGATGGTGCATTCAACTTGTCTGGCACCGTTTTTTACTGCAGAAAGTGAATTCGCTACTGCTAAACCCAAATCGTTATGGCAGTGCACAGAGATGATTGCTTTATTTATGTTGGGGACATTTCCCTTTATTGCCTTAATTAAGTCACCGTATCCATCTGGCTCAGCATAACCCACAGTATCCGGGATATTTACTGTAGTTGCACCCGCACCAATCACGGCCTCAATGACCTTATATAAAAATAATCTTTCAGTGCGTGAGGCATCTTCTGGTGAAAATTCTATATCCTGGCAGAGTTTTTTTGCGTATTTTACTGATTCCATTGCCAATCTCAAGATTTCTTCCTCTGCCTTCTGTAATTTATACTGC
>JACQXK010000115.1 GCA_016208765.1 Candidatus Omnitrophota bacterium
GGAAATTAACACGCTGCCATATTTTGTTGATGGCCGATGAACAAAAGACAGACGCCCAGATAACAGAAGCCTTGCATGTTGCGATGAATACTATTTTTCGCATACGCCAGCGATATGCTGCCAAAGGCTTAGAATCGGCGTTGAATGAACAGCCGCGGTCTGGGCAACCGCCGAAATTCAGCGGGAAACAACAGGCGAAGATTACAGCAATAGCTTGTTCCAAAGCGCCAGAAGGTCGAAGCAGATGGACGCTACGGTTATTAGCAGATAAGGTTGTGGAATTGAATATTGTCAATAGCATTTCGTATAAAAGCGTTGAGAATATCTTAAAAAAAACGAACTTAAGCCTCACTTAAAAAAGCAATGTTGCGTTGGAACAATAACGGCCGAATATCTTTGGCGAATGGAACAGATTCTTGATGTTTATGAGCAACCCTACGATCCTCGCCGGCCGGTTATCTGTTTTGACGAACGACCATGTCAGTTGCTGGGTGATGTCTTGATACCGATCCCCATGAAACAGGGACGCGTTGAACGTCAGGATTATCACTATAAACGTAACGGAATATGTGCTGTTCTTATGGCTGTTGAACCTTTGGCTGGACACCGTATTGTTAAAGTTACAGAACGAAAAACCAAAAAAGATTATGCCGAATTTATGAAATCTTTAGCGTCGCGTTATCCCGACGTCGAAAAGATTGTTTTGGTTCAGGACAATTTAAATACGCATACCCCCTCTTCGTTTTACGATGTTTTTGACGCAACGGAAGCTTTTGCGTTATCACAGCGTTTTGAGATGGTCTATACTCCCAAGAAAGCCAGTTGGTTGAATATGGCTGAGATTGAATTATCGGCCCTGTCAAAACAATGTCTTGATAGGCGCATTGCCCAAAGACCCATTCTAACTAAAGAAGTTATAACATGGTCTGGAAAGCGCAATCGCCTTCGAACAAAAATAACCTCAGAGGTCTTAGCATTCAATCACGGCCTTATGCCATTTCAAATGAATCTTTTGTGGGTTAGTTTTCCTATTCGACTTCATATTGTAACCGAAAACCGAATTTATCCAGCGTAATGGGGGCCATTTCATTCAATTCTTCACACAAATGTCGTGCCGCATATTCTACTACTTCGTTCGTAAACTTTTTTAACTTAACTGTGAGTATATTCCCTTTTAACTTTATCTCTGCTCCTCTGCGTACTATCATTCCTAATATTTGCCACACATCTTTCGGATTGTCATAATACTTACTTAAAACCTCACACGCCTTTTTCTGTATTGTATAACTGAATATCTTTATACAATCCAGAAATCGTTTCTTCTCATAATCAAATTCAACTAATTTTGTTCCTTTGTGCGCCTCATCAAATTTTACCTTTTCAGGTAATTTATCAATCTCCAGATCGATTAATGACATCTGTGTCTTTATTGTTTGAATATCAGCTAATGTTTTTATTTTCTTCTCTTCTACCTCCCGCCAATTTATTTCTTCAGATACTTTATCTAATAATATATCCGCAAAGCCTGACTTCAATTTGTGTAACTCCTTTGCAAGATTCGCCTTAGTTCTTTTTAATTTCATTACCCCTGGATGGTCTACCATCGGTTGCTCCTCTAATTCTTCGGATTCATAACCGGGAAAATAATCTATCCGGTGATCTAATCTCAGCGTTTTAATCAATGTCTCCTGTCCCCACCTTCTGCAAATTAACTGGATGATTAAATCTGCTTCGAGCTCCCAATCGTTTGTGTAAATCGCTGATTGCTTCTTCTTTCTCCCACTCTGTATTACTATTGCCCATACTTTCCCATACTTTTTCATTATTCTATCTTTTGCTTCAAAATATTTTATCTCTTCGCTCTTTTGTGCTTCGTAATTTACTACTACACTTTTATCAAACTGCTCCTCTTTTATCTTCGGTTTCCAACTATCAAAATACTTCGCCCAACTAATAAATGTCGCATTAAGTTTATCGTTGAATTCCCTGAATAATTCTGCACTGTAGCCTTCTCGGTCAAATACTACTATTAGTTTGTCATCGGCTATCCCAACTTCTTTAGCTATATCTTTCGCTTTTAGTATAAGCTCAGGTATCTTTTTTATTAAATCTTCGGAAGACGGCCTTATAAAAAATATTAGTGGATTGAATTTATCGTCGATTGCCATAAAGTTGTAACTTTCCTTCATTGGCATCTGCCTTACTCCGTGCCATCCCATACTTATAACGCATATACCATAGTAAGGAAGAAAATGTGCATCAATATATAATATACCCCACTTAACTAATCCTGAGGTTAAATATTCTTTCCCAAATTCTCCCATCAACTGTTCACCCTTTTTTAGTTTTCTTACCTTGTGCAGGAATCGTCGTATTGTGAAAATACTTGGACTCAATGATCTTCCAATCAATATGCCAAATTCTTCAGGGTATACTGTTTTGAAATTCTCTACCGATCTAAATCCAAAGACATCACAATATAACAATGTTAAACATAATTGCCCTAAGGTATAACCTTCATATGTTTTAATATCAATTACCCTCTTTATAGTTCGCACAAAATTATACTGCTGCAACAAGGGAATAAATAACAATCCTCCAGCATAAGCGCTGAATGCCCCTTTCTCTAAACGATTCAAGTATATCCGTTCTGTCGGAGAATAAAAAGATAATCCCATCTTTTTAAAATTCTCCCCTGGATTAATCTCATCTTCTTTGACGCAATCTATTTGTTTTTCTTCTGCTTCCTGAGCTAAATTTGGAGGATCGGAAATTTCTCCAGAGTCTTTAAAATCTCGTAACTCCAACTGTTTTTCACCTTTTCTTTTAAAAAGGTCCGTCGGCGATTCTTGAGCCTGCCCCTTTATCGGTAGACTTCTAAAGCCATTCTCAATAAGCACACTACGGATACTACTTATACTTATTTCTTTGTTCCATTTTTGCTTAATTAAATCTGCAATTTTTTCATAGGAAATATCTGTATTACTGAAGGCTGCCTCTAAAATCATGAATCTTGCCTCAGGAGCAATCCTCCATGGCTCTTTTGGGCCAGGTTGTTGATCTAATAATCCAATTATACCATCCCTCTCAAATTTGCTCGTATAGTTATATACCGAATTAACATGAATATCAAATACCTCTGCTAATTCTTTTTGAGTAGCTAATCCTAATTTATATAACTGCGCAATTGCTACTCGTGGGGACAACCGGTCTTTATACGCCCAGCTCATATATAAACGCCCTTCCAATAATACTTTTTGTTCTTCGCCAACTTTTATCACCTGAATTTTCTTAAATAACTCCCAACCTGGAAATCTTGTATCTTTACCATTGTTTTCCATCTGACATACCCCCTTCGGGGTACTATTATACAGAAAAATGACCTCATTCCAAAATCCATAGTAGATTTTTAACCATTTTGGACTCGTTTTTTAAACTCTGTGATTGAATGCTAAGACCTCTGAACTTAGGAGAATTATCCCGGCATCAAGATATCTCTCGCAAATATCTGGAGCATATCTTTGGCACTCTTAAGAAACACGGCAGTATCGCCAGCCGTGTCGGTAAAAACGGAGGA
>JACQXK010000102.1 GCA_016208765.1 Candidatus Omnitrophota bacterium
ACTTCCCGATGCCCGCTACAGACACCACGTTTTCGACGTTCAAGGCGGCGGGATAGCTGACCGTGCTATTGTCGTTCCCAGCGGCGCAACAACAAACGATGCCAGCCTCGAAAGCTCTTTGGATGGCTTGTTCGACGGTAATGGACTTTGTCCGCGCGCCGAGGCTGAGGTTAATAACGTCAACGCCGTCCTCAATAGCGAAATCTATGGCGTCGGCAATATCTGCAGAGGAAGCGCCGTAGCCTCTTGGAAAGACTTTGTATCCAAACAGTGAAGCCTGGGGCGCATGCCCTGTGATGCCAATCTCATTTTCTAACGCAGCTACGATGCCAGCACAGTGGCTGCCATGCTGGTCAACATCGTCTTTCCAACTGTTCGGAGCCCGTTCTTGATTGTCAGGGAAATCGCCCGTCACGCAGTTTAATCCTCTTGCAACGCGCAAGTCCTCATGCGGTGGGTCGGCTTGAATCCCGGTATCAATAATCCCCACCTTAATCCCCTGCCCTCTGAATTCGCTTTCGACTAAATGAGCCTCCATCGCAATGTGCCCCCAATCATAAGTGCCTGGCGCATAAAGCCTTTCGAGCTGTATTATGGCCATGTCATTGTTTTCCGCGTCGTAGATTCCGCCATCTTTAGACCAGTAGCCATGATGCGGAAAGACAAGGATACGAAATGTTTTGCCGATGACGTTTACTTCGGCGATTCCCCTTGTGTTCGTTTTCCCCTTGAAGGCTATCCCCGTAACGACACATTGGAAAACCACCTCAGCCGCTTCGACGGGTTCATTCTCTGGGCCTTGAACCTTACATTTTAAGGGAATCTGAGCCGCACTCAACTCGACGGCCTTTTGAAGCAGAGGGTCACTAAAGCGGAAGGCGTCGGTCACGCATCGCACGCTAGGGAAGTGGAGCACATCTTCTTCCACGATGAACTTCCTGCTGGCGAGGTTGATTGACGCTGCGATTTCGTCGGTAGTTAAAACCACGAGCGCCCCGCACTTCATCGTCCGTAATGTCTTTACTTTCTTTAGCTCGATAATCGGCTGGAGTTCATTCGTAGCCGAAGCGGTGGTTAAGTAAAATCCGTGTCTTTTAAGCACGATGAATCTTTTTTGGGTATGGTTCATGTTAGAATTTTTTTAGCCCCGATGAATCGGGACGTTACATCCTCCCTTAAATCTTTGGTTAGTATTTCTCATGGATTACGTCTGCTTCCACAAAAAGGTCTGGATTGTTTTTGGCGATTAAGAAAGCATCTTCTTCGCTTGCCCTTATCACCAAGCAACCCGCTTTAGTCTGCTTCAATTTCTCTACTTTACCCATGTTATTGATGGCGGAATAAACGATATTTAAAACCTGCTCTTTTTTTAGATTATATCCATCTTTCAATCCTAGAATGTATTGTTGCTTTTTCATCATTGTTCCTCCTCATTCTTTTTTACATCGGCTTCTTTCTTTGTCTTGTATATCCATTCTCTGACAAGTTCACTGCGATTGAATCCTTTAGAATGTGCAAAAGAGTCTAGCCATTCAAGTTCGGAAATTGATAAGCTAACTGTCACTGTGGTTTTTCTTTCCATTTTTTGTGGCATGGTATCACCTCCATGCCTTATATTATACTCAATAATAATTTGTTTGTCAAACAATAAAATGCGGAAATATCTAAGGATGAAATGAAAGCTCGTCTTACCACGAAGGAGTAAAACGAGCAAAAGGATATCAGCATCTAAAATTGGGAGGGATTGAAATTAGGATAGCGTTGACTAATAAATAACGATCATGATAGCTCAAACAGTATTTTCTATCGTGTAATCCTTTATACTGCGTCCATTTTCTTTTTCGGCTACGGTAATAACATTATCTTTTTATTTTGAACGCGATTAGTATAGTTCATTTTGCTCCTCTAATCTATGACTTCGACATTAGCGGGTAATACATAGCCGTATTTTCTATCATGCCACATCACATTATCTAATCCTACCTGAGAAAATTTCTGTCTCATGTTGTAAATATGTTGTCTTACAGCCGGAATCCCTTGGCTTTCAGCATGAAAAAGTTCTTTAATACAACAAGGTAAAGGGCAGTCTTTCTTTTTAACTTCATCACACTGGGTTCTGTCTGTCTCATATGGTTTAACATAAGGGCAAAGCCGTGCATCCATCTGTTGCCGGCTGGACTCACTTAGAGCGTCGCAAAACCTATCAACTGCGTCTCTATCTTCGCCGAGTGGTTGTATGACAGATTCGGTAAGTTCGCTTTCTATGTGCTTGCTAGTCTGATACTTACGAGCGTTTTTGGCAAGTATTTGAAAAACCTTACCTTCGCTTTCTGTCAACGTGACCGTGTAGTTTTGCTCAGTTCGTGGATAATAGATCTCAAGTCTGACATTACCGTTGGGATGGATATAACTCTCTATTGTATATTCAGGGGGTACTATCCTTCCTTTGTTATCCTTGACCCTTTCAAGAAGTTTTAGAAGAGCGACCTTGATTTTGAACCAATCCTGTTCCTTTGTTTCTTCATCAGTATCCACCCATTCTGAAATAGCGTGTTTCTGGGTTAAGTGGACAACTTCTTCAGGGGTTGTCAGTTCACGACCATAAGCCGTAATCAACATGGTCTCGATACCAGGAAATTTAGCGTTTATGTATTCTGCCAAATATATTCCATCCTTATTCTTACCCGTCACTGGCTCGCGCCCTGCTGTATCCTCATAGTTTAAGTCGGTTACGACAATGTCATACGGATTTTCATTGAGCGCTTTAATGGCAGAGTCATAAACAGCGGTTTCATAGTTGTGCTCCATTTGTTTTCTTGCATTGTCTATCCTATCTTGAATGTCTGGCTGGAGTTCTATATTAGACTCACGAAAACGCCAATAATGATGACACACGACATTCATTTTATTGTCTATTTGGTTGATTTCGTTTATAACTATACGGAAACCGAGATGTCTAGAAGGATTATCGTCACCAAACAAAATTAATATGGGTTCTTCAATCAACATAATCTTTCACCATCCTCATAGTAATTCACAAATTCCTTCTTTGAAAGGGATATTGAACCAAAAGTGTAGTCTTATTCCTTGTTGTTTCCCACATTTTCTCGTATAGATTTCTGGAGCGTCATTATCCGCTTTTCCCGAATAAAGTTGACCATGCTCTGCAAAAAATTTTACAAAGAAGAGCCCTCGTCCGAGTTCCTTCCATCTTTCTTTCAGATTATTCAATCGAGTTTTATTATAACATTTAAGGCATATTATCTCGGGAGATAATTCGGTTTTGTCCACATCGCAGCAAAAAGTCGTTTCTCTACATATCTTACATTTGTTGTTCAGATAAGTCTTCCCTATATTTATGTCATTGGTAAATTTAAAGGTCACTCCGGTTTGATTTACCATCACTTGAACCGCTATTTCCTCGGCGCCTGAACAGAACTTTCTTGCATTAGTAATCAACTCATAGATGATGAACTTGAAAATGGGTTCTTCTATGACTCGGAAAGAGCGCCAATGTGAAATTGGGGCGATATTTAAATTGACAAGCCATTGTGGTGCTATCGGGGGTTCGGCAATATATCGGCCGGTTACTGAGTTATCTATGTCGTGGACATAGGATTCTAATGATGTCTGTTTCTCAAAATCCTTCCAATCTGTCAATTCCCCTCGAACGAATCGGCCTAAGGCTTCAAAAAATTGCGACTGACTCTTGTTCACTCCGCGCACATCTTCTAAATATGTGATGATATTCTTAATTCCTTCAGGATACGAAATCCCTGTGGATTGTTTTAACTTATCTATTATTCTATTCCGAGTCGACTCATCCATATCATTTTTACAATGCTCTAAAAACCTGAGAATGACTCTAGTATACACCTCAATAGCTGAAGTAGCGCTCCTGAAAGGGTGTGTCAAGCTTGCCACTATACCAATCCACCGTTCCTTTTCAAGCCTTTCAGGTCGATAAGTGGACCAGTGAAAATCTTGCGCCCGCATCGCTTCTGCAAATCTTTCTCGATGTCTCTGGGCAATTCTAAACATTTTACGTTTTAACTTGACTGGAAGAGGAAATTCTATAAAAAGGGCTAATACGGCCCACGGTAGGGATTTTCCCCCCTGCTCTGAATTTTTATAGACGACAGGAATTACAAAAACTGTTTGAAGGTTCTCGCCTGGGTCTAGACCAAGGACTTTTCGTTCCGCCTCTATAGTTTCACTTTCATAGGAAGTTCGAATATCCTTGTCCCCATCTGCCGTATAGCTTGCAACACCTGTCTGCATCGCGTAACCTGTAAAGCTTGTATGAGCATGCCACGGTTTGGTGTATACTTTCTTTAAATCTGTGAAAGGGAGCACATTACGGAGACGGGATTCTATATGTTTAAGAGGAAAAAGATAGGAATAGACCAGATCCTTTGGATTTTGCTCGTCGGGTTGTCCAAGAACCATCGCCAATTTATGGTTCTTCTCTTCTAATTCGCTCTCTTTTAACGCTTTCACAAAATTCTCTTCCGCGATGTGACAAATGCTATCACATGCCCTACTGATGTGAGGAAAATAAGCCACGAAATCATTCATAAATCCATCGATATCTCTCAAGTTACCATTCTCGTCTAAAAATTTTTTAGATTCCTCGAAAAAATCTTTCAGTTGATCCAAAATCTTCCATTGGCGTAATGTTTCATCGTTTTGATTCGTTGCATCTGAAATATGCAGCTTTGCCGTAAACAATTGGTATATGATTTGAAAAAATTCTTTTGCCTGTTTATCATTCAAAAGCCAAAATTGCATTTTTTGATTTGAATCTTTATCCAGATAAATGTGAATCTCCCCAACCTCGTTTTCATCTTTGACAAGCGGAATGACGAATTTTTCAGAAATAGATAAAAGCCTCCTATCTACAAGGGGGAGTCTTTTTCTTACATCTTCGTATTGTTCTTGGTTTTTTTTAACGAATTTAAGAGCGCTGTCATAAACGGCTTCTATATTCGAGAATTCAACATCGAAAATTGAAAGTAAAGGTTGCACAGTTTGCTTGTACCAATCTTGTTCTGACCATTCACTGATATCTAACTGACCTAATTTTGAACCATTGATGTGAACCATTGTGATTCCATTATCAAGTCGCTTTGTGTTATTCTTGATAAAGAGATTTTCTATTACTTGATACTCGGACAGGAGCATACTCGTTTTTTCAAACCCATCATTTAACCCATCATTTAATCGCACTGCTACGGCAGCGGCGTCGAAGAGATACATCAATTCATGAATAACTTCCCGCCAGAAGGAATCTGCAAAGGATTGAGGTTCTCTCAAATCGGCGGCTTGACTTTTAATAACATGAAGAATATCGCACAATTCCTCTCCTATAGATGTTTCCAGATGGTTATTCCTCTTGCTCCAACTGAAAATAGAGGCGTTATCTATCATCTCTACTCCTAATTCGTTTCACAATGTATTTACGTCAAAAATAATTAGATTTAAGTAAAGCTACGAATCTATTTTTATCTATGTGAATTCACGATATATCGGGTATATCTTATCTTGTAATTGTTAAATCGAACTTATTTCTATTTTACATGACGTCAGAGATATTGTCAAATAATTTTATTGTAAATTTGATTTTACGCAAATTTTACGTTCAATCCACAGATTCTTTTATTTCTTTTTATGTTATAATTTATGAAAATTCGGTTGTCTATAACCTTTCAAATCTTTTAGCATAAAACAGGAGGTTTCTAATGATTAAAAGATTTTCACAATTCACTGCGGTATTTCTATTAATTCTCTTAACAATCAACTGGTGGGGATGTGCAAAAAAGGAACCTGAATATATCACAATCGGTTCTATCCTTCCGCTCACAGGGGAAGGGTCGCAATATGGCGATGCCTGTAAAAAGGGAATCGACTTAGCGATTGAGGAAATCAACCAAACAGGCGGCATCAATGGCAAGAAAATACGGGTGATTTATGAGGATGACCAGCTAAAGGCAGGTCCTGGCACTCAAGCGATGAACAAGCTGGTATCTGTTGACAAGGTCAAAGTAGTGCTCGGCGCTGTTGCGAGTTCGGTAACACTTGCCATCGCGCCGATTGCAAATCAAAACAAAGTTGTGCTCTTTTCATCCGTGTCAACCAGCCATGATGTCACAGATGCCGGGGATTACATTTTCAGGAACGTTGCATCCGATATTTATGACGG
>JACQXK010000107.1 GCA_016208765.1 Candidatus Omnitrophota bacterium
AAGAGCATGTGGCGAATAATCTCCTTCTATCCCGGATAACTGGATCCACTTTTTGAGATTCCTTTGGACAGCCCTTTTAGACATCCTTTTATGGTTTCTACTTAAAAACAAAGCTGCGTTAGGCTCTAAACTCTCACCCTTTGCACCTTTCCAAGATAAAAACTCAAGAGTATGTTCTCTTATAGCCTTATTCAACGGAATATCTCTAACCCGGCCCCCTTTACCATGAATACTTAAGATTCGCTTGCCCTGGATATCTCCTACATTTAGCGATATCGTTTCCGATAATCTCAGACCTGTATTTAACATCAGATGATACATCATATAAGACCTAATAGCGCTTTTCCTATCAACCAGGGTTGATAATAATCTCTTCTTCTCTTCCTCATTTAGATATTTTATCCTTTGGCGTCTCATTTGTTACCTTCTTCTTCAAGTTGGTCGCGAATTAAAGCAAGAGTATATCCTTTATCTTTTAATTCAATAATTTTTTTCATCCGTTTTTTTGTCTCTATTTCATCAAACAATCTTCTAAACCCATTCCTTTTCGCTATCGGCAAAAGTCCCACTCTTACATAGTGGTTTATTATTTGATATGAAAGATTATATTTTTGTGCAATCTCTTTTGTGGATATTAATTTTGCCATCTTCTCCTCCTTGTTAAATTCTTTACAAATCCAATATTTTAATCAGTAATACTTATGATATGTATAACAAAAGTAATGACCTTTGTCAAGAGAAAAATTTAGATGGGAGGGTAATCTTTTAATGCGACCGCCCGCTGGGGCGGGCTGGGTGGTTAGTGTATGCACCGTTCAGCCTTGCTGTCGCTCGGCTTCACTCCATCGCTCACTTGTGGCTTTGGCTTCCGATAAGCCAAAGCACCGCCTTCTGGCTTGGCGCTCGCTCATTTGCCCGCCTGGGTCGGCGGGTGTAGTAACCCACTATTTATTTGTTTATAGGGGGAAAGTAAAGTGGGTGACAGTGCTGGCAGCGGTGGTTATTAGTGCTGGGCGGTTTGTGGTGTTGTTACGCAACGTATGCTGGCGGTTTGTGGTGAAGGCAATCGTCGCCTGCTGGCGCTTTGCGGTAATGTTAGACGTGTTGGGTGGTGCTTTCAGGGGTGGTTTTTGCTGCGCCCAGCCTGCTGTCCCCTTCGGGGAGGCTTCGCACGGGCAGGCTGGGCTTGCAAAGCCCGCCCAAGCGGGCTATAGTTGAGCGAGGATGAGCGGGTGTTTTCTTGCCCCGTTAGATAACTTTTAATATCCTTATTTGGGTGAGTATCTAACGGGGCGAGCTGGTATTGCGTATTTGGATAAGTTTATAAAAACAACTCTCATTTTCTTAGGCTAAGATTTACTTTTAAGATTGGCATAACCCGCTCATCCTCGCTTATTCCTATGCAACCCTAAGTGCCGAAATGCAAGCGCGGTTTAAAAAAGGAAATCCGCGGTAATTCAAATGGTTGTTTTCCCTTATTGTGGTGGTTAGCTTTTACATAATATTTTTTATACGCAGTAGGTCGACAATCACATCCTATAGCAGTATCGCCCAACTGACCTATAAAAAAGTATTATGTAAACTTTTTGTAAGGAAATAACCTAAATAGAGAAAATAGAAGCAGTTTGCCTCATCATTGTTTATCTTCACCTGGATAAAAGCTTAAGGTAACCGAAGATAAACAATCATGAGTTTGCCTGCTTCTATTTTCTCCCGGCAAAAAGCCGCGCAGTTCCTTGGGTGGTTGCTGTAATCGTAAGCACCTATTATACCCCCTCTCACATTCCCTCGACCTTGACATTTATTCCTCAGAAAAAAACCACGAAATGTCAAAGGCGGGGGCTCTCTCCCCCAGGGGGAGAGAGAAGGTAGATTCTAAATATCTTTCTCGTCGGGAAAAGGCAAGTCATATCCTATGGCTCGCCTGAAAATCGTGGCTCTACAGGGTTATTAAAGGGCAATTTTCCGACGATAGCCCGTCGGAAAATGCAAAACTGGCTTTTTGCCGGAATTCCCTTGTATCTAATGGTTGGCATAGGCCTCTAGAATGCCCCAAAAATGCCCCTAATTGGCGTTTCTAGAGGGGTTTTTAAGGTAGGGTTGTATGGAATATCTATCCTACTTTGGGGGTTAACAACTGTTGAAAAATGTATTGACAAATATACTTAAACTTGGTATTATTATTACACATACAATCATTGACAAAAACCAAATCAGTGATTGTTATAGTACCGGAAGTTCTACGGGAATTGACGCCTGTAGAGAGGCAGTGCAACAGGGCTCCTCTGTGAAACAGGAAGAAAACGCTGTTTGTCCCGGTGGGATAAATGGGTAAGTTTTTCGGAACGGTTTCTTTTTGTGGTTAAGGTATTTTATTTGGGTGGGGTGTTTCGGCAGGAATTATTTCTTTACCCACTTTGAAAATTCTAGTTTCTTCCAGCAAGCTTCACAAAAATGCAAGTCTGCATAATTAACCCAGGATTCTTTCCTTGTTTCTTTGCTACGAGAGTCTTTACCCTTGTAAGTAACCAGTCTAACAAAAGAAGTCCCAGGAATAGTATATTCAATCTCGCCAATGGTATAATAAGATTCCTTATCTAAGATCTTTTTGCAGTTATTACATTTTCTAATAGTCATGCTTCTCCTTTGTGTGTTTATACAGTTTCTTCTCTTGTCTTTTTAAGCGTAGAATCTTTGGTAAAATTCTCTGGAAATAAAATAATATTATTACCTTTTCCTGTTACAGACGGAACAAGAAGAGCTTCACATCCTTCTTGGTAAGCTAAACTTGCTATGTGCTGAGTAAGAATCCAGCTATTACTTACGAGGTCATCTTTTTGTATATCAAGCATCTTAAGGTTCTGCTCATTCGTTAAATCAATAACCTTCTTGAGCTTTACATTTAATTCAGCGATTTTATAAATAAGTTTTGTTTTAATCGTTGTCTTACGCGCTAGTTCTCGCGAACACGCCTCTTGAGAATCTGCTGTATACAATACACGGAATTCTCTATTGCTATATCTTCCCGGATATAGTAAACTCCCATTGGTATTTAATACGTCGTATTTTGGGGAAACCATACGGTAACAGGATCTACTTAAGGGGATAGGTTTAATTTTAAGAAAACGATCTTCTAACCTACTATGGGGCCGTTGCTTTGGCATATTAAGTAATTATTCCCCATTCTATTGTTCCTAGGAGATTAATAATCTTTTCAATCCCTTCAGGGTTGTACATGATTTCTTTAAGTGGAGTGCGTCCTTCCAGAGACTGATTGGGCATATTGAGCCATTCTATTGCTTCTTTACGTTCAAAAACTTCTAAAAGTTTCTGGATAAGTTTTTCTACTCTCCTCATTTTTTCTATCGCAAGTTGGTGTGGATAAGTCTCATTATGTTCCCAACGAGCAATGGTCCTTGTTCCAACTCCTATAATGTCCGCTAAAATTTCTTGTGAACACCCAAAAGAAGTTCTTATTTGTTTGATTTCTTCTGTTATAGGCATATTAAGTAATGTCATTATCCATCCCTCCTCATAATTTTAGTTTAGCTAGTATCTCTTTTACGTTTCAAGTATACCATATGACCTGACTAATGTCAAGACATTTTTTTCTTCCTTATTTTCCCCTCTTTTAAACCCTTTCCAACGTCGCAAAACTCCAAACTCCCCCAGCTCCCTTCCGTCGGCGCCCCTCTATCTCTAACCACCCCAACGTCGCAAAAGGTTTACTTTTGCGACGTTACCATCATCACATTATTTGATACCTCAACAACTTGTAACTAAAGATGCTATTTTTTAGTTTTCGCTTTACTTTCTGCCTCATCAAGTAATCTTTGCGCTTCGGTATAGTC
>JACQXK010000099.1 GCA_016208765.1 Candidatus Omnitrophota bacterium
CTTTCTTTACCATAGAAGGGCTTTATTGAGGCAGAGTTAATAAAGATTATGTTCTTTATTCTTCTTTTATTCTTTCTGCAAGTTCTTTCATGGAAAGTGCTTCTGCATCTTTTTCAGTCAATTTTGATTTGGCTGTTAAGGCGGTAAATTTCTCTAATGCGCTTCTTTTTTTCATCTTAAATAATATCTTCGCCCCTCCCTCTTAAGTATTCTACAAATAATATATGGAAAAAAGCATACCTGCCTCTTTCCGGCTTATTAAGAACCCCTTTCCTGAGCATTTCTTTTATATAAGGGGACAAATAGTTTGCTTCTTTGTTGGTTCGATTTACAGCTTCTGAAAATGAGAACTCTTTTCCGCTTATACTTCTTGCTAAAGTTAGCAAAACTTCTTTTGCTTTTGGTGTCAGGGGGTGGAACATGGGGGCAAAAAAGTCTTTTGCCAAGTCATTATAAATCTTCGGCAATGCTGTTTTTACAGTTTCTTCTGTTATCTTTTTTTCATTTTCAGCCATGCTGTCTATTATTGCATAGCACATGGAAACCAATACATAAGGATGCCCCTCACTTTTTGAGGCTATTAAACTTACTGCATTTTCTTCGATTTTTATTCCGGTCTCTTTTAGTTTTCTTTCTATATATCCTGAGTTTAGCAATTAATCTGAGCACCGAAATATGGCAGGTGGGATTTCTCGTCGTCAAAACCGCTATGTAACGCATTCGTTTAAACGGAAAGTAGATACTAATATTAACAAAATTCTTCAAGTCCAAACACTTTTACTAATTTCTTTTGGCTTTCGCTCAGTTCGGTCAATACACGATACGTTCCGCGTCGTTGTCCTATTGATAAAGAAACTTCCTTGATTTGCTGCAGTTGTTCTATTGCCTCATAAACAGAAACATTAATTTTGTGCTGTTGTAAGCGACGTTTCAATAAAGCAATAAGCTGCAATGCAAGAACGCAAGTGAAAACATGTATTCGAATTCTATCGTCAAGCCAATGATAATTAGGTGCGAGTGAAACAATGTGTGAATCTTTCATAAGCTGAAATTGTTTCTCAAGCGCATCCTTATTGCGGTATGCCGCAATAATGTCGGTTGTGTTCCATGCGTCTTTGTCTGTAAAAAGAATATTCTTTCCGAAGTCCTTTGTTTTCTTCTTCCATGCATTAGAGTCTATCCATCTTCGGATGGATACCTTGTTGCTACTTTTTTCGATCCGATACTGAATAATACCCTTCGTTGTTCTACTGTCCAGAATATCTTCTACTCTTTCTTTTATGTTCACGAGTTTTCTCCATTTGCTCTTTCGTTCCTTTGCTAGTCCCCTATTGATCTTTTCCTGTAGCTTTTGGAGTGCATCATACCGTTTACGGATATTGTTGTGCAAGGTGTGGAGATTTTTTTCTTTGGTTTGTTCATCAAATGTCAGTATAATGATGCGCTTGACGCCAAAAACCGGCCATGATAAACGATGTGCGCGCGTGATCTGACCACGCTTATTAAGATATTCTTCGGTATACTTCTTGAGAGGGATTTCTAACAATTCTTTAAAATCGTATGGTTTCAAACTACCGACGAAATGGTAAGAAGTTTTCGCCAGATCCTGCAGATTTGCTGCAGAATTGTTTCCCTTATCAAAAATGACCGTGATATCTTGACATTGCTTAGAAAATAGCACAAAACGCTCCACGAGCATATCAATGATTTTACGAAATTGAATAACGTCATGCACATTCCCAGCGTATGTATCATGAAGGAGTGGAATGTCGCCATCACGCGATACCAGAAGTGCTATATTGATTTGGCGCAAGTCAAAACGTTTGGCCTTATTTGCGCCACGCTGGGCCAAGGTTTGACCCTTGTGCTCATCTACAAACAAGTATTGGTTTGTTGCATCGTAAAACAAACATGCTACATCAAGCTTTTCTTGCTCGATAAGTGCCTGGCAAATGGTGTCTTGCACCTGTCGTTCAACTGGAACAACAAAATCCATCTGGCGGCAAAGATTGTCGCTCCTTACCATCTCTTCTGGAATCTTCAGCAAGCGAGGAAGTGCAGTACGCATATACCATTCTTGAATTGCTTGCTTGCTGCATGGATCAAGACACCGGTTGAGCACGATCAACAAAATATATTCACCAGCTGATACTGCTTCCTTTCGCTTTGAAACATGTTTGTTGATTATATCTACGAGACCAAGTTTCTTCGCCAATGCGAAGAAAGCGAATGGACCTCCGAAGTCAAGAACGCTTACGTTCTTTGGTGTTTTTTCTGGGGGCGTGCGTATGGTCTTTTGAAATTTCTCCAACGGACCGAGTGATTTGGACCATACACGTACGCTACGCCCGCCAATCCTTTTATTCTTTCCCAAGAATACGTAGTACTTTCCCTTTACCTTCTGTTTGAATTGGTAAACCATATTTATCCTCATTATTAATAACTACATTAAGTAGTTAAATCTTTCTATTTGAGAATACAGCTTTTCATCAGAAATGATATTTTATTCATATCTACATTTTATTGCCTAAAGTGCGAGTAAAGTAAGGTTTTCCGAGGAGAAAACAAACATGTTGTATAAAAATCAAAAATTAATTGCTAAACTCGAGTTCTTTCTCTAAAATAGCGTTTTTATGGCAATATAATCCCTCTAATAGCGAAATCCTTATATATAAGTTAATACGTAAATACGTATTATGGTTATTGAA
>JACQXK010000100.1 GCA_016208765.1 Candidatus Omnitrophota bacterium
ACAATCTCATCCTAGGCTCAATTTTGGCTCTGTAGGCATAAGATTCTAACTTCTCGTTCAAATTCACCGGCAAGGCCACCATTCTCAGCTTTCTGCCCTTGCCCACTATCTCCATGGCCGGCTTTCCTTCAAAATTCCTTATTGCTGCCGGCGTAAGCGCCAGCGCCTCTGAGATCCTTACCCCTGTTTGGAATAAAAGCGTAATCAAAAGCTTGTCTCTCTCCTTCTTGCAGGCCTCAACAAGCTGCCTTATCTCTTCCTCAGTAAGGTAGCTTACTGGCAGATTTACCCTACTAAGTGCCATTTTTCTCTGCACCAGGGCGTTACTCATATCCTATACACCCCTTACTTTTGTTTAGCTTTCCCAGCTATATTTGCCCTTTCTTACCCCTTAATCCTTATCCCTTAGCCCTTATTTTAAACACTCTTGCTACTTTTGTTTAAGGTTACTTGCCTTCTTTCTGACAAACTCTCTTATACTCTTAGCCACTCTAACCGCCTCTTGGGCTTCCTCTAAGGTGGGGACCTCTGGCGCCTCAGGATAACGAATCTCAACAGCATAATCAGTTAATTTATCGGCTGTCTCTTTAAATTCAGCTATCTCAGTATCTTTTTCCTGGCATTTCGTAATCAGCTCGCCTATTTCGTGGGTTTTGGTAATCTCTATGTTTAAGAGTACCATATAAGCTTTGATAAATTTCTCCACGGCCTGCTGACAATGGAAACAAACACTCTCAGTTACGGCATCTTTATCAAAAGACAACTCATGAGTGGCTGTTAATAAATCCTTTTCCCCTCTTTTAAACCACTCTCTAATTAGCTCATTCTTTGTTTTCATATAAAACCCTCCCTTGGTTCATTATTTTAGTAATAAAGGCTTGCCTAACTTCTTTCCAATCTTCTATCTCGTCTTCGGTATATACAAGAATATCTTTAGGAGTATCGGTAAGCCCCCACAGATGTTTTCTAATTTCTCTAGCCCGTTTATGGCGTGGTAAATCGCTTTTCTTTACTACCACCAGCAAATCCAAGTCACTGTCTTCTTTGGGTTGCCCGTAAGCGTAAGAGCCAAAGAGGATGATTTTCTCCAGGGAATAGTTATTTTTAATCCGGTTAACGATTTCTCTTATCTGTGGTTGGCTAATCATAATTATTATTCCAGGTTTTATGTTACTTTTATTTAAGAAAAATAGTGCTTAAGACTTCAAGTCTCTGATTTAAGTTTCTCTTCTTTCTCTCCAAGTTTTTGTATCAAGCTCTTTATTTCCTCTTGTATATGTGTTGGAGGGCTTTGCCAGCGAGGTTGATCTAATCCAATCTGAAACTGTGGTTGGGTCATATTCCCCATAAAAATTACTTTTGGAGAAAAATGATACACCACTCTCCACTGTTTCGTCTTTTTTTCTTTTTCATAGTCGACTTTTTTAAGGAATTTTTTCTGTAGTAATTCTTGATGTGCTGGCTCAAGTGCTCGTCGGATATCTGATGGATATCGTTCAGATAAAGGCATTGTCAATGCCAACTCTGGAAGATCTACATAGAAACTTTTCTTATCCCCATATCTTTTTTTGTCAAGCCATCTGTAGAGCCGCCTTGCGGTTGGTAGGTTTAGGTTATAGTAAAAATTTATGTCAAGAGGCTTGGTATAGTGGGCTTTTAAATTTGCTAAAAACCATTCACTCAGTGTTAATACATTAAATTCAAATTCTGGCTGTAACCCTTTTCGTTTACATTCATCATAGAATATAGCTCTTTCAAATAAATGAAGGATATCAGTAAGATGTTTTTTGATGCCTTTATTATAAAAGGCATTTTCCGAGACTATTGTAGTCCCAACCATTCTCTTAATTGATTCTTTTACGGCCTGGTAATTCCATCCTGAATGGTTCTTTTTCATAATTTCGATAAGTTTATACAATGAAAAATGAAGATACTTCTCATTATTTAGTCCTTTTGTGTTAATCTGTTCTTGTATAGCAATTAACACATCTTGGTCAAATGGGCCTGGAAGTCCAGAGTTGCCTGGAGCCTTAATTGCAAGGGTCTGCTCTAATAGAATACCTTCTAGGGTTTTGATGGTTCTATTAAAATGTATCTCAGCCAAGCTTTTAGCTTTTTTGTCAGAAAGCCTAAAATAAGGAAATTCTTCTAAATTACACTCTACTTGGATGATTTTTCTTATTTCTTCAGGGGTTTTTAAGGGTTTTATATCTTCCATTTTTAAAATTTCTTTATTTATTGTATAACTGTAATACTATGTCAAAATCGTTTTGTTGTTACTTCTTTTACTTCAATGTGTTAGAAAAAATTAATTTCCCAAAACTCGTATAGTACTACGGTAAAACTCGTATAGTACTACGGTAAAACTCGT